>CASDRB010000001.1 GCA_949283025.1 uncultured bacterium
ATTCACATCATCTTCAATTCCAGCAATTGCTCCTAATTCTGATTCGACAACCACACCATGAGCATGAGCGTATTCAACGACTTCTTTTGTAATTTTGATATTTTCTTCAAATGGTTTGCTAGATGCATCAATCATGACGGATGAAAAACCTAAATCGACGCATTGCTTGCATAATTCGATAGACTTCCCGTGATCAAGATGTAAGACTACTGGAACAGTTATTGACTTTAATGCTGCATCAATCATTGGACGAACATAATCTTTTCCAATGAAATCTAAAGCTCCACTAGAAAGTGCAATGATAACTGGAGACCTTGTTTCTTCAGCAGCGTCTAAAACCGCTTTTAAAATATCTACATTGTCGACATTAAATGCACCAATAGCGTATTTGCCCTTATAAGCTTTTTCAAATAATTCTTTGCTAGTAACTAATGGCATATCTTTTCCTCCTTAATTAATTTTTTATACGCGCATTCAATGTTGTAATATATTTTCTTTTTTTAATTTGTAAATATGAAAATTCATTACAACCTATCTTTATAATACACCGAAATTTATAAAAGTAAAAATTTTTTACAAAAAAAGATAATTTAAAAAAAATATTGTTTCAAATCCAAATACAAGTTATCATATAAGCAGCATAAGGAATTAGGAGGAAAAATCAACTTATGAAAAAGACATTTGGTCTTATGTTTACAACATTTGTTGCACTTGCAGCCATGCCTCTTGCAGGTTGTGGACCAAAATCCAATGGTGAAGGTACCGCTGCCGCTGTTGAAGCCGCATCAAAAATGACTTTAGAGGAACTAGAAGCCGCTTCAAAAGAAGAAATGGAAAATTCTGGTGAAACATTTAAAGTTGTCGGTTTAACTTCTACTTTGTCAAAAGCGTTGACCGCTTTTTGTGAAAAGTATGAATGGATGGAATTTGATGTTAATACATATTGCAACAATTCTTACAAAGATTACGCTTTGTTAACTGCATTAGAACAAGCCGATGATACTTATTTTGCAGACTTTGCTTTAGTTCAGGACGCTCGTTCATTAGCCGATTATCTTGAAGCCGGTATCACTTTAAATTATGTCCCATCTGATTACAAAGAAATGGGATTAGCAGAAGCTGATACTTATCCACTAAAAGGTATTCATTTCAACAAAATTTTCTTTGCTAATAAGAAATTTGATGTCAATCTTTATAATATTTGGCAATTAGCTGGTTCGGCCGATGATTCTGACCATCTAAACAATTTGTCATTCCAATCTCCAGTCACTGAACAAATTAATATGTCATTCTTATTAAGCTTGTTAGATCCAAACAATCAAGAACGTTTAGAAACAGCTTATAAAAACTATTATAAAAAAGATTGGACTGCTAGCGAAAATTATGCATCTTGTGGCGAACAATACATCACTGAATTTATCGCTAATGTTTCTAAATGGCACTCATCTGATGGAACAGCTATGAAAGAAACACAATGCACCGAAGTCGTCCCAGAAGGTGAAGATCCATACATCTATTATGGTGCTTTTGCCAAAATGAAAGACGCCGCTGGTAAAAATTATGAAATTGATGGCGAAACCGTCAATGCGATGACTACCGTTGACTGGGCATTAGAAATCGATGGTTTCAATGGCTTTATGTATACTATGTATTCTCAAATTGTCAAAAACGCTAAACATCCATACACTGCATGTTTATATGCTCGTTTCTTATTGACACCAGAATGCTATCAAGCCATGTGCTACAATTCTTCAACTCCAAATAAAGCTGGTGAACCAAGCAATATGTATGGATATTATTATCCATGTGCATCAACCACTGTCGGTTATAACGACAACGATTGGTCAAAAGCTGAATGGATGGAAAAATCCATTGTTGAAGATTACAATTTCTTAAAAACTATCAAAGGCGCGCAAGTCAATAACATTCTTGCTTTAGTCTCTGGTAACTCTAAAGCTTAATCATAATTCTTCAATCTTAAAATTTATTAGCAGGGAGGGCAACACCCTCCTTGCTATTATGAAAAGGACAAAAAAATGAAACTCAATAAAGCAACTTTCGTTGATGGATACAATAACTTTATTCGCTTTTTTAAAGAGTTTTCGTTTAGAAAATTGTGGAATAATACCAAAACATTTTTCTCAAAACCAGCCAATATTATTTTAGTTGTATTTTCAATTATCTTAATAGCAGGCGTCATCTACCCGCTTATTTCTTTATTTTTTGATTCTTTCACTGTTCAAAGTTTATCAGAAGCTAAAGAATTAAATGAGACTTGGGATCTTTCGCTGCAAAAAGGCGATTTGACATGGGCTTTGTGGGCAAACATTTTGTTCAACAAAACCAATATGGATTTCTCAATTAATTATTTTTGGCAACCATTGGGATTATCTATTGTCATGGCTATTTGTGCGTGTTTAATCGCTGTGCTAGCTGGTGGTATTCTTGCTTTTTTCATTACAAGAACAAATTTGCCATTTAAAAAGTTTATTTCTACAGTATTCGTATTCCCTTACATCATGCCTTCGTGGTCAATTGCGATGTTCTGGGAGAACTTCTTTAAAAATAGCAATATTTCGGCTTGTAACTTCCAAGTTGGTATGTTGCAAGCAATGACTGGGATTTGTGTTCCAGAATGGATGTTATATGGCATCTTTCCTTGCGCGATGGTGTTAGGTATTCACTATGCGCCATTTGCTTATATTTTAATTGGTGGCATTTTAAGAAATATGGACGCTAACTTAGAAGAAGCAGCAACCATCTTAAAAGCCTCTAGATTTAAAATTATTCGTCGCATCACACTTCCAATTGTAGCTCCAGCATTAATTTCAACTGTCTTGTTGGTTTTTGCTAGTTCAATTTCAAGTTATACTGTCCCAGCCTTTTTAAACGCCAACAATTCATTTACTTCCATCTCAATTTCAATGAGAGGATTGATGGTTATGGCAGGTAAAAAAGGAATGGGTTATGTTGTTGCGATTATCTTATTGATATTCAGTGTAATTATTCTTGCGATAAACAATTCCTTAACTAAATCGCGACGAAGTTTTACAACAGTATCTGGAAAATCTGGTCAAATTTCCAAAATCAAAATCGGAACAGGCAAATTATCATGGTTAAAATGGGTTGTTGGTACCGTTATCATCATCTTGGTCGCTTTCTTTGCGGTCTTCCCATTAATCACCTTTATTTTAGAATCACTGGAAGAAAATCCTGGTGATATTACGACAATTACTTTCAAATACTGGATAAGTCCAGAAAGTTTTGACGTTAGAATTGAAAATCAAGGGCAATCTGCAGCTGGTGTCTTCCACAATTTCACTATTTGGAAAGCGTTTGGAAGATCTGTATTAGTTGCAGTTATTGTCGCTTTAATTGCTGGTACATTTGGTATATTAATTGGTTATGCAGTTTCTAAAAATAGACATAGCAAATTAGCAAACTTTGTTTCTAGTACTGCTTTCTTACCTTATTTAATTCCAGCATTGTCATTTGGTGCCATCTTCTTCTCATTATCATTCGTCGATGGATTTAGATGGTTAAATGTTTCTACAACTAATAATGAATGGTCCGCCGTTGCAATTTGTATTTTAGCTGGCGGAATTAAATTCCTACCATTTGCTTCTCGTAGTGGTACTAATGCCATGTTGCAATTATCGGGCGAAATCGAAGAAGCGGCAATTTTAACTAACTGTCCATGGTGGAAAAGAATGGTTAGAATATTGTTCCCGATTCAAAAATCAAGTTTCATATCATGTTATTTACTACCTTTTATCTCATGTATGCGCGAATTGACATTATTTGTGTTAATTACGTCTAGTTTCTCTTTAATTACCAATGTTTTGCAATACTTTGATAGTTATGGACTAAATCAAATTAGCAATGCTATTAACTTGTTAATTGTATTGTTTGTTATCGTCGTTAATTTGCTTGTTAATAAGTTGACCGGCGCATCAATTGATAAAGGTATTGGAGGTTAGTATTTTATGCCAAAAATAGAATTAATTAATGTCACTAAAAAATGGGGTAAATTTATTGCTGTTAATGATTTAAATATGGTTATTGACGATCGCAGTTTTATCACATTATTAGGACCTTCTGGATGCGGTAAAACAACTACTTTGCGTATGATTGCCGGTTTAGAGACACCAACTTCTGGCAAAATTATTATTGGTGATCGAGTTGTTTTTGATTCAGATAAAGGTATCAATATTTCACCCGCTAAAAGAAATGTTGGTTTCTTATTTCAAAACTACGCTTTATGGCCACACATGACAGTCTATAAAAATATTGCATTTGGACTTGAAAACTTAAAATGGAAAAAAGATCAAATTCAAAAACGTGTTCAAGAAGTCATGCAAATGTTGAAAATTGAACAATATAAAGATCGTTATCCAGCAGAATTGAGTGGTGGTCAACAACAACGTGTTGCTATTGCTCGTACTTTAGCACCAAAACCAGAAGTGCTTTTCATGGATGAACCTCTTTCTAACTTAGATGCAAAATTAAGAGGCGAAATGAGAACGGAATTAAAACGTCTTCATAGCGACACAAATTCCACATTTGTCTATGTTACACACGATCAATTAGAAGCTATGACTTTAGCGACTAAGATATGCTTGATGAATGATGGTGTTTTGCAACAATATGACAAACCATTAGATGTTTATTCTAATCCCGCTAATTTGTTTGTAGCTGACTTTGTTGGAAATCCAACGATGAATTTTATTCCAGCAACAGCTAAAAAAACAAGCACAGGCATATCTTTAGATATGTTTGGCATCAAAGCCAAATTCAATCCTAAAAATGAAATTAAATCAATAGGTAAAGATGTCGTTATTGGTGTTCGTCCAGAGTTTTTAAACATTTCACCTAATGGGAAATTGAGTGGCTTAGCTTATTCGACATTGCCGGCTGGTATGGAAACCACTGTCAAAATTAATCTTAAAGGCGATATTTTATCGGCTGTTCAATTCGGTTTGATTGACTATAAAACCGATGAAGAAATCAAGTTTGATATTTCCGGCGACGGGATTGTCTTATTTGATAAAGAATCAGGTAAAAGCTTGTCTTTAGGTTCAATTGAAATTCTTAAATAATTTTATCGATTATAACGGAGGTGTATTTTTATGAGTAAAAAGCAAATTGAAAATAACAATGCACCTTTTGTTCAGCCAAACGAACAACTAGATCAGGAAGAAACAAAATATACGATTGCGCGCGTCCCTTTTTACAAGCGCTTATTTGCAGCTGTTATTGATTTATGTTTCTTCCTTTTAGTTAGTTTTGGTTTATTAACACTTTGCTATTTTACCGTTTTTAATGCTTTGGGGTATCATGAAAAAATTTCCCAGATTCATCAATTATATGCTGAAAGTGGTCTATATGTTAAAAATGAAGCAGGAGAATTTTTAACATATTTAGATGTATACGATGAAAATAAGTCACCTATGGCCAATCTAGATGAACCAATTACATATTTTTATTCACATGACCAACGGGCTATTTTAGATAATAAATTAGAATTTTATAATAATGAGAAAATCAAATCAGGTTTTTTTGTCTATGATGGTGATGAAATTGTCGCCAAAGAAGGTGTTAAATACGATGATATCCGCCCTTTTTTAGAAGAACAATTCGATAGCGCTGTTTATTATTTTAAATCAAATCCAATTTATTTAAACAACAGCACTTTTACTTATTACACTTTGATATTTACAATTCTTATTATTGTAGTATTAAGTTCTAGTGGGTTTTATCTTGTGGTCCCATTAATTAGCAAGTTTGGTGTTACATTTGGCCAAATGATTTTTAAATTTGCTTTAATCGATAAAGAAAAAAATATAATGGCAAGCAAAAAGAAAGTAGTATTTAGATATTTAAGTTTTGCTACAATTAATATTTTTGCTCCAGTTTTACTTTATACTAGAGTCCCATATTTATCTTTAATCCCGTTATTTATCAGCATTTTATGGATGGCTTTTAACAAAAATAATTTTGCGCCTCATGATTATATATCAAATACATATTTAGGATTAAAATTATCTTTGCTAAATCAAGAAAAACACGGATCAATTTATCGTCACAAATCTGATTATTCTTTGCCTAGAATAGACGATCCAGCACAATAACACAATAATTATGTTTTTAAAATTTGATTCAATAAGAAATATACGCGACTTAGGCGGTTATTTAACTTTAGACAATAAAATCATAAAACCAAAACTTCTATTGCGAAGCTCATCTTTAAATGATTTGAGCGATAGCGATGCTGCGAAGTTGTATGATGAATATCATCTAAAAACAATTGTTGATTTTCGCACGACAAAATCATTTAAAAAAAGACAGGACAGGATCGATTATCAAAAAATTAATCATCATCATGAATTTGTTTTGCATTTTTTAGAAGATCATCCTTATGAAATGAGTCAAACTTTGCGTCCTTTTGATTTTTTTATGACTGTTTATCGCGGATTAGCTTTAGAAAAACAAGCTCATGTAGCATATCGTCATTTTTTTGATCATTTGTTAAACACAAAAGATGGAGCGTTTTTATACCATTGCACGTCAGGAAAAGATAGAACTGGAATCGCAACAGTATTATTAATGCATGTTTTAGGATGCCCGATACAAACAATTTATTATGAACATTTACAAACTAATGTGCTGGCCAAAAAAGAATTTGGTGAGTTTTTAAAAACTCATAATAATTTAAGCGATTTAGAATACGAATATTATGAATGCTATTATATTGCAAAAAAAGAATTTTTAGATGAATACTTTAGGGTTATTAATGAAAATTTTTTCTCGTTGGAAAATTACGTAAATAATGTTATAAAGATTACAAAAGAAGAAAAAGATATATTAAAAAAACGATATCTTCAATAAGGATCTACTATGAAACACTGCATTTTAAAAATCAATGAATTAATTGATTCATTATCAAAGCGCGAATTAAAAGTCGCTGAATTTATTAAAAAATATCCAAATGAAGCAGCGGGATTTACCATTGCTAAATTAGCAAAAAAATGCGGTGTTTCAACAGCGACAGTAGTTCGCTTTTGCCGCTCTGTTGGATATGATTCGTATCGCGATTTTGCAAAAGACTTATATCATGAAGTCGCTAATGACGTGCACAATGTTCAACAATCTATTTATGATATTGAAAATCCACATACTGAAAATTTAACCATTGAAGAAACTATCAATACTGTCACGTCTTTAAACATTGCCTCATTGAAGGCTACACTAGATGTTGTTTCTGTCGATGAAATACAAAAAGCAGTCGATTTAATTCATGGTGCTAATAAGGTATTTATCTACGCGTTATCTGGCTCGGCTGTTGTGGCATACGATGCTGAATTTAAATTTCGAAGGATTGGGATTGATTGTCAAACTTTTGATGAAAATCACGCTGAAATTTTATCGACGATGGTTATTAAACCAGGAGATGTTGCGCTTTTTATTTCTTATACCGGTGAGACGAACATGATTGTAAAAACTGCTCAACTAGTTAAAGAAAAAAATGTTTCGATTATTTCTATCACTCGTTTTGGCGATAATACTCTTTCTAAATTATCTAATGTTAAATTGCAACATTCATCGGTTGGCAAAGGTCTAAAGACATACTCCACGCGTTCAAGAACAGTTCAACATAATCTAATTGATATTTTGTTTGTGGCTTTGTGTCAAAGACGCGGAAACAAATTAAAAGAATATTACAATTTGCTATATTAAAAATATTGAATATTATTTGTTAAAAATAATAATTACGCTCTTGTATATATTTTTTATTTTGCTAAAATACCTAAATGCTAGTATATTAAATTATTTCAGAAAGGAGCGTATATGATTAAAACAAAAAAGCACAGTATCGGATATTTTAGTGTGGTGAAACGCATAGTTTCTTCTTTTAGAGAATATAAAAAATATGCAATTATAGCTCCAATATTTGTAGGTTTGGAAGTTGTGTTTGAATGTTTTATTCCATTTGTTATTAAATGGTTGATTGACGATTTAGAAAAACTTGGTTTGGAAGAAGTGTTGACCGATTCAATTGCTCAGGCTGCAATGGATAGTATCATTAAATATTCTTTAATATTACTGCCCCTTGCAATCGGCGCGATGATCTGTGGATTAATATCGGCTCGATTGGCGTCTGTCGCTTCATTAGGACTATCAAAAAACTTGCGTCATGACATGTATGTTTCCATCCAAAATTTTTCATTTGAAAATATAGATAAATTTGCGACAGCTGGACTAGTTACAAGAATTACAACCGATGTATTTTATACTCAGATGGCTGTAATGAGTGTCATCCGTATCGCCACAAGAGCGCCACTGATGATTTTAGCGTCTTTGATTATTTCTATTGTTTTAGCTCCTTCTTTATCTTGGATATTTTTGCCCTTGATTCCGCTATTGGGAATTGGTTTAGTTTTAATAATAAAAAAAGCTAGTCCCATTTTTGAAAAAGTTTTCGACGAATACGACGAATTAAATGATCGCATTGAAGAAAATATTAAAGGGATTCGCGTTGTTAAGTCTTATGTTAGAAGCGATTTTGAAAAAAGTTTATTTAAAAAAAGAGCTGGTTCGGTAGCCGATAATTTTGTAAGAGCCGATAAAATTTTTGCTTTGTCATCACCATTAATGCAGTTTAGCGTTTATGCTTTAGTTTCATTTTTGCTATATTTTGGTGGGACATCAATATTAAATGGCAATACAACTATTACGACGGGTACACTCAATTCAATTGCGCTATATGGCATCCAAACATTAATGAATTTAATGATGTTAAGCATGGTGTTAATTAATATCACGATGTCTAATACATCAATGCGCCGTATCTATGAAGTTTTAAAAGAAAAACCAACAATTACAAATTGTTCAAATCCCATTTATGTGGTCAATGATGGTTCGGTCGAATTTAAAAATGTATCATTTAAATATAAAAAAGACGCGGATCGTTTTGCGTTAGATAATGTTAATTTAAAGATTAATTCTGGTGAAACTATTGGCATTATTGGCGGGACTGGTTCAGCAAAGACGACTTTGGTGAGCTTAATTTCAAGATTGTATGACGCTAGCGAGGGAGAAGTTCTTGTCGGTGGCGTTAATGTTAAAGATTATGATTTAGTTACACTTAGAGATAAAGTATCAGTTGTCTTGCAAAAAAATGTTTTGTTTTCAGGAACTATCAAAGATAACTTAAAGTGGGGGAACGATCAAGCTAGCGATGAGGAAGTAAAACGCGCTGCTTCTTTAGCGTGCGCTGATGAGTTTATTTCGTCATTTAAAGATGGATATAATCATATGATTGAACAAGGTGGCACAAATGTTTCTGGCGGTCAAAAACAAAGACTTTGCATTGCTAGAGCCTTACTAAAAAACCCAAAAATATTAATTTTAGATGATTCGACTTCTGCTGTTGACACAAAAACTGATGCTCGAATTCGTAAATCTTTTAAAGAATATATTCCCGAAGTTACTAAATTTATTATTGCTCAACGCGTTGCATCTATTGAAGACGCCGATCGCATTATTGTCATGAATGATGGACATATCGATGATATCGGCACGCATCAATATCTATTAGAAAATAACCGCATCTATCGCGAATGTTATATTTCCCAAACCAAGAAAGGAGGTCTTGAATAATATGTTAGAAAGAACTGGTGAAAAGCCCTCAATTAAAGTATTGTTTCGTTTAATTAAAACGATGTTAAAAACTTTTCCCGGGCGATACACATTAATTATCATCTTTTTGATTATTTCAACTATTGCAAGCATCATTAGTACTGTTTCGGTTGGAACTTTGATTAATTCGATACTTGAGCCGTTTACAAAAAACGAGATTTCTTTTCAAGACGCCTATCAAAAACTAATTTTATTAGTTTGTGTCGTGGTTGGAGTTTATATTATTGGAGTTGTTTCGGTGTTTTTTTATCAAAGAATTATCGCGATAACCGGTCAAAGATTTTTAGAAAAATTCCGCGTCATGATGTTTGATAAAATGCAGGATTTACCTGTTAAATTTTTTGATACAAACAAGCATGGAGCCATCATGTCAACATACACTAACGATGCTGATAGTTTATGGCAACTTAGCGCGCAAACTTTGCCACAATTATTGATGAATTTATTAACTATTGTCATTTTGCTAGGAGTGATGTTTGCGTCTTCTATTTATATGTCAATTGTAGTGGTCATATTTTCAATTATTATGATTTTTACTACAAAGATATGTGGTGGGAGATCTTCAAAAGCTTTTTTAAGGCAGCAAGTCAATTTTGCTCGTTTGGAAGGTTATGTGCAGGAGATGCTTTCTGGTCAAAAAGTTGTTAAAGTTTTCAATCATGAAAAGGAATCGATTAAAGGTTTTGATGAGGTTAATGCAGTATTTTTTAAATATGGAACCAAAGGTAATACTTATACAAATATCTTGATGCCTTTATTAGGTAATATTGGGCATTTAATGTATATTTCTGTCGCTTTAACTGGTGGCATTTTAATTACAAAAGGTGTAGTTAATCTAACTATCGTTGGTTTTGAAAGCGGCTCAATTGCTATTGGAACTGTGGTTATGTTTTTAATGATTGCTCGCCAATTTACTGGTTCGGTCATCAATGCTTCAAGCCAATTCAATTCGGTTGTATTAGGTATGGCCGGGGCAACAAGAATGTTTGCTTTAATCGATGAACCTAAAGAAGTTGATGATGGATATGTGACATTGGTTAATTGTCATATTGATGAAGATGGAACGATTCATGAATGCCAACAAAGAACTGGACAATGGGCTTGGAAACATCCTCATAGCGCTGATGGTAGTATTACCTATACAAAATTAGAAGGGGATATAGTTTTAAAAGATGTTGATTTTGCTTACGATGGTGAACATATGGTTTTACATGACATAAATGTATATGCTCACGCAGGCCAAAAAATCGCTTTTGTTGGAGCGACTGGTGCGGGTAAAACAACAATAACCAACCTCATTAACCGTTTTTATGATATTGCTGATGGAAAAATAAGATACGACGGAATTAACATCAATAAAATTAAAAAAGCCGATTTAAGAAATTCTTTAGGCCTAGTTTTACAAGACACTAATTTATTTTCTGGTACGATTATGGATAATATTCGTTATGGCAATTTAAATGCGAGCGACGAAGAATGCATAAATGCTGCTAAATTAGCTAACGCTCATGATTTTATTGAAAGGTTGCCAAACGGATATCAAACTATTTTATCTTCAAATGGTAATAATTTATCCCAAGGACAAAGACAATTGTTGTCTATTGCTCGCGTAGCAGTTGCTAATCCGCCAGTTTTAATTTTAGATGAAGCAACATCTAGTATTGATACAAGAACAGAAGCGTTAGTCCAACAAGGCATGGATGCGTTGATGAAAGGTAGAACAGTATTTGTCATCGCTCATCGTCTTTCAACAATTAGAAATTCTGATGCCATTATGGTTTTAGACCATGGTCGTATTATAGAAAGAGGAAATCATGAAGATTTGCTTAAAAAGAAAGGCACTTATTATCAATTGTATACAGGCAGTCTAGAATTAGATTAATTATAAAAAAGTTGCGATTTGCAACTTTTTTTATTGATTTATAGAAGTGGTTGTAGTGGTAATTTCTACTTTATAATAAAAATCAATAGTCATGCCAAGCACGATCAAAATCAAACTAGAAACGACAAGAATACTAGAAATAATCGTTAATAGTATTGCTAGCGATTTGTATTTTAAAATTGATTTTGTTGATATTAAATTTACGATTGATAATATTAATCCCGCTCCATTAAAAATTAAGCATATAAATCCATCTAATAGTAATAATACTCTAATAATCGCCACTCCTAGACCAATACCTAATGATCCAGCAAAACCAGCAACGATGGAATCAGTATCAATATTTGCAACATTTTCTTTAGCTTTTATATTTGCAATAAAAAAGTTTACCAGTAAGCCAAAGCATAAAATTCCAATTGTTATCAATATGATGGCAATAATAAAGATGACTTGTTGCTTTTTTGATAATTGATTATTTTCCATATAAATATTTTAGCGCGTTGCTTTTAAAATCCATAAATAAATTATTATATTGAATAAAAAAATTTATAATAAAAATGAAAGAAGGTATTTTATGAGTTCATTTAAAGATTTGAGAATAGTCGATAATTTTTATCAAACTAGCGCATTTTCCCCATGCCAACTATTTTGATATCAACTTTAGATGATGAAGGCAAAACAACCATCGGAGCGTATTCGCTTTGCTTTCCATATTAAATAGCTGGAAAAGATTATTACGCTATGATATTAGAATGTCGCAATTCATCTAATACAGCCCAAAATCTATTAAAAAATGGTTTATAATGATGCAAAAGTATTAAGTTTTACGGTTGGATATGTGGTTTTCGAGGCTGATGCATCAGCACCTTATGATCAGTATTTTGAAAAAGATGGTAGCGCTAGATACGAATTCAATTATTCATTTGCTGATTATGATGGCAATATACCAGAATATTCATATACGGTTACTTCGTTTTAATTAAGGTTGGCGGTCCTACTTTTGGCATAGGTTATTCCTATGCCTTTTTGTTATTTGTGGGGTTGTTTTTTATAGATTAATCGTGATATAACATTTATGTTAGGATAGTTGGAATCCTTTATGGAGGAAAATATATGCGCAAAACTAAAATTATTTGTACGATTGGTCCAGCTTGCGATAATGAAGAAACATTGACTAAAATGTGTCTAGCCGGCATGAATGTCGCTCGATTAAATTTTTCTCATGGCACTCATGAGGAACATCAACTAAAAATCGATTTAATAAAAAAGGTAAGAGAAAAATTGCATCTTCCAATTCCAATAATGCTTGATACGAAAGGACCTGAATACCGCATTAAAACTTTTAAAAATAAAAAAGTTGTCCTTAAAGACGGAGATGAATTTGTTTTCACTACCGATGATGTTATTGGCGATGAAACAAAAGTTTCGGTCAATTATGAACATTTAATCGATGATTTAAAAATTGGCGATACGATTATGGTAAATAATGGGCTCGTAATTTTTAAAGTGAAAGAATTAAAAGGACATGACGCCATTTGCGATGTTGTGGTTGGTGGCGAATTATCCGATCGAAAGTCAATGAATTTTCCAAATAAATTATTAAACCATGAATTTTTAAGCGAAGCAGATAAAGATGATTTGTTATTTGGTATTAAAAATGATATCGATTTTGTCGCGGCTTCTTTTGTTTCTCGAAAATCAGACATCGCTTCAATGCGCAAATTCTTAAATGACAATGGTGGCCAAGATATCGATATAATTGCTAAAATCGAAAATCGTAGTGGTGTAGATAATATCGACGAGATTTGTGAAGTTGCTGATGGTATTATGATTGCTCGCGGTGATTTAGGAGTGGAGATTCCTTTTATTGAAGTTCCAACCGTTCAAAAATACTTGATAAAAAAATGTCGTTTATTAGGTAAAAGAGTGATTACCGCTACTGAAATGTTGGAGTCTATGATTTATAATCCTCGTCCAACACGCGCCGAAATCTCTGATGTTGCTAATGCCGTATATGATGGTTCTAGCACGGTCATGTTATCTGGTGAAACTGCTTCTGGAAAATATCCAGTTGAAGCTTTATCTAATATGGCAAAAATTTGCGAATTTACTGAAAAAGGAATCAATTATAGTTCTTGGTTTGCTAACACTAGATTTAAAATCCGCAACAACATAGATGCTTTAAGCCACGCTACTTGTGCTATGGCTATTGATGTTCAAGCCAAGTGCATTGTTGTCTCTACATTAAGTGGTGTAACGGCACGAATGGTTTCGCGCTTTCGTTGCCCAATTGATATAGTTGGTATTACCACTCGCGAAAAAGTGTATCGAAAGTTAAATTTATCTTGGGGTGTTACCCCTTATTATGGTCGCCAATGCAAAACGACAGATGAGATGTATGCCGATGCATTAAATACTGCTAAAATAGCATTAAATTTGCAAAGTGGTGATAATGTTGTTCTTACCGGTGGAGAAGTTAATGGTTTAAGTGGGAACACAAATACCATCAAATTGGAATCTATAAAATAAGGATGCTATGCATCCTTTTAATTTTTCCTACTTTATTTTTAAAATAAAAAGAATTAAATTAAAATTATGAAGATAAAATTTGTTTTATTAATATCGGCTTGTTTGTTATCATCATGCACAATTTTAAAAATTGGCAATTATGATTCAGCTAGTGAAGAACCATATAGTAAAGATTCTTATTCTAGCGACACATCTTTTACTAGTGAATCTAGCGGAAGTTCAACGACCAATTCAAATCCAATCAACGACTATTTAGAAATTATCGATGACATTATCGCCACTTTAGAAGATGAAGATTATGTCGAACCAAAAATTTATAATTTGAATTTAACTAGCTCTAGTGTCAACGAATCGGGATTGCAACAAACAATCGATATTCAACAAGTTAATTTGCAGGATTTAACATATTATCGGTATTTATCTTCATCGTTAAATATGATTCCTGATAAACAAGAAAAGGAATACTTATACGCAGTTGATTTAAACTTATACGATGTTAGCGATAAGCAAGAGAAAACATATCAAATTTTCACTTATCAAGACGAAGAATCGTTAAATCAAGGATTTATGAATAAGTTTGAAGAAAAAGGGGTATCTAGCACTAACCCAACAACTATTACTTTGTATTTGTTAAAAACAATCAAAGGAATGAGAAATTTACCGATTGGAGATCAATTAAATATTGAAATTGAATCTGCCAACAAAGGCGAACTTAAAATGAAAGTAGATGTTGCTATTGAAAACGAAAATTTGCCAATTCCGATTAATCAATCTATTTCCATTTGTGTTGAAGATTATTTAATATATGAAGCATCAACAACTGGCATATCTTTAACTAGTGATCAAATTGGTCTTGGCGAAAATAATATTACTTACACATATACAAAAACTGCATTTATCAAGCCAGACCTAGACAATTTTGAACAAATAATTTGATTTATTTAAAAAAACAGCAAATATAAAAGACACTAAGTGTCTTTTTTTATAGGTAAATAAATATCGATTAAAAAATAATTGAACATATGTTCACATGCCATTATGATATTAAGTATATTTTAAATCTGAAAAGGAGATAATTATGAAAAAACCTGTTCTAATTGCAGTTGGAGCCTTACTTTTAGCCGTTAGTGCATGTAATACAACTGCTACGACAACATCGACGAGTCAAGAAACATCGTCTTCTTCTACCAGCAGCGTTACTTTGGACCCAACGACCGTAACTATAAATACGGTTGTTCAAGCTTTGTCCGCAATTGATTTTGATAGCATTATATCTTTTGATTATGTCTATCGTTCTTATCAAGATAATTATATTACAGGAGACATTTTTACTAATAAAAGCGAACGTGTTACCATGCATAATTATGTTGATGGTGCCGAAGGCGTATTAAAAACATATGAGCCAACTAAACCAAGTGAAATATTAGTAAACGAAGTCGACAGTGGACGCATCGCTACATATTACGTTTCTGATGAAGATTTTGTAGTAGGCTATGTTTCTGATGATAGTTCGGTTTTAGATAATAACTATTTAAGCTATTTTGAAAATCATCGTTATACAAGCCCTCATAAAAAAGTTCGCTATTATGAGGGTGTATATAGCAACCTTTATAAAGGCTTTAGTGATCCTAATGCCATGTGGGATCCAAGCTTTGGCTTTGTTCATGAAGAAGATGCTTTTACAGTTGAAGTAGTGGATGACACTTATGTTTGCACTTATTCAGCATATGCTCCAGAAATGGAATATTATTCTCATGAAGTTGGGACTGCCAAAGTTGTTTTAGATGCTGATTTAAATTATTTGTCAGGATCTTTTGAAGTTTTGCTATATGATAATGGATATAGCGATGACATGGATGCTCATGCTAACAATTATTCATATGCCGAATTTAGCAATATTACTTATGGAACATTGCAAGAGAAAACTATTGAACCTTTTGCAGATTCATCATTTTTACCAAGTAGTATTTCTGGACAACCGCATAAAGTAGTTGAAGGATTGCCTGAAGGCAATTTATCTGATGATAATGTTAAAGATATTTTAAGAAACGTCAATGCTTATGGCGAAGGAGCAAAATCTGCCACATTAACTTCTCATTATGGTAATTATCTTGATATGACAACATGGGAGTATGTAGGTGCAGTAGATGTTAATACAACCCTTGAAACATATTCTAATGGCATTTTAATTGCTAATAATAATTGTGATTTTGAAAGTGAA
This sequence comes from uncultured bacterium, assembly GCA_949283025.1. Classification (GTDB taxonomy): domain Bacteria; phylum Bacillota_I; class Bacilli_A; order RFN20; family CAG-826; genus CAJOOD01. The sequence goes on from CASDRB010000001.1 coordinate 16,332, forward strand.
GAATATGTGGATTATTCAGAAACAATTCAATACGTTTGTGGCGACGCTGGTGTTGAAACAACATCAAAAATTAACGATGAATATTCTTATTCAATTCAACAAGCTGCTTATATTACATCTTTAAAACAAATAATGTCTCCATCTCCAGCATATCGTGAATCGACAATTCTTTACAATTTTAATGAGATTGCTTCTCTTGGATTTGGAATTAGTAATGATAATGGCATTTATGCCATCAAACATGAATTAGTCAAAGCAACCAACAATAACGGTACTATCGAAATTGAAATTAGTTCGACACTTGAATCTGAATGGATGCAAGATTCTGTTCGCACTTATAAATTCACCATTGTCGATAATTTTATGACTCACTATGAATACGTTGAGTTATTTGTTGCAGACGTTGATGAAAACACATCTTACACAAACGAATATACCGATTCATTCGTCTACGATGTTGTTAAAGGCGAATTAGATGAATATACTGGCGAATTGTTCCCATTTGAAATGCCAGAAACATCTTATTAATTTTTAAAATTAATCAAAAATATAAATGGACGCGTTAAACGTGTCCATTTTTTTAAATGTTGTAATCGTTTGGCAAGTATGATATTTTATACATCACTGTGAGGTATTTAGTTATATGATTGATCCTGACCCTTTGAGTAGCATCTTTACTAGCACGATTGAACCGACTTTGTTAGTCGGATTGATTGTGGCATTAGTAATATTAATTTTGCTTTCTGGCTTCTTCTCTGCTTGTGAAACGGCATTTACATCCGCAAATGAAGCTAGATTAAAAAATCTTGCCACTAAAAAACGTCGAGTCAAATACATTTTGACTCTACATAATAAATACGACCAAGTCATATCAACTTTATTGATAGGAAATAATTTAGTAAATATTGCTGCATCTACGCTAGGCGTAACGCTTTTTGTTGGCTTGCTTGGTAGTGGAACTGGCGAAATAGTTTCGACCGTCGTTTTGACTATTATTGTTTTAATTTTTGGGGAAATTACACCAAAAATGATTGCTAAACGAATGCCTGAAGGATATTTAATGTTATTTGCTTATCCGATTTTAGGAGTGTTTTATTTATTTTGGCCAATCGCTAAAATTTTTGATGGCTGGAAATGGCTTTTGACAAAAATTTTCCGTTTTGATAAAGAAAAACCATCTTTGACTGAAGAAGAATTCCAAATTGTTATTTCTGACATTAAAGAAGAAGGTGTCATCAACCAAACAGAACACGATTTGATTAAAAATTCTTTGCAGTTTGATGATGCATTAGTTGAACGTTGCATGTCTCCTCTTGCTAATTTGGTGTATTTAACTAACGCCATGACATTAGAAGAGATGAAGGAAGTGTTTTTGAATAACAATTATTCTCGAGTTCCATATATCGATGCTGATAGCGGTAAAGTTTTAGGCATATTATTGCAACGTGATTTTTATGAGATGCTTTTGAAAAATAGCGATGATATTTCTGAGGTTTTAGTTCCTGCTATGTTTGTCAAGGGAAGCGCAAAAGTGTCTGCATTATTTAAAAGAATGAAAAAATCACGCAATATGATGGCGTTAGTTTTAGATGATTCTAGACATTTAATAGGTGTTATTACCATGGAAGATTTATTAGAAGAACTTGTTGGTGAAATTGAAGACGAACAAGACGACGAAGATGAAGAAGAAGGAATGCTAGACGATAAGCCCATTGTTTCTTCAGGCATGAAAAAAGGTAATATTCAGCGTAAATTAAAATCTAACATTCAAGCTGATTCTTTAGAATATTCTGATGAAGAATTAGAAGGAGAAGAAGACTTGAACGAAAAAGTCGATATCGAAGAAGTTGAAGAACTAGAAGACAAATACGAAAACAACGATAAATAATATATATTTGCATTCTTGCTTTTGCTATTGAATTTATCGCATATTTTTTTGATAATTAAATTGAGGTGAGATTGTGAAAAATTATAAATTTTTAATGTTGTTTGTAATATGTGCTTGTTGCACATCGTGTTCGATAAAAAACCTGTTTTTTTCATCGACGTCTAAACAAGATACATCGATTGTTGAAACATCTTCTACTACCAGTGAAGAGAGCGTAACAACAAGTTCAAATAGTAGTGAAAAGCCATCTAAAAACCAAACTTTTTATCATAAATTTTTAAAAGGAGATTTTACAAAAGACGGTGGTACATATCACATTAATGGACTTGATTGGGTAGTTAGTCCTTTTGCTTATTATGGCGCTAGTGATAAAGGCATTCAAATTGGTTCTGAAAGTACGCCTCAAACATCACCTTGGTCAATGAAAGCTTCTTTTGGAGAAGATATTGTTATTACAAATATATATTTTAATATAAGCAATGCTAAAAATGGCGGCGGAATTTATACAATTGATTTAGGATTAGATGATAATCCAACAAAAACAACTTTTGAAGATGCATTTTCAACAGATAGCGTCACCCAAGTGTCTTTTTCTGATTTAAATGTTTCATGTGATACATTTGCTTTAACATTGCAATCAACGACTAGTAAGGCGATGTATTTGTACGATTTATCTTTTGATGTAATTGTTGGAGAAGATTCAACATTAAATATTAGTTCTGATTATTACGACCCTCAACCGGTCATTCCTGGACAAGATGGTATACCAAATACCGCCTATGCTTTAACTAGTAAAGAAGAATACTATCAAGATGTTGATTTAACGCTCACTGGCGATGCATTAAAAAACGAATTAAATAGTAAAATATCTAAAATGACTGGTAGAAGTTATGGCGATGCGAAGACGATGTTGCAATATATTGATGAAAATCCAACAAAACCCGGATATATGTATGGCTTATATGATGGCGATGATATTATTCCAACATGGGATAGTGGTGCAACATGGAACCGCGAACATGTTTGGGCATGCGCTCAAATGAATTTAACCGGAACAGCTAGACCGACAGATTCAACGATTAATCACAGTACTGATTTACACAATTTAAGAGTGGCGTGTGCCTCAATGAATGGATATCATTCCAATAAATTTTATGATTTAACAAACTCTAGCAATACTATGTATCCAAATGTAAGCAACGATGTTGTTTCTGGATACCACAATTATAGTGGTGATCATCGTGGTGATGTGGCAAGAATATTATTTTATATGTATGTTCGCTATGATAGATTGAAATTAATCGATGATTTAACTATTGCTGATAACTTATCAATGGGCAAACTATCTGTTTTGCTTGAATGGAACGAATTAGATCCAGTCGATGAGTTTGAGATTCAAAGAAATAACCGCATCTATGAATATCAAGGTAATCGCAATCCATTTATTGATTATCCACAATTAGTTCAACAAATTTTTTAATATTTTATAGTCTATAAATATTTTTTTGAACCATTCTTGTTTTTGCATTGACATTTTAAAATAACGAAAGTGCACGGGCACACAAAATTATTGACAATTTTTATTTGTTATTATAAATTGGTAGTGTGAACGAGCACACATATTGTGCATAACGATAATAAAGGATAAAAGATGACGATTAAAGAAATTGCCATATTGGCCAAAACTTCACGAGGAACCGTCGATCGTGTCATCAACAACCGCGGAAAAGTTTCCAAAGATGTTGAAAAAAGAGTTTTAGATGTTATCAAAGAAACTAATTATCGTCCAAATGAAATTGGCCGTTCTTTATCTTTATCTAATAAAAGAATTAAAGTGGGTGTTATCATCGGCGCGATGTTTAACCCATTTTTTAATTTGGTTTTAGATGGAATTATTAATACCGCTGATAAATATAAAAACGCTGGTATCAGCGTCGTTGTTAAAAAAGTTGACGCTTTCAATCGCAAAGCAATTTTAAAATCAATTGACCAACTTCAAAAAGAAGATATCGATTCATTAATAATTTCTGCCATAAATGATTTTGAGATAGTTAATAAAGTAAATTCTTTGCACATTCCTGTCATAACTATATCGATGGATTTGGATGTTGAGCATATTTGCTTTGTGGGATGCGATTATTATAATTCTGGCAAATTGGCCGCTAATTTTGCTAATTTAGTCAAAGGCAACGGCAAAAATATTGGCATTGTTGTTGGTTCTTCATCTCATAGTGGACAAGCATTAAGAGTAAAAGGTTTTAAAGAAATAATTGATAAAGATATTAATATTGTAGATTTAAAAGAAAATCGCGACGATGATTCAATATCATTTAAAGTAGTTAAAGATATGGTGGAGAATCACCCTGAAATTGAGATGATTGTTTTTTTAGGTGCAGGTATAGATGGTGGATTACAAGCATTAAAAGAATATGGCAATCGCATTAAAGCTATAACTGTCGATCAATCAAATGAAGTTGAAAAGGGTTTGCAAACTGGTTTAGTGCTAGCGACTATAACTCAGCACCCATACACTCAAGGGGTTAAAACAATTGAAATATTATATGATTACCTCATTCGTAAAAAACGAGTTGCCAAAGAAAGAATTTTAGACAACTCAATTGTTTTGAAGGAATCAATTATTCCACATAAATTAAGCGAAAATATTTAGGAGGAATTAATTTATGGGAAAAAGATTAGCGACATTAGTCACCTGCCAATGGTCAGATTTAGATTTTGACACATTGTGCGCTAGTTTTAAAAAGGAGTAAAAAAATGAAAAAGTATAGCGATATTAAAAAAATTGAATATTTAGGCCCTCAATCTAAAGAACCATTTGCTTTTAAATACTATAATCCTGATGAAATAATTCATGGCAAAAAAATGCGTGATCATCTACGTTTTGCAATGTCTTATTGGCATACCATTGATTATGCTGGCACAGACATGTTTGGTGGCAATACTGGAGATAAAACATTTGGTAAAACTGATCCGATGGAAATGTTTAAAGCCAAAGCCGATTTCGCTTTTGATTTAATGGATAAATTATCAATCGATTTGTATTGTTTCCACGATGTCGATATTGCACCTGAAGGCAAGACATTAAAAGAATCATTGGATAATTTTTATACGATGGTCGATTATTTAGATAAACTACAAAAGAAATATAATAAACGTTTGTTATGGAGCACCGCAAATAATTTTGGCGATAAAAAATTTATGGCCGGTGCAGCTACATCGCCTAACGCCGATGTATTTGCTTGTGCAGCCGCCAAAGTAAAAGCATGCTTGGATGCCGATGTTAAATTGGGTGGCACATGCTATGTATTCTGGGGCGGAAGAGAAGGATATGACACTTTAATCAATACCGATATGGGTCTTGAATTAGATAATATGGCAAGATTTTTGCGCATTGCCAGAGACTATGGTCGAAAAATTGGGTTTAAAGGTGATTTCTTGTTAGAACCAAAACCAAAAGAACCAACAAAACATCAATATGATTTTGATACTGCAACATGTTGCAATTTCTTGCGTCAATATGATTTATTAGGCGACTTTAAAATGAATATTGAGGCCAACCACGCTACTTTGGCCGGACATACTTTCCAACATGAACTTCGCGTCGCTAGATTAAATGGAGCATTCTGCAGTGTCGATGCTAACCAAGGAGATCCAATGTTAGGTTGGGATACTGACCAATTCCCAACAAATATTTACGATACTATCTATGCAATGTATGAAATTATCAAAGCCGGTGGATTTACTAATGGTGGATTAAATTTTGATTCAAAAACAAGACGACAATCAAATACATTAGAAGATATTTTACTTGCATATATCGCAGGCATGGATACATTTGCTTTGGGTTTGCGTCTAGCTTATAAATTAATTGAAGACGGTCGCATAGATGAATTTATTGAAAGACGTTATGCCTCATATAAATCTGGTATTGGTAAAGACATAATTGATGGCAAAGTAACTTTAGAATCTCTTGCTGATTATGCTTGCAAACTTGATCATGTTGAAGTTGAATCAGGCCGTCAAGAATATTTAGAAGCTATCGTCAATAATGTTATTTTTGAAAAATAAGGACTATTATGAATTATTATTTAGGTATCGATTTAGGAACATCGTCAATTAAAGTTTCTTTAGCGGACGAAAGCGGAAAAATTTTAGATTCGGAATCTAAAGATTATCCATTGTATTTGCCAAAGCCTAATTGGTCAGAACAAAATCCAGATGATTGGTATGATGCTTTAATAGATGTTTTAAAAAGATTGAATAAGCGTCATGATTTACTCAATGTTAAATCGCTTAGTTTTTCTGGTCAAATGCATGGCTTAGTTATTTTAGATGAAAAAGATAAAGTAATTAGACCAGCATTGCTTTGGAATGATTCGCGAACAACTGAAGAAGTTGATTATTTAAATAATGTCATCGGAATAGATACATTAATTAAAGAAACATCAAATATTGCATTGTGTGGATTTACTGCGCCAAAAATATTGTGGATATATCATAACGAGCCTGAAAATTTTAAAAAAATCAGCAAAATCATGCTTCCCAAAGATTATTTAGCATATAAACTATCCAATGTTTTTGCTAGCGATGTTTCTGATTTGAGCGGAACGCTATTCTTCGATGTGAAAAATCGTGATTATTCTAATAAGATGTTGGAAGTGTTACATATTAATCGCACACAACTTCCAAAAATATATAACTCATATGAAGCAGTTGGCACAGTCGTAAAACAAGTTGCCGATTTGACTGGTTTATCATGTTCTTGCAAAGTTGTTATCGGCGGTGGTGATCAAGCAGTGGGCGCAACTGGCACTAATACGGTTGAACCTAATCAAATATTTATTTCATTAGGGACAAGCGGTGTTGTTTTTGCGCCAAGCAAAGAATATTGCTATGATCAACAAGGTAAAGTTCATTCATTTAGACACACTAACGGCAAGTTTCACCTTATGGGCTGCACTTTATCAGCAATGGGGTCTTTAAAATGGTGGTTAGAAGACATTTTGCATACTAATGATTATTCTAAAGAATTGTCAAATATGCCAGAAGATATTTCCGATATTATTTTCCTTCCTTATTTAATGGGGGAAAGAAGCCCAATCAATGATCCAACCGCAAAAGGTATTTTTAACAATTTATCTTTATTTTATAAGCGTGAAGCCTTAACTAAATCGGTCATCGAAGGCATTTGTTTTTCCTTGTATGATGTTTATCAAGCAATGTTGAAAGATGGTGTCAAAGCTACTGAAGCACGAGTCATTGGTGGTGGAACAAAAAATGATAGAACAATGCAAATTTTAGCCGATATTTTTAATTTAAAAATGAAGACTATCAATACATCTGATGGAGCTGCTTTAGGCGCAATTATTTTAGCGATGGTAGGCGACGGATTATTTAAAGATGTCAATGAGGCGGGTAAAAATTTGGTTTTTGATCAAAAGATTTTCGCTCCAAATTATGATAAACATTTAAAATATCAAGAAAAATTTTATCGATATCAACAACTTTATTTAAACAATAAAACCTCAAATTAAAATTAATGATGGAAGGGAAGTTTTGCCTCCAATTTACATTGTCTTCTTCCCTTCTTTTTATTTTATTTTTTGTGTGCTTTTTGACACACTATTATTGACACATCGCTTTTATAAGTGATAATTAATATCAATTATGACAATCAAAGAAATTGCAAAGTTAGCCAATACATCTCGCGGGACGGTGGACCGCGTTTTAAACAATCGCGGAAAGGTTTCAACAAAAGTGTATAAGCGCATAATGGATGTTATTGTTGCTTATAATTATCAAACAAATGAAATAGGAAGAACTTTATCATTAATTAATAAAAAGATGACAATTGGCGTTATTATCGGTGCAAAATCCAATTATTTTTTCAATTTGATATTATTAGGTATCAATTCGTTTCAAGAAAAATACAAAAGCAGTGGCATGGAAATCATTGTAAAAGTAATTAACATTTTTGATTATGAAGAAACAATATTGGCTATAGAAGAATTAAAAAATAAAATTAATGGGTTGATAATAACCGCTATCGATGAAAAACAAATCAATGCAAAAATTAATGAATTAAATGTTCCGGTTGTAGCAGTCAATATAGACTTAAATTGTTTAAATAAAATTTGTTTTGTCGGTTGCGATTATTATAATTCTGGTTTGCTCATTGCTAATCTAATTGATTTAATGAACCAAAATTTTGATATCGGCGTTGTCATTGGTTCAAAAATCCACGACGGGCATATGATGCGTTTAAAAGGGTTAAAACATTTGCTTTACTCAAATAATAAAATAATTGATGTTATTGAAAATAATGATGATGATCAGATTTCGTTTTTAAAAGTAAGCGAATTAATCAAAAGCAATTCTAATATTAATTTGCTTGTTTTTTTAGGTGCTGGCACATCGGGTGGAATAAAAGCCATCAAAAATAAAAATGCAAAAATTAAAATAATTTGTGTCGATTATTCTTTATCGATAGAAGAAGGACTGCAAAAAGGGCAAATACTAGCTACAATTACTCAGCATCCATACACGCAAGGTTACAAGGCAATGGAAGCAATGTTTGATTATATAATCAAAAAGAAGAATCCAAAACCACGAATAATTTTAGATAATTCAATTATTTTAAAAGAAAGCATCATCGTTCATAAAATTGATAGTTAATCATTTTATTTTAAACGAAAAAGTGTAATATATTAATTATGAAAGCTTTAAAAAATATAGGTAGTTTTAAATTATATAATAAAAAACCTAACACGATTGCCAAGGGCGGTCATGTTTATATTAATCCAATTGTTTTTGATGTCCCACACCCATTTAAACAAAGAATGATTAGGGTTTATTTACCATCGACATATGATTTTGATAATCCTAATCATCGTTTTAAAGTCATATATATGTGCGATGGCCAGAATTGTTTTGATGAATTTACTTCTGGCTATGGAGAATGGAATGTTGATGAATGCCTTGAAAATCGAGTTAAACAAAATTTGGAAGTACCAATTGTAGTAGGTTTTGATTGCCCTCATGACGAAGAATCAAGAGTAAGAGAAATGACGCCATTTAAAGATGGGATTACTTATTTTAAAAACCGACATGGGGAATGTTATGGAGATTTGTATTGTGATTTTATTGTAAATACAATAAAACCAATGATTGATTCGATGTTTTTCACATTACCAGATGTTGATAATACAGCGATTGGTGGTTCTTCTATGGGTGGACTGATGTCTTTTTATATGGGTATGAAAAGACCTGATGTGTTTGGATTTTCATTATGCTTTTCGCCTGCTTTTTTATGTTATCGCTACGACTATTTAAAACAAAACATTCATAAATTTGATTTATCGCCAAATCAGCATGGACGATTTTATTTATATGTTGGTGGAATGGAATTTGAGGCAAAATTTGTGCGCAATACCTTCTTTATTTATAATCATTTAAAAAAGATTGGATATGATAAAAACCAGGCCAAATTGGTATATGATTCAAGCCAAATACACCATGAAAAAGCATGGTCAAAATATTTGCCTGACGCTTTTTCATATTGGTTAGATAAGGAGAAATAATGTTATTTAATAATATCTTAAAAACCATTGAAAATATTGTTCCGACTCGCAATTTTAATTTGTCATACATAATTTTAGATAGCGTTTTCATTTTGATTTTAATTGGGCTATTAATTTATCAAAAAAAGTATGTCACTTTAATTTGGTCTTTATTTGGTGGGATTCTTTATTTTATTGTCGATTATGGATATTTTTATTGGATTTCTCATTCTAGGCAAGTTTTAGTTGATGGTGTTTCTAGTCAGTGGACAACCGCTTTGGTTTTGCTTTGGATGTCTTTATCATATGGCATCACTAACTTTTTATTCATTTGGTTATGTTTAAAAAAAGATAAATATCTTAAAGAGTATCTAATTTTAATCATATTGTGGTGGATGGTAGTTCCAAGTATTGCATCAATTGGTGGCTCAAATAATATTCAAACATTAAGAACTACAGGTGCATATCATGGCGCGATGGCTATCATTTTAATTGTAGGTTATGTAGGACTTATTATTTATAATTTAACTACAAAAACAAAGATGATAAATATTTTGTGGTTAAATCTTATCGGCATAAGCGTTCAATTTTGTTGGGAATTCGCATTATTAGTTAATGGTATTCGCCCGTTAAACGAGGCAAGTTTGACAACATTGATAATCAATAGTGTCATTGAAACTAATTTAGGTATGCCTTATATATATTTAATATATATAAGTGTTTATAAACATTTTAATGAAAATTTAAGCCGAAGAAAAAGCGTTGATTCCATTGATTCAACGCCTTTAACACAAGCATAATATTTATTATAAGTTAATTAATTTTGTCCTTTATATGGTTTTTTAAAGCTTGATAAGTTTCTTCGCTAAGCTCATGTTCAATGTTACAAGCATCTTTTTCTGCAACGCTTTCTTTAACACCCAATGCTATGAACCATTTTTTAATAGTTAAATGGCGCTCGTAAACACGCATAGCGATTTTTTTTCCTTCGTCTGTTAAAAAAATGCAGTCGCTATTTTGATCAACAAAAATCAAATTAGATTCTTTTAATTTTTTTAAGGCTATGGATACCGATGGCTTTGAAAAATTTAAATCTCGCGCAATGTCGATAGCGTGAACATCTTCTTTAATTTTTGATAATTTTAAAATCGACTCTAAATAGTCTTCTTTTGATTGAAATTTATTCATGACAATATTGTATAACATAAAAATAATTTTACAAATTAAACAAAAATAAATTTTTATCATTGACATTTAGTTAGTGTATGCTAACATATAGAAGTTAGTTAATACTAACCAAAGGAGAAAACAATGCCAATTATCTTAGCGCCTGTCGACCAAGAATTAATTGTTAAAAAAATTATTCTTGATGATAAGACGAAAAAACATTTGGAATCTTTAGGAATAACCATCAATGCAAAATTGAAAATTGTTTCTTCAAGTGGCGGGAGCGTCATTGTGCAAGTGAAAGATTCAAGATTAGCTTTAGATGGCAATTTAGCACGAAAAATTTTTGTAGCATAAGGAGGGTATAATGCTTAAAACATTAGACAAATTTAAAATCGGAGAAAAAGGTGTGATTACCCATGTTGGCGGAGAAGGACGTCTTCGTCGACGTTTATTTGATATGGGCGTTACTCCTGGTGCTGAAGTATTTTTAAGAAAAAAAGCACCGCTAGGCGATCCGATGGAAGTTCATATCCGAGGTTATGAATTGACGCTTAGAAAAACTGAAGCCTGCCTAGTAACATTAATAGTTTCAGAAGACGATCAAGGAGGCCTACAATGAAAAGATTCGCGTTAGCGGGAAACCCAAATAGTGGGAAGACAACCCTTTTTAATTGCCTTACTGGGTCGACAGCCCATGTTGGTAATTGGCCAGGTGTAACAGTTGATAAAAAAGAGGGTGTTTACAAGAACAAGACAATAAAAGAGCCAATTTCTATTATTGATTTACCTGGTATTTATTCTTTGTCTCCTTACACCCCAGAAGAAGTTATTTCTAGAAACTTCATATTGGATGAAAAACCTGATGCAGTCATCAATATAGTCGATGCAACAAACCTAGAAAGAAACTTATATTTAACCACTCAATTACTTGAGATGGATGTACCTATTGTCATCGCGTTAAATATGTCTGATGCTTTAAGAAAAAGCAAAAAGGAAATTGATGCAAAAGCATTGAGCGAGACATTAGGTGTTCCAGTAGTTTCCATTTCTGCTCTTCGTCAAGAAAATATTCATGAATTAATGAAAGTTGCATATGAAGCGTCTTTATCTTCAAGAAAGGCAACTACAGTTTTAAAAGGCAGTAAAATTGCTCATCTTATCAAAGATGTTGAAATAGCTTTTAAAGGTATAAAAATTGATAATCCCTTATTCCATTCAATTAAATTAATTGAAAAGGATGAAATAGAAGTCAAAAATCATCCAGATTTATTAGGTATTATTGAAGAATTTAAATCAACATTTAAAGATGATACTTTCGGCGATGATTTAGAAGCAGTGGTCGCTGATGAGCGCTATAAATATATTTCTAAAAATTGTTCCAAAACCTTAAAAGTTAATCAAACAGGTGTTAAACCTGAGAAAAACAAGGACAAATCAAATTTGTCGCTTTCAGATAAGATAGACCGAATTTTAACAAATAAATGGGCTGGTATTCCAATATTTATCGCTATATTAGCTATCGTTTTCCATTTGGTTTTCTCTGAAGACTTCTTGTTTTTAAATGCTGGACATGTCTTTGACGCAGTCACATTTGAAGGAACACCTTATGAAGGATTATTTGCTAATGGTGGAATTTCTTCTCCTGGCGTAATTTTATTTAATTTCTTTGATATGAGCTTTGGTTATATTACCGATGCGATTAGATTGGGCTTAGAAAGCATTAACACGCAAGCATGGGCTGTCGGATTAATATGCGATGGTATTATAAGTGGCTTGTTTGCAGTATTAGGATTTTTGCCTCAAATCTTATTGCTTTTCTTAGCCTTTTCAATATTAGAAGATAGCGGATATATGGCTCGTGTCGCCTTCATTTTAGACCGCATCTTCCGTAAATTTGGATTATCCGGCAGATCTTTTATGCCGATGATCATGGGATTTGGTTGCTCAATCCCGGCGATGATTAATACCCGCACTTTAGCTGATGAAAAAGAAAGAACAGCAACTATTCGTGTTATTCCATTTTTCTCCTGTGGGGCTAAACTTCCGATTTTAACAGCTATTGCGGGTGGCATCGCCATAAAATTTGGCTTTGCTTATCCTGATGTTATAACTTTATCGATGTATTTGCTTGGTATGGCAACTGCAATTGTTGCAGTCATAATTATGAGAAATACCACAATGAGAGGTAAAGTAGCGCCATTTATTATGGAATTACCAGCATATCATGTTCCGCAGTTTAAAGGACTGATGATCCATTTATGGGATAAAACCAAACACTTCGTTAAAAAAGCGTTCACAATTATATTAGTATCTAATATATTAGTATGGGTCTTATCACATTTTGCATTCAATTGGCAATATTTAGAAGATTCGCAAGTCGGTGATTCAATCTTAGCTGGCATTTCAAAATTGTTCCAACCAATATTTACTCCATTAGGCTTTGGTAGCCAATTAAGCGGTGCTGGTTGGGTATTTGTGGCCGCCGTTGTTGCTGGATTAATCGCAAAAGAAAATGTAGTTAGTTTATTTGCTGTTTTAGCAGCTGTTATTGCCGGCAGTGGCGAAGTTGGTGAGGCTGAATCGGTTGTCGTATTAATTCAAAGCACTGGTATCACCGCTCAAGGCTTAATTGCGTTTATTGCCTTTAATATGTTGACTATTCCTTGCTTTGCTGCTGTTGCTACTGCAAAAGCTGAATTGCCAAAAGGAAAATTAAAGTGGACTTTATTATTCTGGATAGTCACATCTTTTGCGGTTTCCATTATGATTTATGTGATTGGCACATGGCTATGGACCATTCCTATCTTTGTTGTTGTGATTGCAGCGATAATTGTCGGAATTTATCTATTTAGAAAAAAAGTCGATAGACAAGGAGCAATATAAGATGGGACCAGTGGAGATAGTTACGATTGTCGTTGTTTCTTTAATTGTAGTTTCAACTATCGGCGTATTTGTTTATAAAAAAATTAAACATCTTCCAACTGGGGAATGCTCATGTTGCAAATCAAAAGGCAACGCATTGTTAAAAAAATATCGCAAAAAATATAAAAAATAACTTTGGTATCAAGTCCTCCTAGACTTGTGATAACAAAAAAGCGAACCACGCCATTGGTTCGCTTTTAACTTTATTTATTTGACGAAAATTATAAATCAAAACTATAAAAATATGTCGCAAAAAAGAATTTTCCAAAGATATATTTGTCACATGCACTTTCCATATATGTAATCCATTGTCCATTGGAATAATCCATGTCTTCACTCATTGGTGGAGCGACTAAAGTTTTTGAATAATTATCCAAATAATATAGTGGGGCACCATCAAAGATTTTGCCACTATCATTTGCTGAATTAGCCTCATATTTATAAAATATTGAGTTACTTAATCCATATGATGTAGATAAAACTATTTCTCCTATATCATTAATTGCAAAACCTTGGACTTTATTTCGAATTGCATAAACTAAAACTGGATTTGCAACGGAATCGCTAGATAATATATCGGTTATAGCGTATTTACTACAAATTGCATAATAAGTTCCATCGCTAGTTTCATTGACATGATCAGTGACATATTGACCGCCATCATGGAATTCTCCAACATATAAATACTCATCGTTTGTAAAAACAAAAGAAGCAGAATTATTAACTTCAACATAACGATTCAAAGTCATTGTTTTGGTTTCTTTATTTAATAAAGTATTTAAATCTAATATGTATATTTTGCTGCTATTAGCCACATAAACATAATCGCCAGTGGTAGCAATTCCGCCACTATGACCAGTAAACTTTGAACCATCTTCTTTTAATAATGACACATATCGGTCATTTTTATTTCCATCGGTGATATAAATTCTAGATGCAGATTTATCAGCTTGATAGCCACTCATTAAATAAACATTATTTTCTTCACTTACACATATTCCTTGCGGAACAAAATTATCATTTAATCCAGGCGTTGTACCTAATTTTGTCATCACATCAAAATATTGACTATAAATAGCAAACTTAAAAATATTAAGCCCGCCCCAAACAATTGTAAATAATCCAATAATTGATCCAACGATTATAAGCGGTATTTTATACCATAACGATTTTTTTGATTTTTTTTCTTTTGTCATAAGAGTTTTCTCCTTATTTAATAATTATAAACTATATAATTGTTTATTCATCTTTTTTCGTTAATAAAACTGTGATATCAAAATGATTTGCCAATATATAAACGACAATATTATAATAAATGCATTACAAAATCTTTTTAGGAGGGCTAAAAATGAAAAGATTTTTAAAGTTAGGTTTATCTTTGCTAGTAGCAGGTGGAGTCGTTGGTACCGCACTTGGTGTTGCAAATAGACCAGTAGAAGTAGCAAAAGCTGCAGATGAATCAACAACTAGAGTCTATGCGGTTTTAAAAGGTGGCTGGGACGGAAAAGAATTGGTTTATGGCACTGAGGAATTTGTAATGTATGCTCAATTGTCAAACAATGGTGAAGACGCTACAGTGTGGGATGCACATAAAATGACAAGGGTATTGGGAAAAGATCAAGACGATAAGATTGATTTATATCTTGGTTATTGGTGTGGTGTATTTTATGCAGATGTTCCATCTAATTACACCCATATTAAGTTTCATTGTAATGTTTTTGGTATAAAAAACGAAAGCGTTATGGTATCATTAGACCAATTTTATCAAGACGGAATCCATCTTGCTGCTTTTGTATCTCCATGGATTTCTGATGATGATGCTAGAACTGTAGAAATGGGAGCGATTCCTTGCAATGCAAAACAAGCTGCTCAAATATTCTCTAGTAGTCATGTTAATATTTGTGACGATTATAATTTGTATCCATTGATGAATGATTTGTTTATCAAACCTTCAAATGGTTGGGAAACAACTGAAAATGAAGCAGAAGG
>CASDRB010000002.1 GCA_949283025.1 uncultured bacterium
TCTGGGCTAAAGGATTCTTTGTTTCGACAGTCGGACTTGATACTGAAAAAGTTAAGCAATATATCAAGGATCAAGAAAAAGAAGATATGATGCAAGATAACGTGTCGAACAAAGAATATAAGGACCCTTTCAAAGGGTAGCCTACGGTTGCCGGACCACGAGTAGCCCTTTAGGGCGAGTGGGTAATAGCCCTTATAGGGTTTGGTCAGTACAACGTATTTTATGCGTTGGTACTATTTATAAAAGGATTATTTATGTCAAAATTAATTGTTTTATCCGGAGTTCCCGGATCTGGAAAATCTTATTTAGCTAATTTATTAAAAAAGATGAAACAATCACACATTTATATTGTTTCAAGCGATGATTTGCGATCGATGATTTTAGGAAATCAGCAGGATTTAAGTCAAGATAAATTGATGTGGCAAATGTTTTATGAAATGCCAAAAGTATATTCATTAGATAAACAAGCCATCGTTTTGTTAGACGCATGCCATGCCACTCCTGAAATTCGCACGCAAAGCATTAAAGATTTAATTCCTTTATTTGATGAAGTCTCATTAGTGATGTTTAAATTAGATAAAGATTTGGTGGCAAATCAAAATATTCGCCGCGAATTTCCAGTTCCAACTAGTGTTTTAGAGAATTTTTACAATTATTTTAAAGATATATCTGATTTAGATAGAAAAGTATTTAAACATATTTATGTCATAAAACAAATTAATGATTTAGCAACATTGATTGAACATATTTAAAAAAACGACCAAATGGTCGTTTTTATTTTAATAAATTTTTTAAAGATGTCGGCACAATCAATGGAGCAGAATCTAAATGATTTGTTTCAACATACTCATTCCATCCATTTCCAAGTGTCGTGTTTCCAAATCGAATCGACCATCCGCCATAATAATTTAAATATTGTTGAAAATCATTGTAATGATTCATCGTAAAAAAGACATTCCTATCGTATGGATTGACAATTGTGTTTTTTTGATAAGAATCGTGCTCTTCATATGTGTAATACATGGTGTAGCAAAATCTTAATGCGCCGCGAGTTATAAATTGACCATCGTTATATTGTTTAATGTCATAGCCTGCTTGTTGTTGATATGGTTCATCGTTGGCAACGCTTGCGCCATAATCGGATTCATAATAGACATAATAATAATCTTCATCATTTGGGCTTGCATCAAATAAATAACGATGAGTCGGTAATTCCGTTTCATAATAATAAGATTTTTTTGAGTCATTATCATTGCTATAAAAACTATAATTTACACGTCCATATTCTCCCCAATCTTGTATGGCTCCATTTGAATTATTTTTGCTATATTGCATATTGATAGGGACATCTCCAAATGCAAGAATATAAGCCGCGATATCTTCAACAAAAGTATAAGCGCAATTCTTATATATAACTGGTCCTTGTTTAGAGGAATCTAAATAATTAATTCTAAAAGAATTCCCATTATCGCCATAGACCATATCGATGACTCGGTACGCCATTAAATCGTGATTATAAATTACATCAGGATTGAATTCAATTTGATAGTCAGTTTTTAAATTATATCCAGATATTTCTTTGTTTTGGGCATCCTTTAATGCGTCTTGATAATTGGCGGCATATCCTAAAGATTGCCAATAAGTGTCATTACTAAATTGTTCTTGTGTCACACTTATTAATGCCTCGGCTTGAGTCATATTGATTTCTTCTACATCCTTAATTTTATAAATGAAATTAGTAGAACTTAAACCGACGCTATACTCAATAAACATTTCAATAAAACCAAAATAAGTATCAGAAGATTCAATTTTAAAATATTGATACTCGCCGTTAAAATAATAAGTTGAATTAGTGCTGCTAATTAAAGTCCAGTCGTTATTAAAAGAATTAGAACCATAGATGTGAACTTGATTAATTGGGTTGTTAAAAGATATGGAATTTAAATTGCCAATTGGATTTAAATTAGAAATAAAACCATAATTTTCTTTTAAAAAGAAGTGATCAACCGCATAACCTCCGGCATAATCATTAGTAATATAATTGGCAAATAAAGTAATATCTTCTTTTTTAAATTCAACCATAGAAGATGTATACGATGTAGGAATTATTCCTTCATCAAGGTTATCCACTCTAAAGGAAATAGTTTTTAATTCGCCATAAGAAGTATCTTCACTTGTAGAACTGGTTTGAGAAGAAGTGGAACTTACATCCTCGCTAGATGTGGTAAAACTTGAAGAATTTTCATCATCTTTTGAAGAAGTCGAAGTGGAATTAGAACTAGTTAGTGCACATCCACTCAATGTTGAGATTGTTAGTAATGTTGTAAATATAATTAATTTTTTCATAGCGTTTTATTCTATCAAATTATCGTTTATAACAAAATATAAATTTATCATAAGCAAATATAAAAGCATATGTTTTGGCAAAAAAGATAAACTTTGCTAAATTATAGTTAGTTAGAACAAACTACATTGGAACTTCTCATATAAAATATAAAAGGAGAATAAAATTATGGAAGAAAAATTCAATCGTATGCCTTTAATTGGCGATGATGCTCCTGCATTTGAAGCAGTGACCACTCAAGGACCTATTTCGTTTCCAAAAGATTATGAAGGGAAATGGGTAATATTATTTTCTCACCCAGCTGATTTTACGCCAGTATGCACAACTGAATTTATGACTTTTGGTTCCATGATTGACGAATTTAAAGCAATCAACACTGAATTGATTGGTTTATCAGTCGATAGTTTATATGCCCATATTGCGTGGTTAAGAAAAATTCAAGAATTGGAATGGAAAGATAAAAAACATATCAACGTTACTTTCCCGCTTATTGAAGATATCAAAATGGAAGTAGCGAATAAATATGGTATGATTCAACCAAATTCTTCTAATACGCAAGCGGTACGAGCAGTATTTATTATTGATCCCAAAGCAAAAATCAGAACCATTTTATATTATCCTTTATCAACTGGACGTAATTTTGATGAAATAAAAAGAATTATCTTAGCGTTGCAAAAAGCTGATAAAGATAATGTAGCAACTCCTGCTGACTGGAGACCAGGCGATGATGTTATTATTCCAACTGCTGGATCTTGTGGAACAGCTAAACAACGTATGGAAGACACGAGTAGCGATCGTTATTGTTTAGATTGGTTTATGTGTTTTAAAAAGGAGAAATAATAATTTAATTAAAAAGAAAACCCTCTTAAAAACTAGAGGGTTTTTATTTTCAATGGTCGGAACGATGAGATTTGAACTCACGACCCCTACCACCCCAAGGTAGTGCACTACCAAGCTGTGCTACGTCCCGATGTCATTAATATCATAATTAATTATAATAATTGTTGCAAGATACTAGTTTACAAATGTAAACTTTGATACAATAATCAAGATATGGAACAAAGAAAGTATATTAAAGTAAAAGGTGCTCGTGAAAATAATTTAAAAAATATCGATGTTGATATTCCAAAAGATTCGTTGGTTGTTTTTTCTGGTTTGTCTGGTTCTGGCAAAACCACGTTGGCTTTTGACACCATTTTTGCCGAAGGACAAAGACGTTATGTTGAATCATTATCAAGTTATGCCCGCCAGTTTTTAGGTAATATGGAAAAACCTGATGTTGATTCGATTGATGGTTTATCTCCTGCAATTGCTATCGATCAAAAAGGTTCGTCGCATAATCCTAGATCTACAGTGGGAACAGTAACTGAAATATATGATTATTTAAGATTGTTATATGCTAGAATTGGCGTTCCATATTGCCCAACTCATAATGAACCCATAATTTCTTTTGCTTTACCAAAAATGGTCGATATTGTTTTGTCTTATCCACTTGGTAGTAAAATTCAATTACTATCTCCTCTTATTCGTCAAGAAAAAGGAACGCACAAAGAATTGTTAGAGCGAATCAAAACTAATGGTTTTGCTCGGGTGAGAATAGATGGTAAATTTTTAACATTAGATGAACCAATCGAATTAGAAAAAAATAAAAAACATTCGATTGATATTGTTGTTGATCGCTTAATTATCAAGGATGACCCGGATTTAAGAAGCCGTGTTTTTGATTCGTGTGAGACTGCTTTGGATTGGTCACATGGATATATAACAATTTATACTGACCAAGAAGAAAAATTATTATCTCAACACCATACATGCAAATATTGTGGGTTTTCAATCCCTAAATTAGAACCTAGATTATTTTCTTTTAATTCGCCAAGTGGATGCTGTCCTGATTGCAAGGGACTAGGAATCAAAAGAGAAGCTGATGAATCGCTGTTAATTCCAAGACCTGATTTAACTATCAACGAAGGATGCATCGATTATTATAAGTGGATTGTGGGAAGCAAAAATTTAGAGTGGCAAGAATTTGAACTATTGTGCAAAATGTATAATATTCCATTGGATTTGCCTTATTTTGAAATGACTCCTCGCCAAAAACACATCATTTTATATGGCAGCGATGAACCAGTAAAATATACCTTAAAATCATCGAGTGGAAATACAAACAATCGCTTCCAATATATTGAAGGCGTCAAAGTAAAAGTTGAGCGATTATATAATGAAACAAGTTCTGATATGATGCGTGAATATTATGGCAAATTCATGCGCGATAGATTATGCACGAGTTGTCATGGCGCCAGACTTAGACCTGAAGCGTTATGCGTTAAAATTGATCAAAAAAACATCTATGATGTCTGCTGTTTATCTTTAAAAGATTTAAATTCTTGGATTAAATCATTAAAAAACAAATTGAACGATGAAGAAATTGAAATCGCTAAATTAATTATCAAAGAAATTGAATCTCGCACTGATTTTTTATGCGAAGTAGGATTGGAATATTTAACATTGGCTCGAATGTCGATGACTTTATCTGGTGGAGAAGCACAACGCATTCGTTTAGCGACCCAAATTGGTTCTAAATTATCTGGGGTTTTATATGTTTTGGATGAGCCATCAATTGGTTTGCATCAAAAAGATGATTTAAAACTTATTCATGCTTTGCAAAAAATGAGAGATTTAGGAAACACATTAATTGTAGTTGAACATGATGAAGAAACGATTAGATGTGCTGATTACATTGTGGATGTTGGTCCGGGGGCAGGAAGTCATGGTGGAGAAATTGTTGCGGTCGGAAATGCAGAAGATATCATGAATAATCCTCGTTCTATAACTGGACAATATTTAAGCGGCAAAAAATTTATTCCTATTCCTAAACTTAGAAGAAAAGGGAATGGCAAATATATTTCTATTAAAGGAGCAAAGTGTCACAATTTAAAAAATGTGAATGTTGATATTCCACTAGGCAAATTTGTTTGCGTGACTGGTGTTTCTGGATCTGGGAAATCGTCGTTAATCAATCAAACTTTATATTTGCATCTAAAAGAAATTTTAAATAATAGCAAAGAAATTGATGTTGGTGAAGTTAAATCTATTGATGGATTGCAATACATAGATAAAGTTGTCAATGTTTCACAAGAACCTATTGGCCGTACACCTAGATCTAATCCTGCAACATATACAAAAGTGTTTGATGATATTCGCGATTTATTTGCTAATACAATTGAAGCTAAATCAAAAGGGTATGATAAAGGTAGATTCTCATTTAATGTTCCTGGCGGCAGATGTGAGCATTGTCAAGGAGCTGGAATAACAAGAATTCCTATGAACTTCTTGCCTGATGTTTATGTCAAGTGCAATGAATGTGGAGGAAAAAGATATAACGAAGAAACTTTGCAAGTTACTTACAAAGGCAAAAATATTTACGAAGTATTAGAAATGACCGTAGAAGATGCCGTGGAATTTTTTAGCAACGTTCCTTCTTTGAAACGTCGTTTAAAAACTTTATATGAAGTTGGATTAGGATATATGAAATTAGGCCAACCCGCTACAACGATATCCGGCGGTGAAGCTCAACGTGTCAAATTAGCTTTTGAATTGCAAAAAAAGCCGACAGGCAAAACTTTATATATTTTGGATGAACCAACGACTGGATTGCATAGCGACGATGTTTCAAGATTAGTTAAAGTTTTAGATAAAATTGTAGATCATGGAGATACTGTTTTAGTTATCGAACATAATTTAGACATCATTAAAGTGGCAGACTATATTATTGATTTAGGACCTGATGGTGGAGATAATGGTGGACAAATTATCGCTTTAGGCACACCAGAAGAAGTGTCACAAAATCCAAAATCATATACTGGTCAATTTTTAAAAGATATATTGAAAAACGGCCATTATTTATAAAAAATATTAATTAACTGGAGAAAAATATGGAAACATTAGGCTTGATAATGATGATAATAGGTGGATTGCTATTTGGTGGGGGTTTTGCATATTTATTTTTTAAAATGCGCAAAATTGTTAAAGCGCAGGCCTTAGAAATTTTTAATTTAAAAAAAGAATTTTCAATTTTAGCAATTATTGGTATAGGAGTGGCTGTTGGTACTTTGTTATTTTTTAGTGGTATACCTTTATATTGGAAGACGCCAAATCAACCTTATGAGTGGGTCTTAATTGTTTTTGGCTCACTTTTAAGTGGTTATTCTATTGCTGGTTTAATTTCGACTTTTTATTTACATTTTTATCAAACTAAATTTGCAAAATCATTTCATAATTGGTTGTTTTATGTTTTATTGATGTCTATTCCTATTTTAATATGCGGGATATGGATTTTAAGCGAAGGATTTGCTCAACATATGACTTATCCTTTAATTAATGGCATTTCTTGGAAAAATGGATTGCATTTTACCTCATTAGGTGAATCTCCTAATATTGCTTGGTATGCTATTTGTATTTTAGCGGGTGCTATTATTGTTTATTTTGTTTGCGATCATTACATGTATAAAGTTTATGGTAAACATGGTCTATTAGAATCGACTTTTTTAATTGCTTTTCCATCTGGAATTATTGGAGCAAGAATTGGTTATGTCATTGGTCAGTGGAATGTTGAATTTGGCCCAGTTTTCAACGAAGATCCATTTAAAATGTTTAGAATTCATGAAGGAGGATTAACTATTTTAAGTGGTGCTATTGTTGGCATTATTGTCGGCGTTTTATGGTTTAGATTTAGGCACAAAGATATTCCTATTGGCCCAACAATCAATATCATTGTTCCAACAATATTAATCGCACAGGCTGTCGGTCGATGGGGCAATTTTTTCAACAATGAAGTCCATGGTGAACTAGTCAGCGATGCTAGTTGGCGTTGGTTACCGACGATGATTTTAGAAAATATGCGCTTTTCTTCGATAGGACCAAAAGCTGGGGCAGGAATGATATATGCGCCTTTATTTTTTGTTGAATTTTTGTCTAATTTAGCAGGTTATTTTATTTTAACTTTTGGTTTTGGAAAAGGATTAAAAAAATATGTTAAAGGCTATGATTTAGCTTTTGGCTATGTGGCTTGGTATGGGATGACACGAGTTATTTTAGAACCGCTTAGATATGGTGCCTTTAATATGGGAGAAAATGGTGCTTGGTCTTGGATTTGGTCTATTATTTTTGTCGGTGTAGGTTTATTGGCAATTGTTATTAATCATATTGTTCGTTGGATTATAAATGAAAGAAAAAATCCTCAAGAATTATCCATGGAAAAAGCTAAAAGATATTTTGATACATCTTTGGCCAGTTTAATTGGCATGGGAACTATCATCATTGGGATATTTATTTTAGGATTGTGTTTATATGTTCAATTTGATATGCCAACAAATGTATCATCAATTGCTTTGGTTCCACATAATGTGGGATTGATTTTGTGGATAATTAGTTTGTGCTTGATTCCAAGTTTAATAATTCCTTGTTTATATATGTTTAAAGGCGTAAAAAAATTTAAGATGAAGCGAGATTAAAATTATGAAAAATATCATCCAAAAACAGGCTGTAATTATCGGAGCTGGACCAGCTGGTATTTCTTGTGCGTTAGTTTTAAAACAAGCAGGTATAGATTTTGCTATTGTCGATGGGTCGACTCCTGGAGGCAAAATTAATATTGCGCCTCGCGTAGATAATTATCCTGGATATAAAGAAATTCCTGGTCCTGATTTAGCTTTTGTTTTTTATCAAAGATTGATTGATAATGACATATCTTTGCAAGGAGAAAATGTTGTTTCATTAAAAAAAGAAAACAATACATTCATTGTCGAATGTGAATTTAATATTTATCATTGTCTTTCGGTATTAGTCGCTAGTGGAACAATAGAAAAAAAATTAGGTTTACCACACGAAGATGAATTATTTGGCAAAGGTATTTCTTATTGTGCATTGTGCGATGGACATTTTTTTAAAAATCAAAATGTTGTCGTCGTTGGTGGTGGTAATTCAGCTTTAAAAGAAGCTATTCATTTAGCGTCAATTGTCAAAAGATTATATGTGGTCCATCGCCGCAACGAATTTCGTGGAAACGCTAAATTGGTGGAAGAGTTAAAATCTCACCCCAATGTTGAAATTTTAACTCCATATATACCTATTGAAATTATAGGTAGTGATCATTTGCAAGGTTTGATAATTCAAAACAAGGAAACAAATGAAACAAAAACTTTATCGGTCGATGGCTTTTTTCCTCTTGTTGGTCAAAATCCAAATACTTCGTTTGTTCATATCGATGGATTATTAGATGAATATCGCTGTGTTCCAGTCATCGATAGAAGTCTTAAAACAAAAGTTGAAGGTCTATTTGCAGCGGGCGATGTTTTACCAAGAGACATTAAACAAATTTATTTATCTGAATATGATGGCAAAGTAGCAGGAAAATCAATTATTGCTTATTTAAATGCACACCAGGCCTAAAATTGTTATAATACAATTATGATTAGATTATTTATTTTAACTGGTCCTTCTGGAGCCGGAAAATCAACCGTCCAATATGTATTTGAAGAATGTGGATATTTTGTTATGGAAAATATTTTGCCAGTTAGTTTAAAACAAACTTTAAATTACATATACAATAATCGTGGGCAACAAGACAAATATTTGCTTATTTGCATGCCTCAGTTTGCATTGAGAATTTATGGAATTGTCAAAGATTTTTGCAGCGATAAAAACGATTTAAAATTATCGCTGATGACATTAAATTGCGAACCGAAAGTTTTAAATCAAAGATTTAAATTAACCCGTCATGTTCATCCTGCTACCACTTTAAGAAATATCTCATTGAGCGAAGCGATAGCTAGCGATGTTGAAAACATTGATAATTTAAGTGGTGTCGCTGATTATCGCATTGATACGAGCGATCTTTCTGTCGTGGATTTACGAAAATATGTATTTTCTATTTTAACTAGTAAAAAGCAAGATACCGTTTCACTTTGCTTTATGTCTTTTGGACACAAATATTCAATTCCTTTAGATGTTGATTTAGTTTTTGATACTAGAGCTTTGCCAAATCCATATTGGGTCGAAAGTTTAAGAGTTTATTCGGGCTTAAATCAGCCAGTTATCGATTATTTAGAATCTTTTCCTGAAACAGAAGAAACGTTCAACCACATGGTTGATTATTTAGATTTTTATTTGCAAAAAGTTCAAGAAGACGGAAGAGGCAATTATACGATTGGAATATGTTGCAGTGGCGGTCATCATCGCAGCGTCTATTTCGCTGATCGTTTAGCAAAGTATTACGCTAAAAAATATACGGTTTCTACCATCCATCGAGATATTGATAAAGACGAAAAATAATATGTCTAAAAAAGAATCATTTTCCCAAAAAGTTAAAGAAGAGATTTGCCTATTAGAAAATGATAATATTGCTAAAAGCAAAGCTTTGCTTGCGGCTTATATTCGTTTAAATGGTTATTTAAGCATTGAATCTAATCGTGATTTTTTAATATTGCAAACCGAAAATGCTAAAGTAGCAAAATTTATTTATCAAGCAATTAAAAATATCTATAATCCAATTATTCATTTTGTGTATGTTAAAAATAAAAAATTGAATAAAACTACATCATACAAAACAATAATTGAAAAAAATATTAATCAAATTTTTGAGGATTTGGAATTATCTTTTGTGGAAAATAAAATATCAAGAAAAATTGTTTATAATGACGAAACAATCGCAGGATATTTAGCGGGTGCGTTTTTAGCAAGTGGTTCTATAAACGCTCCAAGCAATAGCAAATATCATTTAGAAATAGCTTGCCATGATGAAGATTACGCGATGCGAATTGCTAAATTGTTTTATAAATATAAAAACACTAATTTTGAGCCAAAAACAATTAAAAGGCGACAGCAATATGTTGTTTATTTAAAACGTTCAGACAAAATCGGGGAATTTTTAATTATGATTGGGGCAATAAACTCTTGTATCGAATTTGAAAATGTTAGAGTTGATCGAGATTTTATGAATAACGCTAATCGATTGACAAATTTGGACACTGCCAATATGGCTAAAACTGTCGAAGTTGCAAAAAAACAAAGATATTGGATTGAAATAATCGATTCTCATTTAGGCGTAGAAAACATTGCTAATTCTAAACTTAAGTTGTTGTGTCAATTGCGACTTAAACATGAATCGCATTCAATGTCAGATTTAGCAAACATGATGTCTGAAGAATTAAAAGTTGAGGTATCTAAATCAAATGTAGCACATTTGTTTAAAAAAATTGAAGAGATGGCTTTAAAATATATAGGAGTAGATTAAACATGGATATCAGCACTCAATTTGGAAAAAGAATAAGACAACTACGTCAAAAAAATCATTGGACGATTGAAGATTTATCTTTTGAAGCAAATATTAACCGAAATTATATAGGTGATCTTGAAAGAGGAAAACGAAATCCAACATTAAAAATAATAAAAAAAATTGCAGATGCTTTAAAAATAAGTTTAAAAGATTTATTTGAAGAAATTTAAGATAAGTTCGTGACAAAATCGATTTATATCGATATCACGAATTTTTTATAGTTTGATTAATCTTGAAAACCAATTCGTATATAGTTATACTATAAACGCAGTGAAAAAAAGGAGGACATTTTAATGTCAAAAATTAAACTTGCAATTAATGGTTTCGGACGTATCGGTCGTTTAGCATTCCGCCGCGCTGAAGAAACTGGCGACTTTGAAGTAGTCGCAATCAACGATTTAGTCGATGCCAAAACTTTGGCTTACTTACTCAAATATGATACCGCTCATAAGGGCTGGCACAAAGATGAAATTTCTTATGATGCTGAAAAAAATGCTATCGTTTTTAAAGGACGCGCTATCCCAGTGTTAGGCCAAAAAGATCCTCACGATTTAAAATGGGGCAAATATGGTGTTGATATTGTTTTAGAATGCACAGGCCGTTTTAAAGGTAAATCTGATGCTTCTGTCCATTTAGATAATGGTGCAAAAGGTGTTATTATTTCCGCTCCATCCGATAAAGAAACTCCAACCTTTGTCTATGGTGTTAACACTGACAAATTAACCAAAGATATGACCGTTATTTCTGGTGCTTCCTGCACAACTAACTGTTTAGCTCCAGTGATGAGAGTCTTAGTTGATAATTTCGGTGTTCGCGGTGGATATATGACCACGGTTCATGCCTATACTAACGACCAAACAACTTTAGACTTAGCTAAAGGTAATTTACGTCGTGGCCGCGCTGCTGCCGCTAACATTGTTCCTACAACTACTGGTGCTGCAAAAGCTATCAACCTCGTCATTCCTGAATTAGAGGGTAAAATGAGAGGTGGAGCAGTTCGTGTTCCAGTTGTCGATGGTTCATTAGTTGATTTATCCCTAGTTTTAGAAAAAAATGTCACTGTCGATGAAATCAATGCCGCTATGAAAAAAGCTAGCGAAACTTCCTTAAAAGGTGTTTTGGATTATACTGAAGATGAAATCGTTTCAAGCGATATTATCGGTGCAACTGCTGGCTCTATTTTTGATGCCACTCAAACTACTGTCTTTACTACTCCAGATGGCACTCAATTAGTTAAAGTTGTCTCTTGGTATGACAATGAATATTCTTACACTTGCCAATTTGTCCGCTTAGCTGGTGAAATGGGCAAAGTTTTGGGTATTAAATAAGTTTAAAAAAATACAAAAGCTTTAAGTGCCCGAAACAAAATTTTGGGCACTTTTTATCTAAATAGGAGAAATTAAATGTTAACAGTTAACGAATTAAAAAATGTCAAAGGCAAAGTAATTATTGTTCGCGTTGATTTTAATGTCCCACAAAAAGACGGAGTTATTCGTGATAACAATCGTATTGTCGCTGCTTTGCCAACTATTAAAGATTTAGTTGATAAAGGTGCACGCGTTGTTTTATTATCTCACCTTGGCAAAGTAAAACATAAAGAAACACCAGAAGTGGTCGAAGCTCAAAAAAAGAAAAATAATCTTTCCATTGCAGCTCCTGCTTTAGCTGAATTATTAGGAAAACCAGTGGCGTTTTGTCCAGAAACTCGCGGCGAAACATTGACTAATATGGTTCAAAATTTAAAAGATGGAGATGTCTTATTAGTTCAAAATACCCGCTATGAAAAAGGCGAAGAAAAAAATGACCCTGAATTATCTAAAATTTGGGCTTCTTTAGCTGATGGCTATGTGATGGATGCTTTTGGTAGTGCTCACCGCGCGCATGCCTCAACCCATGGTATTCCATCCATTTTAAAAGCTGAAGGTAAACCTGTCGCTGTTGGTTATCTTGTTGAAAAAGAGGTAGCTAATTTAACTCGCTGCGTCGATGTTAAAGATGGCGATCGTCCTTATGTTGCAATTTTAGGTGGTTTTAAGGTTTCCGATAAAATTAAAGTCATCGAATCTTTATTAAAAAAATGCGATAAGATTTTAATTGGTGGTGCAATGGCTTATACTTTTGCCAAAGCATTAGGACGCACGGTTGGCACTTCACCGGTTGAAGATGATCAATTAGATTATGCTCGCCGTTGTTATAATGAAGCCAACGGCCGCATCGTGTTGCCAATTGATAGTGTTTGCACTAATGGCTTTGAAAATTGGACAGAAAAGATTACGACAAACGATAGCAATATTCCTGATGGATTTGAAGGAATGGATATCGGTCCAAAAACCATCGCTTTATTTACTGATGAAATCAAAAAAGCCAAGATGATTTTTTGGAATGGTCCAATGGGTGTTTTTGAACAAAACGATTTTGCTAAAGGCACGATTGCTGTTTGTGAAGCCATCGCTTCTTTAAATGGCGCTTTTACTGTTTGCGGAGGCGGAGATTCAGCAGCCGCTGTCAAACAATTTGGTTATAAAGATAAATTCTCCCACGTATCTACAGGTGGTGGTGCTTCATTAGAAATGATCGAAAATGACGGCCATCTTCCTGGCATTGATGTTTTAAAATAGGAGCGCAATCATGAGAAGAAAATTATTGCTTGGCAATTGGAAGATGAATAAAACCATTGCTGAAGCCAAAGAATTTGCACTCGCTTCAAAAGAATTAGCCGATATTGCTAATCAACATCATATCGATTTAGGAGTCGCTCCAACTTATTTAGGTCTTGAAGCAGTTAGAACCAATGCTTCAAAATCAATGATTGTCGCTGCTCAAAATGTTCATTATAATCCAAATGGCGCTTTTACTGGTGAAATTTCAATTCCAATGTTAAAAGAAATTGGAATAGATTGGGTTATTATTGGTCATTCCGAACGCCGAGCCTACGATAATGAAACTAATCAAAAATGCAATCAAAAAATTGTGGCATTAATCAAAGAAGATATGGTTCCTGTCTATTGCGTTGGTGAAACTTTGCAACAATTTGAAGCTGGCGAAACTAAAAAAGTTGTCGAAGAACAAATTAGAGTAGGATTATCTAATTTAAATGCTGCTGATGTAGAACATCTTGTCGTTGCTTATGAACCGGTTTGGTCAATTGGTACTGGCAAAAATGCATCTCAAGAAATCGCTCAAGATGTATGTGGCTTTATCCGTGGCGTTTTAAAAGATATGTTTGGCGATGTTGCTGCTGAAATTCGTATTTTATATGGTGGCAGCGTTAAGCCAGAAAACATTAAATCATACTTGTCTTGCCCTGATGTTGATGGGGCGTTAGTTGGTGGAGCATCTTTAAAAATAGATTCTTATCGCCAATTATTGAATAATATTTTATAATCTTCATTTTTTAAAAAATAATATGAAAGGAGGCAATTATTATGAATCGTCCATCTATTTTTAATAAAAATAAATCAAATCCAGAAGTGGAAGTAGTCAATAATCAACCCACACTATCATCTACCGCGATAAATTTAGGAAAAATATTTGGCTATATGACATTGGCAATATTATTGACCGGTATTGCATCAATTGGCTTTGCTTTTTTAATAGGATATGTTTTTTCAAGCAATAATGAAATTGCTCGCACTACCCTTTTGGTTTTTACTTTTATTGCGTTTATTGTTATGATTGTTTGCTCATTTTTGGCTGGAGCTCTTAGTTTTGCAAAAAGCGCTAATCCGAAGTCTAGAGCAGTAGCGATTCCTTTTGCTTTATATGCAATTTGTTTTGGGTATTTATTTGGATTTATCGTATTGGTAGTTCCATGGGAAGTTTTGGCAATTAGTTTTGGCGTAACTGCTGTTGTATTTGGAACACTTTCTTTAATCGGGCTATTTACTAAAAGCAACCTAAATCCTTTATTATGGGTATCGATGGGATTATTATTTGGTGCTCTTTTAATGACTGGATTGAATTTTTTAATGATGTTGTTTTTCCCTGAAATATCTATAATGTTTCTTTGGATTATAACATTTGTGATTTTTGCCGCTATCATGTTATCGACCATATGGGATGTGTGGAATATTAAACAAATCGCATCTGCTTATACTAATACGCCAAATGTTACTTTATATTGTGCGTTCCGCTTATATTGTGACTTTATTGTTTTATTTATCCGCATCTTATATTTTGTCTTAATTATTTTCTCAAGAAGAAATTAACAAAAATATCGGTTTAAAAGCCAAGGCATCCGTTAAGGGTGCCTTTTATATATAATATAAGATAATAAATAATGGTATAAATTAAAAAAATAAAAAAATTTTTAAAAAAGTAGTTGACAGTATAGAAATCGCGGTGCTACTATATACAAGCACGCAGCCAAGAAGGCAGCTTAAAAAAATAGCAAAATTAGCGTGCTAACTGATCTTTGAAAACTAAACAGATGTACAAACAACAAACGTCAATTCAATAACGAATTAAATATTATTCGTTATCAATAATAACCAGAAAATAATTATGAACTAAGATACAAACTATTTGAGAGTTTGATCCTGGCTCAGGATGAACGCTGGCGGCGTGCCTAATACATGCAAGTCGAACGAGGGTGCTTGCACCCTAGTGGCGAACGGGTGAGTAACACGTAGGTAACCTACCTTTAAGTTGGGGATACCCAGGGGAAACCTTGGCTAATACCGAATACGAGGCTTTGGGGCATCCCGAAGTTTTGAAAGGGGCTTTTGCCTCGCTTTTAGATGGACCTGCGGCGCATTAGCTAGTTGGTGAGATAACAGCCCACCAAGGCGAGGATGCGTAGCCGATCTGAGAGGATGAACGGCCACATTGGAACTGAGACACGGTCCAGACTCCTACGGGAGGCAGCAGTAAGGAGTTTTCGGCAATGGGGGAAACCCTGACCGAGCAACGCCGCGTGAGTGATGACGGTCTTCGGATTGTAAAGCTCTGTTGTTAGGGACGAACAGCTTCCTTAGTGGAATGAGGGAAGTTTGACGGTACCTAACCAGAAAGCCACGGCTAACTACGTGCCAGCAGCCGCGGTAATACGTAGGTGGCAAGCGTTATCCGGAATTATTGGGCGTAAAGAGTGAGCAGGCGGCAGTTTAAGTCTGAAGTTAAAGCGTGAGGCTCAACCTCATAAAGCTTCGGAAACTGAACAGCTAGAGTGCGGGAGAAGTAAGCGGAATTTCATGTGTAGCGGTAAAATGCGTAGATATATGAAGGAACACCAGTGGCGAAGGCGGCTTACTAGCCCGATACTGACGCTCAGTCACGAAAGCGTGGGTAGCAAATAGGATTAGATACCCTAGTAGTCCACGCCGTAAACGATGAGAACTAAATATTGTCGAAAGGCAGTGTTGTAGCTAACGCATTAAGTTCTCCGCCTGGGGAGTACGCTCGCAAGAGTGAAACTTAAAGGAATTGACGGGGGCCCGCACAAGCAGTGGAGCATGTGGTTTAATTCGACGCTACGCGAAGAACCTTACCAGGGCTTGACATGGAACTTAAAACTTTAGAGATAGAGCCATATACAAGTTCACACAGGTGGTGCATGGTTGTCGTCAGCTCGTGTCGTGAGATGTTGGGTTAAGTCCCGCAACGAGCGCAACCCTTGTCCTTAGTTGCCATCATTTAGTTGGGAACTCTAGGGAGACTGCCGATGTAAGTCGGAGGAAGGTGGGGATGACGTCAAATCATCATGCCCTTTATGTCCTGGGCGACACACGTGCTACAATGGCCGGTACAAAGGGACGCAATACCGCGAGGTGGAGCAAATCTCATAAAGCCGGTCTCAGTCCGGATTGGAGTCTGCAACTCGACTCCATGAAGCTGGAATTGCTAGTAATCGCAGATCAGCCATGCTGCGGTGAATACGTTCTCGGGCCTTGTACACACCGCCCGTCAAACCATGAGAGCTGGTAATACTCGAAGTCGTTATCCTAACCGCAAGGGGGGAGGCGCCTAAGGTAGGACTGGTGATTGGGGTTAAGTCGTAACAAGGTATCCCTACGGGAACGTGGGGATGGATCACCTCCTTTCTATGGAGAAAGTGCTAGATCACAATGTGTTTCTAGCGTATGTACAAAAAAACCTATATTCTTAGGAATCGACGAGTTGGATGTATAATCTGTTTAGTTTTGAGAGATTAGTAAACTCTCAAAATTGTTCTTTGAAAACTGGATATTATATAAACATATGTTCTTTCTGTTAAATCGCAATTATATTAATGATTTCATTATACGAATTGTGAATTACGAAAAGTTAAGCAAACTAACTGAAAACCTAAATTTTACGAAGTTAAGTTAATAAGGGCGTACAGTGGATGCCTTGGCACTAGAAGGCGAAGAAGGACGCGATTACCTGCGAAAAGCGACGGTGAGCTGGATATGAGCTTCGACCCGTCGATATCCGAATGGGGGAACCCGGTGCGAGTTATGTCGCATCATCATCCGATGAAACAATAGTCGGATTGAAGGCACACCCAGGGAATTGAAACATCTTAGTACCTGGAGGAAAAGAAAGAGAATTCGATTCCGTCAGTAGCGGCGAGCGAAAGCGGAAGAGCCCAAACCAACCCTTGGGTTGGGGTTTAGGACCGCAATGTGAGATTGACAATGGATAGCTGAATGGTCTGGGAAGGCCAGTCGTAGAGGGTGAGAACCCCGTAAGCGAAATCTAAAGTCACTCTAGCGTGTTCCAGAGTACGGCGAGGCACGTGGAACCTTGTCCGAAGATACGGAGACCACTCCGAAAGGCTAAATACTAACTAGTGACCGATAGTGAACCAGTACCGTGAGGGAAAGGTGAAAAGAACCCCGGGAGGGGAGTGAAAAGATTCTGAAACTGTATGCTTACAAGAAGTCAAAGGCCGTTAATGGCTGATGGCGTGCCTATTGAAGAATGAACCGGCGAGTTATGATTGCATGCAAGGTTAAGTCGTAGAGACGGAGCCGTAGCGAAAGCGAGTCTAAACAGGGCTAAAGTATGCAGTCATAGACCCGAAGCCCGACGATCTATCCATGGCCAGGTTGAAGGTGGGGTAAAACCCACTGGAGGACCGAACCGACGTTCGTTGAAACGCCCGCGGATGAGCTGTGGATAGCGGAGAAATTCCAATCGAGTTGGGGGATAGCTGGTTCTCCCCGAAATAGCTTTAGGGCTAGCGTCGGAAGATATATGCAGTGGAGGTAGAGCTCTGAATGTACGATGGCCGCTCACGCGGTACTGATTGCAATCAAACTGCGAATGCCATTGCATCTATTCCGGCAGTCAGACTGTGGGGGATAAGCTCCATGGTCAAAAGGGAAACAGCCCAGACCGTCAAATAAGGTCCCTAAATTCATGCTAAGTGTGAAAGGATGTAGAGACGCTCAAACAACTAGGATGTTAGCTCAGAAGCAGCTATCATTTAAAGAGTGCGTAACAGCTCACTAGTCGAGTATCTCCGCGCCGAAGATTTACCGGGGCTAAGCATGATACCGAATTTACGGATTTTAGAGTAATCTAAAGTGGTAGGGGAGCGTTCCATGTGGGGCGAAGCGATACCGAGAGGAGTCGTGGACTGCATGGAAGTGAGTATGCCGGTGTAAGTAACGCTTGTAGGTGAGAATCCTACACACCAATTGACTAAGGTTTCCTGGGGAAGGGTCGTCCTCCCAGGGTTAGTCGGGACCTAAGGCGAGGCCGACAGGCGTAGTCGATGGACAACTGGTTGATATTCCAGTACCCGTATATATGCGATGTAGTGACAAAGTAGGCTAACCGTACCGGTTATCGGATTCCGGACTAAGCGAGGTACCTGAAGGATAGGCAAATCCGTCCTTCTTAAGGGGAATACGTGATGGGGAGTGAATGGAGCAATCCTAGTAGCGAAGTCGGTGATGCCAGCTTTCAAGAAAAGCTGCTAGCTTAAGTATATGCGGCCCGTACCGAGAACGGACACACGTGGTCAAGATGAGTAATCTGAGGTGAGCGAGTTAACTGTTGTTAAGGAACTCTGCAAAATTGCTTCGTAAGTTCGCAAGAAGAAGTGCTCTCGAAAGGGAGTCGCAGTGAAGAGGCCCAAGTAACTGTTTACCAAAAACACAGCTCTATGCTAAGCCGCAAGGCGATGTATATGGGGTGATGCCTGCCCAATGCTGGAAGGTTAAAAGGTGGGGTTAGCCGCAAGGCGAAGCTCTAAATTGAAGCCCCAGTGAATGGCGGCCGTAACTATAACGGTCCTAAGGTAGCGAAATTCCTTGTCAGGTAAGTTCTGACCTGCACGAATGGTATAATAATTTGGGCGCTGTCTCGACAGCAGACTCGGTGAAATCTTAAGACCTGTGAAGATGCAGGTTACCCGCGACTAGACGGAAAGACCCCATGGAGCTTTACTGTAACTTAATATTGAGCAATTGTACTTCATGTACAGGATAGGTAGGAGACTATGAAGAGGGGGCGTCAGCTTCCTTGGAGTCAACCTTGGGATACTACTCTTGGAGTATGATTGTTCTAACTTGCACCCTTACCGGCGTGGAGGACAGTGTTAGGTGGGCAGTTTGACTGGGGCGGTCGCCTCCCAAAGTGTAACGGAGGCGCCCCAAGGTACCCTCAGCATGGTTGGAAATCATGCATCGAGTGCAAAGGCATAAGGGTGCTTGACTGCGAGACCTACAAGTCGAGCAGGGACGAAAGTCGGGCTTAGTGATCCGGCGATTTCAGTGTGGAATGGTCGTCGCTCAACGGATAAAAGCTACCCTGGGGATAACAGGCTGATCGCGTCCAAGAGTTCACATCGACGACGCGGTTTGGCACCTCGATGTCGGCTCATCACATCCTGGAGGGGCAGTACCTTCCAAGGGTTTGGCTGTTCGCCAATTAAAGTGGTACGCGAGCTGGGTTCAAAACGTCGTGAGACAGTTTGGTCCCTATCTGTCGTGGGCGTAGGAAGTTTGAAGGGAATTGTCCTTAGTACGAGAGGACCGGGATGAACGTAGCAACGGTATATCAGTTGTCACGCCAGTGGCATGGCTGAGTAGCTGCCTACGGACTAGATAAACGCTGAAAGCATCTAAGCGTGAAGCTAACCCTAAGATGAGACTTCCCATTCGCAAGAAGTAAGATCTCTCCAAAGTTAGGAGGTTGATAGGTCAGAGATGTAAGTGCTGTGAGGCATTCAGTCGACTGATACTAATAGATCGAGGACTTAATTTCTAAGATTTTTAATCGAAAATAAAATTTAAGTCGAAAAAGTTTGCAAGAAGGAACGAAATAATATAATATCTAGTTTTGAGAGAACAATTACTCTCTAAAAAAGTCTGGTGGCGATGGCGCGGTGGACACACCTGTTCCCATCTCGAACACAGAAGTTAAGCACCGTAGTGGCGAAGGTATCCGAAAGGACAGAATAGCGAGCTGCTGGGCTTTTTTATTTTATAGGCATCTTTGATGCTTTTTTATTTATTAAAATCCCTTTTATAAATATAATATTTATAGAGGTAAAAAGTATGAAAATACCATTAACGAGACTTTCTAATCGTGGTCAAGACGATCAATTTCTTTTCCAATTAAATGATAAATTAAAAAAATTTGACATTGAATTATGTTTGCAATCTACATACCCGGATATTTTTAATTTTATCATCATAGAATCTGGAGGAGTTGAAGGTTTATTTAAACAGCAGATAATTGAGAATGTTAAACCACCTTATCATATTATTTTAACTAATCGAAATAACTCTTTAGCTGCTGGATTAGAAATTTCGACTTATCTTTTTCAAAATAATATTGAGCATACCATTTTAATTGACGAAGATTTTGATAAATTAGCCACAAAGATAAAAGATATTATTTTAATAAAAACAGCGGTTAGAAGGCTTAAAAACACTAATTTAGGCGTAATTGGTCAACCATCAGATTGGTTAATTGCATCGCAGGTCTCATATTTTCAAATTAAACAAAAATTTGGCATCAATATGATTGACATATCATTAGATGAAACAATAAGTATTTATGATAATGATAAAGATATTATTTATCCTAAAT
The DNA here is from genome assembly GCA_949283025.1 of uncultured bacterium. Lineage (GTDB taxonomy): Bacteria > Bacillota_I > Bacilli_A > RFN20 > CAG-826 > CAJOOD01. Next base: position 20,706 of record CASDRB010000002.1, read on the forward strand.
ATATGCCTATATATCAAATCAAGAACCCTTTTAAAAAAGAGGTATTAAATGATGCAATAAAAGTTTATTCGGCTTTAAAAAAGATAATTAAAAAGTATAATTTAAATGGCTTAACTATCCGTTGTTTTGACTTTTTAAATTTAAAAAAAGCCACCGCATGTTTAGCATTAGCTATTTTAAATGAGGAAGGTTATTGTTGCAGTTGTGAAGGCGATATTCCATCTTTGCTAACCATGGTTTTAATTAAAACTTTATTGAATAAGCCATCATTTCAAGCTAACCCATCTTATTTAGATTATAAAAACAATAGACTTGTTTTAGCGCATTGCACAATTGCTTTGAATATGTGTAAAACATATAAATTTGATACTCATTTTGAAAGCGATATGTCAATAGGGATTAAAGGAGAATTAACTCCTGGATTAATTAATATTTGTAAATTATCCAGTGATTTAAAAGAATTAAATGTTGTCGTTGGATACTTGCATAATAATTTATCTAAACCTTGTTTTTGTAGAACGCAAATTGAAGTTAGTTTATATGAATGGACATTAGATCAATTTATAAACGCACATATGGCTAACCATGTTTTGATTAGCTATGATAATCATCAACATCTTTTAAAAGAATTTTTTAAAGAATTTAAATAAAAAAAGTAGTTTGAGCCGACGTTATCTCACTTTTTATTTAAAAAATAAAAATGTGTGTTAAAATATATGCGGTTCTAAATGATACATTTAGATTGTTTAGTGTGCATTGATAACAAATGCAAGGAGTCAATATGAAGCAAAAAAAAGCTGATATAAATAAAAGTAAACAAATTGACACTAAAGATTTAATTAAAGCGATTGAAATGATTGCTTTAACTTGCTATGGTGTTGTTTCATTAAAAGAACATTCTTTGCTTTTTGTAAATAAAAAAACCACTCAAACTAAAGATGCTATTTTAGTTTCTAAACGCATCGATAATTCTTATAAGATAAAATTGTATGTTTCATTGATGACTGGAGTTAAAATTACCGAAGTTTTATCTGAAATGCAAAAAAGAATTAAATATGAGGTAGAGAATCGTTTTCATATCAATGTTGACACTGTTGATGTCTATGTCCAGACGATGGTTCATGAAAAATAAAGGAATGAAATAATTATGAAAATATTAGATGGCGAAACGCTAAAACAAATGTTAATTTCTGGAGCAAATAATTTATATAATCATTATCCAGAAGTCGATGCTTTAAATGTTTTCCCTGTTCCAGATGGTGATACGGGAATGAACATGAATTTAACACTTACTTCAGGAGCAAAAGAAATTCAAAATCGTAACGATAGGCGCGTCGATGAATTGTCAAAAGCATTTTCAAAAGGATTATTAATGGGTGCTAGAGGCAATTCTGGCGTTATTACTTCTCAAATCTTTAGAGGTTTTGCTCAAGGTTTGGAAGGATTAGAAGAAGTAAACTCTATCGGATTTGCTAAAGCTTTTAATAAAGGTGTTGAAGTTGCTTACAAAGCGGTTGTCAAACCAGTTGAAGGAACTATATTAACGGTTATTAGAGAAGCTAGTCAGGACTTAAATGAACAAGTTAAAGAAGGATATTCCATAGAAAAATGTATGGAAATTTTAATTAAAGCCGCTGACGAATCATTAAAAAGAACCCCAGAACTACTTCCTATTTTAAAAGAAGTTGGAGTCGTGGATAGTGGTGGATATGGTTTGACTTTTATTTTAAAAGGAATGGAATCTGCTCTTAATGGCGAAGTCATTGAAAGAAATCAAGCTACTGCTACCGAAGAAATGAGTCCTATTTCTAAAGCTGGCGCGACAATTGAAGATGAAGAATTTGGATATTGCACTGAATTTATAATGATTTTGGGACCAGATTCAGTTAAAAAGCCATTTAATGAGCAACGTTTTACTAGCAATTTACAAAATCGTGGAAATTCTTTAGTGGTTGTTAGAGATGAAGAAATTGTTAAAGTTCACATTCATACTATGAATCCTGGACAAATTTTAAATTATGCTCAAAATTTTGGTGAATTTAAAACATTAAAAATTGAAAATATGACCGAGCAACACCACGCATTAGAAACCGGCGCTACTGTTGCTCCTCATGAAGATTTAGTCAAAGAAGAAAAACCAAAAGATAAATACGCTTTAATTGCTGTTAGTGCAGGCGAAGGCATTTCAAATTTTTTCAAAGATATCGGCGTCAACGAAATTGTTTTTGGTGGTCAAACCATGAATCCTTCGACTGAAGATTTTATTTCCGCTATTAGAAAATGCAATGCTGAAAACATTATTATATTGCCAAATAATTCTAATATCGTCATGGCTGCATCTCAAGCCTGTGATGTTTTATCCGATGAAATAAATTGCATGGTTATTCCATCTAAAACTATTCCTCAAGGTATTACTGCTGCCATCATGTTTAATTGCGATGCTGAACCAGAAGAAAACTTGCAAGAAATGAAAGCTGCTTTGAAAAACGTTAAATCTGGTTCGGTTACATTTGCTATTCGGGATACTGAAATTGATGGTGTCAAAGTTGTTAAAGATGATTATATTGGCATTTTAGATAAAGAAATTGTCACTTGTAAGCACGATAAAGTTGATGCGACATTGACTCTATTAGAGAAAATGATCGATGAAAATTCAGCTGTGGTCACTTTGCTAATTGGTGAAGGAACAAAACAAAAAGAAGTAGATAAAATTGTCAAAACATTGACTGATAAATATCCTGATGTTGATATAGATGTCAGGGATGGTGGACAACCAGTTTATTCATTTTTAATCGGCGTTGAATAAAGCGCCGATTTCTTTTACATTTTTGATTTATTTATGCATTAAAAAATTTACTAAATTATTTTTTATTATAAAATGTATTTAACATATAGGAGGATATAATGGAATCTAAATTTACTGGCGGTTTGCTAGGTCTTATTGGCATTAGTATTTTGCAAACTTTAATCATCATTTTTACTTTAGCGATTGGCACTCCTTGGGCGGTATGTTTAAAATATCGTTGGGTGACCGAACACACGATTATCGATGGCAAAAAATTAACATTTGATGGTACAGGCGGACAATTATTTGGATCGTACATTAAATGGTTTTTATTGACAATCATAACTATTGGAATTTATGGTTTATGGGTGCCATTAAAAATTAAAGGCTGGGTCACTAAACACACGCACGTTGCTTAATAAAAAATAACGGCATCTTTTGATAAATTTAAGCAAAATCTATGTTATTTATTCATTTTATAGTAAAATAATAAAATGAAATTAACTAAGTCTTCTCGCTTAAATGCCATGCTGTTCGACATGGGAATTCACAATCAATTTGATGTCGTTTTTCATTTGCCAAAAAGATATGAAAACTTAACGCCAACGACGCAAGAAAAATATGATGATAAGCAAAGAATTGTGGCGTTTGGCACAATCGTATCTGCTTTAACCTCAATAAATAAACCTCATCTTTTTATTAGCACATTTGATTTTATGAGCGAGGATCATAAATTTTTCAAAGTAGTGTGCTATAATCGACCTTATTTTAATAGTCAATATTCATTAAATGATCAAGCCACTATTGTTGGTAGTTACGATTTAAAAAATAAGCGAATAAATTTAATCAACATTTATAAAGGTCGAATACCTAGCGAGCAATATTTTAAACCTATTTATCAACTTCCAAATGGTTATCAAAATCATTTATATGCTTCTTTAGTTAAAAGATGCTTAAACGAAATCAAAGATCGCATTTATAATGATGTTCCATCTAATTTAAGAAAAAAGTATGGTTTAATAGAAAAAAAGCAAGCGATTGAAAATGTTCATTTTCCTAAATGTATAGATGATATCAAAGCGGGACTGAAATATTTAAAATACGAGGAAGCGTTATTTTTTTCATTAAAAACACAATTAATAAAAAAAGAAAATCAATCATTAGCAAAGATAAAAAAAGAACCAATAGATATTGATATATGCACCCCTTTTATTGATAATTTGCCATTTAAATTAACAAATGATCAATATGTTGCATCTCAAGAAATTATCGCTGATATGAACAAGTCATCTTTAATGTATCGCTTGTTGCAAGGAGATGTTGGAAGTGGAAAAACTATCGTTTCTTTTTTAGCTTTATACGCTAATTATTTGCGACACGATCAAGGCGCGCTAATGGCACCTACTGATGCATTAGCAAGGCAACATTTCCAAAATGCATATCAATTATTTTCTAAATTGGGGGTCAACGTCGCTTTGTTGGTTGGATCTACACCTAGCAGCGAAAAAAAACAAATTCTTAATGATTTAAAAGATGGAATTATTGATATTTTAATTGGCACGCATGCCTTGTTTTCAAAAAATGTAATTTATAATTCGCTTGGATTAGCTGTCATTGATGAACAACATCGATTTGGCGTCAATCAAAGATTGTTATTGGTTTCAAAAGGAGATAATGCAGATTTATTAATGATGTCGGCAACGCCCATCCCTAGATCTTTAGCATTATCAATTTACGGCGACTTAGATATTTCTACTTTGATTAGTTTTCCTAACCAACAAAAAAAGATTATTACCAAAGTTGTTAAATCGGACAACCAAAAAATATTTGATGGAATCAACTACATTTTAAATCAAAATCGCCAAGTTTATATTGTGGCACCATTAATTGATTATAGTGAAAATAAACGATATTCTATTGACGCTTTGAGTGCTAAATATATTTTAAAATACCCAAATCGAGTTGGAATCTTACACGGCAAAATGAAGCAAGAAGAAAAAGAAGATGTTTTAAATAGGTTTTATCTTGGTGAAATTTCTATTTTAGTAACTACATTGGTTATCGAAGTTGGAATTGATGTAAAAAAAGCTTCTATGATGGTTATTTATGACGCTTCATCTTTTGGATTGGCAAGTTTGCATCAATTGCGAGGAAGAATAGGTAGGGATGGATATCCATCATATTGTTTTTTAACCTACGACGGAGATGATGAGGAAGAATTAAAAAAACTAGAAGTTTTGCAAAAGACACAAGATGGTTTTGTAATCGCCGAGGAAGATTTAAAATTAAGAGGTCCAGGAGAACTGAGTGGAATAAGGCAATCTGGGATGCCGGATTTCAATTTTTTGAATGTATATAACGATATTAAAATTTTTCAGTTAGCCCGCGATGATGCTAAAAATATATTAAATGACTCTAATAATCCTTTATATTCATGGGTATTAACCAAAGCCAAAAAAATGATTGATACTGATGATTTTAAAAACGCTTAAAACAAAAAGAACTGCTAGGACAACAAGCAGTTCTTTTCGGACATGATATAAATTATCAATGTCTAGCATATAGAAAAACTCCCCAATCTTAAATATCAGTCAAGTTTTGCTATATATTATAATTATAAGATATTTTTGAAAATATGAAATAGAATAATTTATTCAACCGATTTGAGCGATTCAGCCATATTGATGTGACGGATTTTTGGATAAAAGCATAATGATATAGCTACCACAAACACAATAGATATGGCTATTGTTAATAAATAACTTGACCAGTTAATTGTCGTTGAGAATACTAAACCAATAGAGCCAATATTAATCATAATAAACCAATGTAAAAATACACCTATGCCTAAACCAATTAAAATTCCAATTAGACTCATCACAAAAATCTCACGAATAATATACATTAAAACTTCTCGTCGTCGATAACCAATTACGCGCAAAGTGGCTATCTCACGAATTCTTTCGTTTATGTTTATATCAGTTAGATTGTAAATAACAATAGCAGCCAAGCCACCACTTAGTAAGGTAATCAATAAAACAACCATTGACAAGTTGCTGATAATTAAGTCGTATGTTTCTCTTGTTGCCGAAGTAGCAGTGATAGAGGTAACGCTTTCTAAACGTGCCAAATTGCTTAAATATGCATCTTGTTCTTGGCTAGCCATTGATGATAATTCGATGATATAAGCATTTATAGTAGTGTTATCATAGGTGACATCAAAATATCTTTGATAAGCATTTTTGCCAAAATACACATAATTAGAAACATAATTTTGACAAACACCAGTGATAACGACGTTTTTAGTGCCATAGTCGGTATCAAGTTGGAAAATATTATTTGCTTTTACACCTAAAACATCTGCTATTTGTTGGGAAATGATTACAGAATCATCATTAAATGTCATCTCATTACCATAAGTATCATAAAATCCAACATAACCAAGCAACTTATTGTCAGAACCAAAAATTTCGACATTGATAGTTTCGTCTTTATACACAGTCCCTCTTTGATAAATAACACCAGTATAATTAGCGTTACTTTCAAATATTGTAGATGGATCGGTGCCAGCATTGACTGACACTATGGCATCGTATTTTATAATTTGTTCATATTGATCATTAGCGATGACATTAAATGAATCCTGAATGCCAAATCCAGTTAAAAGCATGCCTGAACACCCACCGATGCCGATAATCATCATCAATAAATTTTTCTTAAATCTAAATATATTTCTAAACATTGATTTATATTTGAATTTAAGATGTTTCCAAATAAATGGTATTTTTTCTAGAAGAATTTTTTTGCCTGGTTTAGGTACTTTTTCTCCAAGCATCAATTGGGCGGCAGGTTCTTTTAAGTTTGTCATGACAACGCCGATAACTACCAGTAAAACTAACCCAATCATCAAAGCTGAGAAACCTATAACATAACCATATGTAAACACAAAAGACATGACAGGCAAATAATAGACGCTTCGATAAATGAACATTAAGACACCCGGCAAGGCAAATAAACCAATTCCAACCCCTAGAATGCATCCAATTAAACTGGAAAATACACCATATAAAATATATTTTGTTAATATTTTTCCTTTTTTAAATCCCAATGCCTTAAATGTGCCAATGATAGGACGATCTTTAGTTATGATACGACTTATTGATGATAAACTAACTAACATAGCAATCAAAAAGAAAAATGGTGGGAAAATTAAAGAAATTGTTTGTACTTTTTGTGCATCAGTTTTAAAAACATATGCGCTTATGATAGAATCGCGATTCAATACATACCAAGCAGGTGACATCGACTGCACTAATTCGTCAAACGCCTCATCAGCGTTTTGTTTAACAAGATCTAAAAACCATTCTTGATCAATAATAGATTCGATAATAGAATCAATTAAATAATCAGGAAGAAATGATAGCGATTCTCGAATGCTTTGCTTGCTAGCTTCTAAAGCTTGCTCATAAATCGTTTCATGCAATTCCTCAACTCTTAAATCTAAAGCTTCTTTTGATATAGCAGATATCTCTGTAATTTTATTATCAATATAATTTTCATATTCGCTTGAATAACAATCCATTTTTTCAGTCGATAAAAAGGTGACAGAAGCATTGGTGTATGTTAAATCAGCATGAAAGTTTTTATCAAAATAAGCGATTGCTTCAATGGTGCCGCCAGTTATGTAACTTTGTTCGGCTTGAAAAGCGATATAATTTGGATCATATACGGTTCCAACTATGGAAAATGTATGTTTAACATCATTTTCAACATATGATAATTTTGAACCAATTTCATAGCTGGCTAATGAATTATTTCCTACAAGCATGACACATTCATTTTCGGTTTTTGGATAACGACCTGAAGATAAAGTTAATAAATCGTTTCCTTCATTTTCAAAACTGCGATAAATTAGCCTCGCTAAAACATGAGATGTATCTAAATCCACATATGTTTCTTTTTCTGCAGTTAACGATACATCTTTTACATCGCTTACATTGTCTTTAATATATTGGGCAGTATCATTTGAAAATCCAATTGTAGATCTTATTGTGATGTCGGCAAAATTAGCTTGATCATAATAAGTATCCATCGTTTTATAAAGATCGGGAGTCGTCGACAAAAGACCTACTAAAAAACCAATTCCTAATGCTACAATAGCCACAATAGCCACAATGCGGCTTATGTCTCCTTTAAAGGAATGGCGTACATATCTCCAATAAGTCTTATCATTCCTTTTCATATTCGTTTACCAATCAATTTTTTCAATCGGGGTAGGATTATCATTGTATTCTTGCCCGACGACTTCACCATTTTTTAAATGAATAACATGATCTGCCATGGCTGTTAGGGCGCTATTATGAGTAATGATAATAACCGTTTTTTGATTTTCACGGCAAATCTTAAATAAAAGACCTAATATTTTTTTACCAGTTAGATAATCAAGAGCACCTGTTGGTTCATCACATAATAATAATTTAGGATTTTTTGCAATAGCCCGAGCAATTGAAACACGTTGTTGCTCGCCACCAGACAATTGAGCAGGAAAATTATGCATTCTTTCTCCTAATCCAACATCTTCTAACACTTTCTTAGAATCTAGTGGATTAGTGCATATTTCAGATGAAATTTCAACATTATCTAAAGCAGTTAAATTTGGCATTAAATTATAAAATTGAAATACGAATCCAACGCTATCGCGTCTATAATGGGTTAATTGTAAATCGTTATAAACCGAAATATTTTGACCATCAACTATAATGGTTCCATCGGTGACATTATCCATTCCACCTAACAAATTCAAAATAGTGGTTTTGCCAGACCCTGAAGGTCCAACAATAATACAAAATTCACCTTGCTTTATTTTAAAAGACAAATTGTGGGAAGCGTTAATTTTAGTTCCGCCCAATTCATAAATTTTATTAACATCTTTGAATTCAACGATTGTTTTTGCCATAATCACACCCCCTTATAAACGATTATATTTGATGTCAAAACCAATTTATTTGGTTGTATGATGAATATTAATACATAAATATTTAATCTTCAATGTTTTTGTTTTCAACAATAATTTTCCTCATTGCTATATCGATATTATTTTTATTAAACGCATCAAACACATCTTCTAAAAAAGTATTGTATACATCCCAATAAACTGCATTTATCGTGTAAAATTTTATAGCGATTTCAATACTATATTCACCTAAATTACTAACATGTATAAATGGTACCGGATCTTTTTCAATTCTTTCATCACTGTTTATTAAATCATATAAAACTTTTTTAGCTAATTTTAAATCGGAGTCATATGTAATATTAACTTTTAAAACACATCTGCGTGATTTTTGTGTGGTGTAATTTGTAATAACCCCCTCCAACAATTTGTTATTTGGGATAATGACTACTTGATTATCAAAAGTTTTTAACGATGTGGAAATGATAGATACTTGAGTCACTTCTCCTTCACATGTTCCATCGCTATGGACAACCATGATATAATCACCAGTTTTAAAATGTTTAACTCTTAATAAAACCACGCCTGATGCAAAGGCTGAAATAAGATTTTGCAATGATAAACCGATGGCTACAGTTGCGGCAGAAAATAGTGTTGCAATAGAAGTTAAACTTATATTTAACGTGCTTAAAATTAAAACGACTAATAAAATATTTAAAATTACGCTTAATACCGAAATGAAAAACGACTTTGCTGAAACATCAACTTGGATTTTAGTTTTGATGCCAAATGCTTTTTTTGTTAAAAACAAAATTAATTTAATTAAGTAATGGCCACCAACAGCAAAAATTATAGCAAGAATAATTCTTGTTAGGTTGTTTATATCTCCGGCTTCTGCATACAAGAAGAAGTTTTTAAATGATTCCCAAAAATTGGTCCAAAATTCTTGCCAACTCATATTAATATTGTCGCACAAAACTAAAAAGAATCAATTAATAAAAAAATAAATAATTGCATTTATCATTTTTAAATGAATAGTCAGTGAGCACAAGTTATGTTATCATTATAAATTGAGGTGATTAACTATGTTAAAAATGGTTGTAGACACAATGGGTGGCGATAATGGCTCTAAGGTTGTCGTCACTGCTATTAAAAATTTTTTAAAGAAAAATAATGATGTAGAAATAATTGCAGTTGGTAAAAAGCAAGAGTTGCAAGAATTGGAAGGGATTTGTGAAATTATTGACGCTCCTGATGTAGTACCTATGACAGCTGGTGCTTTAGATGTCTTACGAATGAAAAATTCATCGATGATGATTGCTTTAAATTTGATAAAGCAAGGTCGAGGAGATGGAATTGTATCTTGCGGATCAACAGGTGGTTTTTTAGCATCATCTACCATCATATTAAAAATGATTCCTGGCGTTAAAAGAGCGGCTATAGTCACTGCGTTTCCGCTCCAAAAAAGACACAATTATTTGACGCTTTTAGATTGTGGTGCTAATTTAGAAAATTCTTCTGAAGAATTAGTTCAATTTGCTTGGATGGGTAGATTATATTCTCAAATAGTTGTCGGAGTTAGCGAACCAAATGTTTATTTGTTAAGCAATGGTGGAGAAGATGAAAAAGGATTATCAACTATAAAAGTAGCGAATAAAATGTTAAGAGAAAGTAAATTCCCTAATTTTGTTGGAAATATCGAAGCTAGAGAAGCAATATTAGACCCTAATGTCGATGTTTTGGTTGCCAATGGTTTTGATGGCAATGTATTTTTAAAAACAATTGAAGGTACTGCCAAATATATGAGTGGTTTAATAAAAAAAGCGTTCAAACACAATCTTTCATCTAAAATTGGATATGTGTTTGCAAAAAAAGGATTTGATGAATTAAAAAATTCTCTTGACTATAAAGCGGTTGGTGGAGCGTTGCTTTTAGGGGTTAATGGTGCGGTTGTTAAAGCTCATGGGAATTCGGACGAGCGTTCTTTTGAAAGCGCGCTTCGTGTGTTAAAAAAACTAATTGAAACCAATGTTGTAGATAAAATTAAAGAAGGTATTTCTCATAATGAATAACGATATAGAAAAACTATTGACATATATTCAAATCAAACCTAAAAATCTTCAATTGTATGAGTTAGCTTTGACTCATTCGTCTTTTAATGCTGATGCAAAAACCAAACATCACGATTACGAGCGATTGGAATATATTGGAGATGCTGTATTAGGATTTATCGTGGCCGATCTTATTTTTGGCGTTCATCCTGAAATGGATCAAGGATTAATGTCTAAATTAAGGAGCCATTTAGTCCAATCTAAAGCGCTTGCAAATTACGCTAGGAAAATAAATTTGCAAAATTATATAATTGCTGGTCATTCAATCGATTATGATACTATTTCTAAATCAGACAAAATTTTAGAAGATGTATTTGAAGCTCTAATCGGCGCTATTTATTTAGACCAAGGATTTAAAAAAGCATATTCATATATTAAATGGATTTTTTATAATGATATAAAATTTGCTGAGGTTGAAGATTTGACCGATTTTAAAACTCGTTTGCAAGAAGAAATGCAATCAGAATACCGCGATAGTGTATCTTATCGCTTAATTAAAGAAGAAGGTCCTGCTCATGACAAAATATTTGTCTCGGAAGTTTGCTTTAATGGTGAAGTTTTAGCAAAGGGAATGGGGAAAACCAAAAAAGCAAGCGAACAAGATGCAGCAAAAAATGCTTTAAAAAAGAAAGCGATGTAATTTATGGGATTATTTAAATTTTTAAAAGAAAAATTTTCTAAAAAAAGCGATGATAAAAAAGCCAAATATACTGCTGGCATGGAAAAATCTCGCAAAAATTTTGCAGGTAAACTATCAAAATTATCATCGAAATATGCACAAGTTAATTCGCAATATTTTGAAGAATTAGAAGAAATTTTAATTGAAGCCGATGTTGGTGTTAATTTCGCTCTGCAAATTATCGATGAGGTTTTGCAGCAGTCTAAAAAAGAAAAAATAACTGATCCTAGTTTAATCAATGAACTTTTAGTAGACAAAATGTTTGTAAATTATGCGAGTAAAGGCGATGTAAAATCAGACTTGAATTTTATTGATAATCAAGTTTGTGTTTTGCTCGTTGTGGGAGTCAATGGTGTAGGAAAAACAACCACGATTGCTAAATTGGCAAATCGCTACTTGAAAATGAACAAAAAAGTTATGTTATGCGCTGCTGATACTTTTAGAGCTGGCGCTGTCGAACAATTAAAACAATGGTCTTCAAGACTTGAGATACCTATTGTTTGTGGCAAAGAAAATCAAGATCCTGCATCTGTTGCATATGATGGTGTTGTTCAAGCAAAAAAATTGCATATGGATTTATTAATTGTCGATACAGCAGGCAGGCTTCAGACTAAAACTAACTTAATGGCCGAATTAGCAAAAATTAAACGTGTTATGGCAAAAGAAATTCCTGATGCTCCTCATGAAACTTTTTTAATTATCGATGCTACTACAGGACAAAACGGGGTCATGCAAGCTAAAGCATTTGCTGATGTGACAAATATCACCGGCATTGTAGTAACAAAAATGGATGGTACCTCCAAAGGAGGCATTATTCTTGCTATTAGAAATGAATTAGGAATACCTGTTAGATTTATCGGATTAGGTGAAAAAATGGACGATTTGCAGGAATTTGATTTAGATTCATATCTTTATGGTCTTTGTGTTGCAGGTGAAGAAAATGAACAATAAAAATATTCAACAAATTGTTTATATAAATCTTTTAATAGATTATTATGGCCAACTTTTAACTGATGCACAGTTTCATATTATTGAGCAATATTATCGATATAATTTGTCTATGAATGAAATTGCTGAAGAAAGACAAATATCACGTTCAGCAGTAAATTTTTCTTTAAAAAAAAGCATTGCTACTCTCAACGGATATGAAAATACTCTTAACTTAATAAAAAAACAAAAGCACTTAGATAAATTATTAGATAAATTAGTTAAAGAAAATGATGAAAACAAAAGACGCAATATTGTAGAAATATATAAGAAAGGAAAATTACTATAATGGCTTTTGAAAATTTATCAGAAAAGCTTTCATCCATATTTAAAAAGATGCGAGGTCAGTCGCGTCTTAATGAACAAAATATGGATGAGATTTTAAAAGAAATTAGAGTTGCTTTATTAGAAGCAGATGTCAATTTTAAAGTTGTTAAACAATTTATTTCTCATATAAAAGAAAAAGCTGTTGGTCAAGAAGTATTAACAAAATTAAATCCTTCACAAACAGTGGTAAAAATAGTTCATCAAGAATTGGTTGAATTATTGGGCAGTGATGATAGCGAATTGCATTTTTCTAACAATCAAGTAACGACTATTATGTTGGTTGGTTTGCAAGGAAGTGGCAAGACGACTACAGCTGGTAAATTAGCATATTTAATGAAAAATAAACTTAAAAAGAAAGTTTTATTAGCGGCTTGCGATGTTTACCGGCCTGCAGCTATTGAACAATTGCAAACATTAGCTAATCAAGTGGGTGTTGATATTGTTAATTTAGGCGTTAAAGAAAGTCCAGTAAAAATTGCCAAAATTGCTTATGAAAAAGCAAGGCAAGAGATGTATGATGTGTTGATTATTGATACAGCAGGACGATTGCAAATTGATCAGCCATTAATGAAAGAGTTAAATGACATTTCTTCTTGTATTAATCCTGACGAGACATTGCTTTTGGTTGATGCAATGGCTGGCCAAGATGCAGTTAATGTCGCAAATAGTTTTAACGAGCAAATTAAACTGACAGGTATTGTCATGTCTAAATTAGATGGCGATGCACGTGGTGGCGCTGCTTTATCAATTAGACATTTAACCGGAGTACCCATTAAATTTGCGGGTGTAGGTGAAAAAATATCTGATTTAGATATCTTTCATCCAGATCGCATGGCAGACCGCATTTTAGGGATGGGAGACGTTTTAACACTTGTTGAAAAAGCTCAAGAACAATTAGACGAAAAAGAAATGAAGCATTCCGTCAATAAGATGATGGATGGGCAATTCGATTTAAATGATATGCTTAAACAATTAAAACAAGTGAGTAAACTTGGTTCGCTTGGTGGAATTTTAAAATTGATTCCCGGCATGCCAAAAATTTCTTCTGAACAACAAACTTTAGCAGAAAAAGAAATGAAAAATTTTGAAGTGGTAATTAATTCGATGACTCCTTATGAAAGAAAACACCCTGAAATTTTGAAATTCTCCCATAAAAATCGTATTGCAAAAGGTAGTGGAAAATCTTTAGCCGATATAAATCGCGTTTTAAAAAAATACGACCAAAGCAAAGAGATTATGAAACAGATGAAAAATTTTAAAAAGAATGGTTTTCCTAAAGGAATGGGTGGGAACTTCCCAGGTGGATTTCCAGGCGGTTTTAATTGATGAAATCATTAAAAAATTTATATTGTTATGGTCCTGGACCGTCTTCGAGCCACACTATCGGGCCAATGCGCGCTGCATTGCATTTTAAAAAACAGTTAGTCGGTTTGGAATTTGATTGCATTGAGGTTTGCCTTTTTGGATCTCTTGCTTTAACTGGTAAAGGCCATCATACTCCGGACATTATACTTGATGTTTTAAAAGATTATTTTGTTAATTTAAATTTTGACTATAAATCAAAGTTAGAGCATCCTAATACTTTAATCTTTAAAGCCATAAATAAAGATGAGGTTATTTTAAAAAGAACATATTATTCTATTGGTGGCGGTACAATTTTATGTTTGGAAGATAATTCATTAAAAGATGATGATATTTATCCTTTCGCTGATTTCAACGATATAAAAAACTACATGGATAAACATCAATATACAAATTTGCATCAATTAGTTTTTGATTTTGAAGATAAAGATATAGAATCATATTTTGAGTTTATTTTCGACAAAATGATTGAAAGTGTAAATAACGGATTAAATAGTCATGGTCAAATCCAAGCAGGAAAAACTCTTTTTATTGATCGAAATGCCCCTGATATTTATAAATGTGCTAGTTCATTGACAAACGAAATGGAAAAAAGAGTGTCTTTTATGAGTGCATATGCATATGCTGTTGGGGAGGAAAATGCAAGCGGGCACATGGTAGTTACTGCTCCTACATGTGGAAGTTCAGGTGTTATCCCATCTATTTTATATTATCTTTATCATCATCTACATTTTTCAAAGCAAAAATTAATTAAAGGATTGATGAGTGCTGGCATTGTTGGCAATGTGTTTAAACAAAACGCTACAATATCTGGCGCAGTCGGAGGATGTCAAGCAGAAATTGGCGTGGCTGTTTGCATGGCAACCGCATTACTTTGCGACGTCAATAATTTAAATATTTACCAAATTGAATATGGTTGTGAATTGGCTATGGAACATCAATTGGGTTTAACATGTGATCCGATTGATGGTTTTGTTGTCATACCTTGCATTGAAAGAAACGCGGTTGGAGCAGTTCGCTCATATGAAGCTTTTTTGTTTGCTAAGGTAATTTCTAAAGCAAGAAAAAATTTTGTTAGTCTTGATGAAATTGTAAAAACAATGAATATAACTGGGCAAGCATTACCTCGCGAATATAAAGAAACAAGCGAAGGTGGAATTGCAAAAATTCGCAAAAATAATTAATTTTTGATGAATTTATGACCTTTTTGTAAAGCTTTTTGCATCCATTCAGGATTATCTTCGCCCTTATCTAATTCTTCTAAAAGTTTTATATCCTGTTTATTTAAAACAAGTTTTTCAAATAAATCAGGTCGATATTTTCTTGTTAGATATAAAGATTGTTTACGGCGAAATTTAGCGATTGCTTGATGATTGCCACTGTAAAGAATATCTGGCACTTTATCCCCTTTATAATCATAAGGTTCTGTATATTGGGGATATTCTAATACAGAATCATTAAAACTCTCTTCTTTAATTGATTCGCTAGCGATAGCACCATCTATTAAGCGTATGATAGAATCGCTAATTGCCATAGCGCCTATTTCTCCGCCAGTTAAAATATAATCACCAATCGATATCAATTCGTCGACATATTTATTTACTCTTTCATCTATTCCTTCATAATGACCACAAATAATGATCAAATCCTTATTTAAACGAGCCAAATTTTGAGCGTTTTGCTGCTTGAAAGTCATACCTCTTGGAGATAATAAAATTGTGTGGCAATCACTCTTATTTGGAATAGAAAACAATGCATCTATAATGGGCTGACATTTCATAATTAAGCCCGCACCTCCACCAATAGGTGGAGTATCAACTCGATGATATTTATCTAATGTGTAATCTCTTATATTAATTATCTTTATGTTTATTATTTTTTTTGCAATCGCTCTTTGGACGATTGAATTAGACAAAAAGCCATCAAACATATTAGGGAACAAAGTAAGTATGTATATGGTTTTCATCCTAATAATCCATCCATGTAATTTATTGTTATTGTTTTATTTTTTATATCGACAGTATTAATAAAAACTTCGCCAATAAATGGAACAAAAAAACGTTTTCCATTATCTTGTTTTACCCGCAATGTTATTTGAGCAGGAAATTCTTCTACCTTGATTACTGTTCCTAAATATTTGTTATCAGTTGTAACAATTTTGCATCCAATTAAATCATCAAAGCGATAATAATTTTCTGGAATTGGCGCATTGTTTTTATCAATCTCAACTAAATATCCTTTATATTTATTAGCCTCATCTGGATTGTTTATTTCTAAAAATTTAACATAATCGCTTTGCTTATAGTGTCTAAATTTTTCAACTGTAACCTCAATCATCTCTTTATTATGTGGATTTATTAAATAAATATGTGTGCCTTTTTGATATCTTAATTCACTAAAAAAAGTATTAGATGAAATTATTAATGTTCCATCTAAACCATGTGTATTATAAACGTATCCTAAATTAATTAAAGCCATATAGCAAAAAGAGGATTAATCCTCTTTTTCTTCCTCTCCAAATGATTCAAAACGAATATGAATATGTTTGCTTTCTTTTTTAGCTGCAACCGATATTAATTCACGAATTGAATTAGCGATGATTCCTTTTCTACCGATTAGTTTGGAAATATCTTGTTTATCGGTAGCAATTAAAATGGTGGTCGATTTATTATCGTCGCCATTTATTTCGCGAATCAAAACCGCTTCTTTATTTTCAATTAATGGGTCTATGATTGCGTGAATTATATTTTCATATTCCATCGTTATTTGCTCTTTTCTTTTCTTTTTGAATCAGCGTGTTTGGCAATAATGCCTTTACGACTTAAAATGGAACGGACAGTATCAGAAGGCATGGCGCCTTTTGCTAACCAAGCAAGAGCTTTTTCTTCATCTACGACAGCGTTTTCAACGCCTTTATTTGGGTCAAAATAACCGATTTGTTCAATGCAGCGACCATCTCTTGCGAAACGAGAATCAGCCGCAACAATACGATAAAAAGGATCATCGTGTCTACCGATTCTTGTCAATCTTAATTTAACTGCCATATTTGTAATCTCCTTTACTTACAAAAATATATTATTCAAACAAATGTTATGTGTCAAGTAATTTTACTTTACTTCATGTTTGTTTTATGACAAATTCTAGCGAATAATTTAACCTTTGTGGTAAAATTACTTGGAGGTAATTTGTTATGAGTCAAGTTTTTGAACGTTTGTTTAAAATTAAAGAACGCGGTTCTAACTTGCGAAATGAAATTATCGGTGGTTTGGTTATTTTTGTGGCAATGTGTTATATTTTGCCAGTTAATTCTCAAATTCTTTCCGATATGGGCATGGATAAATCTGGCGTTTTTGCTATGACTGCGTTAGTAGGGGCAGTTGTGACATTGATTATGGGTCTAGTTGCCAATTACCCAGTTGTTTTATCAGCTGGAATGGGATTAAATGCTTTTATTGCTTATTCTATTTCTAGCGATTATAACTGGCAGCAGCGAATGTTGCTTTTGACAATTGCCGGGATTTTATTTTTCTTATTTTCATTAACGCCGGTAAGAAAAATAATAATTGAGGCCATTCCCAAAGGACTTAAAGACGCCATTAGTGCTGGGCTAGGAGCATTTATTTGTTTTGTTGGATTGAAAAATTCGGGAATCATCTCTGCTAATGCATCAACATACGTGGGATTAGGAAATTTAGCAGATCCGGGTGTGCTTATCGCTATATTGTGCGTTTTTTTATGTTTTGGATTAATGTTTGTAAAAAACAAAATGATTGCATCTTTAGCTATTCCTATTTCTATTGGCGTTTGTGCAATTGTTGGATTAATAACTTTCCTATCTTTATATCATAGCGGGAATTTAGTTGCTGAAAATGGTGCATTCAATACTTCGTTGCCCATCGCACCATGGTTAGATAACAATGCATCTTTTGGGATGGATGGAATTAAGAATGTTGTCTTTTTTGGTGTATTTGGTAATGAAGGATATTCCATCAACCGCTTTGGCGACGATTTAGCTTTTATTTTTAGCCAGCCAGAATCTTATGTGGCCATTTTTTCTTTGATGTTTGTTAATTTATTTGATACTACAGCGACATTATTAGCGGTTGGCAATGCGACAAATATTATCGATGAAAATGGTAAAATGCGCGATCCACAAAAAGTTATTTTAGCGGATGCGACAGGTGCTTTGATATGTGCGCCTTTAGGAACCTCCACAGTAACTTCATTTGCTGAAAGCAATGTTGGTGCTGAACTAGGTGCTAAAACAGGATTAGCAGCTGTTGTTGCGGCGTTGCTGTTTGTTTTATCGTCTTTTATTTATCCGGTGTTTTCAATATTTACAGCAGGCTCGGTTACAGCACCTGCATTAATATGCGTAGGAGCATTGATATTTGTTAACAACTTCAAACAAATCGGATTTGATGACCGCATTATGGCTTTCACTGGATTTATTGTAGTTGTATTTTCTTTGTTAACTTATTCTGTTGCTAATGGTATTGGAATCGGATTAATTGCCTATATCATTATGATGTTAATTGGCAGAAGACATCGCGAAATTCATTTGTCGATTTATATTATAGGCTGCTTATTTGTTGTTTCGTTTGCTTTGACGGCATTAATGCCGTATTTAAGATAAAGGAGAATAATTATGAAAACTTCTTTGGTAAAATTTTTATTCTTAACACCATTAATTTTACTTTCTAGTTGCAACACTAATACCACTTCAAATGATGATAAGTTTACAAGCGATATCAATTTTGATAATTTCGTGCATAATGTTGAAGTGAGTGAGATTAAACAACGTTTAAACAATATGTATTCGACATTTTTAAATTTAGATCAATTGCAAATATATGGCCAAGTCGATGATTTTAAATTTAAAACTCAAATTTTCTCTTCAATTGGTACAAGCATCGGCCAAGAAGAAGGGATGTTTGGTTCATTCGAATTCGTCAATAAAACTGTTGGCTTACAACAAAGCAATCCTAATTTAATAAAACAAACCACTAATATCGATAAAATGAATATTACCATTGATGGTGATGGAATTAATGATAATGGCACGGATCGAGTGGCGGTTAGGAATGCTTTGTGCAACATTTATATTGATAACAATCGTTCATACTATGATGTTTCTGATCCTGGTATAAGGGAATTATTCCCGCCTATAATTTTAATTTATGGTGAGGCAGAAAACTTAGATGACGCTAAAAAAACCACTGAAGAAATTCCTGATAAATTTTACGATGAAGATCCGGAATTTAAGGAAGAAAATTTGCCTATCATCAATTATTCTAAACTTCCAAGTGAAGAAGAATTTAACTCGAAATTAGAAGATTTGTTAACCGATTACAATCAAGACGAATCGTCTTTTAAATTTAAAAGTGATGGAAAAAATTTATTAATAGACATTATATTAACTTCTGATGAAATTTCAGATTTTGTTTATCCATTATTTCAAACTAATTATCCAACTCTAGATAAAAATACTTTTACTCTTTTGTTTAACACTTTATTTTCTATTAATAGATGTGCTTTTAAAATTGTGCTAAATGAAAATGATGATTTGATATATGCTAATGCTAATGTTGATGTATCAATTAGAATTCCAAACAGCGAAACAAACGAAACTAAAAAAATTACTTTTGTTGTTAATGGCAATTTTTATTTTAAGGTCGATGATATTAGATTAAATTTCCCTGACGATTTAAATACATATGTACCTTATTTAATTGAAAAAAAGGATATGCCGATATCTTTTTAATCCAAAAAATATTTACTTATTGTTTACCTTATGGTAATGTTTATAAGCACGTTATGAGCGTGATACGGGTGGTCCGCTAGATTGAAACTATGAACACCAAGAGATAATTTGTGTTATGGAGGTAAGTATGAACAACAATTTAGTTAAAGAAATTACCCTCAGCCAATTAAGAACTGATATTCCTGAATTTTCAACTGGTGATGAAGTTAAAGTATTCATTAGAATTATTGAAAATAAAAAGGAACGTATTCAAGTTTTCCAAGGTGTTGTCATTCAACGCCGTGGTGGTGGCATTGCTGAAACATTCACTGTTAGAAAAATTTCTAGCGGTGTAGGGGTAGAAAAAACTTTCCCAATTCATTGCCCATCTATCAACCGAATTGAAGTGGTTAGAAGAGGTAAAGTACGTCGCAATAAAATTTTCTATTTGCGTCAACGTTCTGGTAAATCTGCTCGTATTAAAGAAGTTCTTAAATAAACATTGCAGATTAAGAGTTTAACACATTTACGTTAAACTCTTTTTATTTATAAAAAAATCACTATATAATAAATACACGATGAAAAAGAAAGAAACTAGCATATCATCTAAAATTATCTGGGCGTTTGTCTATCTAGGTATAGCTATTGCTGTCTGCATTGCTGGCGCATTGGCTTTTCATAAGTTTTATTATACTTTTTTTTACGTCAGTGGTCCGTCTATGGAACCTACTTTAAATAATCGGCCAGGATATTATGATTTTGGCATTGTGGATTCGCATAAATCAGTGTTTAATTATTTGAAACGAAACGATATTGTTATTACATATTATCCAAGTGATTATAATATGAATACATATCGCATTGATGAGTTAGAAAATGGCACTTATTTATTGGGATATCAAAACGAAGATGATGTTTATTATTTTGGTAAAACCATTTCTAATGGCAAGGCTACATCAACTCAAAATATTGATGAAGCATTGAAAATGCATTTAGTTCAACATGGTGATGATTGGTCAATTTTAACTGATTATGGTTATTTATCATTTAAAGAAAACAAATCAGGAAACTATGATTTAGTTTTTTCACAAGTTGAATCGTCATTTAGTTATGATAAGAAAACTAATTTATTATATGCACCAATTTTAGTATCGGGAATGGTAAAAAATTATTATATTGGTTTTGATGCAAATTTAAATTTCATCGCCACGAATAAAATTGATAATATGATATATCACCCAACTTACATATTTGATTTTGATTATAAATTAAAAAGTGGTGTAGATTCAAAAATTAAACGAGTAATTGGTTTACCAAACGAGACCATTCAAATTTCTCATAGAGAAATCAGTTCTATTATTGATGGACAAGAAATTATAATTTTGAAAAATTATATTACAATCACCGATATTGATAATAATATGTTTGAATATATTACCCCATTTGAGCCAATTGACCCTTATGGTCTTAGCAAATATGAAGGTATTTGGACTTTAGGACCCGACGAATATTTTGTTATGGGTGATAATTGGGGCCATTCTACTGACTCAACTAGTCCTAGTGTTGGACCTATAGATTTAAAAATGATGACTGGCATTTTAATTGCGGTCGAAGGATATTGCCAAATTGTTAATAATCAGCCTACTAACCTAACATATACACAGCCGAGGTTTTTTAAACAATGAGCCAAACAAGCATGAATAATATTCATTGGTTTCCTGGCCATATGAAAAAGGCATTAAATCAAATTAAAGAAAAAATTAAACTTGTCGATATAATTATTGAAATTATTGATGCAAGAATCCCTTTTTCATCTTTAAATCCAGATCTTGAAAAATTAATAAATGATAAACCGCGTCTTTTAATATTATCAAAAAGCGATATGGCCGATGAAAAAATTACACAGCAGTGGGCAAACTATTTTTCTACGCTGAATTATCGCGTTTGTACTTTAGATTTAAAAGGTAAGACAACTAGGAAAATTATATCGCAGGAAATTGGCTATTTATACAAAACTAAAAAAGATATATTTATTAAAAAAGGCATGAAACCTCAACCCCCGAAGGCTATGATTATCGGCATTCCTAATGTAGGTAAATCTACACTTATAAATCTTTTAGCAAAACGTTCGGCAGCGGGTGTAGAAAATAGACCAGGTTTTACTCGGGCTCAGCAATGGATTAAGGTTGATGATAGTTTTTATTTATTAGATACTCCGGGCGTTTTACCAATGAACTATGATGATAAACAAAAAGCTGCAAATCTGGCTTTAACTGGTGCAATTCGTGAAGATATTTTACCAAATCATATCTTGTGCGATATCTTGTTAAATCATTTAAAAACTCATTATCCAAATAGTCTTTTTAAACGTTTTAAAATAAACGATATAAATATTGATAATCAAAATATTTTGTTTGAAATTGCTAGGTCGCGCGGCTTAAAAAAAGGCGCTGATTTTGATTTAGATAAGGCTATGATTGTGCTGTTAAAAGAGTTTAAATCTGGTGAGATAGGTCGCATTAGTTTGGATTGGTTATGAGCTTAGATTTTGAAAAGCAATTTTATGATGACAAAATTAGATTTATAGCTGGTTGTGATGAGGCTGGCCGAGGACCTTTATTAGGACCTGTTGTGGCTGCGTGTTGTATATTGCCACCTAATTTTGAGTGCGATTTAATAAATGACTCAAAAAAATTAAGTAAAAAGCAAAGAGAGAATGCTTACCAAATAATAAAAAATAATGCCTTAGGAATAGGAATTGGCATTGTTGATCCCGACGAAATTGATGCAATAAATATTTATGAAGCATCAAAAAAGGCGATGTTAATTGCTTTGTCGAATGTTGGTCACGAATTTCAGTTGGTTTTAACGGATTATATGCCGCTAATTGGAAGCGGATATCAATACATTGATATAGTAAAAGGCGATGCTAAAGCCTTATGCATTGCTGCTGCATCGATTGTGGCAAAAGTTTATCGCGATCAAATGATGGAACAATTAGACAAGAAATATCCTCAATATCAAATAAAAAAACATAAAGGTTATGGTACTAAATTGCACATTGAATTATTAAAAAAATATGGTCCTATACCACATGTTCATCGCTATTCTTTTAAACCTGTTAAAAAATTGATTGAAGAGCAAATAAAATTATTTTAGTTTTTATTAAATTATTCCCCCTATTTGTTATAGTGAGGGATTAATGATGTTAAAAGGAAGAGATATTTTAGCGTATTTATCAATTAAATATAATGGCGACTGGGATCAAATATATGCAGCGATAAAAAATAAAGAAAAAATTGATGAAAAGCAATTGCATGAGCTTTTGAGTAATAATCAGAGTCAGTTTTATACATTAATTGATGATCAATATCCTGCTTCTTTAAAAAATATTTATAAACCACCATTTGTATTATTCTATAAAGGAGATTGGAATCTTATTCTTGATAGCAAGAAAATATTAGCTATAGTTGGTTCTAGAGAATGCTATGACCAAAATGCAAAAATCACTCAACAAATTATTATGCAGCTAGATAATAAGTTTTATATAGTCTCTGGAATAGCAAAAGGCATCGACACAATTGCTCACCAAAGCATTATTAAAAACAATGGCAAAACAATTGCAGTATTAGGGTGTGGATTAAATTGTTCATATCCAAAATCTAATGCAATTTTGCTTGATGAAATTAAGACAGCCCACCTTGCTATAAGCGAATATCCCGATAATGTTAAGCCAAATCCTCATCATTTTCCTTTTCGAAATCGTATTATCAGCGGACTCGCATGGGGCGTTATGATTCCTGAAGTAAAAGCTCAATCGGGAACAATGGTAACAATTGCACACGCCATCAATCAAGGAAAGGAAGTTATGGTTGTGCCACAAAGTGTCAATAATGGCACATACAATAATCGGTTAATTTATGATGGTGCGACATTAATTGAAAATGGCAAAGACGTTATCGACGAGAAAAATTAATATCCTTTAAATATATTAAGGATATAGGAAAAGTAGTATTGACAAAGACTATTTCCTTGCCATAAAGTATTGTGGATAAAGGAGGTTCCCTATGAAACTTATTATTGTTGAATCACCAGCCAAATGCGACACGATCAAACGATATTTAGGTGAAGATTATACTATAATGGCTTCATTGGGACATATTCGCGATTTAGCGACATCAGGTAAAGGTGGTTTGGGCGTAGATGTTGAAAACGATTTTAAACCTACATATTCTATCTCTTCAAGCAAAATAAAAGTTGTCAAATCTTTGCAGCAAGCAGCAAAAAAAGCAAAAGAAGTTATTTTAGCTACAGACCCTGACCGTGAGGGAGAGGCAATTGCGTGGCATTTAGCTCAAGTTTTGGGGCTTGATGTCAATACTACTAAAAGATTAGAGTTTCATGAAATTACCAGAGATTCAATTACTAACGCAATTGAAAGACCAAGAACAATTAATTTAAACCTTGTTTCATCTCAAGAAACAAGAAGAATTATCGATCGGATTATTGGTTTTAAATTATCTTCTCTTTTAAATAAAAAAATTCATTCAAGAAGCGCAGGCAGAGTTCAATCGGCCACATTAAAAATTATCGCTGATCATGAGAAAGAAATTTTATCTTTTGTTCCACAAGAATATTATAAATTTAACATCAAATCATCATTTAATAACATCGAATATTCATTGAATTTAAAATTAGATGAAACTATTTCTAATGGTCATAGCGCACAACAAATAATTGACTCAATTCCTGAAAAATTAGAAGTAATTGATGTAAAAAAAGAAATAAAAATTAAAGAATCTAAAGAGCCATTTACTACATCGACTTTACAACAAGCCGCCTTTAATAAATTTAAGTATAAAACTAAAAAAACACAGTTTATTGCACAGACCCTTTATGAAGGATTAAGTATAGGTGACGAACATGTAGGTTTAATTACTTATATGAGAACTGATTCAACTCGCCTTTCATCTACATATGTTAAAAGAGCGGCTAATTTTATTATTGAAACCTTCGGTAAAGAATATATTGGTAATATAAAAAAAGGACGCGGTGTCCAAGATGCCCATGAAGCTATTAGACCAACCGGCAATCATCGCACCCCCGAATATTTAAAACCTTATTTAACAAAAGACCAATATAACCTTTATAAATTGATTTATGATCGTGCCCTTGCTTCTTTAATGGCTAATAAAAAAGAGGAAGTTACAACAATAACTTTAAAAGGTGGAGATTACATCTTTACTCTTGAAGGCACTCGAGTTGTTTTTAATGGTTTTGAAATACTTTATAAAGACGATAATGAAAAAACAAACATATTGCCTTTGATAAATATTGGTGATAATTTTGATGTTACTTTTAAAGAGGCTGAGCAAAAATTTACTATGCCACCAGCTAGATATTCTGAAGCAAAAATAGTAAAAATTATGGAAGAAGTTGGAATCGGTAGACCATCGACATATGCTTCGACAATTTCAATTTTGCAAACTAGAAAATATATCACCGATGTAGGTGGAGTATTGCAAATAACTGATCAAGGGCAAAAAACCGCGCATGTTTTAGAAAAATATTTCCCTGATATTGTCAATACTGAATATACTGCACAAATGGAATTAAAATTAGATAACGTTCAAGCCGGAGAGCAATCCTACAAAAAGATTTTAAATGATTTTTATTATCCATTTATAAAAGAAGTGGATGATGCTAATGTTAGAATGTATAAAGATGAAGCTGAACCTACTGGCGAACTATGTCCTAAATGTGGTTCCCCTTTAGTATATAAGCAAGGAAAAAATGGCAAGTTTATTGGTTGTAGCAATTATCCAAGCTGCCGTTATGTTAAAAAAGAGCCCAAAAAAGACCTTGTTTATACAGGTGAAGTTTGCCCGGTTTGTGGAAAGCCATTAGTAGAAAGAAAAGACAAAAAAAATCGAACATTTATTGCCTGCTCTGGTTTTCCAACTTGCCATTATATAAAGACTACTAAGCAAGATGTTATTCAAAACAATGAATCACAGGTTGAAATAAAGGATCGAGTTTGTCCTAAATGCGGGGGAAAATTAATTATAAAAAAAGGTAAGTATAGCAATTTTATTGGTTGTAGCAATTTCCCAAAATGTCGTTATATGGAAAAAATTGAAAATAAAAATAAGGGGTAACACCCTTTTTATTTTTTAGTTAAGATATAGATATGAATCGACCTTTAAATGAATTTATTGAATTTTTAAAATACGAATTAAATTACTCGCCAATGACGATTGATTCGTATCGAAGAGATATTGAAAAATTTGATCTTTTTTTGTTATCAGAAAAAGTTTTGTTCGACATGGTTAATAAAGATGTTATCAGAGATTTTTTGTCACAGGAATTAAACAACCACATTTCTAAGCGCACTTGCAAACGCCGACTCTCATCATTAAATAAATACTATGATTTTTTATTAAAGAAAAAATATGTAAAGACTAATCCATTCGTCATTGTCGACCATTTAAAAACATCAAAAAAATTACCTAAAATTTTATTTAATGAACAAATTAGCGATTTGTTAAGCACAAACAGGCAAAGAAGCGATGAAATGAAACTAAGAGATCAATGTTTGCTTGAAATGTTGATATATACAGGAATACGAGTTTCAGAATTAACTAGTTTAAAACTAAGTGATATCAATATTAAAAGGCGTATTATTCGCGTTTTTGGAAAAGGTAGCAAAGAACGTCTTGTTCCTTTTGTTGAGCAATGTCAACAATCTTGCCAAGAATATTTAAATATACTGCGTCCAAAATTGCAAAATAAAAACTCCGAATATAATGATTGGTTTTTCTTAAATAGCAACGGACAAAAACTGACACCGAGAGGGGTGGAATATATTTTAAAAGATATTGAAAATAAAACAGGAATATTTTTAGGATTGCACCCTCATTTGCTGCGACATAGTTTTGCTAGCTCGTTATTAAATAATGGTGCGGATTTAAGATTGATACAAGAACTATTAGGTCATGAATCTATTAACACTACACAGATTTATACTCACGTTTCAAAAGAAGCTATGGTTGCTGCTTATAATTATTTACATCCGCGGGCAAAAAAAGAAAAAAAAGAATAAAAAAGCCATTTTTGCATTGTTTTTATCATTACAAATAAAATATGATGAAACGCAATGATGTATTAGCTATAATAAAAAAAGTTTATGGAAACATTTGTTAATTATTTAAAAATTATCATTATTGGTATTGTTGAGGGCATCAGCGAATGGTTGCCAATTTCTTCTACTGGTCACATGATTATATTTGGTGATTTTTTAAACATTGAGTCAACTCTATCGACTGAAGTCTGGAATTTGTTATTAGTAGTAATTCAACTTGGCGCCATCTTGGCGGTGTTAGTAAGTTTTATTAAAAAGATATGGCCATTTGGTAAATCAAAAACAAAACAAGAGAAAAAGCAAATATGGCTTTTGCTATTAAATATTTTAATTGCTTGTCTACCTGCCGCGGTCATTGGATTAATTTTTGAAGATTTAATAGACCAATATTTGATGAGTACAATTGTGGTTGCGATCACGTTGATTTTATATGGAATATTTTTTATTGTCATTGAGTATTGTTTTAAACGCGGTAAGACAAACTTTAAAATTGATGATGTTTACAATTTGACATGGAAAAATGTTTTAATAATTGGATTTGCTCAAGTTTTAGCAATGATTCCTGGAACTTCCAGGAGTGGAATAACTATTTTGTCAGCGATGCTGATAGGATGCAATCGTCATGTTGCCGCCGAATTTTCTTTTTTAGTTGCCATTCCAATTATGTTTGGAGCATCTGGGTTGAAAACTGTTAAATTTTTTATGGATGGCAATAAATTATCTGCTCTTGAAATTTCATACATTTTAGTTGGATGTGTGGTAGCTTTTGTAGTCTCAATGTTAACCATTAAATTCTTTTTAAAATTTTTAAATAGAAGTTCTTTTACTATATTTGGTTGGTATCGCGTTTTCTTAGGAATTATTTTAATTGAATATTATTTGATTAATAATTTGACCAACAATCCAAACTATGCATACGAGGTCAGTAAATATACATATATTGTTAGCAAAAACATTAAGCCAAGCAATCTAGTTTTGCAAATCCTAAAGTGAGTGCAATACTTGCTTTTTTTATAATAAATTAATCAAGAAAAATTTTTTACTTTTTATTGCATTATAATAATGCTATAATAACTCGGCTCGATTAGAGACTACACACATCATGGATTCAAGGTCCGTGTCCCATCGTGCAAG
The DNA here is from genome assembly GCA_949283025.1 of uncultured bacterium. Classification (GTDB taxonomy): domain Bacteria; phylum Bacillota_I; class Bacilli_A; order RFN20; family CAG-826; genus CAJOOD01. The sequence goes on from CASDRB010000002.1 coordinate 48,928, forward strand.
GGCACATTATATGGGGGATGCTTGTTAGAAATGATGGAGGCTAAACAAATAAGGAGGTCACATAGATGAGTGACGAAGTAAAAGAAGTTGTTGCAACCGAAGAAGAAGTTGTTGCAACCGAAGAAGTTTCCGCGATGGAGGCTGTGGTGCATGATCCTAACGCTCCAATCATCACCATGAAAAAATTATTAGAGGCAGGAGCACATTTTGGTCATCCAACCAAACGTTGGAATCCAAAGATGAAAAAATATATTTTTGGTGCTAGAAATGGTGTTTATATCATTGATTTGCAAAAGACCGCTGAATGTATTACCACTGCGTATCTTGCTTTAAAAGATATTGTGGATAAAGGTGGAAAAGTTTTATTTGTCGGCACTAAAAAACAATGCAAGGAAGCTGTTGAAGCTGAAGCTTTGCGTTCTGGTTCATTTTTTATTACTAACCGTTGGTTAGGTGGAACATTGACTAACTTTAAAACTATCCAATCTCGCATTCGTTATTTAAAAGAATTGGAAAGACGTGATGAAGATGGTGAATTAGATTTATTAAGCAAAAAAGAAGCTGCTGCATTACGTAAAGAAAAAGAAAAATTAGACAAAAACTTAAAAGGTATCAAAGAAATGAGAAAGGCACCAAATGCTTTATTTGTTGTTGATCCATATTCTGAACATATCGCTATTTTAGAAGCGCACAAATTAAATATTCCTGTGTTTGGTATTGTCGATACAAATTCTAACCCAGATGAAATTGATTATCCGATTCCAGCTAATGACGATGCGATTCGTTCTGTTGCATTAATTTTAGCTGTCATGGCCGATGCTGTTGTTGAATCAAAAGGTGGTTTACCAGTAGTGGCGTATACAAAAGACGAAGGCGAAGAAGTAACTATGAAAGATGCTATTCGTCAAGCCGATAAAGAAAACGCTGAAAAATTAGCTAGAATTCGCGCTGAAAGAAAAGCAAGACAAGAACGTTTTGAAAAAGAGCAAGCTGATCGTGCCAAAGCACGTGCTGCTCGCGAAGCTGCTGAAGAAAAAAATACTGCAGAAGAAGAAACTGCCAGCGAAGAAGAAAAAGGAGAATAATTTATGGCAAGTGGTAATTTGATTGAATTGATTAAAATCTTGCGTGAACGTACTGGCGCAGGCATGATGGATTGTAAAAAAGCTTTAGAAGAAAATGATTTAGATTTAGATCGTGCTGGTGATTATTTACGTGAAAAAGGCATCGCTAAAGCTGCGAAAAAAGCCGATAGAATTGCCGCTGAAGGTTTAGCAGATGTTCATTATTGCCAAAAATGTGGCGTTTGCTCTGTCGTTGAAGTGAATTGCGAAACCGATTTCGTTGCACGCGGTGATGATTTCCATAATCTAGTTTCTGAAACTGGTAAGATTGTTCGTTTAAACCGTCCGTCTACGCTTGAACAAGCAAAAGAATTGACAAAAGAATTATATACAGACGCTACTGTTAAAATAGGTGAAAAATTAGATTTTAGAAGATTTGATATTTTAACTCGTGAAGCAAATCAAACTATTGGTACATACATTCATATGGGTGGAAAAATTGCTGTCGCAGTAGTTATTGATAAGGAAGACCAAGAATTAGCTGATCAATTAGCAATGCATATTGCTGCTAATGCTCCAAAATATGTTACACCCGATCAAATTCCTAGCGACGCAGTGGAAAAAGAAACCCATATTCAACTCGAATTGATGAAAGACGATCCAAAATTAGCCGGAAAGCCTGAAGCAATGTTAAAAAATATCGTTAAAGGCAAGGTCAATAAAGTATTATTTGAATCAGTCTTAAGCGAACAAACTTACTTATTAGATGATTCTAAAAAAGTTTCACAAGTGCTTGCTGAAAATGGCACAAAAGTTATTAAATTTGTTCGTTATTTAGTTGGCGAAGGCTTAGAAAAAAGACATGATGATTTCGCCGCTGAAGTCATGAGTCAAACAAAATAAATATTTATTAAAAGGAAACACTTTCGTGTTTCTTTTTTAATTTTAAAGGAGAACACTATGTATAAGCGCATCTTATTAAAAATAAGTGGCGAATCTATCGCTGACAAAGATAAAAATCAAACTTTAAATTGTGAAAAGTTAAATGCCATTGCCAAAGAAATTAAAAATTTATCTGATAAAGGGCTGCAAGTGGGCATTGTTATCGGCGCCGGAAACATTTGGCGAGGAAAATTTGCCAAAAAAATTAATATAGATCCAGCAGAAGCAGATTATATGGGAATGCTAGGAACTATTATTAACGCTACTGCATTAGCTTCGGCTTTAAAAAATATCGATGTGAAAGCAGCAGTAATGAGCGCTATACATATTGATCCAATAACTTTACCTTTTGAAGAAAATAATGCTAAACGATTGCTTGAAGAAGGGAATGTGGTCGTATTTGGAGGTGGAACTGGCAAACCATTTTATACTACTGATACAGCCGCTACTTTACGAGCAATACAAATTGATGCTGATTTAATTTGTATGGCCAAATATGGAATTGATGGTGTTTATGATGATGATCCCAATATCAATCCAAATGCTAAATTTATTAAGAATTTAACATATGATCAAATTTTAAGTTCAAAACTTCAAGTTATGGATTTATCGGCAGTTGAATTAATCAAAGATAAAGATATTGAGATTAGAGTTTTTAATATGAATAACCCCCGCAACATTGAAAAAGTGGTAAATGGCGAAAATATTGGTACAATAATAAAAAGAGGATTTTAATTTATGGATGAAATTACATTAGATATGAAATCAAAGATGGCTGGTACCATCGAAAACTACAAAACCAATTTAAAAACTTTAAGAACAGGAAGAGCAAACCCTGCTATTTTAGAAGGTATTATGGTTGATTATTATGGTGATAAAATTGCTTTGATGCAAATTTCAGCAGTTTCGGTTCCTGAACCACGCCAATTATTGATTAAACCATATGATAAAAATGATTTAAAAGCTATTGCGACCGCTATCAATGCTTCTAATATTGGTTTGGTTCCAAATAATGATGGCACTGCCATTCGTTTAGTTATTCCACCTTTAACCGAAGAAAGAAGACGTGAAATTGTCAAACAAGGTAAAAAATATGCTGAAGAGTGCAAGGTGGTTATTAGAAGCATTCGACGTGATTACATCGATTTAGTCAGAGCCGACGAAGAAGTTAGTGAAGATGTCATTAAACGAATTGAAAAAGAGATTCAAGAAGCGACTGATGAACAAGTTAAATTGGTCGATGCAATCATGGCAGAAAAAGAAAAAGAAATAATGGCTATTTAGTCGAAAAATACAATTAATATAAACTGTTCTTAATTAGAGCAGTTTTTATTTTTATAAAAAAAGAAATAATTTTTATATAATTTTACATGTAATTGTGGCATACTATAAACTATGAAAATAGAAGAAAACAAAATTAATTCATTAACGCATATTGCTTTTATTATGGATGGTAATGGGAGATGGGCAAAAGCAAGAAATTTGCCTAGAACTGCCGGACATAAAGTTGGTTGTGAAAGAGTTTCTGATATATATCAAGAATGTATTGCCCAAGGAATTAAAGTCATTTCTTTATATGCTTTTTCTACAGAAAATTGGAATAGGCCTAAAACTGAAATCTCTTTACTTTTTAAGTATTTGGAACATTTTTTTAAACGTGAAATCAATAATATGATTAATGATGGAACAAAAATTGTTGTCTCTGGCGATATTACGCGTTTACCAGAAAAAACTCAAACAATTGTCAATAATTCCATCGAAGCAACTAATCATTGCCAAAATCATATTTTTAATATTTGCCTCAATTATGGTGGAAAAGCCGAAATTATTAGAGCTTGCAAACAAATTTATGAAGATATTAAACTTGAAAAAATCGACATTGACCAAATAGATGAAACTAAATTTAATCAATATTTGTACACAAAGGATTTGCCACCGGTTGATTTATTAATTAGAACAAGTGGCGAAATGCGAATCTCAAATTTCATGCTTTGGCAATTAGCGTATGCAGAGATGATTTTTGATCCTACTCCATGGCCTGATTTTGATAAAAAGCATCTGCGACAATGTTTGGATATTTATAAAAATCGTGATCGACGTTTTGGAAGAGTAAAAGATGATGAAGAAAAAAGTGACCAATGATGTATCGCCAGAAATAAAAAAATCACTTAGAACTCGCATTATAACATCTATTGTTGGTGTAGCGATTGTTTTGCCCTGCATTTTTTTTGGCGATTATGCTTTTTTAATTTTGGTTTTAGCGGCTGTTGGCGTTGGTGGATATGAGTTAGTGAGATGCGCTAAGAAAAAGTACAATCCTGCTTTATATATTTTGTCAATTATTTTATTGTTGGCTTTTGCCACATTCCCTATATTAAAAAATCTTTTAACAAATGGAGCAAATGGATTTCATCTTTATGATGATTTTGACATTGTTTATGTGTCTGCTGCTTTAATTTTATTTGGAGCAATTTTATCATTCTCATTAGTTTTAATTGACAAAAACTTTGAAGTTAGAGACGCTTGTTATATTTTTGCTTTTGGAATAATTATTGGGTTAGGATCTCAATGCTTACTATTTTTAAGATATTTCCCAATGTATGAGGCATACGATGCGTTAATGATTAATAATGGCGATAATAAGTATTATTTTGATTGGGTTGAGTCTGCCATGTTGCTTGTTTTGGTTGTTGGTGGTTCATTGATGAGTGACACTGGAGCCTATTTTACTGGAATATTATTTGGAAAAAATAAAATTAATGAAAGAATATCTCCTAAAAAAACATGGGAAGGATTTGTTGGCGGAATTGTTTTTTCTATGATATTTACTTTGGCTATCGGTTATGGCATGGCGGCTTGTGGAAGGCCAATTATTTCTATTTTTGGAATCGAATCTAATAATTGGTTTTATTTATTAATTGTATCAATTATTATCCCCTTTGTTTCTCCGCTTGGCGACTTTATATTTTCATCGATTAAACGTTATTATAACATTAAAGATTTTGGTTCAATTTTGCCTGGCCATGGTGGAGTTTTAGATCGCATTGATTCGGTTTTGTTTTCAGCCATATCGGTTTCAATCTTAATAATTGTATTTAATTGCATTTATTATGGAACATGGGAGAATTTATTTATTTAAATATGAAACGGATTATTCTTCTTGGCGCAAGTGGCAGTATTGGTAGTCAAACAATAGACATTATTAGAGATGATGATTCTTTTTCATTAATAGCGATTTCATGTGGCAAAAATATCGAACAATGTCAGAAAATTTTAAATGAATTTCCTTCAATCAAGTTTTGCTATTTGATAAAAAAAGCAGATGTTGAATATTTAAAAAATAAGTTTCCTAATGTCACTTTTTATTGTGAAGAAGACGGAATTGATAAAATGGTTGAAAATGTCGACGCTGATATGTGCGTTAATGCGTTGGTTGGCTTTGTTGGATTAAAACCAACACTGGTTGCACTTAAAAAGAATATGGAAGTTGCTCTGGCGAATAAAGAAGCTCTTGTTGTGGGTGGGGAATTGGTTAACGATTTACTTAGCAAGGGTTATGGCAAAATCTATCCCATCGATTCCGAGCATGCCGCGATTCATCAATGCTTAAGCATTGATTCAAAAAATGTGAAAAACTTAATTATAACCGCCTCTGGTGGAGCTTTTCGAAACTTAAGTAGACCACAAACCAAAAACTTAAAAAAAGAAGACGCTTTAAAACACCCAACATGGAACATGGGCGCAAAAATAACGATTGATTGTGCAACAATGATGAATAAATGCTTTGAAATAATAGAAGCTCACTATTTGTTTAATTATCCATATCGAAAAATAAAAGTTTTACTCCACGATGAATCTATGATTCATTCGATGGTCAAATATAATGACGGAACTTATCGTGGAGAAGTTTCTAAGCCAGATATGCATAACCCAATCAATTATGCTTTGCATAGTGGACAATATCCATTTACAACATACTCGAGCGATGATTATCATAAATTTGGTGATTTTCATTTTCATCGTTTTAATATAAAAAGATACCCTTTGGTTAAATATGCTAGTATTGTTATTTCCAAAAAAGGTTTATCTGGGACCGTTTTAAATGCTAGCAATGAAGTGGCTGTTAATGCTTTTTTGCAAGATAAGATAGGTTTTTTAGATATTGAATATATCGTAGATCAATTAATGAATAGTTTTGTTAATATTGAACATCCTAGTTATGAGCAAATTTACGAAACCGATCAAAAAACGCGGCAAATTGCCAATGAATTAATTAGAAAGTTGAGGAATTAATATGCCAGATTGGCTTTATAGTATATTGCAAATTATTTTATTTATCGTATGTTTGTCCACTTTAGTTTTGATTCATGAAGCTGGGCATTTAGCTGCCGCAAAAATATTTAAAGTTTATTGTGCAGATTTTTCAATAGGATTTGGAAAGGCATTTTTGCATAAAAAACGCAAAAAAGGCGAAACTTATTTTTCTTTAAGAATTATTCCTTTTGGCGGATACGTTGCAATGGCTGGCGAAGAAGGAGAATTAGAAGGGATTGATGTTCCAAAAGAAAGAACTATTAATGGGATAAAAAAATGGAAAGCAGCCATCATCATGTCGGCAGGTATATTGATGAATTTAGTTGCGTCAATATTGTTGCTTTATATTTCTAATCAATGCTTCATTACTCCCATTTTATCTATAGACGCTTTTGATGTTGAGAAAGATTCAATTGCTGAAAAAGCAGGGATAACTAGTTTCAACTATGATACTATGAGCGGCAACATTTTTTCGGTATATAGTTCATCTAAAAATGGTGTTGCTTATTATATTTATTCATTTGATAGTTTTGTGACTTTTGAAGATGAAACAACTTTAAATGTGGTCGGAGTTGTAAACGATTCTGATGTGAGTTTGGTGGATTTAACATTCGATCAATCTATAAAATACTATACTTATAATTTGACTGATAAAGTTGATAGTAATGATTTGATTGAAGTTGATATAAATTTTGATAATATGGTTAGCGCTTCTAGCATTAATTCTAATCAGTCTCCTGTTAAAAATTTAACTTTGAATTTGCATTCAATCGCTGCTGGAAATGATAATGATTTTTATTGTCTTGGTTGCGGCGAAAATTTAACAAGCGATGAGATTGTTTTTAACGACGCTGGACATATGTATCATTCACACTGCCCACACCCTTTATTGTGCGATGGAACATCATTAGTTAGAAAAAATGTTAAAAACAATGGCAAATATAGTTTAATTTTAAATGTTGAAAAAGATGAAAACGGCAATAAAACATTCCAAAATAGTGGTTTAAAATTTGATTTGCATGAATACTGGCAATCCTTTACTCAAGCTTGGACAAACACATTTAAACAATTCGCTAATGGATCAGGTTTAATTTTTAAGACATTAGGAGGATTATTTATTGGCCAAGGTTGGAACAATGTTGGGTCAGTTGTTTCTATTTATACAAGTTCAAAAAATGTGATTTCAATAACTGGTAAATATGCTCCAACATATTTGACATATTATTGGGGAATTATTTCTGTCAATTTAGCTATTTTTAATCTTTTACCATTTCCTGGTTTAGATGGGTGGCAGTTATTAGTTTTAGCAATTGAAGGAATTACTCGTAAAAAAATACCAGATAAAGTTAAAGTGATAGTATCATATATTGGATTAGCTTTATTGTTTGGTTTGATGATTGTGTTGTTAATAAAAGATGTAATAGGATTATTTTAATGGGCGATTCAAGATTAGATAAAATGGTAAGATTTTTAAAATCAATTGGCATAGAAAATGTCGATGATTTTGATTTATCTTTTGATTTGTGCGCAAGAAATCCATTTTCAAAAGATCAAATTGATATGGTAATCGTTAAAAAAACACCATGGAAATATCATCTTTTAAGGAAATTTCAAGATGGCTTGAACACCATTGCATATAAATACACATTAGCGTTTTCTTATATAGAAAGACCTACATATTTAGATGTATTGAGTTTGTTTGATGATTGGTTTCAAACTTTATATCGATATCCTTCTCCTTTGTATATAAGCGGCATTGATAATAAGTTGACCGTCCAATATGAAAACGACGAGCAATGCGAACAATTTGGTCCTGTTATCAATGATTTTAAAGATTTTTTAAATTTTTTATATTATGATTTTCAAATAATTGAAATCACAAAACAAGGTATTTTAGAACCTGAAATTAGTTTTACTAAAGAAGAAAAACAAGAAATTGAAAAAAAAGCAGAACTGCAAGCCGATGAGGATATTGAAATGCATACAAGTTCAACATCTTCAATCGACATTCATCTAGACCAATTAGATGAGGAAGAAGTTATTGATACGCATCAAGAAGAGGCACAACAAGTTGAAGATGCTTTATTAAAACAAATGAAAGCAAATGCAGCGCGTTTAAAAAAAGATCGAGAATTAGCTAGAAGAAATAAAAGAGGCAATTATTCAATTATAGACTCTATTGACGCCATTGATGAAAATGTGGGCAATGTTGATTTTGTCGGTTATATTTTTTCAAAAGAAGAAAAAAGCTACGATCAAAAAATATCAAAAGTTATATATGGTATAAATGATGATTTTGCTGGTGCAATATTTGTTAATATGAGTGTCGGTTCTTCTTTTGATGTGAGTAGAATCAAAGAATTAGCCATCGGATCAAAAGTAAGAGTTAGAGGGTGCCCATATTATGATGAATTTCAAAAAGCTCTGATGATTAAAGGCCATTATATAGATATTTTACCGCCAGACGAAATTCAAATAGATAAAGCAAAAGAAAAACGTGTTGAATTGCATATTCATTCAAAAATGTCGGCTATGGATGCTACTGGTTCTATGATGGAATATGCAAAATATGCTAAAGCCTTAGGCATGAAAGCTTTAGCTATTACAGATCATGGTGTTGTTTCAGGGTTTCCTGATGCTCAAAAAGCAGCTAAAAAAACAGGGTTAAAAATGCTTTATGGCTGCGAATTTTACATGGTTGATGACAAATTAGAATATATAAAAAATCCATCGGATTTACAGCTAAATCATGCAAATTACGTCGTTTTTGACTTAGAAACTACTGGTTTGAGTTGCCGCTATAATAGAATTATTGAATTCGGTGCAGTCCGCATTGAAAAAGGGGTTGAAGTTGCTAGATTAGATTTGCTAATTAATCCCGAGGTTCCAATTCCATCTAAAATTGTAAAGATTACTAAAATAACTGATAAAATGGTTCAGGATAAACCAACCTTTCTTCAAGTTAAAGATAAAATTTTAGATTTTCTAAAAGACGCTATATTAGTTTCTCATAATGCCGATTTTGACGTTCCATTTTTAAATGAATCTTTAATTAGAATCAACGAGCCTATTTTAACTAATCCTGTCATCGATACTTTAGCTTTATCTCGATATTTATTTCCGAATGCTAGAAATCATCGTTTAGGGACATTGTGTCGCAATTTTGAAGTTCATTACGATGAAGATGTAGCCCATAGAGCCGATTATGACGCATCAGTTTTAAATGATGTCTGGCAAGTAATTTTGGCTAAAATGACTAAAGATAATCGTCGCTTAAGACATTGTGATTTGCAGGATTTAAAAACAAATAGCGATATGTTAAAACATATTCATCCTTACCACATGATTGCTTTAGCCAAAAATTATGATGGTCTTCATGACTTATATCGTTTAGTCTCTATGTCTCATATTGATTATTTAGCGGACATACCTAAAATACCAAGAAGTGAAATACAAGCTTTAAGAACAAATTTGATCTTAGGGTCAGGCTGCTTTAATTCGGATATTTTTGAAATAGCTGCTCATAAAAACATCGACTCTTTAAAAAAGGCGATTAAATTTTACGATTATATTGAAATTCAACCATTGGATAATTATTGTTATCAAGTCAATCGCGGTAATTTTGAAACTATTGATGATGTAAAAAATATATTGAGCGATATTGTAAAAATTTCTGATGAATTAGGTGTGATGGTGTGCGCTACCGGGGATGTTCATTATTGTTTGCCAAAACATAAAATATTTAGAGATGTCTATATAAGCGCTAAAGGTTTAGGGGGTGTTTATCATCCTTTGAATCTTAACCCCTATGGTAAGGCCGATATTCCAAATTATGAAAACCCTAATCAACATTTTTTAACTACTGATGAAATGTTGGAAGCCATGTCTTTTTTAGGAAAAGAAAAAGCATATGAGATAAGTGTTACTAATACTAATAAAATCGCAGATATGATTGAAGAAATAGTGCCGCTACCAAACGATCATCTTTATACGCCAAAAATCGATAATTGTGAGGAAATGTTAAGGAAAATGTGCTTTGATAATGCACATAAATTATATGGTGATCCATTACCTGAATTTATTGAAAAGCGCCTAGATGTGGAATTAAATGGTATTATCTCTAATGGATATAGTGTTATTTATTATATCGCCCACAAAATTGTTAAAAAAGCAAATGAAGATGGTTATTTAGTTGGGTCTAGAGGATCGGTTGGTTCTTCTTTTGTGGCCACTATGGCTGACATTACTGAAGTTAATCCATTGCCACCTCATTATCGCTGTCCAAAATGTAAACATTTAGAATGGACCTTGCAGACTTACCCTGATATAAAAACAGGTTTTGATTTACCTATAAAACGATGTCCTGTTTGCGGCGAGATAATGATTGGCGATGGCCAAAATATTCCTTTTGAAACCTTCTTGGGATTTAAGGCAGAAAAAACCCCTGATATCGATTTAAATTTCCCGGGTGATTATCAAGCAAGGGCCCATGATTATACTAAAGTTTTATTGGGCGAAGAAAATGTTTTTAGAGCAGGAACTATAGAAACAGTTGCTGAAAAAACGGCATTTGGTTATGCTCGTGGTTATTTTGAAAGATTAGGGATTAATCCAGATACTATTTCAAGAGCTAAAATTTCGTATTTAGCTTCTGGATGTGTAGATGTTAGAAGAACTACTGGTCAACATCCAGGAGGAATAGTAGTTATTCCAAAAGACCACGAGGTTTATGATTTTACTCCTGTTCAATATCCTGCTAATAAGCCAGATGCTTCATGGAAAACAACTCATTTTGATTTTCGTTCTATGCACGATACCATTTTAAAATTAGATTTATTAGGGCATGTTGATCCTGTCGCTTTAAAAATGATGGCGGATTTAACTGGCATCGATGTAAAAACTATTCCGATGAACGATGCTAAAGTTTTGTCTTTGTTTTCTAGTGTTGATGCTTTAGAAATGAAGGGAAATTATTTAAATCAAAAAACAGGTGCTTTAGCTATTCCAGAGTTCGGCACTGATTTTGTGAGAGGAATGCTAGAATCGACTAACCCTAAGACTTTTGCAGATTTAGTTATTATTTCTGGTTTATCTCATGGAACTGATGTTTGGAATGGCAATGCTGAAAAATTAATTGAATCCAAGATTGCTACTTTAAAAGATGTCATTGGATGCCGCGACGATATTATGACTTATTTGATATCAAAAGGCCTTCCAAGCGATATTTCTTTTGCAATTATGGAAGACGTAAGACATGGATATGGTTTAAAAGAAGAATATGTCCAAATTATGCTCGCTAATCACGTGCCTCAATATTATATTGACTCGTGTAATAAAATTAAATATATGTTCCCTAAAGGACACGCTACTGCTTATGTTATGATGGCGGTTCGCGTCGGCTATTTTAAAGTTTATTATCCATTGGAATTTTATGCGACATTTTTTTCCGTTAGAAGTGATCAATGGGACATTCAAACGATGATTAAAGGTCAAAATGCTATCATGTCAAAACTAGATGAACTTAAAATGAAAAACCGTACTCATGGAGTCAAATTAACTCCTAAAGAAGACGCTATTTTAAAGACTTTGCAAGTTGCAATTGAAATGGTTCAACGAGGTTATAAATTTGAAAATCTTGATCTTTACAAATCAGAAGCTAAAAACTTTGTTGTCAATCATGAAAACAAAAGTTTGATTCCTCCTTTTGTTGTTATAGATGGTTTAGGTGAAAACGCTGCTGAAAGTGTCATTGAAGCAAGAAAAGAAGGGGAATTTACTTCTAAAGAAGACTTATTAAGAAGAACAAAATTAAATGGAACCAATGTTAAAGATTTAGAATCTTTAGGAGTTTTAGATAATCTTAATGAATCTGACCAATTGACATTATTTGATTTTTAGTCATAATATTAATTCGTCAATCGAGATGTAGCACAGCTTGGTAGTGCGCTTGGTTCGGGACCAAGAGGTCATGGGTTCGAATCCCACCATCTCGACCATTAGAGTTAAGTATAGTCGATACGAAAGTATTGGCTATTTTTTTCTTTTCTAGGCATAAATACTGCAAATATTAATGATTTTATTGGTATTTTGGCCCTAGAAATAGAAAAAGTAGTAGATATATCTATAACAACAATAATATATATAAAATCAAATCGTTATATTATTATTAATCGTTAAACTACTACTTACTATATATAGGCATATATAAGAATATATATTTTTTCAAGTATACCCCCACGTGACACGTGACAAACGTGACACTTTTTTATGACCATTTCTTTTTTATAAAATAAAGGATTAAAATATATTTAATTCAACCTATAGGTTATTTTTTTATCAAACATGTTGACAATTTAACGAATGGGGTGTATACTGTGCTTGTAATCTAAGAAATGACGTCAAAAATAATGATTACAAAAGGAGCGAAAATATGGGATACACAAAATTCGGAAAAATAGTTAGAAAAGAAATGATTGACCATGATGAAAACTTATTATCAATTGCTCAATTATTAGGCGTTACTACGTCTTTTGTTTCTGCTGTTTTAACAGGTGGTAAAAGTGTACCAGATAATTGGGTAGATGAATTATCTAAACATTATGGTCTAAAAGGCTCTAAATATGATGAGCTTTACGATGCATATTGTGAAGATAAGAAGAATGTTAGAATTGATGTTGAAAATGTTCCGTTAACTCAAAAGAAGTTGGCATTACAATTTCAAAGAAAGCTTCCTGAATTAGATGAAGATGAGATTCAATCTATCTTCGATATTTTAAAGGAGGATAAGTAATGGATTATGAATCAAGATTATCTTTGAGCAGAATACAGGTAAGAGAAATATCTAAATTTGCTAGAAGGATGTTAAAAATTAAAACTGTTAAACTTCCAGTTTTAAAGGCGCATGAAAAGTTAATAGATAAATTCCCTAATAATCTTTATTATCGTATTTTGCCCGATGATGAATTTGAGACAAATGTAATGGCAGAATTAGTTCCAGAAGGCAACGATGTTTACTGCATTAAAATACGTGAAACAGTATATGAAAAAGCAGTAAATGGTGATAGAGCTAGTCTGGGATTTATTTGCCATGAAATGTGTCATTTTATCTTGATTCATATATTTGATGCTGGCCCAGTAATGTATGTGAATGAAAGCGGGTTAGCTTATGCAAGAAGTTTTAAAGATAAAGAATTGCCACGATATAAAAGTATGGAATGGCAAGCTATGGCACTTTGTGGGGAGATAATGATCCCTTACGAAAAATGCAAAGATTATTCATTTAAACAAATTGTCAGTAGAACTTATAGTTCTGATGAACAAACTAAATATTTCTTAAGATGGGTAGTTAAACCAGAATAGTAATTATAGTAATTAAATATCTTAATTGAAATAAAAAAAGACCCAAATCATTGCAGTGATTTGAGCCGTTTAGACAGCATGCTATGATGCCACCTTCAGCAAGTACATTATAGCACAACTGTCTTAAAAATATCAAGTCCTTTGCGAGATTTCCTCGTCAGAAAGGCAAGAAAAATTTTTAAATACAGGAGGGTACTATTATGTACAAAGATGAAAATGATGTAGTTGAAGATTCGTTCCAAGCGTTCTTGGTGGAAGGAGCGTACTTCACTGAAATTGAGGAATATCCGATAATTGAAGATTGGATGATTCCAGAAGTTCCGCCAAAAAAGATTATGCCTTTTGATAAAGCATTAAATTATCAAGGCGATTTAAGTGATGTATATGTCTGCACATATGCTAGGGATTGTACTTTTGAAAGAGTAAGAAGATACCCAAAGAAATATTTGAACTTTTTCAAAAGATGTGCTGGGCTAATAGGATTTGATTATAGCATACATTCGGATATGCTGATAGTCAAACAAAAGGCCCAAATGAACGATAATTTATCATTATCATTTTATTATGGAAAACAAGGTAATAATCTTATTCCAAATATAAGATATGGTATTGATGAATTAGCTGATGAATTCTTAAGTGCTATTCTTAAGCATACATTGATTGCAGTAGGCACACACGGATTCATTAAAGAGACATACAAAAAAGCTGAATGGTATTGTTTCTTAGAAAAAATTATAAGTGCATTAGAACCATCAGGTATCATTGTTTATGGTAAACTTAGTGGGAATATCTTTAAAGATTTTGAAGAAAAGTGTAAGTTTTATTATTATGAACCATGGATCTACTCTAATCGTAAGAAAAAAGGAGGAGATTCAGATGGCAACTAAAGGTGCAAGTTATAGATATGGAAACACTAAGGGTTCAAATCATCAAGGAAAAGCAACTGAACATATTAACTATGCTTGGGCTAAAGCTTTTAATAGAGGCGGATTAGATAGACATTTTAGAGATCATGGCAAAGAATTTGATTGTAAGACTAAAGAAGAATATGAAGCTAAAGCTTTGAAATTTGCTAATACAGTTGATCGAGAAAATTGTAAAAGTGTTATTGATAAAAATGGCACAACATATAAATATAATCCTAAGACCAATGTGTTGGTAGAAGTTACAAAAGATGGCTATATAGTGTCATATAGGCATTATGGTAAGAGCACGTGGTATATTTCTAAGAAAGGAGAAAAGAAATGGATAAAATAAATAAAAAATTTAAACCAATGATGTGTCCTGTCTGCGATGGCATGTATTTTTCAGGGCCAAATAAAAATTCATTCGATGAAGATTTAGAAGAATATTTAAATGGTGAAGTACAATGTAGGCATTGCGGATGGATTTATGATTTGCATCAAGCTGAAAATCCTGATTCTAAAGAAGGATTCAATGAAATGTCAGTTAATGAATATAAGGAATTGTTTGATAACAAAATTAAAGAAAACCCAAACTATGATTATTTTGAAGAACATATGCCTGAACCAACGCCACATAAATGTCCTGTTTGTGGAGAATATGAATTTGCTGATGAATTATCATCTGATATATGCCCAGTTTGTGGTTGGGAAGATACTGGGTTTGAAGATATGCCTGATGAAAAGCCTAGTGAATATATGATGTCATTTAATGAAAGATTTTCTTGGTTTAAAGAAAAAAGAAAAAATAATCCTAAATATAGATGGGACAAGGATGATAATTAAAAAAATGACTCACTGCAAATAGATTAATTTCTAAATGTGGTGAGTCTTTTTAATTGTATTATAAAAATAGCCCTAGCTACTAACTAGGATAATCAAATATCAATATTGATTATTGAGCCATCTTTGAAATTAAATTCGAGGTGGCTATCTTTATATATTTTTATGTTGATGATAGTTAAATTAAAGAGTTTATCGTTAAATTCTAGATTAAGTGTATCGGTAGCTTTAATCTCATTGATGAATGCTTGAAGCTTAATCGATTGTCTATTCCTATCAACTTGTTCAGCCATAAGCTTATTATACTTATCCTGAGCTTCAGTGAATCTTTTAACCAGATCTACATATTCTTCCATGTAAGCTTCATACTTCATTTGTTTCTTTTCTTTGTTGAAGATGTGTTGCTCACATAAACCACTAACTACTAGCATTTCATTCTTAGCCTGTTCCATAGGCTTGGATAGATTTACATCTAGTAGTTTTTCTTTTACTAGAAGAAGATTTGAGATTAGAAGCTCTTTATCTTTAAGAAGGATGTTTAATGCTTTTAAATAAGCATTTTTAATTGTTTCTTCATCAAGAGTAGGAGTAGTACATTTAGTTCCGTTAAACTTGTTATTACATTGCCATACGATATGCCTATAGATATCATTTGAATGCCATACCTTAGGTCCATATATAGAACCACAATCAGCGCATATGACTCTACCGCATAATACGTTATTACCATGACTTCTAACTTGATTATTAAGTTCAAGTTCAGCTTGTACTAATTCCAATTCATCAGGATTAATTATTGCTGGATGAGAATCTTCAACATAGTATTGTGCTACTTCGCCATTATTCTTTTTTAATTTCTTTGTTAAGAAGTCTACAGTGTATTTCTTTTGAAGAAGGGCAGAACCTTTATATTTTTCATTCCTTAATATTGAATCAACAACATTATATTGCCATTTAGTTTTACCGCTTGGAGTTGGTACACCTTCTTTAGTTAATGTACTAGCGATTGTTGATTGGCTTTTGCCTTCAATAAACATTCTATAAATCCTTCTTACTATTTTAGCACCTTCAGGTTCAATCTCAGGAAGTCCATTTTCACCTTTCTTATATCCTAAGAAGCATTTATAGGGTAGGGCAACTTTACCATCCTGGAATGCTTTTCTTTTACCCCAAGTAACATTTTCTGATATTGACCTAGATTCCTCTTGAGCGATACTAGACATAATGGTTAGAAGAAGCTCTCCACCAGTACCGAAGGTATAAATGTTTTCTTTTTCAAAAAAGACTTCAACACCTTTATCTTTTAACTTTCTGATGTTGACTAAAGCATCAACTGTGTTTCTTGCAAAACGTGATATGGATTTAGTTACAATTAAATCGATTTTACCTTTTAGGGCATCCTCAATCATTTGTTTAAATCCATCACGTCTTTTAGTAGATGTACCACTAATGCCTTCATCGGTATATACATTCACAAATTCCCATTCATCATTTGCTTTGATGTATTTAGTGTAATAATCGATTTGAGCTTCATATGAGGTGAACTGTTCGTCCTGGTCTGTTGATACTCTAGCATAAGCAGCTACACGTCTTTTATGTGGCATATTCATCGCTATATGAGTATGTGGATTAATTGTTGGTTTAATCACTGTTACCTTTGCCATTTTTAGCCCTCCTTAGTTTATGTTGTTCTAATGTCTTTTGTCTTGCTAATGCTTTCTTTTCTGGAGTCCAAGAAAGACTTCTAGATTTGTTTTCCCATTTGATATCTTTAGAAGTACCATCTCTAAAAACATAAGTAAGAACATTGTCATTTTTAACAATTATCTTTTCTATTTTCTTTTTGAATAATTTTTCATCAAAAGAAGTGGAAATTAACGTTGGTGAATATATTATCGCTAATGGTGATGCTATATTGTAAGAAGTTTAAATAAGGGTGATTAAAATGATTTTTGATGATTTCGTTTCAAAATTAGGAAAAAAGTATGAGGAAGATTTCAAGTTGATATGTGATTCTTCAGAGTATAATAACAAAAAAATGCTGGATTTAACACTATCTATACATCAATACATACAAGCATCATCTGAAGCAATTTATTACTATTTTCTAAGAAGAAAAGATGAAAATATTGAATATGATAAACGAGTAAATATGGAAAATGGTACAGATGTTGATATATCATGTAATATAGCAGGCTATAGAATTAATCTTGAAGTAAAAACGCCTGAATTGTTTGAAAATACTTCAAAATATAAAGAACATTAATTGTTGATTCATCACTAGGAATAACCTTATCATTGCAACCAACCAAATAATCTTTTAATTTATTATCATCCATTTTTTTATATCTGCTTTACCTTGAAAATAGCTGACAATTTCTTTCATTTCTTTGTCAACATCTTCTTTTGTAATCATATCATCAAGATATCTATGGTTCAAATGTCCATAAATCATTCCTTCTTTTGATTTGTTTGGATTCATCAACTATGGGGTCCTTTCTATCGTATATTTTGAACGAGTATACTGGATTGTTTTCAAATAATCCATTTGTTCCTACAAAAGAGTATGAGAAGGTTGATTATATAATACTTTCAAATTGTGTTGAAGCACATCTCGATTCAAAATTTAAGTTTAATGTTTGGGATGCAAGTAATTACATTAATTTTGTTATTCCTAATTACAATAAAAAAAATAATTAAGGAGAAAAAAGATTTATTAAACAATATTTTCAATGATTCTTTTGATGATTATTGTGAAAAACGTAACGAATTAATGTGTTGCGAAGGAAATAATCTTGGTGATGAATTTGCTTTCTCAAATTATTTAGCAGAAGATAAAAATCTTTGTTTTTGCCAAAATAATGAAAAAAGAAAATACTAAGTCACATCTGTCACGTCAGTCACGTGTCACTTAGTATTTATATCAAAAAATATAGGGTTAGAGGGTGCACCTTCATCTATAGAGGGTGCATTGTATTAACAAAACTTACCTTTCACATATTGAAAGCATAGGTTTGATACGCTATAAAAGGCTATTCAAACCTTTTTTTGTGGCAAAATTAGCAAAAATTAGCACATTATTAACATAAATTTAGTATAACTGACTAAACATCCTAACCTATGAAGTTTTATTTTGTGGTTTTGCACTAAAAACTTTTTATAGCACAATAAACTTTTTGTCCCACAAAAAACTTTTTATACTTTTTGAGAAAAAATCTCGTCAAAGTTCTACGAAAATATCGAAATTTAACCTTGTTTATGTACATTTTATATCCGTGATTAACACCTATTGCAGTTGGTGAATTAGGTTTAGTTAAAGGAGAAGAAGTTACAAGTTTAAACGGTATAACCTTATTTAAGTTTAGTAAGGAAACTACTGATGGACCCATGTTTCAAATTTTGCAATTAGAGGAGATAGTGATAATCGTTGGTTCATGGCAAGTGTTATTAATAATGAAATA
Source organism: uncultured bacterium (assembly GCA_949283025.1). Taxonomy (GTDB): domain Bacteria; phylum Bacillota_I; class Bacilli_A; order RFN20; family CAG-826; genus CAJOOD01. Next base: position 67,813 of record CASDRB010000002.1, read on the forward strand.
GTTTATTACACTCAACCTAATGCTAGTAGTACTTATACTTATCAAGCTAGAATTTATTTAACTGGTGATAAATATAATCTTTATACAAAAACCAAATATTTTGATTTTGCTACTGATGGAGATAACATCAATATTTATAACTTAAATGATAGTGGAGCTTATACTGTATGTAAGAAAAATAGTGAAACTATCACAATTGAAGAACTTGGTATAACAATTAATACATATAGTGTTATTGAAGAAAATGTAATTATTTATAATAATCAAAAAACTACATTAGTAAGTAAAAATAATGGATTATATACAGGAAGTGATGGAAACCAATACGCTTTTGTAAATAAAAGTATTTCTGTTAGTGGTTTATATAGAGCTCTTAAAGGATACGTATTAGTTAAGAAGAGTTCTCGATATGACGGATTTTATAATTGCACATATGTTAGTGGAGATAATACTTATGAATTAATCGGTGGATTTATTGATACATCAGCTTATGTAGCTAATGGATGCTTTGATATACTTAATGAAAATAACGGAACTTTAAGTCATGACGCTGATAAAAATTGTTATAAATTAGGTAGTTACTCATTTTATGTATATGTAAATGGAAGATTATTTTCAATTACTATAGCTGCCACAAATTCTGGAACTAGCAAAATCTATAATTCAAGTAGTGATTATTATAATTATCCTTTAGTTAGAGATCCTAATACTAAAGAATGGTCATTAGTTGCTCCTAATGCGCAAGTTATAATTAATATAATAATTGAGTTTTTAAGTTTCTCTTCAAATTGAAGAGATACTTTTTTATAATAATAAAAAAGATGTTTTCTTTCAAAAACATCTTAAAACTCAATTATTTTTTAAAAAAATTAAAAATTAATTAAAGAATTTTTCTAATTCAGAATAAACCTTTTCACTAGAAAACAATGTAATTCTATCTCCAGGGAAAATAGTTGTTTCACCATTAGGAACAATTAAGTTATCACCATGATATATAGCAATTAATAATGTATCTTTAGGTAAAGTTAAATCTTTTAATTTCTTACCAGCTGAAATAGAAGTATCACTAACTAAAAATTGAATAATAGAGTGATCTCCTTTTGATAATTTCATAAGAGTCATAAAA
>CASDRB010000003.1 GCA_949283025.1 uncultured bacterium
AAATATACCCAGGTTTATATTGATAAAAAAGTGAATTTGATTAACAATAGGCCTAGGAAATGTAACAACTGGATATCTCCATCAAAATTGATGTCTGAAGCTATCTCTGAGTGTTGCACTTAACATTACAATTTACTCTAACAATCGTTAAGAAGAAAGATAACACTACTCTCAAACTGCCATGGTAGCAGTACCAAATATCCAAAAGTATGAGAGTAATTGAAGATAACACTACTCTCAAACAAGTCTAACAACACAAACAAAAAAAATTAAGTATGAGAGTAATTGAAGATAACACTACTCTCAAACGTCAAGCCTCATTTTTAACACCTGCCTTTTGTATGAGAGTAATTGAAGATAACACTACTCTCAAACAAACCTTCTAAAATAGAGAGAATAGAACAAGTATGAGAGTAATTGAAGATAACACTACTCTCAAACAACGCAAATCAATGAATGTTTCATATTGTGGTATGAGAGTAATTGAAGATAACACTACTCTCAAACGAGTTATACTAGTAGCAGAAAAAATTCAAGGTATGAGAGTAATTGAAGATAACACTACTCTCAAACTTCTTATATCACTTTTATTACTTCTATTTATGTATGAGAGTAATTGAAGATAACACTACTCTCAAACAAGAATGGTATCAAGATCTGATCCCAGCAGGTATGAGAGTAATTGAAGATAACACTACTCTCAAACTTTATCAACCATATTCCAAACACCTAAAATGTATGAGAGTAATTGAAGATAACACTACTCTCAAACATTTTACTACTATATACATATATACATACTGTATGAGAGTAATTGAAGATAACACTACTCTCAAACAACAACGAGAACCAACTAATATATAGTAGTGTATGAGAGTAATTGAAGATAACACTACTCTCAAACCTCAAATTAAGGTAGTGTTATCTATATAATTAGTATATATTATCAAGCCAAATTACACAAATCATCATCGATAATGATAGTATTAAAATCACTATTTTTATCAATAATTGAGTCTTCTATAAACACAAAACTAATATCTTTATAACTAGCTTCTTTGATTATTTGTTTTATCTGTATTTCATTAAAAAATTTTAATCCAAAAAGTACAAAAAATACTTTGATATTTTGCAATTCGGAAGTAACAAAAACATAATTTAAAAATTTTTCTAATAAATTAAACGACGCATCTTCAAATCTTAAATCAAGCATTTTAAAAATATCATCTTCTTTTATTTCATTATTTGATATTAATTTTAATTCAAAATCCAAAATTATTTCATCGACTATAGATTTATATTTATCGTTTATTTCTTTTAATTTTGGTTTTAAATAATCTGAATAAGATGATTTTAAAATCTTGTATAGTGCGTTTATATTTTTCTTTGTATTAACATCCAAATTCAATAGATTGGAAATAAAACTAATCGCTTTTTCGTTTTCTTTTTTCTCTCCGTCCTCATATATAGAAATCAAATCTTCTTTTGAAGAAAAATCATTGTATAAATACATTAAGAAATGATAAAGAAATTCTTTATTTTCGATACACAAAATAAGTGGGTTAGAATTTGATAATTCGATTTTTTTATCAATGTATCTAATTGTTAAATATTTCATAATTTAACTACCTTTGAATCATTCATAATGACATCTGTATTTGCTTCACCAATTAAATGCTTAATAGATGAAAATTGATTTTCAGTAATTGTCAAGCAAGACACCATCCCTTCTTTTGGCAAATGAGCTTTAACTTCTCTCATAGTGGACTCTACTACTGATTCATTAATTGATAATTTGGTATATACACTTTCTTGCATCATAACAAAACCCAATCTTTTAATATGTTTTAAAAATCTAGTATATTCTCTTGTTTCGCTTTTTGATGTATTCGGAAGATCAAAAAATAATATTGTTCTCATAAATCTATAATTCATTTTGATTAATAAAAGCAATTTTAATATTCCCGGAATTTAAAGAATCTAAAACACTATTGACATAAATGGGAATTGCATTATTCAACGACAAAACCCTGCCATTTATTAAAACATCCATCGATAAAATGCTAGCCATTTCATCTTTAAAGGTATCAGGATTAGAAATTGTTTTAGCTTTGTAGTCCACCAAAAATCTTAAAGGTTCAATTAAATCACAAGATAAATTAAATTCATTAAACTCGCCTTTATGATGAATTCCAATTTGAGTAATATATCCAGACGCTACTATGCTTCTACTTATCATAGATAATAAAATGGTATAACCATAATCTAAGCACGCATTTATTAATGAGTCATCGTTTCTAGTAAAACCATCATAAAAAGCATTATTAAAATATACTTTTGCAGCATGACCTTCACGGTTTGTAATATCACCATCTTCAACAAAATTAGCGTACATATCTAATTGTTCAGCCTTATCGTTTTTTCCTAAACTTAATAATAACTCCGATTGGTTAAAGATCTTTTTTTGGATTATGATTTTCCAAACTTTGTTTTTCACATCCTCTTTCCAATTAATTTGTTCTAATACTTTTTTTGATGTATTATGAGCGCCATAAAATGGTATTAATTGGCTATTAGGTTGTCTTTTTTCATCGCAGAATATTACATTAATTTTTCGTTTAGATAGTTCCACTAACAATGATGTTGTAATAGAAATAGCTGTAGATTCTAAAATTATTGTATGAATCTCATCTAATAAGATTCTTTTTGTTTCACCTGGTGTTCTATAAACCAAATAATTCATCGAATATTCTAGTTTTGAATGTGTGCTTATGATTAATGTCCTAAAAGCCATTTTATAATTTGACCTTTTTCGAATATAAACCAGTTATTGATTCATATAATATATAAATAACTTCATCTAATATTGCCGACTTAGACTTTTGAAAAGCTGACGAATTCTTGGCAAGAGCATGATTCCTTCCAAATAAAATAATGCAATTGTTGATGGTGTTAATTTGTTCTACAAAACTAAGCAATTTAAACTCATCCAAGTTTACATTTCTAACTTTATGAACCGGCGTAAAGAAATTATATTTTTTGTTATTTGCCTTATTGATTAATTCTTGCATAATTTCAATATTTATCTTGCTTTCTATGTGAATCAATTTTTCATCTTTTCTATTAAAAGATAAATCAGTACATACATTTCCGTTTAATTCATTGAAAACATCTGGATATTTTGAAATAAAATTATTGCATGTTTGCAAATATAAGGAATGTTTGCTTTCTAAAAATAATGGCGTTAACGGCAATAATTTTACTTGGTTTAGATTAGATGGGATGATTAGATATTTTAAGCCACCTATCAAAAGCGTTTGATATAAATCTATGCGTTCATCAAAATTAATATCAAGTTCTAATCCAAGACGTTTTTCTAATGCTTCTTTCATCGATTTATTATCTTTAAATTTGTATTTATAAAGAACTGGGACTTGTACTAAAATTCTATTACCTTTTTTATCTAAAGCGACCAAAAAATAAGATTGTGTTAAACCACAATATCCACCATATTTAGCTACATTTTCCATTTGATTATCATGGATAGAATTCAGTGCAGCATTATTAGCTTTTTTAGAAGCAACAGATTTATAAAATTCTGAATCAGCATAAACCAATTTATGAGTAATCAAAAAATCATGTCGCTCACAATTTTTAATAATAATGGTTTGTAGTGGTTCTGCCCTAAAATAGCGTCGTAATGTTCTTTCCATGTTGTACGTTTTTTTCATGGTCGCGTATGCTTTTTCATCATCGGAAAGTTCTGATTCGGTTTTTTGTCTATATTTTAGATATGCAACATTTTTAGAATAAGTATTGTCTAAAATCGTCCCACTGATAATATTTAAATAAGCATCCACAGCGTGATGAGTATCGTTTAAATCCCTAAGTTTAGCAATCCTTAATTCTTTTCTAATAAAAGATGCATATTGAGCCTTAGCAAATATCAATCTAGTGTTTGGATATTTTAATTTTAAAATATCGCGCAAAACAATATTTGATTGATTAACAATATTAATTTGGCGATTAACAAAATCATTTAATTCCTCTTCGGTGATTGGTTTTTCTCTAATTAGTCGATTGTATTTTTCTTCAGATATTGCTTTCTTCTTTTTTAAAAATAACCAGAGTTGTTTGATGGAAGATGTTTTAATTGATAAAGGTATCGGATAGATATTCTTTTTAATTTTTTGATTGTAATTTTTTTCTACTAGAACCAAGTTATCTAATGAATCGTCTTTGATTAAACTTTGTGGAATAATGTGATCGGTATCATATTTATCACTTGTTACCACTTCATTTAAATTTATAGGTTTACCAGTATATAAGTCATAACCTAATTGTTTAAAATATAAATAAACATGTTTTCCTTTTAGTTTAGTGTCTTCGGTACCTTTTAATTCATTTAATAAGTTTTCAATTGCTTCTTTATTGATAGATATATCTTGTTTTGCTAATTTCTTTTTTTCATCGTCTATTTCTTTTTTGAAATTTTCAATGAAATTTTGCAACTCTTTTTTTCTTTTTTCAGTAGTTTTTGTTTTCTTTTTAGTGTCTTGTCTTGTTACTTCAATGGCAATAACATCGGGACTGCGTTTTGCAATTTTGGCCACTTCGTCAACAATTTTTAAAGCCTGAATTGTGCTTCTTCTCATCAATGCAGGAGTATTATCAAGCAATTCGTCTGCGACATCATTAATCGATTTTTCGCCGATAAATTCCTTATTATAGTTAGATATAAGTTGAATAAATCCATACTCACTATCATTTAAAATTTGTTGGAAATTTTTATTAGTTTGTTCAAGCAAAGATAAGATTGAATAACCAACACCATTACCATCAAAATATTTAATGCCTCTTAGCAATTTGTTAGATAATCTTCCCCATTTATTCGTTTTTAATTTTTTAATAGTTGCAATTTGCAATTCACTCAAATGATATTGTTTGTTCAAATACTTAATACCATCATTAATAGAGTCGGCATAGATAGTCATTATGTTAATTATTTCTTCAACCATGTCATAATCTTTGCCTTTTATTTTTTGATAATCATTATCAAAGTGGTACAAATCAAAGCAATTTCTTAACAATGCATGCGAAGGACAAGCAAAATAAACACTTTCATCAATTCCTGATATAGATACACCATCTTTATCATAATTAGCGTTTAATTCTATCGCATTCTTTTTTAAATATCTTTTTAACTCAGCAATTGTAGTTTTAGGTTTTTTAAAAATTAAATTATCTAACAATGCAACCTTGGTTTTTAAGTCCAATTCAGCACCATTAACATTCATTTTGTTTAAACGATCTAATGCTAAATATTCTTCATAAACAAGCGAAGATTTAGGCAAAACATTTTCGCCATACAAATATGTGCAATTATTAGTCAAACTATTCATAAATTTTTCTTTAGTTTTTTCTAAATCCACGACAGTTTCAAAAGTCCACGGTCTTAAAGGTGTTTTTGGATTAATCTTAACAATGTTAGAATACTGACTATTAGTATTTAAAGGTCCACAATAATATGGAATTCTAAATTTAAATAAACAAATAACTTTATCTTTAATATCTTTAATAAAAGGATAATAAGATCCAGCGTTATTTAAAATAACTTCCAATTCTTTTAAATGAACCTGATGAGGGATAATGCTAGAACTTACTTGAGATGGAGTTAATAATAATTGATTGTTTTCACACAAAAGCAATATTTGCCTATAATCTTCCCTTTCATTAAACGAATCATTTTTTAATAGTATGTCTTTAACTAATTTATTTATTTCTTCATTAGTTTTAGGTTTAGATTTTTCACTATTGACGCCCACTAAAGCGGAATAATTCTTCTCGTTATTTATATCTTTAAAAATTTGATAATAGTTAGATTCGTTTTTGCTATTGTATTGATGCTGTTTATCAATATCAATCAATAATTTTTTAAGCATTTTAAGTTGTTTTTGATGCTCTTGATATATCAAGACAAATGATTGAGAAATGCATTCGCAATCTTTTAAAATTCGATATAAAGTCACATAATCATAAATGCGTTTGCCAATGTCTACAATCGCAAAACAATCGCCTAAATTAGATATAATTTTGTCAAGGTTTTCGTCATAATCTTTGCTAAAAGAAATAGAAAAATCTTCAGCGCTTGGATTAAATTTTATAGATTTAACACTCCCACCACACACTATTGAAATAAAACCATCAACAATAGATTTGATCGATGCATTAGTATTTATTATTTCTTTTATTTTCTTTTGCATCTCTTTTTTATTTAAAGTCTTATCTTTTAAAGCATCTAAGAAGGCATCATATAAATCAGCGTTTAAAAATGTATATTCAACATCATCTAATTCAACATCTTCCTTAATAGCAATCATTTGTTTACAAGCATTGTTTAAGTCAATAAATAATGATTTATCAAACTTTTCTAAGTTTATATCACCTTCAATTAAAAAATGACCTCGTCTTTTAATGATATTATGTATAGCCAAATAAACATAACGTAAATCGCTAAAAGCATTTTTATCGTTTTTATATAAAGCATATCTTAAATGCCAAATTGTCGGATAAGTTTTATAAAAACTCTTTTCTAATTGTTTGGTTTTAAATAATGGAAACAGGTTTTTAATTTCATCATCTTTATCTTCGTTATATAGATTAGATTGTCTTAAACGTAAAAAGAATGTGTTATCAATTTTATTGATTTCTTTTCCGAATAGCTCTTCGCTTTGAAGCAACGCTAAACGATATTTTTTCCTTGCCAATCTTCTACCAGTAGTTCTAAATGTTCTACGTTCAGCTGCTGATTTAGCTTGTTGAAACAACCTAGTCCCCCATGCTGTTTTACCTTTTAAACGTAAAGGTTGATACATCTCATCGCATGCAGCCCATCCAACAGAATCAGAACCTATATCTAGGCCAAGAAAATATTTTTGATTCATATGTAACCTCACAAATAATATATTGTTGATATTAATTATACAAAAAACAAAGAAAAATAAAAACCCCATCTAATGATGAGGGGACCCAATGGTCACCAACTTCACTTGCGCTAGTTGGCTATTTAGCAAATGCTTATTTGAACTTAGTAGTGTTATCTTCGTTATCTACTATAATTAGTATGGCATTATTAGCATCAATAAGCAAATAAATGTTATAAAACTTATAATTTCATGGAATTTTTCTACTAATTAAAATCTAAATTAATTAGCATTATTCTTATAATGGTTTTTCCTATAATTTAATTTTTTTGTTGCTTCGTCAAATTGCATTTGTTCCAGTTCATATGGAGGAATTGTAGTTTTGGTTTTCTTAATAAAGTTAAATATAACTGGTTTCCAATAAAAAGAAGAATATTGATTTTCCAAATATATTATTTGTTCCGCAGTCGACAAAGTTCTTGCATAAATGCACATTTTTAAACTTTTGCACTTGTAATTATAAATATTAACGCTATAGAAATCGTCACTTGTCTTTTTGCACGCAAACATCTTACTTTCCTATTTTTTATTGTTGGTATACCAAATTATAAAAACATGACCATATAAATCGGTAATGTTAATAAGTTATTAATATGACCAACATTACCATTTATCAACTTAATTCCATTAAATTCTGGGTGTTGTTTTAAAATAGTAGACAACGATTTTGCTTTATTGTTATATGCTTTAACTTCTAAAGGAAAAATATTTCCATATTTAGATATGACAAAATCTATTTCTAACGAATTGTTTTTATTGTAAAAATATAATTTGTTGCTATTGCTATATAGTATTTGAGAAACAACATTTTCAAATATAGCGCCTTTATAAATACCTATATCTCCTTCAATGATTTTAATATTTGTTCCTTCGTCTAACATTGATACCAAAAGTCCTGTATCAGCCATATATAATTTAAAATGGTTATCATCAGCATAAACTATTAATGGTAGTTCTAAATTTGAAACATTTTTGCAAATGTTTACGATTCCAGCATCTATTAACCAATTGATGCTCCCTAAATATTTTTTGCTTTTAGCATTTTTTTCTACAACACTATACATGAATTTTTTATTTTCTTTAGCTAGTTGACTGGGAATGCTACTAAAGCATGCTTTTGCCTTTACTTTCTCTGTTGAAATTGCATATTTAGCAATGTCGTTTTGATAATCGATAACAATATTTTTTTGCAATTTTAAAACTTCATTATAATTATGATTTTTTATAAAACAATCAACAACAGCAGGCATGCCACCGACCACGATATATTGTTTAAAGAGCTCAATTATTTTTGAATTCATAGCCTCATTTACAACTGTTTTTTGTTCGAAATGTGTTTTTAACAATAAAATTATTTCATCATCTATTCCATTCGCCCATAAAAATTCTTTAAATGTCAATGGATGCATTTCTAAAAACTCAACATATCCAGTTGGATATGATGAAACCTTTTCGTAATTTATTCCTAACATTGAACCGGATGCAATAACATCAAATCTATGATCAATTGCAAAAAACTTTAATGCAGTTCTTGCATTTGGACAAGCTTGAATCTCATCTAGAAAGATTAATGTTTTTTCATTTAAATTTTTGTGACTAGTATATAAAGAAATATTAGTCATAATTGTAGAAATATCTAAATCGCCATCAAATATTTTTTTATAAGATGGATTTTCAACAAAATTCAATTCGATAACGTTTTTATAATTATTTTGGGCAAAGTGTTTAATTATGTAAGTTTTTCCGACTTGTCTTGCGCCATTAATTATTAAACATTTTTTATTGTCTTGCTTTTGCCAATCAATTAATTTTTGTTCAATTTCTCTTTTAAGCATTTTTATCTCCCAATGTCATTATAAGCAAAAATAAAAAGAAAGTCGACATAAAATGCCGATTTTTAGGACGAATATTTTGGAAAAATGCCGATTTTTAGGACGAATATTTTGGAAAAATGCCGATTTTTAGGACGAATATTACTTATGATAATATATAAATAAATATTTATATTTATTTCATTAATTTTGAATTGATAACGTATTCTGCGGTCGCAAAATTAGTGGCGATTGGTATATCATAAACCACTGCAATTCTTAATAAAGCTTTAACATCTGGATCATGTGGCTGAGCTTCTAATGGATCCCAAAAGAATATGACCATATCAATCTTTTTTTCAGCAATATGCGCACCAATTTGTTGGTCTCCTCCTAAAGGGCCAGATAAATAAGCCTTAACATTTAATCCAGTCGCTTTTGCAATAAGGCCAGCGGTATGGCCAGTCCCGCATAAATTATATTTAGAAAGAATGTCTTTGTTTTTTAATGCCCAATTAACTATTTCATCTTTTTTATGATCATGAGCAATTAATGCGATTGTTTTCATATTTTATCCTCTTAACTAGGATAACATTTAATTATCTTTATCGCATCTTAAAACTGCATTTAACATTACATCTATCGCTTTGCCACATTGTTCTAAAGGTGTAAATTCTTCATCGCAATGAGAACGACCATTTATTGATGGAGCAAAAATCATTGTTGTTGGCAACATATAAGATGCAAACTGAGCATCATGGCCAGCGCCAGAGTTAATATATTGATGTTTATAACCTAATTGTTCAGCGCTTTGTTTAACATAGTTAACTAATGTCTTATCAAAATAAACAGTGTCCCTTGTCCAATTGACTTCTACTTCAATTTGACATCCATATACTTCTTTGGGAAGATTTTTTAATACTTCAACTGCTTGATTAATAACCTCTTTAGATTCATGCCTTATATCAATCATAATTGCTACTTCATCTGGGATGACAGTATGAACATTTGGATGAACATATACTTGCCCCGTTGTATACACTAAATCTTTTGGTAATTTATCTAATTCATCATGAATAATTTGGATGACTTTTGACATCGCATACAAAGCATCTTTTCGATATGACATTGGGGTTGTGCCAGCATGATTAGCTTGACCTACAGCTTTAATTGTATAATTAACCATTCCTAAAACGCACGTCACCACTCCTACATCATTATTATTAGCCTCTAATATTGGCCCTTGTTCAATGTGAGTTTCAAACATAGCAAGGTATTTTTCTTTAGATAAACGATTATCTTTAACCCCTTTATACTTAAAATTATTTAATGCCTCTTTAAAAGTAGTTTTATTATCTAAAATTGATTTAGAATTCATCATATTATCATAAAGATAATTTTTAGAAATATTTTCAGGCAAATATTGGTTGCAAACCATGCCAGATACCATGATAGCAGGCGGATATAAACTACCCTCTTCATTTGTCCAAATCATAGCGACTAAATTATGTTTGTGAAGTATATTTTCTTTAACGACAGTCTTTAACACTTCCATTGCAGAAATAACCCCTAATATACCATCATAGTTCCCACCATTTTTAACTGAATCACAATGAGATGCCATAACAATGCTTTTCAAATTTGGATTTTCACCTGGAAGTGTAGCATACATATTAGCTAAATCATCATAAGTGATAATCGCTCCTATCTCTTCCATTTGCTTAACAAAATAATCTCTAGCTTTTTCATCTTCTTTAGATAAAGCATAACGGGTGATACCGCCTTTATAATCATCGCCAATTTTAGCAAATTCTTTAATATTAGTTTCAAGCGATTTCCTATTGCATTTATACATAATCCTTACCCCCGTTTAATATATTTCCCATAACCTTTAATTGCACATGACTGATTATTATCATAAATAATTTTGCCTCTTAAAATGGTTGTTTCAATTGTTCCGCTATATTGATAATCTTGCCATATAGAATAATCGCAATTTGATAAAGAATTTTTAATATCAAAAGTTATTGGTCTATTAGGATTGTAAATGATGATATCCGCATCTTTTCCAATTGCAATCTCGCCTTTATTTTTTAATTTAAAAATTTGAGCGGGATTATAAGATACTAGCCTTGCCGCATCAACATAAGAAATAATTTTCTTATTAGCTTTATCTAACATATATGGGTATAAGTTTTCAATTCCATCGCAACCATTAGGTGTTTTTCTAAAATCGTCTTTGCCCCATAATTTTTCTTTTAATTGGAACGGGCAATGATCAGTAGCAACTGTATCGATAGTATGGTCTTTAATCGCATCCCATAATGCATCTTGAGATTGTTTTCCTTTAATAGCAGGAGAACACACATAATTATATGAATCATTCTTTTTATAAACATCACATGTAAAATTTAAATATTGAGGGCAAGTTTCAGCATAGACTATTTGTCCTTCTTGTTTAGCTTTTTTAATAGCTAAGATGCCATCTTTACATGCGTTATGGACAATATAAATTGGAGCGTTTGCTTCTTTAGCAATTTTTAAAGCTTTTAAAACTCCTAAATATTCAGCCTCTTCTGGTCTAGATAAATAATGATAATAATTATTTAACATATTATTTTTAACAAAAGCATCAATGTTATTATCAATCATATCGACATCTTCAGCATGAACATTAATCAATAAATCATATTGTTTGGCTTTTAATAAAATCTTTTTTAATTGTTCGTCGCTAATCATCATATTTTCTTTTTTATAGACCATAAAACATTTAAAAGAACTAACGCCATAATCTTTTGCATATTTTAATTCATCTAAAATAGCGTCATCGCTTCTTGTCAAAGCGACATGAAACCCATAATCAACATATGAGTTTTTTGCTAATTTTAATTTATCGTTAATCAAATCATTGATTGTTGGTTCTTGTTTTAAGATTGCATAATCTAGATATGTTGTAATGCCTTTAGTAGACGCTGCTAAAGAACCAGATTCATAATCATCAGAAGAATATGTTCCACCAAAAGCCATATGAAAATGAGTGTGGATATCAATTCCACCAGGCAAAACTATTTTATCTGTAGCATCAATAACAGTAACATTATCAATATCTATGCAATCTTTAATATCGATGATTTTTTCATCGTCAATTAAAATGTCTTTCTTAACTATTTTATCATTAAGTACGACAAAACCATTTTTAATAACTAGCATATTCCACCTCCATATGTTTGATATATATATATTTTAGCATGTTTAAACATTTTAAATAATTGCAATTTATGATAGGCTAATAAAGAGGTGTTATATATGGATAAAATCAATGCCAAAAAAGTTAAATCTATTCAAGAATATAAAGATTTAATAAAAGACATTAAACCATTAGACGAAAATAAAGAGTATGAATTATTAACGCGCATTAGAAATTATGATAAACAAGCTGAGATTGAATTATATAATTCATACGCTAATTATGTTTATCATGTAGCAAAAGCAATTAATAATGATGAATTTGATTTATTAGAAATTATTGATGTTGGAAATAACGCTGTCGAATTTGCTATTGAAAGTTTTGTAATGGCTAAAGGTTCAAGATCTTTATTTAAAAACTATATAACATGGCTTATAGATAAAAATATTAAAGAAGCAATTAGACTTAAAAAGGAATTGGGCAATGAATAAAAAAACAAAAGATAAATTATATGATGTAGCATCAGGGGCTGGAATTGGAATTGCTGCCGCTATTCCTGGTGTCAGTGGTGGCACTATCGCTGTTATGATGCATGTATATGATCGTCATTTAGATCATATGAATAATTTAAGAAAGAAATTTTGGCCAAACTTATTGGCCTTACTTCCTTTATTATGCGGAATAATTGTCGGGGTTGTTCCGGCTGTTATTTTATTTAAATTTGCATTTGAAGGATTTGTTTTTGGAATTGTATCTTTATTTGCAGGATTAATTATTGGTGGGCTTCCAGGATTATTTGATGAAATTAAATTAACTAAAATAAAACCAATATTTATCGTTATAGGCTTTATTACATTAGCAATTGCTATTTTATTAGGTGTATTTAGTGTTCAATTTGGTGATGCTATTAATTTACGTGGTAATTTTAATATGTCGTCAACTGGGGATTGGATAAATAATGGTGCAGTGTCTTGGTGGTTATATTTAGTATTGATTCCAATTGGAATGATTGCTGCCGTTGCTTTAATTGTTCCTGGTATTTCTGGTTCAATGTTTTTATTAGTTACTGGTTTTTATAATCCTTTATTAGATACCTTGAGTTGGTGGAAAGATTTATTAACTGGTCAAGGCAATTGGTGGATGTTTGGCTCTTTAATTGGAATATATGGTTGTTTATTAATTGGTATCATTATTGGCTTTTTCACCATAGTAAAATTGATGCAATATTTATTAAATAAGTTTAGAGTTGCAACATTTTATGGAATAATTGGCTTTGTTTTAGGATCTTTATTTAGTTTATATTATAACAATGAAATTGTTGCATATTATCAAAATTGGACAGGAGAAATTAACACTGCTTATTTGCCAATGGGAGCAGAAATAGGGATTGGAATCGGATTATTAATAGTTGGCATAGCAATATCATTTGCTATATATAAATATGGACAAAAAGTAGCAAAACAAAATCAAGAAAATAGTACCAACGCATAAAATACGTTGTACTGACCAAACCCTATAAGGGCTATTGCCCACTTGCCCTAAAGGGCTACTCGTGGTCCGGCAACCGTAGGCTACGCCATAGCTACCCTTTGAAAGGGTCCTTATATTCTTTGTTCGACACGTTATCTTGCATCATATCTTCTTTTTCTTGATCCTTGATATATTGCTT
>CASDRB010000004.1 GCA_949283025.1 uncultured bacterium
AACCGAACACATCGATTTTGACTTATCTATTGTTAAGTAGTTCCTAAATATTTTTAGGATTTAAGAGAAAGTTCCACAGAGAGAACTGTTTTTGTCATACAAATCAATTTTTACTTGATTTATTAATAGTTAAATCTCCTATATTTATAAATATATTTTCATTATATATTAACTTAAGATTTAAAGTACAGTAAATGCATCATACTCTAACGTCACAAAACGCATTTAACAGGTAAAAGAGACATATTAAAACAAAAACTAGAGCATCGAAAATTACAATCTCATTTAAAATTGATAAAAAGCATCATTATTTTTTTCAAAACACCGAAAATATTTTTTTCAAAACACCGAAAATATTTTTTTCAAAACACCGAAAATATTTTTTTCAAAACACCGAAAATTATTTACTGCAATGCATTTCTATGTTATTAATTAATTATGATTAAGACAGGGAAATATATTAAAAGATTAGCAGAATCTACTTTATTTGTTAAATTAAACTCTTCTGGATGTGTTTTGGTAACGGGTCCAAAATTTTGTGGCAAGTCCACAATGTGTAAACAATATGCAAAATCAATTGTTGAATTAAAATCAACCAATTCGATTAAATTAGCGAATGCCGACCCAAAATCTGCATTAATTGGTTCTTTCCCGCATCTAATAGATGAATGGCAAAAAGCGCCAGATATTTGGAATGAGATAAAAGATGATTTGGACAAAGATTATCAATTTGGAAAATATATACTAACTGGTAGCACTACTCCAATTGATCCTTCAAGAATTCAACATTCTGGTGCAGGCAGAATATCAACAATGATTTTGAAACCTTTTTCCCTTTTTGAATCAGGAGAATCTAAAGGTTTAGTTTCGTTATCAAATTTGTTTTTGAATCCTAATCAAGATATAAAAACCATTTATTCTAATCAAAATGATATATCGTTAAATGATATTGCTTTTTTAATTTGCCGAGGCGGTTGGCCGATTTCACTAAAAGCAAAAAAAGAATTTGCGATTAATGCTACAACTAACTATTATGAAGGTTTATTCGTTGTAGAAAACGAAAATGATGATTTTGTTTTATTTTTAAAAAACAAAAACATTGAATTATTGCAAATTATTTTAAAGTCCTTTGCAAGAAATATTTCAACACAATCAAAAAAAACTAAAATGATTGCTGATATATTGGATTCTGGGTTTAGAAACAAACTAGATGATGATACATTTTTAACATATGAGAAAACGCTAAAAGATTTATTCATAATTTACGACATGCCAGCATGGAATTTAAATTTAAGGAGCACAGTAAGTGTTAGAACTTCTCCCACGCATCACTTTATTGATACTTCTATCGCAACGGCAGCTTTAGGCATTGGACCATCAGATCTTTTAAATGATTTAAATTCGTTTGGTTTCTTTTTTGAAGATTTTGCTGTTCGCGATATTTCTGTATACGCTGACGCTATCGGTGGCCGTTTAAAACATTATAGAGATAGTTCTGGTCAAGAAGTTGATGTAATTGTAGAATTAGCCGATGGCGAATATGGGGCAATTGAAATTAAAATTGCTAGTGAAGATAACATTAATCATGCAATTTCATCTTTGCAAAAATTTGAACAAAAAATAATTAAAAGCAATTTAAAAAAACCAAAATTTAAAATGATAATAACTAGTCATGGAGCATGTTATAAAACTAACGATGGTATTTTTGTTGTTCCTATTAATTGTTTGAAAAATTGATTTAATCATATATATGGAGCGTTTATGTTAGAAATAAAAAATATCAATAAAAAATACGATGATAAAAGTGTCTTACATGATTGCAATTATGTTTTTCCAAACATTGGAATGTTTTTTATCACTGGAAAGTCAGGATGTGGAAAGACGACATTGCTAAATTTAATTGCGGGGTTTGATAAACCGACTTTGGGCGATATCATTTATAACGGCGTTATGATTAATAAGCTTAATGATAAAGATTTAAATACTTATTGGTCAAACGATATCTCCTTTATATTTCAGTCTCTTAATTTAATTGAATCGTTAAACGTTGAAGAAAATTTGTTGGTTCCGTTAGAACTGATTGGAATTAAAAAAACAAAAAAAGAAATTGATGATGTTTTAAAATTGTTGGGTTTAGCTAATTTTAATAAAAGGAGAATTAACCAGTTATCTGGTGGACAAAAGCAACGTGTTGCAATCGCAAGAGCACTATTAAAAGATGCGAAAATATTACTTTGTGATGAACCAACTGGGGCACTAGATAAAAGCAATTCAAAAAACATTTTTGATTATCTAAAAGAAATTAGCAAGCATAAATTAGTCATAATTGTATCTCACAATATTGAATTAGCCAAAGAATATGCAGACCACATAATTGATATTAGTGACGGTACATTGTTAGAACGCGATCAATTCAAATTTGAATTAGACAAGATAAAGCAAAATAACGATTTTACTAATGAAAAGAAACAAAATAAAATATCATTTTGCAAAACTTTTAAAATGTCGCTTAACTATTTATTCAAGAAGAAAATGACATTGATTTTCTCTTTGATATTTGTTTCTGCTTCATTTTTGTCTTTTTCATTAAGTAGCACATTTGCATTTAAAAATAAAATTCAAACTATTTCTATGTCCATGATTGAAAATGACGAAAATTTTGTCACCCTATGTAAACAGGTAAATTACTCTATAAATGTAAATAATTCTATTGATGTTACATCTGCTTTCTATAATTTATCAAAGGAAAACTTTTCAGAGGTTGATAGATATTATAACGATGGTGCTATTGAAGTCTACGATTATTTTTGTGGTGCTTTGCCAAACTGCGGATTTCCAGTTGATAATTACTATTTAAATGATGTCAGTGGATTTGCTGAAATTAATAATGATTTATTAGATTTATATGATTTTAAACTTCATGGTTCGTTGCCTACTGTAGATGACGAAATTGCTATTACTGAATATATGTTTAATATCTATAAAGAAACAGGTTTTTTGAGCGATGATTATGGATTGATAGAAGTTTCAAATTATGATGATTTGTTTGGCGAAAACATTGCTTTTTCTAGCGGTGCTTTATTAAAGAAGGATTATTCGTTCAAGATAGTTGGAATTATAGATACTGATTTTAATTATGATTTATATCCTATGAATATTGAGGAAAAATATGAAGACAAAATTGATGATTATTATCATATGATGCAATTTTCTTTGCATAATGCTTTATTTTTAAATGAAGGATTTTATAAAAGAAATTTAGCTACATTTAATGAACAATTAATAAATGCTGATATTGAAATCCAATGTGATGACAATGATTTATTAGAAATTGATGTAGATGGACTATCTAAATACGATATAAAAAACGAAGCCACTGTCATTTATAATGACGAGGTTGCTAATGGGATTTTGCTATCATTGTCTAGTTTTTTTGTAGATGAACATTTTTGTTTGGAACAATATTTAATTTTATACTGCATTGATATATTTCCTTTGATTGAAGATGAATTTGTAAAAGATTATTTTATTGGAGCAACATATAATGATTATTTCAAATATCTTGTCGGAAATGGATATCAAGATGATAAATATTATCCAAATTCTAAAGAAAATTTAACAAAAATATGTGTTAAATATTTTATCGATGATGCAAAACTATTTTCAAACAACGACTTGTCATTAAAGATTAATTCTATGTTTGAATATGATTGTCAAATAGCTGGAATATATTATGGAAATTATTCGTTGCCAAATTATATTTATTTAACAAACAATTATTTAGATAGTATTTTTGATGATTTTTCTTTTTTACAAGATGATATCAAATTTGCTGCTGTTCCTTTATATAAAAATAACTACAAAAATATTGAATTATTAACTGATTTAAGCAAGTTGCACGAAGCAGATTTTGATAATGATTTATTTGGAAATCCAATCAAGTCGTTTTCTATTATAATTAACAATGATTATTCTAATTCATACGATAAAGTGGATAAAAATGTCTCGTTTTTATATTTAACAATTCTAATTGTTGGATTTGTTAGCCTTGTTTTTGCTATTTTCTTTTTGATTATTTATATTCAGGGTGTTATAAATGATAAAAAGCAAGAAATTGGTATATTTAAATCTTTGGGCACAAACAAAAAAAATTTATTAAAAATATTTTTATATTTGAATGTCTTGTTTTTTGTTTTTGTCTCCTTTTTACTTACTATTGGAATTTTTGTCACCACATTTATAATCAACAATTATCTCTTTGAAATGTCTTTTTCTATAATCAACAATTATTTGAACATCAATTGGCTACAATACATATTTATCTACTTGCTTCCAATCAGTTTTGGATTATTAACAACATTTATACCTATTAATAAGATTTTAAACTAAAAATATTAAGAAAGGATTTATAAATGTAAATTTGTTTAACATTGACGCTTCAGTCAAGCGAATGTTAAATTAAAAATAAATTTATGATAAAAATAAATTCCTTATGCAAAAACTATTTTACAAAGCACGAAGTGATTAACGCTTTGGAAAACATCAATTTAACTATTCCTAACAAAGGAATGATTTTTATTTGTGGCAATTCTGGCAGTGGGAAAACAACCTTACTAAATTGTCTTGGTGGATTAGATGATTTTGATTCTGGCAATATTCAAATAAATGATTGTATCTATGATAAAAAAGTTGATACAAAACATTTTGGGTATGTGTTTCAAGAATATCATTTATTAAATTACTTAAGTGTCTATGATAATTTAAGTATCGCTTTAGGCTTTGATGATGAACAAAAAATTGATGAAGTTTTATATTTGGTTGGTTTAAAAGGATATCAAAAAAAGAAAGTTATAGACTTGTCTGGTGGTGAAAAACAGCGCATTGCTATTGCAAGAGCTTTATTAAATGGTGGGAATTTTTTATTATGCGATGAGCCTACAGGTTCATTAGATAAAAAAACATCGGAACAAATTTTTGATATTTTAAAATCGCTTAGCAAAACAAAAACTGTTATTGTTGTAAGCCATGATGAAATATCAGCAAAAAAATACGCCGATCGAATTATAACTCTTGAAGATGGAAAAGTTTTTGAAGATGTATCATTTGAGCAAAATGAAGAAATTTCAATCAAAAATCATTATTTTAATAATAAACGGCGTCTAAATTTTAAAACGATGATTAAAATTGCTACAAAAGTTATGTTTGCTAGACCTATAATATCAATCATTTCGTTATTATTAAGTTGTTTGTCTGTCATCATGTTATCTGTTTCTTTGTCTATCAATAACAAAAATCAAAACGAAACTATTGTTATGAGCATGATGGAAAATGGCAATACATGTTTAGTTATAAATAAAACGATAAAAGACGAAAATAATAATGAATATGTAGATAATTTAAATCAAATTGATCTTGAACAATTAGAACAATTAAGCCAACAAAAGCCGTATCTTATTTATAAATTTGGAAATGGTAGAATAACAAACGCAAATATTTCTATTATCATGAATGGCTATTCAGAAATTTCTTCTAATTTGTTGGATGAATTCAAATATACTTTGCTTTATGGAGAAATGCCGATTAAAGATAATGAAGCTATTATAAGCGAATATATTTTTTCTCTGCTTCAAAAAAATGGCATCAAAAACATCAATGGTGTCAACTATCCAAAAACATATGCAGATATTATAGGTATGCCATTGGCAATTGATGATATAGAATTTGAAATTTGTGGAATCGTGGATACCAATTTCAATTTCGATCGATATGCTTCTATAATTGAAACCGATTATGATAATAGTGGTTTTAAAACAGGTCTTGAATATTCCTTTCATACTACTCTTTTTGTTAAACAAGGGACGTACAAACACCCATTACTAACAAATTATGGAGATTATATTGATGATTATACATATCAGTTGCAGTATTTTATAAAAAATAACGGCGATTTATTTTTTGGTGGTCAAACAATTACTGCAAATGATATACCCGAGACATATAAAATTGTTATTAAAGATGAAAAAAGCATAGACCAGTTGAAAAATAATGAAATAGTTGTTCCATTTAGTCTTGCTATGCCTTTTTCTTTGACTGAATATTTAAATTTAGGAGCAAGAAAATACGCTTACTTACATTTTGAAGAAATAGAAGATTTATTTGCCCAAGATTATCCAGATGGTCATACCGTTGAAGATTATATTGAATATTTAATAATCAACAATTATAAAGATTTTAAGTATTGTCAGGTTGACAAAGATGAATTATTTGATCTTGGAATAAAAGAATTTTTAGAAAGAAATCCACAAATTTTTAGCGATTGTTTTAATAAAAAATATTCTTTAGGTTTTAAGTTGGACAGCATTAATGAATTGGACATTGAAGAAGTAGAAATTGTCGGGCTGTATTATCAAGATTATGAAAATTTTTATAATAACAGTGAACTATATACTTGCAATGATTTATTGACTAGTTTAAAACAAGAATCAGCGTATTATTTCGATGATATTGCATATTGTGTTTTTGCTTTCAATGATGATTTTAATCACAATTTAAAATTGTATTCATTATTAGACAATTATTATGAACCATCAGAATATTATTGCTATTCGTATGGAACAAAAATAAAAATATCTGGATATAGTTATCTCAATAGAAATGAAAATTGTCTCTCTTATATTAGTAACTTAAATAATCTAAATAATTTAGCAAACATCAGTAAATATATATCGTTAGGAATGATTGTTGTTTTGTTTTTTGTTATTATTTTACATATCGTTAGTAGCGTTAATATATCGCTTGTTAATATAGGCATATTAAAATCTTTAAATTATAATTTTAATGAAATAGCTAAAATATATGTTTTTATTCCTACAGTTGTGTTTATGCTGTTAGCAGTAATTAGTAATTGTTTATCAATTTTAGTTATAAATATTTTAAATCATTATCAAATAGAAACACAAATGTTGTTATTTTCTGCATATAATTTCTCGTATTTTGTATTCTTATTAAGTATTGTTGTAATATCCATTTTAGTTTTTACTACATCTATTTTAGCTTTGTTTTCAGCGTATAAAAAACCGATAAATCATCTCATAAACAAAATAGATAAATGAAAATCGCCGTTTTAATTTAATTTAAGCAAATCTAAAAGTGGATATTTTGACCACATGTGATAAAGAAAGAATAGAAGAAGTGGGATTAAAAACTTATTTTGATACTGTTTTTGCTGATGAGATTAACTATCAAATGACGTCTAATCAAAATACTAATTTGTATGAATTTATCAAAGATGATAATATTAAACAACAATTAAAAGATTACTATTTTGAAAATTATATCTAATATTATTAATAATTTTGCAACCTTCTATCTTTTATTGCGTCTTAATAAATAGAGGATTGTTTTATGAAAATATATAAATTGGTATCGGTATTTGTGATTCTAATTTCACTTAGTCTTATTAGTTGTGGACAGCAAGTTAAAGAAAGTTCTTTTTTTGCCAATTTTATATTTGATTGTGTATACAATCAAGATAAGCAAGAATATGTTGCTGATTTATTATTTGATAGTAATTATTTATCTGATGATTTTAATCAAATTGAAATCCCATCTAATTTAGTAGCAGGAGACGAACTTAAAATCAAACACACAGGTGATTTTATTGTTGCTGAATCATATCCAGGAATACTATATCTAGACGGGGAGTTGATTTCTTATTCATTTGTTTTAACTGATATTATAGGTATTCATGTCGATGACTCATATATAACAAAAGATGTTTTGTCTGCATACGTTTTAAATAATGAAAATGTCATTTTAAATGATGATGGTGAATTTATATCATTAGATGAATATCAAGGACACGATATTTTTCTTAGTGTAGATAAATCAAAAGAGGAAACTTGCCCAGATGGGGCATGGTGCACACCACAATTAAGATACATTGCTGGTTTATATGCTTATAAACCTCGCTAGTTTTGTTATATTCAAAATTGTAGTTTTATGCTAATATATTAAAGTGATTTTATATTTTTCTGGAACTGGTAACACTAAATATATTGCCAAAACATTAAGCAGCAAATTAAATGATGAATGTTTTGATTTAAAAAATATTTTGTGTGAGCAGCCATCTTCATCTTTTTATTCATCTAAACCTTTTGTCATATTGTCACCAATTTATGCCTGGGGACTGCCTAAAGATATTATTAATTTGATTAAAAAATCCATTTTTTTAGGTTCAAGCAATGTTTACGTTATTGTCACTATGGGTGAAAATTATGGTAGAGCCGATAAAAAAATTAAAAAGATAATTCTCAATAAGAAAATGTCGTATAAAGGCTTTTATGCAATAACAATGCCTAATAATTATTTTGTCGGTTTTAAACTTAATGATTATCAAACACAATTAAAAATAATAAGAAATAGTATAAAAGAAATTGATTATGTGTTTCAAAAAATTAAAAATAATGATTGTTTAATTTGTAAAGATAAAATAAAAACAGGTGGATTCATGTTAAGGCTCATGTCATCTTTAATTAATTTCTTTTTTAACTTAGGAGTTAATAAAATAAATAAATTTACTGTTTCTAATAATTGTGTAAAATGTTTAAAATGTGTCAATTTTTGTCCTATGCACAATATTGCAATGGAAGACGATAAGATTATTTTTAATAAAAAATGTATGTCTTGTTTAGGGTGTGTGTCTATTTGTCCAACTAATTCAATCGATATTAATCATAAGGCAAAGCGAAATGGTGTATACCATTTTCCAAATAATATAAAAGAATATGAATGAAAAATATGAATTGTTATTAAAAAGATTTATAAATAACAAAGATGATAATAACGCTATAAAGATGTCAAAATATATGCGCAATATGTTTTCTTTTTTTGGAATAGATACCTCAAAAAGAAGAAAATTATATAATGATTTAATATTAGCTGATAAAAAAATAGGTAAAATTGATTGGGAATTTTTGGATGCTTGTTATTTAGATGAACATCGAGAATTTCAATATTTTGTCTGCAACTATTTAAACAAGTTAAATTATTTATTGACTTATAATGATATATTTAAAATCCAAAGTTATATTCAATGCAAATCGTGGTGGGATACAATCGATTGCTTCGATGAAATAATTGGTCAGATAGTTTTAAGCGATAATAGGGCTAAACAAGTAATGCTAGATTGGTCAAAAGATGATGATTTTTGGTTGAGAAGGGTTGCTATTGACCACCAATTAAATTTTAAAAATAAAACAGATGTATCATTATTAGAAAAAATCATAACTAACAATTTTAATAGCACCGAGTTTTTTATTAATAAAGCGATAGGCTGGAGTTTAAGACAATATAGCAAAACTAATCCTTTTTGGGTAAAAAATTTTATTCAAAAATACGAGAAACAACTGAATTCGTTAAGTATAAAAGAAGCAAGTAAATATATTTAATTATTTGATTTGATATTCTCAAAATCTCTATTAACAATGTATAATACTAATGGAAATGAAAAGAAAAATATACTGGTGCATTCAACAATTAGAAAAAATCGGCGGAACAGAAATGGTAACATTGCAAATTATCCGCTTTTTAGCTGATGAATATGAAATACATGTTATTCCTTTTGATGAAGTTGATTTGAGCAAAATAAAATATAATGTTCCAGATAATGTCTATATTGAAAATATTGGTTTTCCTAAAGATATTTCGCAAGTAGCGGTCAATGTTGACAAAAACATTAAACAAAAACACTTTTTTAAAGCTTTATCACTGATTTTTAAATCCTTTTGGGTCTACACTTTTGGGCGTTTTGAAATTCGGCAAAGAATTGCTAATATAACTTCAAAAGACGATATTATTATAATTAGTTCTGGGGAGTTGATGATGTTTGCCCCTAAAAATCGTTTTATCATTCAGCATTTTCATTTTAATAGCAAATTATATAATTCTATTAGTTCTAAATCGTTTCGTCTTTTGTCCAAAAAACCTGATTTTATTATTTTTTTAAGTGAATCAACTCAAGATAAAATAAAAAAACATCTTGATGTACCTTCAACCACAATTCCTAACCCATGTCGATTTTTAAGACAAGAAAGTTATGAATATCATCGCAATTCTTTAATTAGTGTCTGCCGATTAGAGTATCAAAAAGATCCGATGCTGATGTTAAAAATCGCTAAGGATTTAGATAATTTAAATTTTGATTACTCCTATCATATTTATGGCAATGGCACATATAAAAACAAGATGATGAAATATATCAAAAAGCATCATCTAAACAAAGTACAAATCATTGAAGGTATCAGTGATTTATCTGAATATTATAAAAATAGTGATTTATATATTATGACATCAAGATTTGAAGGCTTACCGCTTACTGGCATTGAAGCAAACTCCTTAAGTTTACCGATTATTTGGATGGATATGGATGATCCGACATCGTCGTTTATGATTGAAGGTCAAAATGGATATATCATCCCTAAACGTAACAGCATGTTATTTGCTAAAAAAATTATTGAAGTATTAAACGATAAATCTCTTCTTCAAGAATTGAAAAAAACATCCTTTGCGTCCAGCGAAAGATTTATGCAAGATAACATCAAACAAAAATGGATTGAAACTTTAGATTATTGTTTTGATTCAATTAGTGAATAAATTTTATGAAAGATTACATTTATGTCAATGATAATCAATATTTAATTGTTTCATTTTTAGGTAAAGGGAAAAGTGGATATTCATATTTAGCAACAAAGGATAATCAATATTTTGTTTTAAAACAAATTCATCATGAACCATGTGATTATTATCAATTTGGCGATAAATTAAGCGCTGAGATAAATGCTTACCGTCGTTTGTTAGAAATTAAAATACCCATTCCAAAGTTAATTGAAATAGATTATAAAAAAGAAATCATTGTCAAACAATACATCGACGGACCAACTATAGCAGAATTAATCAAAAAAGGTATTGATATTTCTATTTATCTAAACCAATTAAAATCTTGGCTTCCAATTTTATATTCTAACAATATTAATATTGATTATTATCCGACAAATTTTGTTATTGATAATTCGCAAATTTATTATATTGATTATGAATACAATACATACGATTTGAAATGGAATTTTGAAAATTGGGGAATGAAATATTGGCTAAAAATTGAACCAATAGAATAAATTTTGTTTATCTAGACTGATTATTTTAAATAATTCTACTAGTAGTAGAGATATTTTATTTTTCTCTATTTTATTTTAATTAATGGTTTATTGTTTTTATCAATGTTTATTTTACAATTCCTCTGAGACAATTGTTTCAGGAGGATTTTAATATGTTGAGAATATTAATTGATTCAAGTGCTGATTTTATGCTAGAAGAAGCTAAAAAATTAAATATAGAGATTATTCGTTTGCCAGTTTATTTTGGTGAAGAAATATATTATCAAGAAGACGACCCAGAGTTTAAAAACTTTTTTAAAAAAGCGGATATAGCAAGCATTCACCCTAAAACATCAAGAGCAAACCCTAATGATTATTTGCAAGTTTTTAAAGATGTAAAAAACAAAAATGATGAAATGTTAGTCATGACTATTTCAAGTGGGATATCGGGATCATATGAATCTGCATACATGGCTTATAAAGAAATTAATTACGACAAAATTAAAATAATCGATAGTCAAAGTGTTTGCTTAGGTTTAAGGCAATTGACGATGCTAGCTATTAAATTAAGAGATGAAGGATTAGATTTAAATCAAATTTATAATCAAATATTAGAAGCATCTAAAAAAGTGCGCGTGTGGGCTATTTTAGATACGATGAATTATGTTAAAAAAGGCGGTAGAATTTCAAAATACAAATGCTTAATTGTCAATTTATTGAAGATTAAACCATGTGGACATGTCGTCGATGGAAAAATCGAAGTTGCTACTAAAGGTATTGGATTAAGAAATGCTGTAGGCAACGCTATCAACTATTCTTTAAAAGAAAAACTAGATTTTTCAAAGCCAATAATGTTTGGCTATACTGTCAAATTTGAACATGGCCAAATGGCTAAAAAAGTGTTTGATGAGAAAATAAAAACAAAATATATAGATGGTGGAATCCACCCTAATGGTGCGGTTATTGGAACACATTTAGGGCCTAACGCTATTACATTTTCATATTTTGTTAAATAATAATTGAATGGTTTTTATAAAGATACTTATAATGTTTAAGAGGTATTATAAGTATGAAAAAAATATTTTATTTATCAATCGCTTTGCTAGTATTATGTGGATGCACGACTATTTATAATTCGAGCAATGTATCATCAACTAGCGATAATTCTTCTAACGACTCTTCTTTTGTTGATACAAGCAGCACTCAAACATCCAGTCAGCCAACATACGAGACTATATTTTATAAAGTTTTAGTGGGTATGTTAATGAAGAATTGGAGTTTTTTGCTGAAGGATATTCAACTGCTAATTCAAAATTTGCTGATAATTATATAAATTTAATTGATCCAGACGGATATGTTAGAACTTGCGATATTGAAAATCTAAGTAACGACATCGTCATTAATTTAAAATCGCATGTTACTAATTTGCATAATTTAAACGATACCGCGGTTGGTCAAACATTCGGATTTAAAATAGAAACTATCAATTATCATTTAGATGAAAATGATTTTAGCGTTATTGATGTTATTGATGATTATCATTTTGAATACACTTTGACTCCGCAAGACATCGTGAATCAATCTATTCCTAATATTCCATCGTATAGCGCTGATTTTAGCAATGATCCAATAAGCGTCAGTCTTAATGGCGAAGGTGCTAATAAAATTTTAATTACAATGACTTCAAAAATTGATTTTATAATTGGCGATAAAACTGCAGGATGCAATTTTTCAATTCACAGTTTAGAAGTTTTAAAATATTAAGATGATTGAGCAAGACTTAAAAAATTTAGTGGATGATTTGATTTTAGAAAACGATGAGTCGAATATTATTTTTAAGTTGAATAAAATTAATAATTTTATTTTAAAAAATTGTCTTATAAAAATTGATGATCATATCATTCAACCTCTTTGGTTAGAGGCTTATTTTTATTGTGATAGTTTTAAAGATGATTCATGTCATAAAAAAAGTAAGCAAATTAATAATCCGTTTCAATTGTATATTCATGAAAAAGGATGGGGAGGGGTGGATTTGTGTCTTTCATTTAATAATGATTATTATTTGTCTTTTTTAATTAAATTATCACTTTTAGACGATACGAAAATTATCACGCAAACTGAGTTAAAAGAAATTGTTATTTCATGTGATTACAATAATATTAAATTATTAAAAAACGACGTTAAATTTATACAACCGACTATTTTTTCAAAAAGAATAGGGCTTAATAAAAACAGCAAATATCAAAACGCTTTGTTAGCCGCTCATTTTAAATATAGTTATCAATATTGTCGATTGATGCGTCATAATCAACAATTTGTTGACGAATTTTTAAAATCGATTATGAAATAAAATTACACAATCCTCTTTTTGTTATAAAAAAATCATATTTTTTATATAAATGTTTTTTTACTTGTTATATAATATCGCAGTATGAACAAGAAAATTGAAAAGGCGATATTTTTTGATTTAGATGGAACGCTATGGGATGCTGTTTTTCCAATATATACTAGTTGGAATGAAACGATGAAGAATCATAATTTACCTTATCAATTTAGTTACGATCAAGTTAAATCATTCATGGGACTTGTCGGTAAAGAAATTGGAGAAAAAGCTTTTAAGGATGTCGACATTGATACCGCTCATTCATATTTTGATTTAATTTCACTTGAACAAGTGGCTTATTTAGGTAAGCATCCTGGAAAGCCATTCGAAAATGAAAAAGAAGTATTAGAAACACTAAAAAATGAATACCCATTATTTATAGTTTCAAATTGTGAGCAGGGATACATAGAAAATTATTTAAATGGTCTTAATATGCATCGCTATTTTTTAGACCATACATGTGTAGGTGATACGGGTTTAGAAAAATGGCAAAATATTTTATATTTAAAAAATAAATATAATATAAAAAATATTATCTATGTTGGCGATACGATAAAAGATTATGAGGCGAGCCAAAAAGCTGGAGTAAATTTTATTCACGCTAATTATGGTTTTGGCAAAGTTGATCAAGACAAACATCAAATTAATAGCATTAAAGAATTGCCAAATGCTGTAAAAAATATATTTAATAATTTAATCAAAAATTAAAAAACAAATAAATTTTACATTTATTACTTTATTCATTTAAACACTTATGCGACAATAATATAAGCAAAGCAATGTTATATATATTATTGCTACATAATGATTTTTATTTTTAAGGAGTGAATTTATGTCAATTCAAATTAATACAATCATATACGATGGTGAATTAGACGGTATTAAACGTTATGTTGTTCGTAACTGGTCTGGAAAAATTTATGTTATTCCTCGCATTTTAGTTTCTAAAATGAGTGAAATGGAAGACTTTATTGATAATCCTTGTATTTATATTTTAAAAGGCTCAAAAAACAATCAAGATGCATATTATGTTGGAGAAAGCGATGATATTGTTAATCGTATTGCTCAACATAAAAAGCCAAGTGAAGATTATTGGAATCAAGCCATTATTATGGCTAATAACCAAGAAGATAAATTGTCTAAAGGGATTACAAAATATTTAGAAAACGAATTATATACTATCGCTAAGAAAGCTTCTGCTGCTTCATTAGGGTTTATTTTGATGCCAAATAATAATGCCCGCACAAGTCCTTTATCTCCATATGACGAAGATATGGCCATGGAATTTTTAGATCGTGTTGCATCTATTTCCGATTTATTTGGCTGCAAACAATTGTTTGAGATTCCAGAAGAAATGAAAAATCAAGAAAAGATTTCTGACTTGTTTATTAAAACTAAAGGTTTAGTGGCGTTAGGCGGAAGAACTCTTGATGGTTTTATTGTTTATAAAGGCAGCCAAGTGGCAGATTCTTGTGCCCAAGCAACATCGGCAACATTGATTGAATTAGGCAACGTGTTAAGAAAAAATAAAATTATCGTTGATAATGTATTTGCTAAAGACTATGTTTTTAAAACACCATCAATTGCTTCAAGTATCGTTGTTGGTTATAATTCCAACGGCTATAAGCTTTGGAAGGATTATGCTGGAAAAACATTGGCTGAATTAGAAGATAAGTAGTTTAATATCTTTTAAAAATAAAGACGCTTATGCGTCTTTTTTATTATAATACTAATTCATGATACAACTTCACTAGTTCATCTAAAATGTGATGATCAGTAAAGTCTTTTAAAAATACAATATTGATTTGTCTAATCATTGTCATATTTTCAATTGGTCTAACTGCCAATGAATGATTTTTTAATTCGTGATAACAAACGCTTTTTGGCAAAATTGATATTCCTTGTTCTTTTAATACCAAATCTTTGATAGTCGCAATATTGTCGATTTCTAATATGATATTAAACTCATCAATACTGCGATTGATTGTTTCTAATTGGGTGGCAAAAAGCGATCTAGTTTGGCTAGAAGGCAATCTTAAAATCATTTTTTCTTTACGTAGTTGATCGATATTGATGCTAACTTGTTGACTTAAGGGATGATTTTTAGGCAAAACAGCCATCAATGAATCTGTATCTAACAATATCGAAGAATACTTTTTATTGTTGTTTTGACCTTCAACAATTGCAAGGTCGATTTCATATGCAGACAATTTATCATAAAGATTTTTTATTGTATCAGTAATAATTTTTATTCTAACACCCTTATTTTTTGAACAATAATTAGCTAAAACTTCTGCGATAACATTGCTTTCAGCGGTGTGAGTAATACCGATAATCAATGATTGAGTATTAATTTTAGAATCGTTAATTCTCGTCTTTAAATCTTTATATAAAGAAGCAATGCGACGGGCATATTTATATAAAATAATACCTTCATTGGTTAATTTGATTTCATTTCCAATTCTATTGAATAATCGAATATCAAGTTCTTGTTCAAGCTGTTTTAAATGTTGGCTTACCGCTGGTTGAGTTAAATTTAAAGCCTTTGCTGCAGCAGTATAATTTTTGGTTTCACAAACTTTTAAAAATGTTTCTAATTTGACATCTATCATAATTGCCTCACTATAAGAAAAATTTATACACCAATAAGTAAATATTAGTTTTGCTTATGATGTTTCTTGTTAAGATAATAGCACGTTTAAAACTAATTGCAATAAAAAGGAGAAACAAAAATGAATCTAAAATTATATGAATTCTATGATGGTAAGGGTGGAGCCACAATATTAATTGCTCTTGCCATCATATTCTTAGTCGGATTTGGTTTATCAAGATTAACAAAATTAATGAGATTGCCTAATGTTACTGGCTATATCATTTCTGGGGTTTTAATAGGACCATTTGTTCTTGATTTAATACCGCATGACATCATTGACAATATGTCTTTTTTAAGTGATTTAGCTTTGGGGTTTATCGCATTTGGAGTTGGTAAATTTTTTAAAAAAGAAGTTTTAAAAGCAACAGGAGGACGAGTGATAGTAATTACTATTTTAGAAGCCCTAGCAGCAGGAATTTTAGTTACAGTCGTCGTCGGTTTATGCTTTCCTAAAATGGGTTGGTCATTTGCTTTATTGTTAGGAGCGATTGCCACTGCGACCGCACCAGCATCAACCATGATGACTATCAATCAATATAAAGCTAAAGGCGAATTTGTTAATACTTTATTGCAAGTAGTTGCTTTAGATGATGTTGTTTGCTTATTAGTATTTTCAATTATTGCATCTTTAGTAGAAGGTTTTAGCGCTGGAAATGTTGATGTATGGCAATTGATTCTACCTATTTTATATAATATTGGCTTTGTTATTGCTGGTTTTGTCGGTGGTTTAATTTTGACTTTTTTAGTCAAGGGTAGATCGCCAAACTCACGCTTAATTATTGCAGTTGGAATTATCTGTGTCATTAGTGGAGCAGGAATTTTATTAGATGTGTCTCCTTTGCTTTCTTGCATGGTTTTTGGTGCTACATATATCAATTTAACTCACGACGAAAAAATATTTAAATATATGGATCATTTTACACCACCAGTCATGTTGCTATTTTTCGTGATGTCTGGAATGAATATGGACTTATCCGCTTTTGCTAGTATAGGACTAATTGGAATCGTCTACTTCTTAGTAAGAATTGTTGGAAAATATGGCGGTGCATATTTAGGATGTAAAATTACTCGCCAAGACAATAAAATTACCAATAACTTAGGATTGGCCTTGATTCCACAAGCAGGAGTAGCAATTGGCTTAGCGTTTTTTGGTCAAAGAATGTTGCCGGCAGATATAGGCAATACATTTTTATCAGTAATTTTGTGTTCTTCAGTCTTATATGAAATGGCTGGACCTATCATGGCTAAAATCGGACTTATTAAAAGTGGTGCAATCACAAAAGAGATGTTGCTTAATCCTGTCAATAAGAAAATCGATGTCATCGACAATGTTGCTGATCACCACGTTAATTTGTCATCAATTGATGGTTCATCATCTACTCCCAAATCTAATGAACCTGTTATGTCATCGACTATCATTCAAGATGAACAAATTTCATCTAAACCAAATTTCAATCAAAATATTGTTTCCACAAGGAGGGCTAAAAAATGACAAATTTTTATTTAAAAGCTACATGTTCTAGCTTGATGCGTTTTAATCCATTTATAAAAAAGGAAAAGCGACAAGAGTTTGCTTATAATCGCATTTTAAAAGAATCATATGAACAAAAACATTCATTAATTTTGACAACACTATTATTAAACCTTGGAATGATATTATTGACGGTTGGATTAGATTTATTAGTTTATTTTGACCATATTAATTACTGGTTTGCTTTATTAATACATTTGCCAGTTTTAATACTATATTGTTTAAATTTTTCTCTTTTTGAAAATTTCGCATCCAAAATATTCTTATTTATATTTATGGTTGTCGCTTTATTTATCTTTGAGTATTGGTCATTGACATTATTGTTTTGCATAGTTGGCATGGCTTTCGTGCATGATATTTTTTATAACTGATTTTATTGAGCTCTATTTTCATTGACTATATGTCTTTATTTATCAATAATATTGCTATGGCTGTTATTGAAGTAAAAGAATTAACAAAAGTCTTCACATTAAATAAAAAGCAAAGAAAAGATAAAAAAATTGCTTCTAGTAAATTAATAGCGGTTGACCATATTTCATTTGAATTGCATGAAGGTGAAATATATGGTCTTTTAGGACCTAATGGAGCAGGTAAAACGACAACATTAAGAATGCTTGCAACTTTATTAACTCCTACTTCAGGAAGTATCAATATTTATCAAAAAGATATTGTTAAACAACCAAGTGAAGCAAGATGCATGATTGGTTTTTTAACTTCTGATTTAAAATTAGATAATTTTTTTACTCCAAGTTACACATTTGATTTTTTTGCAGATTTATATGGTTTGACTAACGATGAAAAAGAAAGTCGAAAACAATTTTTATTTTCAAAATTTGGCATTGATGAATTTAAATATAAAAAGATTGGCGAACTATCTACTGGTATGAAACAAAAAGTTTCTTTAGCCATCTCTTTAGTTCACGACCCTAAAGTCGTTATTTTTGATGAACCAACGAATGGATTAGATATCATTGCTAGCAAATTAGTGGAAGATTATTTAATCGATATGAAAAAGCAAAATAAGACTATTATCATTTCTACACATATTCTTTCTTTGGTTGAGAAATTATGCGATCGTATCGGCATAATTATCGATGGGAAATTAATGTTCGAAGATAGCAAATCTAATATTAACGATTTAGAAAAAACATTTTTTGATTTGTATCAAAATGTTCATGGAGAAAATGATTAATGAAAAGGATTTGGGCTGTCATAAAAAAAGAATTAAAAAGATTTTTTACAGATTATCGAATGCTTTTAGCACTAGTATTGCCTGGAATTGCTATTTTTATTTTTTATAATGTTTTAGGCAATGTTTTATCAAGCGAAAATCTCATTCAAATAGATACGACATATCAATATCATATAGCTTTATCAAATAATTATAACGATGATAAAAATCAAGATGATTGCTCTTTGTTGCAGTTGTCTTTGACATCGACTTTAACTGCTCAAAAATATCCTTCTCCAGTATTTCTTGAGTTTGACATTTCACAAAAAGATGAATATATCTCTAAATTAAAAAATATGGAAGTTGATACGGTCATAATTTTTGATGACAATTTTGAAAAAAATGTTTTTGATAATGTCGATTACGCTAATCGTCCAAACATTAATGTCTTATATAATTCTGAATCAAAAGCTTCGGAAATTTTATTTTCTTACACCAAAGAAATTATAAATGTCATTTACTCTAAATATACAATTAATAATGATTATACAAATCCAAATGTTGGCGAGTCGTCGTCAATGATGAAACAAATCATGGGTATGGTACTACCGATGGTTACTATGTCTTTGTTGTATTCAATTACTCTGACAGTTTGTCCTGAATCAATCGCTGGAGAAAAAGAGCGGGGGACCTTGTCATCAATATTGATTACACCAATTAAAAGAAGCGAATTTGCTTTAGGAAAAATTA
Source organism: uncultured bacterium (assembly GCA_949283025.1). Lineage (GTDB taxonomy): Bacteria > Bacillota_I > Bacilli_A > RFN20 > CAG-826 > CAJOOD01. The sequence continues at coordinate 19,642 of CASDRB010000004.1, forward strand.
TTGCTCTTTGCATTGTTTCTATTTTTGGGGGAACAATTTCTGGAGCCGGAATGTTGATGTCGCTTCCAAAAATGATGGGAGCAGGTGGTTCCATCAATATAAATGCTGGCGAATATGTTTTAATCTTTTTTGTGATGCTGACATTGATGTTACTTTTTGTCAATGTTGCAACGACTGTATCAACTTTTGCCAAAACAACAAAAGAAGCCTCTGGTTATTTAGCTCCTTTAATTGCTGTCTTTATGTTTTTAGCGTTGGTGCCTGGATTTATTAACGCTAGTGGGATTGGATATGCTTTTATTCCAATTGTCAACACATCACAAGCCATTAATTCAATTATTAATAATTCTTTAAATGTTCCTTATTTGATTGTTACTTTGCTTAGCAACGTCTTTTTTTCTTTTCTTTTAATTTTAATTGATGTTAAATTGTTTAAGACAGAAAGCGTTGTCATGCGTCAATGATTATTAAAATATAATACACGCAATAAATAGACCGCCTAATGATGCTATTAGCGTTGGAATGGAAATAATAGCACCATAGGCTGTAAATTTTAAAAATGTGAATTTAACCCCGTTTTGTTTTAAAATGCCCATCCACATCATGCCCGCCAATGCGCCAATTGGAGTAAAAAAAGCAGCGATGTTTGAGCCAATAATTGATGCATATATCGCTTCATGAGATGCCAAAGTTGTAAAATTAGAAATAATATCCACAAACAATACGCTCACTGGAATATTGTTGATAAAATTAGCGCTTAAAAAAGATGATAGACCAAATGATAAAATAGGTTGACACGTATTTAAAAAATCATAAATATGCTCACTAATTTTATAAGCATGCAGCGATAAGACGATGACAAACATCGATAGCAATAATGGAATCAAATTATACGGCAACCTTAATAATGATTCTTTTAATATAAACATCTCTTTGCGATTTATTAAGCAATATATGATGATAAATGTTAACAAAGTGCCGCCACAAGTTAATGCAATCAAATACATCGGAATGTCGATCCAAGAACTAATTGATAGCAAAACTATGCAAATTCCAAGCAAAATCAAAGAAACTATATAAATTGGTTTATCTAAAATATGAGTTGGTTCGACATGATTATCAATATGTTGCTTCAAATGTTTTTTAAACAAAAAGAGCATGATAGATAACGAAGTTGCTCCCGCAAAAATGCTTGGTATAAACATATGCAGTATATATTCGCTAAAATTTATATTATATGATGTTGCTAAATATATATTTGTTGGATTGCCTATTATTAATAACATCGACCATGTATTCGCGGCGACAAATTCCGCCACAAGATAAGGAATAGGGTTAATTTTGGTGTTTTTGCAAAAAAAGATTATGAATGGTGTAAAAGTGATAACAATTATATCGTTGGATGTAAAAATAGTTAGTACAGAAACAACAAAAATAATATAACAAATAAAAGCATCTGGTTGTTATTGGCTTTTTTTACCGCGATGGATGCTAGATATTTAAAAAATCCAACTTCGTCCAATACGACAGAAATAAAAACCATCGATATAAAAATAATTAAAATTTGAATTGGATTGACGCTAGAAGAAGCAATCAATGAAGAAAACACAAATTGAGGGTCAATTAATCCACATATTAAAATAAGAATCGCTCCTAAAAAAGGTGCAAACCAAAATGTTTGCATTTGAAATTTTCCAATTTTTAAAATAGGGAAAAACATGACGCAAATGATCATGGAAATAATACTGATAATAGTGATGCATAAAACCGCCACCATAAAAACAAACTATACTCCTAAATGATGGCAATGTTAATATTTTTTTATTAATTAAAAAAGAATATTAAAAAACGCCATAGCTAACCCATAATATGCTACAACTGCTACCATATCATCAATAGTAGTGATTAATGGTCCAGATGCGACTGCTGGATCAATTTTCCATTTTTTAAAAATTACTGGGATGAAAACACCGACAAAGCTTGCTAATGTAAGTGCGGCAATCATGGCAATCAATACGCTGCTAGATAAAAATAAGGCATCATGAATCAAAAATGTTTCTCCAGTAATTGGTTGATGTTTAACAAATAAAAATGCCAAGACAATTAAAAATGAAATCCCGCCTATTACAATTCCATTTGTAAACCCTAATCTCACTTCTTTAAAAATCATTTTGCTTGTTTTTTTAGGTGTAACCTCATCGCTATTCAAATATCTAATAGTGACCGCCAATGATTGAGTTCCAACATTTCCAGCCATATCTAATACTATCGATTGGAAAAAAACGACCATTGGTATGATAGCAATAATAGCTTCAAATTGTGATATAACCATTGATACGCATAATCCTAAAATTAATAAAAGCCCTAACCAAGGAAGTCTTTTTTTCAATGAACGGAAATATGGCTCATCAACATCTTCTTCTTTACTAAGACCTGCTAGTTTAGCATAATCTTCTCCTAATTCGGCATCAACTGCTTCAACGATATCACTAGAAGTAATAACGCCAATTAAATGATTTTGTTGATCTAAAACCGGAATCATTACCAAGTCATATTCTTTTAAACCATTGATAACATCGCTCACTTTATCTTTATCTTTTAGATAAGGATAATTAGTGTGTATTATGGTGTTTATATCTGTTTCAGCACGAGCAATAATTAAATCTTTTAATTCGATACATCCAAAAAAAGTGTCGTCATCTTCGACAACATAAATTGTATTTACATTATCATTTTCATTAGCGTTTTTAACGACTATTCGCATCGCTTGTTTAATAGTGGAATGATGAGGAATGACAATATAATTAGTAGTCATTTTGCTGCCGATTTCATCTTCTTCATAACTAGCGATTAACTTGATATCTTGCTTTGCTTCATCTTCCATTTTAGAGACGATTTGTTTTCGATCGTCCAAATCTAGTTCTTGCAAAACATCGATGGCGTCGTCTGCATCCATTTCTTGCAAAATATCTGCAGCTTTATCGTCATCTAATTCTTCAATATAATCTTCAACATCATCTAGATGGGCGAAAATATCTGATGTAGCTTTATCACCTAGGATTTCATATAATTTTTGACGTTCTTCTTTGCTTAAAAAGGCAACGGCATCAGCAATATCGCTCTCGTGATAATGGTCTAAAGCCTTTCTTAATTTACTTTTAGATAAATCAGAGCGGATTAAATTTAAAATTTCTTGAATGATGTTTGATGTTTCTTTCATATGCCACCTCCTATAAACAAAAAAATCACCGATCAATCGGTGACAAGTAATAAAAGCTTATAACCAACGTGTGAGCTTTAACTCCGTGAAGCGATGAAACTGTATTAGGATATGCCTTGTTGTCGACATTTCCTGCTGGCCCTCGAGTAGTGTCTCCACTAGTTTGCGGCAACAGTCCGTATCTTCATGGTAGTCTCGCCTACCGATTAACTACACTTTATTTATATATATTTTATAAAAAATATGCAACAAAATTCGTCATTTTATTAGTTTAAGATATTTTAGTCCATTTAATATACCATCGTCTTCGATATTAGTGGTGACATAATATGCATGTTTTTTAGCTATTTCTTTTCCATTTCCTAAGCAAATTCCATATTTGACAAAATCAAACATATCTAAATCGTTTATATCATCGCCAAATGCCGCAATTTGATTAGGATTAAAACCAAAATAATTAATGATTGCTTCAATTCCTTCCTTTTTTGAAAATAATTGAGCGCTAATTTCGACATTAGTCTCAAAAAAACGATCAATAGTTACATTTTTAATATTATCAAAAATATAATCTTTGTCTTTGCTTACATAAACTTGAATTGTTAAAACATCATCGTTATTATACAAAGATATATCTTTTGGATACGGCTCATAAAAAACTTCATAAAATCTTTTAACATTAGGGTCATTATCAACATTTTTAATGTAAGCATCATTTATAGTTGAAATCATGTATGACACATTTTCTTTTTCTAAAACATTTCTGATTTCTTCAACTTTTTCTTTGCATAAAAAGTGAGCATATAAAATTTTATCTTTTAAAAAAGTAGAAGCGCCATTCGAAACCACAAACCCATCAAAATGCAGATTTTCAAAAGTATTTAATCCTGCTAATGAATAATATGATCGTGCGGAATTAATAAAAATTTTTACACCGTTTTTTTGTATTTGATTGATAGCATCAATAGCGGAAGGAACAAAGGTGTGTGTCTTATGATCAAATAATGTCCAGTCAAAATCAAAAAATACGGCTTTAATTTTTTGTTTCATAATCTCCTATGATAATTTAAATGTTAACGTTGTAGGCTGATGATCGGAAAAAGCAAACATATCAGTAGTGGTGTCTGTTGTTTGATGTGTTTTAACGCCGATTACTTCAACATTGTCTGAAACAATAAATCCATCAACAGTGCAGACAAATGTTTTTCCAGGTTCGTAAATGCAGTCAGCGCCTCTAAGCGAAGGGGTAGTATCATCAGCATAAATGGCAAAATGGGAGTCAAAATTGCATGTGCCATCTTCTTCAAACATAAAAGATAGCCAATTCGGTTGAAGCTGAGTATAAGTATCACTAAAAGGTAAATTAGATTTTGTGTAGTTATACTTAGGATTATAAGTTAATAAATCGTGATTGAAATCACCGCCAACTATGATGTAATTTCCATTTTGATATTCGTTTAATAGATATTCGTTTAACTGTTTTAATTGTTGATTTCTGATGATACCACCTTCATCATAAGCAGACATATGAGAATTAATGAGTATCATTTTTTTCTTGTTTTCAACAGGAATGACATTGACGCTAAAGCATCTATCTAAATCAAAAAATTTGTCAGGGAAAGCATTAGAAACAACAAAAGACTTTCTTATCGAATTTTCGATATGATATTTTGATAATGTTTGCAGCCCGGCTAAAGATTTACCATGATTATCATACAATGGATAAGCAAGATAAGCTGAATGGAAATTAATAGCAAAAGTTTCAGCGTAATTCGTCATTTGTTTTTGTATCATTTTTTGTTGATTTATATGATAAGCACGATCAGAATCGACATCCACTTCCTGAATGGCATAAAAATCGCTATCTAAATTTTTAATCGCTTCAATTGATCCTGTAGTATTTTTTAAAACATCGTCATAAGATAACCCTTTTGAATAATAACCCCAAGAGGAACTACCATCGGCATTAATACCTTCATCTAAAAAGAAAGTAAATTGACTTGAATATGCGCCAAACCCAATGTTATAACAAGTAAAAGTTAATTCTTCATCAATGGGAACAATGCTTTTTTGATTATTTTCAATTTCTAAAATTTGATTGTCATCAATTCTATAATAAGTAGCAATCACATAAATAAGATAAGTGCTGATTGTTAAAATAAAAACACCGACTAATGAACACAACACAATTAAACTAATTTTAATCGTTTTAAAAATTGTTTTTTTCTTTTCCATATTTTCCATAATTACTTAATTATTTTAATTTTTTATTGTCGCTTTTTCAATGATGTATCTATATTATCTATATTTGACACATATATTAAAAAGTGTGATAATAAAATTAATATGAAATTGATTCGTATAAAATCATTAATTCATCAATTTTAATATGATGCATTTTTTATTTTGGCTTATGAATTATGAACATATATATTGAGATATTTTAAGGAGTTTAAAATGGAAAAGAAGAAGTTCAACATTAAAAAAATTATCTGGGTTTCAATTTTAGCAATCATATCGATCGCTTATATTTTATTTTTGTCTTTGGGTTGGTTTAAAATCCAGTCTAATGAGATTTATGAAGGATTAAATATTTTCTTAAAAGTTGAAAGAAATGATCCAACATTTATTATTTTAAGAATTGTATCAGCAACAATATTAATGTTGATGATTTCAGTATTTTTAAGAATGATAATCGATTTTATTTCTCGATTTTTTAAAAAACATCGCGCCTTTTTAAATTTGCTTTCAAGTTTTATTAAATATCTTTCAATAATTATTTGGATTTTCTTGGTTTTATCTATAGCGGGCGTTGACACAACTACTTTATTAGCCGGAGCCGGAATATTATCTTTAATTGTTGGGCTTGGTGCTCAACCGCTCATAGAAGATATCATCGCTGGTTTATTTATTGTTTTTGAAGACGTTTTTGATGTAGGCGACATTATTGTTGTCGATGGTTTTAGAGGGACAGTAAAAGAAATGGGTATTCGTACCACTAAAATTGTTGATGCAGGTGGAGACATTAAAATTGTTAATAACTCTGATATCCGCACCCTCATCAATATGACTTCTGAATTGTCATTAGCTATTTGCGATATTGATATAGAATATAGCGAATCAATTGAACATGTTGAATCAATTATTAATGCCAATATGGAAAAACTTAAAAAGTCAAATAAACATATTGTTCAAATTTATTATTTAGGCGTGCAACAATTAGGCTCTAGTGGTGTTACGCTACGCTTTACAGCCGATTGTAATGAAACATTTAAATTCCAAGTTCAAAGAGATTTAAATAGAGCTTTAAAATTATTGTTTGATGCTAATAATATCAACATTCCATTCACACAAGTTGTTTTACATCAAGCTGAAAAGCATGCAAAAACTCCTTTGCCTCAAGAAGTTGCTGATGCCAAAAAATTTAGCGAAAAGCAAAAAGAAATATCGCTCGGCAAAGATGGCGAAGTTGAAAATCAGTAATGGATAAAATATCAAAAGTCATTTTATCTAATATGTGCATGGTTTACGACCATGATCGAATTTTAGTAGTAGACCGCTATAAAAGTGATTGGCCCGGTCTTTCTTTTCCTGGCGGCCATGTTGAAAATAATGAAACATTAATCGATAGTGTTATTCGAGAAATTAAAGAAGAGACTGGTTTAACAATTATTAATCCAGTTTTGTGCGATGTTATCGAATGGGATTGGGGCAATAATGTTCGCTATTTGGCTTTTTTATATAAAACAAATCAATTTCAAGGTCAATTAATATCTTCCAATGAAGGAAAAGTTTTTTGGATAAATAAAAAAGATATAAGTAAGTATCAATTATCGACCGATTTTGAAAAAATATATAATTTGATTAACAAATAAATTGGAATTTTTGGTATTATTTTAAATATTTTCCAATAAAAACGATGTTTAATTTGTTATATAGGTGAAAAGACTATGGATGTTAAAAATAGATTGACTGAATTGTTGATTCGACTACAACATGAAGAAATAGACGCGTTTGATGAATTATATTCTTTAACAAAAAAAGGTGTCTATATATCGATTTTGCTCATCATAAAAAACGAGCATACTGTCGAGGATATTATGCAAGAGACATACATTGATTTTTTAAATCATAAAAATAAATTAAAACATGATATAGATGTTTATGGATATTTAGTCCAATCAGCCAAAAATAAGGCAATCAATTATTGGAACAAAAATAAATATGAACATGAATATGTCCTGAGTAATTATCAAGATGAATCTTATCGTTTAGATAAAATTATTGATAGTGGTTTAATTCAAAAAATTCAAAACAGTCTAAACCCCAAAGAATATGAAATATTCATGCTTAAAGTGTTGGGAGATTATTCATTTAAAGAAATATCGAAGTTAAAAAAAGTTCCGATTGGAACATGCACATGGCTCTATCAAGAAGCTAGAAAAAAATTGCAAGATAAATTAGGAGGTATCTATTGATGTTAGACGACAAAAATATTCGAGAATCCATCATTTCTAAAATTGATGAAAATCAAATTCCTGATTTAAGCCAGGCAATTAAACAACAATATTTAAAACAAAAAAGTCATAAAGCCACTCCTTGGTATAAAAAACCGTTGTTTTATGGTGTGGGAACGCCAATTTTAGCATGTGGCATCATCGCTTGCATTGTGATTCCTAATGCTATCGCTAATCATAAAACTAGTGGTGAACCACCTATAATTAATGTTGGAAAACGGCAAGAAGAAATAGCTTTTGGCATCTTTTCAATCAATAACATTATTTCGAATAATAATCATTTGTCTTTAAATATAAAATCAAAGATTAATGTAGATCAATTTAAACAACAAATTGATATTTTAAATCCGTACATGCTTACTAGTGAAGCAATGTTGAACAATGATTTTATTGTCGTACCTGAAGTTTTTATTTCCGAGGATTTAAATTACCAATATGTCATGCAAATCAATAATGAGTTTGGTCAAGTTGAATTTTACTATAACGAAACTTTTTTAAATTCTGATGACGATGAAGAAGAATACACCATTGACGGGATATTTATAAAAGATGGTACCACCTATCAGGTCGAAGGGGAAAAATCGCTTGAAAATGATGTTGATGAAAAAGAGGCCGAATTGGAATTAAAAGCTTATTTAAATAGCAGCAAAGACTCTTATATTTTGATCGAGCAAGAAATTGAAAGCGAAGTCGACGAATACGAACAAAAATATTTATATAGTATCGTCGAGTCTGGTGTCGCTTATCGATATGTAGAAATAGGTTTTGAACACGAGATAAACGAAGAAAAGGTAGTGGAAATTAAAACTTACAATTCTGATATTTCTAATTTAGAAAGTGAGTATAAAATAACAAACGATGGCAAAGATTTTATTTGTGAATACAAAATGTTAGATAGCGAAGGCATAATTAACATTTCCATAATCGATAATCAAGATGGTGGCACATCCTATTTATACGAAGAAAAAATGCTTGATTTTTCTTACATATTAAAAAGAAATTAAAAAAATTCCAATAAAATATTAAATATGTTTGTTGTATAAGTGAAAGGCGGTAAAAACCACATGAAAACAACAAAAATTTTAATCCCATTATTTGCAGTTATGTTATTAAGCGGCTGCGCTACCACACATGAAAATAGCAATTTTCCACTTGACTCTGCGTCTAATTCCCACGATGTTTATGCATTTGAAGCAGCAACCTCAGTCGGATTATTAAACGATGCTTTAAACGATACTAATTTAAAAGCTAAGATGTCAAAAAAAGAATTGACACCAGATGTTATTGATGAAATAGCTAGTTATTTACCATCCATTGAAGCAGCATTAACCGGTGTTGATAGTCTTGTTACTTCGATAAGCGCGGAAAGCGATTTAGCTGAATACGAGGCGATGATGACAGTTACTTATCAAGACATTAATTCAATTAAAAATACATTTGTTATGTATTATAATGAGACAATTTTAAATGATGATGATCACGACGAAGACGAGCAAGAGTCTTACATTGAGGGAATTATTAAAATCGATGATCAAATATACCAAATGAGAGGCGAAAAAGAAATTGAACAAGATGAATTTGAAATTTCTTTCACTTATCGTTTAGACGAACAAACCTATGTTATTGTTGAACAAGAAATTGAAGGCGAAAAAACAGAATTTCAATACGAAATTGTTAAAAATGGCGAATCGATTTATGAATACTCATTAGAAGTAAAACGCCACTCAGTTGAATTAGAAGTTGAAAATCAAACCATCGGCGAAAAAGAAATGGAATTCTATTTGTTTGAAAAAGATGGAAAAACTTTAATAAAGGCTGAAGTCGAAGACAATGAACAAGAATACGAAATACTATTTGAGAAGGTTATTGACGTTGAAACAGGAAATGTCAATTACATTGTCATTAACTAAAATTACAAATTGACCCTTTTGGGTCTTTTTTTTATGGCTTTATATTTGCTTATTTTATATAATGGTAAAGAAGTATTATTATGAAAAGTTTTAAATTATCAGTATTGCTGTTCATTTTGTTGTTAAGTGCGTGTCAATCGCCAATATCTAGTTCTAATACAGTTGATAGTAGTTTTCAAACTTCTACAAGCTCAATTGATGAATTTGAAAACTTGTACGATGAATTATACTATCCAACTTCGCAAGTTGAAATATACTTAAATTTTACAAATGAATCTATTTATAAACTAGCTAAATATTCTAGCGATGAAGTAAAAAAAGAAATGTATCATCCTTGCGATATTGTTTTTGTATTAAATCAAAAGAAATATGAATATTTAGAGGCCGGTGTAAGGATGAAAGGCAACACCAGCCGCAACGAGAATTTTGTGGACTCAAGCGGGCATATTTTGGGTTTGGTTCACTTTAAGATTTCTTTAAAAGAAACATTTGATGATGTTGAAGATAATGATTATTATATTCGTTCATGGGAAAATGACGATGCTAGAAAGCAAAGAAAGGATCGCCAATTTGCTAATCAACAAAAACTTGATTTGAAATGGAATAAAAGTGAAGATAAAACATTTACCAAGCAAATTTATGCTTATCATGCTTTTGAAAGCGAAGGCTTAATGGCGTCTAAAGTTCAGTTAGTTCAAGTTCATTTGCAAACTCAATCAGATTCAAAAACATATTTATGCCAACTTCAAGAAACTATCGATAAAGATTTTTTAACGAAAAGATTAGCAAAAGAAAGTTCAAAAGGAAACTTATATAAGTCTACATACACTGATATGGGTCCTGCTTCTTTAAGTCAAGAAAGCGTTTCATCAATTGGTGTTGAAGGTCCTAATTACCATCCTTCTTACGATTTAAAAACAAATGATAAAGAAGATGAAATCGACCATTCTTTGTTAACAAATTTAATTAATGTGGTCAATCAAAATACTTCAAATAGTGATAGTTTTAAACTTATCATTGATGAATTAATTGATGTTGATTCAATATTAAAATATCAAGCATTATGCTGGGTAATTGGCAATCCAGACGATTCTAGAAATAATTCGAACAATTATTACATTTATTTTAATTCGTCTAATGATAAAGCTTGCTTCATTCCATATGATTTTGATCGATGTTTTGGCATTTTAAAAGACTGGGAAGTTCATATGGAAGACATCCCGTTGTATACAACAAAACAAAATCTAGGATATGAAAGAGTTTGGCAACCTAATCCATTGCTTTGGCGATTAATTATTAATACAGACGACTCATCTGTTGATTATTCGATTAAATGGCCAGTTATTAAATCGTATCAAGATTTATATGTGAAATATTGTCTTGAATATGGCCAAAAATATCTAGACGCAGCCAAATTTGAGCAATTTAGCAATCAATTTTATTTTGCCAATAAAGATTATGAAGACGGTGGAGCAAATAATTTATCTTTTAAAAATTATGCTACAATAAAATTATCAACTTTAGATCCTTATCTTTGATGAATTAATAAATTTAAGAGGTGCTTATGAAAAAACAAAATGCTTTATTAACATTACTTTTTATCCCTTTATTGTTGGCCGGATGTAATCCGATAACTACAATCACAACGAGTGAAAGTGAATCTAGTTTTGAAACAAGCAGTGATGTTATTACTTCCACATCGCTTCCTAAAGAAACCATTGATGGCATGCTTGATTTTTGGGTTATCAATGACTATCATGGACGGATTGTTGCTAATGAATCTTTAAACGAACCTGGATTAGCAAAATTGGCTACTTTTTTGCATTATAAAGAAGCTGAAAATTATGGAAATTTTGTCTTTTTAAGTTCTGGAGATACATTTCAAGATACATATGACTCCGGCACCAATCAAGGAGAATTAATTGCTAAAACATTGCCGATGCTTAATTGCGAAGCTATGGCGGTAGGCAATCATGAATTTGATTGGGGAATCGATATTTTAAAAAGAAATGCCGAATTTGCAGGGGATTGTGCTTTTTTGGGCGCAAATGTCTATCATTATGATGAAGAAAATAATACCGTTAGTGATTTTGCTTCTGAATTAGTCGATAAGTATAAAGTTATTGAAAGAAATGGTGTAAAAATCGGTATTATTGGCATAATCGGTGAGGACCAAATCACATCAATTACTTCTACAATTTGGGAAGGTTATACATTTGTTGAGCCGACCGAAATTGTCAAACAATGTTCAGATGAATTAAGAATTGATTATGGTTGTGATGTCGTTGTTGTTAATGCACATGCATCATATAGCGATTTAGGATATCAATTTGTCAATGGCGTTACTAGCGTTTCACAAAATAGCAATGAAAGATATGTAGATGCTGTTTTTACTGCTCATTCACATGGATTTGATTTTAAAACTAGCAATGGTGTTCCTTTTATTCAAAGTGGAAGTCATGGTGAATATATTTCTCATGTTAGATTAGATGTTAGTGAAGAAACTCCAAAATTAGAGACAATGGAATCGGTGTTTATTGGCAATAATTATACAGAAGATGCCCAAATAAAATCTTTTATTGACACTTATTTTGATGAAGATTTTTATCGCGTTAAAAATGAAGTTATTGGCACGATTGAAGGTGCTACTTATCTAACTTCTACAATGTCAGGTAGAATGTTAGCGTGGATGTCATATGAATTGATGAAAGACGATGTTTCAAATATCGTTGTAGTTATCAATAATGGTGGTCGTTCTTCGATAAATTTATCTGAGGATGGAGAAATAACTAGAGGCCTTATTTTTGATGCATTACCATTTCAAAATAAAACATATGTGACACAAGTTAAAGGTGCAGATATATTAAGAAATACTTCTAGTTATCCATATTATGCACCTAATCCAATCACTATCAATAGTGATGAATATTATACAGTCGCTTGCATTGACTATGTTTTATTCCATAAAGACTCAAATCGCAACTATGATAAGTTTCCTTCTTTTAACGGAGAATATTCATATGTGGAAGAAAGAGTATCATCTACATTGATAGAAGATTATTTTGCTATAAATCCAATTATTTCTTTTGAAGATTTATCTAGCCAACCAGGCTTTAATAATATTAGTAGGTAAAAAAATGAAAACTGTTAAAAAAATTATTCTTTTAATCAGTACTATTTCTTTAATTGGTTGTGCAAACAGCTCTTCAAAAAGCAGTATTACAACTAGTTCGAGTAGTGTCGATAACAGTTCTACATCGATAGGGGTTAGCGATAGCCAAGATGATACATCAATCTCAAGTTCAAGCGAAGAAAAAAACATTATTTATTTTAATGATCCAAATCAAAACGCAATTGAAACAACAGTATCGGATTTAATCAATCGCAAGAGCGTTGACGGTTTGTTATATCGCTTATCAGGCGTGATGCAGTTTGTGCAAGAAACGACTTATGGTAGTTTTGAATTTAGTGATGAAACTGGTTCAATTTTGGTCTATGGTTTATCGAAAAATAGCAGTTGCATTACTTTTAATGGTTCAACATATTCATATCGAAACGCTAAAAATTTTTCATCCACTGGTTTAGCTGGTGGCGATGAAGTGATAATTGAATGCGTCTATGATATTTATACTTATGAGTCATCTGGATATTCTTTTGTGGAAATTATGGGTTATCCTGTTCAAGCCATCGACAACGGATATGATGATATTATTTCTAAAGCATATCAAGAAAACGATTTATATCAAGGCAATTACTACGATGGTATTGGAAATGTAGTAGGAAAACAGTTAGGATTACAACTTCACAATTTAATGATGTCTACTCACAAAACCTATACTTCGTATAGTTCATTAAAAAATCATTTTAAATCAAGTGACACTCATGGGCATTCCACACCATATTGTTTTTATTCTAATCGGTCGATATCTTCTTTAAATAGAGAACATATTTGGCCAAAATCTCTTTCTAATGATGTTTTTGATGAATTTTATGCTGGCGCAGATATTCATCACTTACGGGCGACTGAATCAAATATTAATTCAATTCGCGGTAATGCAAGATTTGCTCCAATGTTTTATCATGAGTCTTTAAATATTATCACTTATAATGGTGGTACTAATAATTATTATGGGGCTAGATCTGCATATGCATGCTTTGAACCTGCCGATGAAATAAAAGGGGATGTAGCACGCATCATTGCTTATGTATATGTCCATTATACGACCACTTTTGGAGGCACGACAAAACAAGGCGTGACAGGAGAGTTATTTTTAAGTGATGTTTTAGGTGTTCCTGAAACCGAAGTAAATGATTTATTGTGCTTATGGAATTCTATTGATCCAGTCGATCAATATGAGATGGAAAGAAATGAATATGCATTCAGTGTTCAAGGGAATCGAAACCCATTCATTGATAAGCCTTCCTACATTGATTATTTATTTGGCAATCTTTAATTAAATTGATAATTTTTTGATTTTATTGACGACAACTTCAACTTGCTTTTGATTCAATCCATCGTTTTGATTGTTGATAAAAATGTGATTAGCATTATTTTTAGTAGGTTCTATATAAATATTATGCATGGGGGCGACGGTTTTTTTAAACTGTTTTAAAACACTTTCTTTTGTCCGCCCTCTTTCGTTAATATCGCGGATAATACGACGATTTAAACGAATATTTTGGTCGGCGTCAACATATATAGTTAAATCAGCAATATTTAATAACTCTTGATAATACAAAGCAAAAATGCCATCGACGATAATATATCGACATGGCTTGATATGTATAGAATTAATCGATCTTAAATGATTGGCAAAATCATAAATCGGAATATCAATTTCCATTCCGCTTTTTAATTGTTTAATGCATTTAATCATCAATGATGAATCGATTGAATCTGGATGATCATAATTTACTTTTGTTCGTTCCTCAAAAGATAATTGAGGGTTATTTTTATAAAAATTGTCAATGTTGATAACGCAGACACATTCATCTAATTCTTTTTTTATGTATTGTGTTAATAGCGTTTTCCCTGATGCAGAGCCACCGCCTATTAAAATAACATATGATTTCATGCTTTGACGATTTCCTTTAATATTTCAATCATTAAATCATGTTCTTGTTTTACTAAAAATTCAAATGGACCATGATGATTGTAAGAACCAGTTCCTAAATTAGGAGTAGGGCATCCTTTAAAAGAAAAAGTCGCGCCATCGGTTCCGCCACGAATGGGAACGAAATCAAGTTTCAAATTTAATTTATTAAATACATTTTTGATTTTTAAAAGAGCCGAATCATCTTTTTCAAAAATCTCTTTCATATTTTTATAATCATAACCAACTTCAATAACAAGTTCATTTAGTTTAGGATATTTTTGTTGTATTATTGCTTTGGCATTATAAAATTCTTTAATTTTTTCTTCTAGCTTTTGTTTATCATGATCTCGGATGATGTAAGATAATTTAGTATGTGAAGTAGTTCCACACATTTGTGTTAAATGGTGAAAACCTTCATAACCTTGAGTTTTTTCTGGCACTTGTTGCGGGTTTAATAAAGCATCAAAATCCATCGCTATTTTAATGGCGTTGATCATTTTGTCTTTTGCTTCACCTGGATGAATTGAAATTCCTTGAATATCGACATCAATATGAGCTGCATTAAAGTTTTCATACGACGCAATGTAAGGAGAATCACCATCAATAGTATATGCATAATTAGAGTTGAATTTTTGTGAATCGAAATGATCAGCACCTCTTCCAATTTCTTCATCGCAAGTGAAAAGCAATGAAATAGGATGATGTTTAAAATTTGGATTAGAGATTAAAAACTCCACCAAATTCATAATAATTGAAATACCGGCTTTATCATCAGCGCCAAGCAAAGTATCTGAATCGCTAACGACAATATCTTTCCCAACGTATTTCTTAAATATTGGAAAATCATTGACATCGATTAATGAGCCACATTTTTTTAAAATTGATTCGCCATTATAATTATGTATAAGTCTAGGAATTACACCACAACCAGAATAATCAGTAGCAGTATCCATATGTGCGTTAAAACCAATAGTAGGCAAATTTGAGTCACCTTCAATAAATGCCCAAATTTGTCCAAATTCATCGATTTTGCAAGATTTTACTCCTAAATTGCTTAAATCTTGAAGAATTTCTTTGGCTAGTTTGATTTGCTTTTTACTAGATGGAACAGTTAAAGAATCATCATCTGATTGCGTGTCAAATTTGACATATTTTAAAAAATATTTTAAGGAATCATCATTGGTCATAATTTGCCTCTTTTAATTTATTTATTATAAGAAATAGACTATAAATAAATAATGACCCTAATGAGTTTCCTATTGTAGTGACAACAATATTAACAAGCGATTGCCAAGACCATATTTTTGCGCTAGCAAAATAAGTCATATTAGCAATGCAGTGTTGAAAACCGGATATAACAAATGCGGCGACACATAAGATAACAATGACTATCTTTAAAAAATTTATCGAGATATTTTTATAGCTATATACAGCTAAAAAGACCAAAATCCCGCATAAAAAAGAAGTCAATAAACTTGATAAATAACTTTGGAAATCGTTTAGAGCAAATAAGCGGCTAGATGCAATTGTATATGCTTGGTTTATTAAGTCGCTATTTTGCCCAAAGGCATAAAAAGTGATTGTTCCAATTAATAATGCTCCAATTACATTACCAAGATACATGATTAACAAATCTAAAAACGGATATGGCTTTTTTTCAAAAATAAAACCAATTTTACCAGTGTATAAATTTAAACTAAATCCACAAACCATTAACAATCCAACAGAAAAAAAGATGGAACCTAAAACAGTTTGATTTTTAACGGCGCAGGCAATATAGGCAACACCGCCTAATCCAATAGCAATTCCTGCTAAAATTCCTAATATTAAACATCTTATTATTGGTTTAATTTTTGCTGTCATTATTTTTGACCCCTGTTAATTCAATAAAATATGGCAAAGTTTCGCACCAATGACAAAATTCGTGCCATTCCTTTAATTTATGATTTTTGCGTTGCAAGTACATTGTTTTTAATTGACGATAGTTAGTCGTCATTGTCGCTCCTAGCACAAAACCACAGGGTAAAGATGCAACTAATTTCCTCCACATCGATTTTTGTTTGCTAGGATCAATATTATTTTTTTCTTGGTTATTGTAGGCGTTATATTCATCTAGCAATTGTTGATAACGATTTAAAATTAGTTCATCGGTGTCACTAACGCATTGAGTTTTTACATCAAACTTTGCAAGGCGATGCATGGTAGATTGTGATGAAATAAAATTTAAAAATTTATAGCGTTGTATTTCTTTCCATTGGAAAAGCGGGGCATATAAATCAAAAGACACCAATATCCCAGTTAGAAATTGGTCGTGGCCTTCGCCAAGTCCAGTCTGTCCAAGCAAAATTCCTCGTTTTAAATCTTTTTCGCTCATTTTGATTGTATTATCATCCATGGTTGTACGCATAGCGTTACCACTTGCAATAATTGCCTTATCAATACCATAAACAGCAGTATTTTCAATTTTAAATTCCATATTATTTTCCTTTTGTCAGTTCTAATAAATTTTCATATAAAGCCAAGCGTGTTAATAAACCAACACCCCCAGGAACAGGAGTTTGTATTTTGACCCCTAAATCTTTGATGGCATCTCCTTTTAAACCCTCATCTGTTCTAGAAATTCCGACATCTACAATCACGGAATCAGGCTTATAATTAAATCGTTTATCTAAAAACCCTGGCCTACCGATAGCAACGACGATAATATCGGCGTTTTTGATATAATTTGCCATATCTTCAAATTTTGTTTTTGAATGCAAAATTGTGACATTGCATGATTCGTTTAATAACAATTTAGCCATCGGTTTTCCAACGATATTGCTTCGGCCGATTACCACTGCGTTTTTGCCCAATAATTCAACATTTTCATATTTCAAATAATTCATTATACCTTTTGGAGTGCATGGCGATAAAGTTGACAAAGGGTGGAATCCATCAATATCTTTTTTTGGCGATATAGCTAATTTTATTGCCTCTTCATTTATTTGATTCGGAAGAGGCATTTGCACGATAAAACCATCATAGTTATCGCCATTATTTAATTTATTAATTAAAGTCAATAACTCTTCTTGAGTAGTTGATTGTGGAAGTTTGATTAACTTAGCATTAATATTTAATTCTTCAGCATCTTTTAATTTGCCTTTAATATAAGCATTAGAAGCTGGATCATCATTGACTTGCACTATCGCTAATGAAGGTTTTTTTTGCATGCAAGATACATATTGCTTTATTTCTTGTTTTCTTTTTAAAACATATTCTTTAATTGTCATTTTTTAATCCATTACATCAATTTTAAGAGTTCTTCCGCGGTATTTTCGTATTTTAACTCCTGCTAATTGCAACATTTTCAAACTAGCGCGTGTTGTGATACTATTTTCGTATTTGTTATCCATATATATAATTTCTTTGATTCCAACTTGAATAATAGCTTTAGCACATTCATTGCAAGGGAATAGTGTCACATACAAGGTACAATTTTTTAAAGCGGATCCGTTGCGCGTATTTAGTATTGCATTGAACTCGGCATGGCATACATACAAATATTTATTATCTAAATCTTCACCTTTGTTCCACGATAATTCGCCATCATCTATAAGGCGCGGCATGCCATTGTATCCAATAGATACTACTTTGTGATCTTCATCGACGATACAAGCACCTACTTTTGTGTTTGGGTCTTTGCTTCTTAACGCGCTTAAAGAAGCAATTCCCATGAAGTATTCGTCCCAGTTTATATTATTTGTTTTCATGGTTAATATTCTAACAAATTATTATATAAAAAAATAGAACTAATTAAATAAATTTAATTGGGTATGTATTTTAATTGTTTAAAGCTATATAATTTTATTATGGATTTTGTAGGAATTGAAAAACTTTCATTGCTTGACTTTGATGAAAAAGTTTCATGCATTTTATTTTGTGAACATTGCAACTTTCGATGCCCGTTTTGTCATAACTCTTCTTTAGTATATGGGATTCATAATCAAGTTATACCATTTTCTGAGATAATAGCCTATTTAAATAAAAGAAAACATATTTTGGATGCGGTTGTTATTTCTGGTGGTGAACCGACATTGATGGATGATTTAAAAGATAAAATAAAAACAATAAAAAATATGAGTTTTTTATTAAAATTGGACACTAATGGCACAAAGCCAAATGTTATTAAAGAATTGGTTGAAGAAAAATTGATTGATTATGTTGCAATGGATATAAAAAATTGTTTGGAAAAATATCCTTTGACTTGTGGAGTTAAACAAACTCCAAATGAAGAAATATTGAAAAGCATTGATTATTTAAAATCTAATGCGATTGATTATGAATTTAGAACCACTTTAATTAAAGAGTTTCACGATGAAGCAGCTATTGTCAAAATGGGTGAAATGATTAAAGGTGCCAAAAAATTGTTTTTACAAAAATTTATTGCTCATGATGAGTGCATCAATCCTAATTTAGAGCCAGTGGATATTGAGCAGGCTAATAAATATAGACAAATATTGTTGAACTATGTTGAAAATGTAGAATTGCGCGGATATTAAAAAAAGAGGTAAAACCTCTTTTTATTATTAATCCAAATATTTTAAAGCAGAAACCGCAGCGATAGCACCATCATTGCAAGCAGTAACTAATTGTCTAACTTGTTTTACTCGTGTGTCGCCGATTGCAAACAATCCATTTGTTTTTGTTTCCATATTTTGATCAACGACGATGTATCCATTATCTAAATCAACCAAATTTTTAAACATATCATTGTTTGGAATTTGTCCAATAGCAATAAAAACATTATTGGTTTTAAAATTAATTATTTCTTTAGTTTTAGTGTCTTGAAAAGTCAAACCTTCTAGTTGAGTTTCTCCAACATAAGAAATTAGGTTTAAGTTATGTCTTACTTCAATTTTATTATTTGTTAAAACTCTTTTTTGCAAAATATCATCACTAAAGAATCGATCAAATAAAGTAAATAAATGAACTTTTGGACAATAGTTAGCTAACATCAAGGCGTATTGAAGCGCTGAATTTGCATCGCCAATAACATATGTTTCCTGCCCTTTATAAAAGGCGCCATCACAGACAGCACAATATGAAATTCCCTTGCCAATTAAATGTTCTTCATTTGCTAGGTTCATACGTCGATGCTTAACGCCATTAGCAATGATAACAGTTTTAGATTCATAAGTATGGTAATTTGTCGATACGATGAACCCTTGATTGTTTTTTTGAATATCAGTGACACATTCCAATTCAAAATTAGCGCCTAAATTCATGATTTGTTCAAACATTAAATCGCTCAATTGCAATCCAGAGATTGATTGATGGGTAGGAAAATTTTCTACCCTAGGAGAGGTGGCGATTTGCCCACCAAAAGATTCTTTTTCTAAAATAAGAACAGTTTTAGAAGATCTTAATGCATATAAGGCGGCAGTCATGCCGGAAGGTCCGCCACCAACAATAATAATATCAAACATTATTATGCTTGAGCCTCTATAAACGATTTAATATTAGATGCGTTTTCATAAACATCAAATTGATCGTCGTGAGGAACTAATAATGTTGGCGCTTTTTTAATGCCGTAAGCAATAGCAATGGCCTTGTCATCTTCGGCATCGATGACACGATATTTAATTCCGGCTTTATCAAGCAACATTTTGGCCATTTTACAATTTGGACAAGTCTTAGTGGTAAACAACATTATTTCTTTAACATCGCTGGTATGAATGGTTTCACATACTTGGTCGATGCCGTTTTCTTTTAATGAATGAGTTAAATTGGAATGTTCCAAGTCATATTCTTTACGATTTTTGAATTCTTCAGTTTTACCATCGTTCCAGTTTTGAATAGGACGATAGTAGCCGGTAATTCGAGAATAAACCTCGGTTTTTTGATGGCATATTGGGCATTCATATTGTTCGCCGACTAAATAACCATGATCTTTACATACAGAATATGTAGGTGACATCGTATAATATGGCAAGTGATAATTTTCAGCAATTTTTCTTACTAAATTCATGCAAGATTTCCATGATGGCAATTTCTGACCTAAGAAGCAATGGAAGACGGTTCCAGACGTGTATAATGTTTGTAGTTCATCTTGAATGTCCAACGCTGCAAATAAGTCATCAGTATAGCCAACTGGTAGATGAGAAGAGTTAGTATAGTAGGGTGTTTTACCATTTTCACTAGCGGTAATAATATCTGGGTATTTTTTCTTATCATGTTTTGCTAAACGATATGCAGTTGATTCAGCAGGAGTTGCCTCTAAATTATATAAATCACCATATAGTTCTTGATAGTCAGATAATCTTTCGCGCATATGATTCAAAACAGCTTTAGTAAATGTCTGTGCTAAAGGATGGGTTAAATCTTTTTTAATCCATCTAGCGTTTAAACACGCCTCATTCATGCCGACTAATCCAATCGTTGAAAAGTGATTGTCAAATGAACCTAAATAACGTTTGGTATATGGATATAAACCAGCATTCAATAGGGCGGTAATCGTATTTCTTTTTACTTTTAAAGAACGAGCAGCGACGTCCATGATATGGTCTAAACGATGATAAAAATCAGCTTCATCAGTAGCTAAATAAGCTAAGCGTGGCATATTGATTGTAACGACACCAATTGAGCCAGTAGATTCGCCACTTCCAAAAAAACCACCTGATTTTTTTCTTAATTCTCTTAAATCTAAACGCAAGCGACAACACATGCTACGCACATCGCTTGGCTCCATATCAGAGTTAACATAATTTGAAAAATAAGGAGTACCATATTTTGCAGCCATTTCAAATAGCATCTTGTTGTTTTCAGTTTCGCTCCAATCAAAAGTGCGAGTGATGGAGTATGTTGGAATTGGATATTGAAAACCTCTTCCATTTGCGTCGCCTTCGATCATTATCTCAATGAAAGCTTTATTAATCATCGCCATTTCTTTTACGCAATCTTTATATTTAAAGTTAACTTCTTTGCCACCGATAATACAATTTAATTCAGCCATATCGTTTGGCACTACCCAGTCTAAAGTAATGTTTGAAAATGGTGCTTGTGTTCCCCAACGAGAGGGCGTATTAACTCCAAATACAAAAGATTGAATGCATTGTTTAACTTCTTTATAAGTTAAATTGTCTACTTTAACAAATGGTGCTAAATAAGTATCAAACGAAGAGAAAGCTTGAGCTCCTGCCCATTCGTTTTGCATGATACCTAAAAAATTAACCATTTGGTTGCACAATGTAGATAAATGTGAGGCAGGAGAAGAAGTGATTTTTCCAGCTACGCCGCCTAAACCTTCTTGTATTAATTGCTTTAATGACCAGCCTGCACAATACCCGCTCAACATCGACAAATCGTGCAAATGAATATCGGCATTTCGATGAGCATTGGCAATTTCTTGATCATATACTTCACTCAACCAATAATTTGCGGTGACAGCCCCAGAGTTTGATAAAATCAAACCGCCCAGTGAATAAGTGACAGTTGAATTCTCTTTAACACGCCAGTCATTAATTTTTAAATAATCATCGACAATATTTTTATAATTGATATTAGTTGTTTTGATTTCTCTTAAATTTTGATGTTGTTTTCGATAAATCATATATGATCTTGCAACATCAATATAACCTGCTTGAATTAAAACAACTTCAACACTATCTTGTATATCTTCGACATCGACAATTTCGTTTTTGACTTTTTGATTGAAATCAGCAGTGACGCGCAATGCAAGCATTTCAATGATGTCCTTATTGTAGTACTTATGTTCAGCTAAAAAAGCTCTTTCAATTGCGTTTTGAATCTTTTCAATTGCAAAATCATTGATTGATCCATCTCTTTTTCTTACTTTTAACATCCTTATATCCCTCCTTAGGTGTAAATGAAAAAATATGTAACTAAGAACTTGAGTTCTATTATCTTATCGAATCCCCCATTTTCGGGATACATAGGGGAGTCGTCTTAAATAATATATTATATAAAGGTTAAAACACAAATAAAAAAATTAAAAAACTACTAATATTTATACAGTGTCAAAAAGTTTGAAATTTGGGCTTGGAAATTGCATTGGTTTATGTATCAAAGAAAAACTTTTTTCTATCCTAGTTTTATTTGTATATAATTTAATTATGAAAGTGAAACCAGAACAAATCATCCCTTTATATGAGTATCCACGTCCTCAATTTGAAAGGTCGTCATATTTATGTCTCAATGGCATTTGGAGATACGCTTTTTCTAATAGTGATTCGCGATTGCAAGAAATGGATGGAAACATCGTTGTCCCTTATTCTCCAGAATCGAGATTAAGTGGTGTCAACAGGCAATTACAAAAAGATCAATTTCTTCATTATTGCCGATATTTTAAATTACCTGATGGTTTTTTTAAAGGACGTTTAATTTTAAATATTGGTGCAATAGATCAAAGATGTCGCATTTACATTAATGGACATTTTGTTGCGCAATGGAACTTTGGTTATATTCCAATCAGTGTTGATATTACTAAATATATTGTGCAATATGACAATAACGAAATTTATATTGTGGTTTATGATGATGCCGATAGTGAAGTTTTTGCTCGTGGCAAACAAGCTTATAAGCGAGGTGGGATTTGGTATACAGCTATATCAGGTATTTATCAAACTGTTTTTTTGGAATCTGTGCCTAAAAATTATTTAAGAAATATTAAAATCACTCCTGAATTTGATAATCAAATTATTAAATTCGATCTTGATTGTGTTGGAGAGTTAAGAAACATTAATTTTGACATATATGAAGAAAATAAATTAATCCAAACAATTGTTTCCAAAAATGGAGAATCTATTTCTTTTCGTTTTCATTCCATACACCCATGGACTTGCGAAGACCCTTTTTTATATGATGTGAAAATAAGATACTCAAATGATGAAATATCTACATATTTCGCTATGCGAAAATTTTCTGTTTTAAATGTTGATAAATTTAAATATTTTGCCTTAAATAATAAACCTATTTTAATGAAGGGCGTTTTGGATCAAGGATATTTTTATGATGGAATCTATACTCCTAAATTTTATAAAGATTATCTTAAGGATATAAAACTTGCTAAAGCATTAGGATTTAATGTTTTAAGAAAACACATTAAAATTGAACCATATCGTTTTTATTATTATTGTGATAAGTTAGGAATGATTGTTTGGCAAGATTTTGTAAATGGCGGTGCTAAATATAAAAAAAGTTATATATATTTACGACCTTTTTTCAATTTTAATGTCGATGATTTAGATTATAAAAAATTAGGTAGGGCAAATGAAAAATCTAGAATTCAGTTTTATAAAGAAATGAATTTGACTGTTGCTACTTTATACAATTGTCCATGCATTGGGCTTTGGACCATTTTTAACGAAGGATGGGGCCAATTTGACAGCGAACAAGCAACCGAGGTTTTAAAGACGCTTGATCAGACTAGATTGATTGATTCAGCTTCTGGGTGGTATGACCAAGGTGCAGGTGATTGCAATTCTAAACATGTTTATTTTAAAACGATAAGAATATACAACGATTATAAAAGAGTATTGTCTTTATCTGAATTTGGTGGTTATTCTTTATACATTAAAGATCACAGTTTTTCAAAAAAATCTTTTGGTTATAAAAAAATGTATAATTCAGATGAATTGAGCGATGAAATATATAAACTCTTTGTCAGTGAAGTAAAACATGCTATTTGTCATCAAGGATTAAGTGCGTATATATATACGCAGTTAAGCGATGTTGAAGACGAAGTGAATGGATTTATTACATATGATCGGAAAGTAATAAAAGTTGATATTGATAAAATTAAAAGCGCCAATGAGGCGCTTGACAAAATCTTTTATGTTAAATTTAATCACTCATCAACATAGACGGGTGGGCGTTTTTTTATTTCAAAATAAGCAAGCGTGATTGGTATGAAAGTTAACAAAGCCAAACCAGCAGCGATAATAAACAACCAATAATTAGGCGCAAAACCTGTCACCTCTCCGCGCTCATAAACTAATACAATTTCATTACCCATGTTTTGGACGATGACATTGCCAACTAAAGTTCCTAAAAACATCGGAATGCATACATAGAATAACATCCTAATTCCTTCAAAACGGCTGCGCATATCTTCAGGATATAGATTTTTTATCCATACCATCAATGCTTGATATAAACACATATATCCAGCACCTACAAAAAATATCCCAATCAAAATAATAGCTAATTCTCCACCATATTTTACGCCACTAATTCCACCTATAAACATTATTAATAGACCGATAACATTAACAATTACTGATAAAAATAAAATTAATATAAATTTTTGTTTATTTAATATTTTCCCGCAGAAAATAACTAATGGGAAAGCTAATAACAATCCAATCGCTAATAATCCGCCAGCAATCATTTCAACACTATTTTCATTTCCAAACAAAGAGGTAGAAACCCAATTCAAAGTGTCTTTACTTGTTCCATAGATAAAATAATTTAAGATGTGGGGGAAATAGACATTAAATGAGATAAAAAACAACATAAATGTCAATAATACATAAACCATCAATCGATTTTTCTTTAATAATTTAAAGTCAAATGGTTTAGCCATTGATTTTGCAAACGAGTCATCTTTTCTTGCAATCAAAGTTGGAGATTCTTTGATTAAAAAATATGATACGATGCCAATAATGATAATAGCGATTCCAGCGATGACAAACATCATAAAATAATCTAGAGTCTGGCCATTTATTTTAAAGTCAGAAAATCCTGATATAATAGCACCAAATAATAAAGATCCAACAACAGTGGCGATAACTGGTTGGACCGCTAAAGCAGTTCCTAAAGTTCCGCGATTATGAGGATTAGTTATATCTGTCGTCCAAGTTGAAAATCCACAATCGTTACCCATCGAGCCAAAAAAAGACATTATTGCATCGGCGATAACTACCATAATAGCAGCACCAGTAACACCTAAAATGCCAATAGTAAATTGGGTTAAACCAAACACAATAGTGGAAACTCCCCACATTATATATCCCAGCAAAACAAAAATTCTTCTTTTTCCAATGCGATCAGATAATGTTCCGCAAAGAAAAGTAGAAAATGTAGAAGCAATTGCAGATATAGCCACCATCCAAGTAATGATGTTTGGATTTGGGGCAATCTTATCATAGACAAAGGTATTGAACCATTGATTTTCGATACTCCAAACTAATTGACCTGCTATTCCTGCCACCCAAATAACAAGCCAAAATTGCCAACTAATTCGGTTTTTATTATTGCTTTTTTCCATATTACTAACCCCTTTATATATTTATTATAATCAAATTTATTTGCTAAGAATAAAAACTAAATTAAAATATAATTATGGTTCTCACAGCATGTGTGTTTATGGCTGCATCGCTATATTTTAGTACAATTCATCTTTTCTTTTGTTATAAATTAAATGAAAAAATGAGAAAGTTAACAAAAGTATTATGCGTTGCTTTTTTAAGTTTATCTTTAATGTTTTTTGCGCCCTCTTGGCCTTTGATATATTTAGGAACAATATGTGGGTTTATCGGGGATTATTTTTTAATCAAAAAAGAAAAAATGCGTTCTTTGATGGCGGGAATTATTTTATTTTTTATAGGCCACATATTTTATATATTGCAGCTAATGATAATTATTAACTCTCCTATTTGGGGGTATATTTTATATATTGGGTTGTCTTTGTTTTTAATTGTTTTAGGGCAAGTCATCTTCTATCCAAAATTGAAGTATCTGACACATAATTCAACCAATTTAGGAATAGCTTATTTTGTCACCATGACTTCAGCATTAATTTTATCTATTATATCAATTAGCGTTTTGTCGAACGCATTATATTTGATTTTAGTTATATTTGGCTATGTTTTATTCATAATTAGCGATTCAACATTACTTTATACAACATATATTAAGCATTATAAAAGAGCCGATTTTTATATAATGCTAACATACTTAGCTGCGCAATATTTAATAACAATAGGGCTTGTTTTAACATTGGCACAATATTAAACTATTACACATGAAACAAAAAGGATTTTGCATATTTTGTCATACAGGCGATGATTATGAACGTGTTTTTGAAGTTGAAACTAATGACGAATATTCTTATTGTCCTCAATGTGGAAGAAAAATAAAAACCGAAGATGCTGTTAAAGCATTTAAATCTAGAATTCAATTTTTGTTGAAAAAAGCATATTATGAATTCAACATAAAAACAAAATATGATAAAGCATATGAAAAATTTGGAGATATTTTGTTATATGACGAAGATAACCCTGTAGCATTATGCGGAAGAATTGAATCGCTATTGATGATGTCCACATTGCGTCAACCTCGTTTTGAAGATGCCTCGGTTTTAATTAATTACGCTAGCAAGTCGCAATTACATAAATCAAAAAATATGATAGTTTATTTTGATTTTTTATTAAAATATGAACGAATTGCACGTTTATATATCGAAAATATCAAAAAAATGCTAACTAATAAGAATTTCTTTTACGATGAAGAATGCGTTAGAATGTATGTATATCGTACTAACCAAATTAAACAATTCTATTCATTGATTTTGCAAGAGATATTGTTTTTATTAGGCAAAGGATTGAATTTGACTAACGCCGAATTAAAACGCGAGATGATTGAATTAAATGCAAAAAAAATTGATGATATTTTAAAAAGTTCATTTACATGTGTCGATGGAATTACTTATCGAATAAAATATATTCATGAAAATGAAATTTCTTTAGTAGATGATGGTATTAAAATTGATACGAAACTCAATGGTTATAAAATTTATTCGCTAGTGCCAAACGAGCAAAAAAAGCCAATTATTAAAGATCGTGTATTCAAATTAAATAGATTAAAATATGGCTTATTTATTTTTTCGATATTATCGATGAGCATGGCTGTAATTTGTGCCACCGCATTTTTTGTTTTAGCTTTTTGTATACCGGTTTATCGAACAATTTTCTTTGTCGTTTTTGGTGTTTCAATATTGATTTTGATTGCGTGTTTATGCGCAAGATTTATTTTAAAAGCATTGATGAAAAAAAAGAAATTACATTAAGTTATTTTCTTTTAAATACTTCACCATTTTTTTAATAGCATCGCTACGATGCGAAATACTGTTTTTTTGATTTGAATTCAATTGCGCAAAACTGCAATTAAAATTATTGGGTATAAAAATAGGGTCGTAGCCAAATCCATTATCTCCTAAAATCTTACATGCAATTTTACCAACACATTCACCTTTAAAAACGAGTGGTTCTTTTTTAACATTGCATAATGCAATATGGCAAACAAAACGAGCGTTTCTTTTATTGTCACCTAATGATTTGAAAATATATTCAAAAGCGCAATCATATCCCCCTAAAGATTTGGCAAACCTAGCACTATTAATGCCTGGTTTATTATCTAGCGCCTCAATTTCTAATCCAGAGTCGTCACTCATTACTGGGTAAGTTGTATATTTAGCTATTGATGATGCCTTTTTTATAGCGTTTTCATAATAAGTTGCTCCGTCCTCCACAACTTCTTGGTGAGGAATATTTAATTCTTCCGGTGTTAAAATATTAATATCAATATTTTTTAAAATAGCTTTAATTTCCTGTAATTTGTGTTTGTTATTAGAAGATAAAACGATTGTTAACCCCATGGATAATCACCTTTCCCTTAATCATATTTATTATAATTATAATATCGTAATAAAACATTAAAATTTGCATCAAAAAAGAGGCAGCTCAGCACCAAACGAAGGTACTTGGAGAGATGCCTCTTTACAAATATTATAAACAAGATTATCGAATATACAAGATGAAAAATATTTTATCAAGATTATTAGTAATTATAATTTTTATTATTTTAATCATCGTAACTGTGTTTTTTATTTATTCATGTTCTTCTTTATCATCAAAATATACCATTGATAATCTTATTGATAAATGCTTTATAAATCAAAATCAAAGCATTTCATTAATGGTTTAATCTTTACTGCATTTTAAATATTTTTTTCTTCAATTTTATCTCATTGTTGACACAAACAATAAAAAACGCTGATAGAATCAGCGTTAACAATCATATGGAGCAGGTGACGAGAATCGAACCCGCGTAGTCAGCTTGGAAGGCTGAAGTTCTACCATTGAACTACACCTGCATAATATTTGCGAGATTTATTATAAGAAAACCATTAAAAAGTATCAAGTAAAATCTCGCAAATAATTTATTGATTGATAAAATTAACAAGATGGTTTTTTGGCATAAAGCCAGATTGACGTTTAATTTCAACGCCATCTTTTAATAAAACTAATGTAGGTATCACTTGTACATGATATTTAGCGGCTACATCGCCAACTTTATCGACGTCAACTTTGACAATTTTTGCTTGTGTCAAATTTTGTTGATCTATTTCTTCAAGAACCGGAGCAAGCATGCGACACGGTCCGCACCAAGTAGCAAAAAAATCAACAAGCACCAATCCTTTTTCTGTTTCTGCTTTAAATTCATTTGTTGTTTCAATATGTTTGACCATAGTATTTTTCTCCTTTGTTTATTCCATATTAATTAGTTGCCCAAAAAATGTAAACTGATATGCTTTTTAAATTAATGTGCCAATAATAGCAAATATGCCATATAGCAAAATCAAGTGAGCTGGATAATAAATATATGCGAAAATATTAAACCATTTTTTGTTGTATCCTCTTCTTCCGTTATAAAGCAGCAATATGAATCCAGTTATAATAGCGAATAATTGGATATCAGGATTCCAATAAACCCACTTTGGATAAATAAAATATGTCGCGAAATATAAAAAAGATATAATAGTCAATCCCAAAAAACAAAAGGTATTAACATATATACGATAATTAAATGTGTTTAAATATAATTCGCTTTTAAATCCATAATAATCATATAATTTTGGAACAATTTTATACGCTCCATAAAAAACTAAAATCATGCCGATTCCCAACCAATCATATTCTGGTCTTAATAAATATGGAAACCACCAAATAGTAATATTGTTTTCCCATTCTAAACAAGTACAAACAAATGCACATATTGAAATAGCGATTGGGATTAACCCTAATGATTTAACACCTTTGTTTTTATTTTCAAAACAATAAATCATCAATGCACCCAAGATCAAAGTAATAAAGATATTTGTCGATTGAAATCGATAGTCAATGTTTGCTTTGCTAGCATAATACATAATTTCACCTAATGATTGAAACAAAGCTATGCAAAAAGCAACGATTCCTAACCTCAACATATATTTCTTAAAATTGTGAGTATGCAAAACGCCTTCTACTAATAAAAAACAAAATAGTGGTAGTGCTAAACGACCTATGTAGCGACAAATAGTAGAAACAATATAAATAGTAGAATTTTCTGGCATCATATTAAATAAAAACAGTCCAACATGGTCAATAGTCATTGATATTATGGCTATTAATTTTAGTTGAAAATTAGACAAAAAAAGTTTTTTCATTTGGCCATCACCCAATTTGCTAAAATCATCATTATTACACTAAAAGAGTTGTTGATAATATGGGAAATACATGAACCAGCCCAAGAAGATTTTTCAAACACAAAACATAATATGGCGCCTGCAAAAATATAAGAAGGTATATTAATCAATTCAATTATTATTGAATCTAAAGAGTTGCCAAAACATGTAAAATCAAAATGAATAAATGCAAAAATCAATATGGTCAAAATATATGCCAATATCTTATTAATACGATAAAAAAACCCAAATACGCCAACCCGATAAGTGAACTCTTCAACAATTGGTCCGATTATTCCCAATAATAAAAGCGAGGCTAATGGATAATAATCGACCATGCTGATTGTAACTTGCTGGTTTGCGTTGCCACTCGTATTGTAAAAAATATTAATAAAAGCGCTATAGAACATGGAAACTAAAATCAAAACAATTCCACCGACAATTCCATATAAAATTTTTCTTTTATCGACACATTTAAATAAATCTTTTAAAAACGGATACATTATTCCTGTCAATATGCACAAAATGATTGTATATGATATTGAATTAGTAAGCATGCTGACAAACAAAGAGAAACTTTCGTTATTAGGACAAACTTCTTTAGCATAAGGTATTAATATTAATTGGATTATAACGCCAAGTATTTGAAAGCTAACAAATCCAACCAAAAAGAGTAATAGTTGTCTCCATGATTCAACAAAAAATATAAAATTTGATGTAAGTGGTTTTGGGCGATTGGTGTTTTTGTATTGACATGACGGACAACGCAATAACAAATCATCATATTTATTTAAGCAATTCGGACAAATATTTTTTCTACTGTGGAATTTCATCTTTTATATTTTACACAAATTATTTGATAAACACTAGCGATTATCATACATATAATGTATAATTTATGAGAAAGACTTGCTTTTTATGCCGAACGCTGAACAAATTAATCAAATACTCAATTATTCTCTATTAGGTGTTTTTATAGCGATTATTGTATTCTTTGCAATTGCTTTAATCATAGGTTTATTTAAAGGTGTTTTTAGCACTACATTTAAATTATTTTTTATTTTAATGCTTGTTATTATTAGTTTTACTACATTGGATTTAATTTTTGATGCTGTTAGAAAAATTGATTTAACATCGCTTAATTATTATTTAAATTTAATAAATGAGTCAACAGGAGAAGCTATCTCCATACGTATAACTACCATAGAAGATACATTGGCCAATGCTATTGCTGGATTGATGTATTTATATAATGTATCTAGTGGTTCAAGCAGTGAAATTAGCGCTTTTGCTTATGGTTTTGCTGAGATGATTTTAAAATACGCAATTGTCATAGTTGATATGGTGTTAATTGCCACACTAGGATTTTTCACTGCTTGGATATTATGGCATTGCTGCTTTAAGTTTTTGATACCCAAATTAGCAAGAAAAGCAGTTAAGATTCGCTGGCTAGCCATGTTAGAAAATGGTGTTGCATATGTTATTGTTGCCGCCTTGTTTTTGATGCCTTTTACTTCGTTGGTCAATACTATAAACCAATCTTATCAGCGATATGGAAAACAAAGTGATGATTCAGTCGTTAGCGATATTGGATCATTTATTGATACTTATAATGATTCCTTACTTGCTAAAACTTTTTTTAATTGGACTGTCGACGAAAATGGTACGACTATCGATGCACAGTTATTGGATTCCATCATTTCGACAACTGTAGGAGATGTCGAAACATCATTAATTGAAACTATAAGTAATATTTCTGATATTGGCGCTTCGGTAATGGACGCTTTTTCTTCATCCAGCAATCAAATTTTCGATTATGGAGTTTTGCTAAGCGAAGGCACATTGAAAAATATCTTCACCCATTTAAATGATACAAAATTGTTTGTTTATTTATTGCCAATTGTTGCTAATCTAGCTCTAAATTCCAATTTGTTAGCACAGTATGTCGACACATCGCTTTTGGAAATAGATGATATAAATTGGAGCCTGGAACTAGAAAATATAGAAAGGATGACATTGGATGTTATCAATAGTGGTGTTTTAGATAACTTTATCAATGAAAATGGAGAATTTGTTTCTAATAGTGATACGACCGCTATTGTTACATCATTGCTTGATAGAAATTCTTATTCGTATTTGACAAGAATCTTTGAATCAATCGACAATTCAAAATTATTAAGTAGGGCAATTCCATCAGTTTTATGGACCGTTTCCGAAACATATTCTGCCATAAATGATATATTGCCATTATCATGGTCGGAAATGAATAATTATCAATGGGGAAAAGAATTTACTATTATATATGATTGTTTATTTAGAATGAATCAAACAGATCCAGAAATGGTGAACTTGATTTTAAATTTTGATTCGAATCAAACATCGCAAAATCAATCTATTTTATATCAAAATAACGAAAGTTCTAACAATGATTTGATGGATATTCTAATTAAAAATGTCGATGCTTTGAAAACAATTTTAATTGGCGAATTTGACCAAAGTGGTAATTTGTTAAATTGCGATTCTAATGGAGTTACTATCGTTTATCAAAATGGGCGCAAATTACCTAATCGCCATTATAGTTTATTCGATTCAAACATCGTCAAAAATATTTTTCCAAGTTTAGCCAATTCCTTAATTGATTTGTTGCCAACTTCTGAGGATGTATCACTTGATAAAGATGCTGTTATTAGTGTCATTAATAATTTATATGAAGGCGAAATTATTAAAAATTTCAAAATCGAATTTGCTTCTATTTTGGATTCTTTTTCTAAAATTGTAAGCAATGACGAATTGTTAAATATTATAAAAAATCCTTCTAGCATAGACGAAAGTTTTATACATAATCAAAATACAATTAAATCTTTCCAAGAGGTGTTGCCATCTTTAGATAAATCAAAAATCATTTCTGCAGCAGTTAGACCTGTGCTAAAAAACATGCTTTTGAATGGCGAAATTGCTGAACAATTTAAAAATGTTGGAATAGATCCAGAAACATTTGATTTAGATATGCCTAATTTAGGTAGCGAAATTGCTCATTTGTTGGACGCGGTTAGTTGTTTTGATTTAATCGAAGACATTAACAACTCTAATGCTAGCAGTCAAGATATTGTCATAAAGATGGCAAATAATTATGAATCTATTGCTGTAATTTTAGATGTCGTTTTCGAATCGCAAATTATTAATCCAAGTGATGATTTTTATGGAAATTATGATAATAATTTTTTCAATATTCTAAATTATATATTCGAAGGTCCTAATGGAAAGACAAACCTAGTTAAAGGATTAATTTTTGATGAATATAAAGTCGGTTTTTATCCTGAAAGCCATGGAGCAGGCAAACATAATTGGAATAACACTAAAGCACCAAATGGTGAATATTTTAAAGATGGTTATGGACGACCCATATTCGATGGAGAAAACGGCTATATCGCCCAAGTTATTGCTACTCTTGGCACTAAGTCAAACGACGGACAAACTTTGTTTGAAGTTGTTTCTTCTAGCGATGTAGTTTCTCAAATTGGGCGTTTAGAAAAAGACTTTAATATCTCTGGATTATTTAAAGCCGTTGATAATTCATCTTTATTTTCTACTACTTTTGGTAGTTTTTTGGATGAAACTTTATCAAGCAATGATTTAGATTTGATCAATGTAGCCGAGGGAAGAACGTTTACTCAAATTAATGATTGGACACTCGAAGGAATAAAATTTGGGCGAATATGTGATTCGATTGATCAACTTGGTGTTGACTTGAACAATCTTGATATAACAAATATTAAAAATATTCCTGCTCTTAATAAATTGTTGCACTCTTTATCTGATAGTGGACTTTTTGGCGTAGGTGACAATCAATATAATTTCAATGTTTTTATTTATCAAAAATTGCAAGATAATTTTGCTGATTTTAATTATGATTTGACATCTGATCCGTTTTCCTATGAAACCGGCAATCCTACATATCAAAAAATCATGAATGACTTTGATGTTTACGTTGAACATGGTTCTAGTGGTGATGTTTTCCTTAGCAATACTAGCAAAGATATTTGGGTAAGCGAAGAATGGATGAATAAATTTATCGATTTAGATTTCTCTAAACCTAATGCGATGGATGGTGTTAATTTAGATGAATTTTATTCTAGTGACACTATCGGACGAGTTTGTCGAGTTTTAGATGAGATGAACAAGGGATTAGAAGCGGCTAACGAAACAGAAGAACAATATGGCAATATTGCCGATGCTATTAATGCCCAAGCCGTTCCAACATCAAATTTAAGAAAAATATTGCTAGCTATGAATGATGCTGATCAATTTAGGATGGTCATTTATCATCTTGTCGATATCATTAGAGATTATGATGCATCAAAGTATGGTTTTGACTTGAATAAAATTAATGCTGAATATATGTGTGACGACGGCGAATTTTATAATCATGTTACCACTAAAGAAGAACGTGAAGTCGAAATTAATTATTTAGTTGATATTTTAGACATTTTCAATAAATTGAATATTAAAGATGAAAATGGTGAATTTGATACTGATACATTGACAAAAGATCCTAACAACATGGTTAGATTGCTGCCAGCAATGGAAATGATGAATGAATCTTGTTTGTTCCATAAGGGTGAATTCGCTATCATGCATTTTGATATCGACAATCAACAAGTGATTTCATATTTTGATACGACCGTCTTTCAAGATGTAATTAAAGAATTTGTTATCGACCAGTCGATTGGAAATTTCTATTATTTAGCAGATTCTCCAAAAGATATTTATTATGATGATATTTATGTAGATGTGAATAGTAAAGCTGAGCACTTTATACCGATAATATTCCCAAATATTGGAGACGAAAATATTTTTGCCAAGGAAAAAGAAGAGATAATTCGCATTGTTGAATTATTGTCATCATTGACTGGCTCTTATCGTAATATCGAGCAAGTCGACTTAAAAATTAATCCCGATACTGGATTGGAACATGCATATTATGGTGATAGATTAGCTGATGAAAACGATTTATATCAAGGCATTCCATCAAAATCAAATCCAGGAACGGTTACAATCAATATTAATGACATGGATTTTGATAATATTGGTTCACAATCAATTCAAGACATTTTAACTAATTTTAATTCTTCTGATTTATTGTATGATTGCGCTCCAAATGCTTTAAATACTGTATTTAAAAATCTTGATGTTGGAGCTTTGACAGAAGCTATGCAAAAAGCCGATCCTTTCTATTTGTATTATATTAATTCTGCTTCCAATCCCAATTTCGAAATAAGATATGTCAATGTAGAAAGAGCGGATCGTGAAGATGCATACGAAATAGAAAATATCGCCAATGTAATCGAAAATTATAAAAAATTGCAACGCGAACTTAATGATGCTGGAATTGCTAATTTTGACGAAATATTTACAATTACCGATGATTTGGTTTTAGATAAAGTCAATGGTGCGATAGTCGATTTGTTGGTTTCTTTTAAAAACACGTACACATTGCATAAAGGCACAGCTGTCATGAATGGGGCATATTTAGTTAATCAATCGACAATAAATCGAAATTTAAGTGCATTTGAAACATTAATAAAATCGTTATATATTCGTACTGGCTTAATGGAATTAGCTAAATTACCTGCTTCATTGAGCGCTGATAGCCAACTAACTGCCAAAATTAAATTGTTGACGCAACAAGACGTTAATTTCAATGCTGGAATCAATGATGTTAATTATATTGGATATTCTAAACAATGGAACGACGAGATTGAAGCATTCTTTGATTTTGTTTTTGATATCAATAAGTTTATTACCAGCGGAGAACTTGATTCTTTTGAATTTGATTTAAATTCTCCAAATGCTTCTCCTGAAAGTATCAGCAACATATTATATCGCATCAATAAATTGGATTTAGCAGAGGGAGCTTTGCCTAATTTATTGAAAAAAACTTTCACCCAATTTGGTTTATCGCAATTTTCTAGTTATGGTAATGATGAAAACGCAGATAAGGCTAACTATTATTTATCTCAACATGAATATGGCGGAGACAATAATGATGGTGGGGAAATTGATAATATCTATAATTTGTTAAATGAAATGCAAATCAAGGACGATCAAAGCCAATTCGGTGGCTATGTTAAAATTGAAGGCGCTGATGGCGATGCGATTAAACAATTTGTTGAAGAAAATGGTAAATCTAGCAAAATTTTAACAAATTTTGTCTACAATAGTTTGCTTTACAACGGTGCATTTGAATTATCAAGCAACATCAATCCAGGAAATATCACATATGTAAATTCTTTATTTTATTATAATATTGCAAGCAAAACTGGAATTGAAAAATATATTTTAGGTACGCAAGATGCATCTGATAGTTTAAGTTATAACGATTCACGCATTCGCACAATCAATAAATTATTAAATGATCCAACTATACCATTTAACCCTGATAATGAAGGCGAATCGTTTGATAATTTAATTACTCATTCAGATTCTTTTACCGGCGGATTTAAAAATGATGACATTGACCAAGTAAAATCAATAAAAGAAGCCATCGTACTAATTTTAGATTCATTGACAATTACCGAAGAGGATGGTTCGATTACACGAGCCTATGTTGCCTCAGAGATGGTTGCAGGTATTTTGCAGCCATTGTTACAAATAGAAGTAAAAAATATTGCCACCATTGATGAGCCAAAAATGATTTATCCACGCATGGATAATCAACATCAAATTATTGACAACCCTTCTTCTAGTATTGATCGTGGTTATTTAAATAAATTATATTCTCAAACATATGATTTGTTAAATGATTATGAAGCTGTTGCTTTAGATGCTATTTTAGATTTTTATGATCCAAATGCATCAAATGTTAATGATTATTTGGAGAAATTTAATACATTAGACGATTCATTTAAAAAGATGGTTTACACTGATGTAGACGGCATTGAAAAGAATTCTATTATGGCTAGTATTATTTATTGCTCAAGAATTAATCCGATGATTGTTTCGTTTAATAGCAGTTTGCCTCCTTTTGGGCAACAATACGCCCTTCCTGAAGCGGATGTAAATGAATTTTTAGATTATGGCCGATCTAATGAAAATCCAGGCATTTCCATTTATGCATACTATCAATCTTTAGTTAGCAAATTGAATCAAATATGATTGTTGAAAAAATAGTTAAAAGTGAACTTATAGAAAATAAATCGAAATTTATTTCGATTATTTTTCCTTTGCAAGAGCAAGAAGAATACAAACAAATTATAAAGCAATTAAAAAAAGATTATAAAGACGCCAAACACATTTGCTTTGCTATGCGTTTTAAATCATATGCAAAATGCGATGATGATGGTGAACCAAAAGGCACAGCTGGATACCCAATATTGAAAGTTTTGCAAACAAAGGATTTGGATTGTTGTCTTTTAGTAGTTATTAGATATTTTGGTGGTGTAAAATTAGGTGCAGGCAGATTATTAAGAACTTATGTTAAATCTGCTGCTGATGTTACAAATTTAATGTTAAAGGCTAATTAAGGAGGAGCGCATATGTCTGAATTTGAAAATCGAAGACAAAAATTATTTGATTTAATCCCAGAAGGAAGCGTTGTTATTGTTCATTCTGGGGTGAGCAAAATTGCTAGCGAGGATGAATTTTTCCCTTTTAGAGTAAACAATAACTTCTTTTATTTAACTGGAATTAAACAAGAAAATTCTGTATTGTTCATGGTTAAAAATTTAGGTGTTAAAAAGACATATTTATTCATAGATGAATACTCAGCGTTGAAAGAAAAATGGACCGGAAAAAGGTTAAGCGTTGAAGAGGCGTCGATGATTTCAGATATAAAAAATGTATTGACTAATAATGTCTACGAATCTCAATTGGATTTAGCTATTCAGGATGGTTCAACACATTTTGGAACGATTGAAAAACTTTATATTGATTTATCTGAAGAATTAAAAATCGGTCCTAATACATCAACTAAAGAGTTTGAAAATAGAATTCATGAATTATATCCTCATATCGAGGTGTTAAATATTAGACCACTGATATGTAATTTGCGAATGGTAAAAAGCAATTATGAAATTGAGTGCATTAAAAACGCTATTAATTTAACTCATCATGGCATCAATCAAATGTTGATGTTGATGAAAGAGGGAATGAAAGAATATCAACTTGCAAATATTTTCGAATATTACGGAAAAGACAAAGATAAAACGCCACTAGCTTTTGATACGATTGTGGCTGCAGGAAAAAACGCTACCTGTTTGCATTATCCAAGTCAAATGGATCGTTTAAAAGCAACGGATTTGGTCCTTTTTGATTTAGGATATAGCGTTGATGGATATTCTGGCGATATTTCAAGAACATATCCAATAAGCGGTAAATTTAACGATTTGCAACGTCAAATTTATTCGGTTGTTCTTTTATGCAATAAAGCTGTTATTGAGTATGCAAAGCCAGGTTTGACATTGATGGATTTACAAAATTATTGCGTTGATTTTTTTAAAAATGAATTGCTTAGAACATCCCTTTTAAAAGAAGAAGATGATATTAAACAAGTTTATTATCATAGCGTCTCGCATCATCTAGGTTTAGACACACATGATATTTCTGATCGAAATCTACCATTGCAACCTGGCAATGTCATTACGGTTGAGCCAGGATTATATTTTGCAAAATATGGAATTGGAATTCGAATTGAAGACGACATATTAATCAACGAAAATGGATGCGAAGTTTTATCTCGTTCAATTAAAAAAGAAATTGATGAAATAGAAGATTTGTTAAGTTCTATAAAATTCAAAACTAGAGGTTAATATGAATAAATATATCTTAGCTATTGATCAAGGAACAACATCCACTCGAGCAATATTATTTGATCGAAAATCTATCCCATTGTATAGCGCTCAAAGAGAGGTCAAATGCTATTATCCACATTCAGGATGGGTTGAATCTGACCCTTTAGAATTGTGGGTTAGTGTTATTGATGTAATCAATGAGATTTTAGTTAAAGCAAATATTACCATGAAAAATATTGATTCTATCGGAATCACTAATCAACGTGAAACTACTATTGTATGGGACAAAGAAACTGGCATGCCTGTATATCGCGCCATTATATGGCAATCGCGCCAATCTAACGACATTTGCGAACGTTTAAAAAAATATGAAAAGTTCATTCAATCAAAAACAGGTTTAATTATGAACCCATATTTTTCGGCTTCAAAAATTCGTTTCATTTTAGATCATATTCCTAATGGTCAAGAAAGGGCTAGAAAAGGTCAACTAATGTTTGGCACAGTTGATACTTGGATATTATATAAATTAACTAGTGGAGAAGTCTTTGCCACAGATGTCAGCAATGCTTCTAGAACTTTGTTGTTTAATATTCACACCATGTCTTGGGATAAAGAATTATGCGATTTATTCGACATACCGATGAATATGTTGCCTATTGTTAGACCTTCGTCGTATCGCTTTGGAAAAGCTTCATTTTTTTCTAGTGAGGTTTATGTTTGTGGAATTGCTGGAGACCAGCAAGCCGCTTTGTTTGGGCAAACTTGCTTTGAAAAAGGTGAAAGTAAAAATACTTATGGAACAGGATGTTTTATGTTGTTAAATATTGGCGATAAACCAATGATTTCTACTAATGGATTATTGACGACTGTCGCTTGGCAAATTAAAGACAAGGTCACTTACGCTTTAGAAGGATCAGTTTTTATTGGCGGTGCTGTTGTACAATGGCTTAGAGACGAAATGCAATTAATTGAAAAAGCATCTGATTCTGAAAAAATGGCTAATAAAACAGACGATTGCAATGGCGTGTATATTGTACCTGCTTTTGTTGGATTAGGCACTCCTTATTGGGATAACGATGCTAGAGGAGCGGTTTTTGGTTTGACAAGAGGAACAAATAAGTACCAATTTGTTAGAGCCTCGCTTGAAGCCATTGCTTATCAATGCAAAGATGTCATTGAAGTGATGAAAAAAGATTCTAATTTGAAAATTAAAACATTGAAAGTTGATGGTGGTGCAACCGCAAATAATTATCTAATGCAATTTCAAGCAGATATTTTAAACACCCCCCTTAAATTGCCTAAATGTTTGGAAACTACTGCTTTAGGCGTTGCTTATTTAGCGGGATTAGAGAGTGGATATTTTAAATCTTTAGACGATATTAGTTCATGTCATGTTCATAAATTAATTTATGAACCAAACATGTCAAAAAATGAAATTGATCGCCGATATAATGGATGGAAAAAGGCGGTTGAAGCTACTCAAGTATTCAAGATATAGACGGGCTAGCCCGTCTTTACTTTTAATTTGACGTTTGTTAGAATGTTTTTATGCCAAAATTGATTATTGCGCCATATTTTTTTCATCAAAATTTGATTAGTTTTTATCGTCAAAAAGATCCTTTTAATGATGTTAAATTTTTGACAAAAGAAGAACTTATAGATTCTTTTTATGGCAAATTCAATGATAAATCTATTGTATTTTTGATGAAAAAGTTTCAACTATCTTATTCAATGTCAAAATCATTATTAGCATACTTACCTTTCATCAAAAATGATAATTCGAACGCTAAAATTCATTATCTTTTTGAATTAAAAAAGTGTTTAATAGAGAATAATTTTTATAAAAAAGATTTTAATTTGTGTCAATTTCTCTCATATCAAAATATCGATATCTATGGCTATAGTAAAATTGATACGACATTAAATGATATTTTTAATTTTTTGCATGTTACGCCAACATATTGTCATAAGAATGGGCACAAACAAAATAACTTATTTATTTACAACGACGCAGAAGAAGAAGTTCATCATTTGTTTGTCAAAATAATCGATTCAATAAATTCGGGTGTAAATATAAATGATATATTCATTTATTTAAAAAACGATTCATATATTCCAATTTTATGCCGCTATCAAAATTATTATCATATTCCTATCAATGGTTTAATAGGGGAATCAATCTTTGGTTTTGAATACGTAAAAAGATTTTTTAAATACTACGAAAATAAAATCAAAGTAGATGATATTTTTGAAATGTTAAAAGAATTTGATGAAGATGAGAATTATCTAGTTTTTAAAAACAAAATTTTATCTTTAACAGATGATGAATTAACTTATGCTCAACAATTAGATGTTTACAATCATTTAGCCAATTTTGATATTGAATCAGAATTATTTGAATCAGGATTAAATTTAATTCATGATAGGCAATTTTTAAAAAATAAACATATTTTTGTATTAGGCTTTGCGCAAGGTTTTTTTCCAAGATTGTTCAGCGATGATGAATTCTTATTAGATTATGAGAAAAAAATAATTAATTTCCCAACTAGCGAACAACAAAATTTAATTAGCAAAGATGAAGAAATAATATTTTTATCTAGTCTAAATGAATTTTCATTTTCATTTTCTTATCGAAATATTCAAGAAAAATATTACATTTCTTTTTTAAAAGATGATTTGAATTTGCAAATTCAAAAACCTCTTTTGACATACGATTATAGTTTTGATGCAAGCCAAATATCTTTGCTGAAAATGAAAGATAAAAAAGCTAAATATCGATACATTAATCCGCTTTTAAATTCTTATGAAAAGCAAGTGGATTTTTCATATAACACATACGATAATGATTTTAAATTTTTTAAATTGGTTAATAAACAACAAAAATTAACTCATTCTTATTCGAGCTTATCTAAATATTTGGAGTGCCCGTTTGCATATTTTATAAAATACTATTTAAAAATTGATGAAGATGAAGAAAATTTTAATTTAAAATTAGGAAATTTTGTTCATAAACTTTTAGAAAAAGCGATTACAGATCCTTTATTGAGTTATGATGAATGTTTTCAATTGGCTTTTAATCATCAAATTTGGACTTCTAAGGAAAAAATATTTTTAAATTCGAATTATTTAGGATTGCAAGTGGCTTTTGATGCGATTAAAGCTCAACTTGAGCAAATAAAAAATGTGCGAGTAGAGGTTGAAAAAGAATTATCCATTCAGTTAAATCAACATAGTATTTTTTACGGTAAAATTGATAAATTGATAGTTGCTGATAACAAGTTTTTAGCACTGATTGATTATAAAACTAGCAATGTAAAATTTACTCCTAATAAAATCAATTTAGGACAAAGTTTACAATTGCCTTCATATGCGCTTTTGGTCAGCCAACATCATGACTATCAAAATTATATAGTTGGTGGTTTATATATTAACCAAGTTATTCCTGATGATATAAACATTCGCATCGATGATATAAACAATTTAACATATTTAAAATTAAAAGGTCGGTCCTTGGAAAATCTTGACTATTGTTTAGCAATGGAACCAAATTATTTAAATAAAGACATCAAATTTATCGCTAATATTTTTCCAGCAGGAAAAAGCGCGTTTTCAAAAAAAGGATTTGTTGATGATTCGCAGATGAAATCATACATAGAGCAATGTCGAAAATTTTATTTGGAGGCAGATCAAAAAATTAGAGATAATCAGTTTAATGTCTCGCCAAAAAGATATTCATCTTCAACATCGTGCCAATATTGTCCTTACAATGATATTTGTTATGTAAAGTATTATCAATTTGTGACCATAGAAGATGAAGAACAAGATGAAGAGGAAGCAAATGATGGCAATTAATTGGAGCAAGCAGCAACAACAAGCAATCACCTCTATCAACACTAATGAATTAGTGAATGCAGGTGCAGGAAGTGGTAAAACCGCTGTTTTAAGCGAGCATGTTATATATTTGTTGGAAAATGGGTATCAGTTAAATGAAATGTTGATTATGACTTTTACCAATTTGGCCGCTAATGAAATGAAACAGCGCATCAAAAAAAAGATTGATGAAAAGCCTAATTTAAGAAAAAAGTTTTCTCATTTGGTTGATTCGTCACACATTGAAACATTTGATGCTTTTGCCTTGTTTTTAGTTAGGAAATATCATTATTTATTTGACATTGAAAAAAATGTCAATATCATTGATTCGTCTATTTTAAACATTCAAAAAAATA
Source organism: uncultured bacterium (assembly GCA_949283025.1). Lineage (GTDB taxonomy): Bacteria > Bacillota_I > Bacilli_A > RFN20 > CAG-826 > CAJOOD01. The sequence continues at coordinate 62,899 of CASDRB010000004.1, forward strand.
AAATATTAAATTGTATTTTTGACAAAAAATACGAAGCCAATGATTTAAATTTTATTAATTTAATTAAAAAATATTGCGTTAAGTCAGATGATAATTTAAAAAATCTTGTTTTAGCAATTCATGAATTAAGCGAAAAAAAAGTTGATAAAAAAGAATATTTAACAAACTATATCCAAAAACATTACAGCGAAAATTTTATCGATGAATTAATTTTAATTCGCTTTAAAGAACTGCAAAAATCAATTATTTATTTAAAAAACGCCGCTAATACTTTGCAAGATGATAGAGATGTTGAATCATTAAATGTTTTTTTTGATAATTTATTGCAATGCCAAAATTACGACGATTTATATGGCCAATTATTTTTGGTTTCATTTCCAAATAAACCTCGCACTTTGAAAAACTCAAATTTTGACGATAGTAAGAAACGTGAGTCAATTAAAAAAGAATATAAAAAATTATTGAAATCTATTGGCTTTAAAGAAGAAATAAAATCCAATTATTTTAATCAAAAAGAAGATGTCCAAACGTTAATTGGCATTGCTATTGAATTAGATAATGAATTAGATGAATTTAAAAGAAAACGCAATGTTTATGATTTTAGCGATATAGCTTTGATGGCGTTAAAAATAGTTGAAAATCAAAACATATTAAAAGAATTAAAATGTATTTTTAAATACATTATGGTAGATGAATATCAAGATACGTCTGATATTCAAGAATCTTTGATTTTAAAATTAGCTAATAATAATGTGTTTATGGTTGGAGATGTCAAACAATCTATATATCGTTTTAGAAATGCTAATTGCAATATTTTCCAAGAGAAGTATAATCGCTATTCTACAAACAACGGTGGTCATAAAATTGACATGACCGCTAACTATCGTTCAAGAGAGGAATTGATTGACGATTTTAATTATGTTTTTTCAAACTTGATGAAGCCTGAATATAATTTAATTGACTATCTTGATGGTCATATCACCGAATTTGGGGAACAAAAATACAATCAGTTTAAAAACATAAAGCAAAAATACGGATTGAGTTTTTATCGTTATATTTTCGATAAAAATATTGGTTACGCCACTCAAGAAGCAAAAATAATCGCATCCGATATCATTCATAAAATTAATGAAAAATTCGAGATTTTTGATCGCGATATTAATAAATTGCGACCAGCATGTTTTTCTGATTTTGCGATTATTATCGATCGCGGTAGCGATTTTGATTATTATCGCCGCGTTTTTTCTGAATTTAATATTCCTCTTTTTGTGTTGGACGATGAAATTACAAATAAAAAAGATTTATTCATGATTGCTCGCAGTTTGATAATTGTCTATCATTCATTTATTAATCAAAATTTTGACAGCAAATTTAAACATGCATTTATTTCTTTGGCGCGTAGTTTTTTATGTGAATATGACGATCAAAAAATTTATCAAATTATATTAAAAAATAATTATTGCGATGACGATATAATTCTTAAAATTAACAAAGTTTGTAAAGACTACCAACATCATAGTCTAAAGACAATTTTAATAGCTTTATTTGATGCGTTTGATTTTGTTAAAAAAATACAAAAAGTGGGGGATTATAATTCATATATTTATGATTACAATATCTCTATTAATTTAATGGATACTTTGGATAAATTACACTATACATTGGATGATTGTGTTGAATACTTAGATGATTTAAAAACTAATAAAAGCGACATTAAAAATCCACCAGTAAATGAATCAGAAAATGCAGTAACGTTGTTAAACATCCATAAATCCAAAGGATTAGAATATTCGATTTGTTATTACGCTGGAATTCATAAAGCATTTAATAAAGATGATTTAAAAGGAAAGTTTGGGGTATCGTCTAAATATGGTATTTATCTGCCTATCGTTGAATCAAATAATTTAGAAAACATCGTTAAATGTTTACATATTTCATTAGAAGAAAAGGAAGATTTTCAAGAAAAGCTAAGATTGTTATATGTAGCAATCACTAGAGCTAAAGAATGCGCCATTATTTTAACTAGATCAAATTTAAGCAATCAACCCATTAATTTAACTAAAGCAAAAAGTTTTGAGCAAATGCTTTTTTCTATTAATTTCAACGATAAATATTATTGTGATGTTAGTATTGATGAAGTTATGTTAAAAGAAAAAGATGTTGAAGATAATATTGACTTTCAATTGAAACAATCGCCAAAGTTTGATTTTATAAAAATTGAAAAAAAGAAGGCCTCTAAAACACTTTCTTTTTCAGTTGATGAATCAATTATTGAACTCGGAAACCAATTGCACAGCATTCTTGAACATTGCGATTTTGAAAGCAAAGACTTATCCTTTATTACAAATTCATATTGGAAACAAAAAATTGCAAACATTATTAATTTGCCAATTTTTAATAATGTTAAAAACGAACAAATTAGACACGAATTCCCATTTTTTGATAATGATAATCAAGTATATGGAATCATCGATTTTTTGCTCATTAAAGACGATGAAATTGACATAATCGATTTTAAATTAAAAAATATTGATGATATTGCTTATTTAAAACAATTGCAAACATATTATAATTACATATCAACCATAGCAAATGGTCGAAAAATTAAAACATATTTAATTTCAATAATTGATGCGATTATTAAGGAGGTAAATTGCGATGAATAAAAAATTAAACAAAGAAGATGTTTATAAAATATTGTCTTTAATCAAAACTCAAAAACCGATTGATTTTGATTATGTTTTTGAAATTTATGATACCTCTTATGGAGCAATTTTGAGTTTAGAAGAAAATAACATTATAAGATTAGGTCAGCCTATCAATTCAATTAATTTGATTCAATATATAATTGGTGAATTGACATACAGCCTTTTAAAAAGAAATCAAGAAGAGACACAAAAATTTTTAAAAGATGAAAAAATAAAAATGCAGATGGCTTCCATAGTCGCTGATAAATATATGTCAATGGAATTATTCAATTACCATGAAAAAAGTTTGGGAAATAAATTTTTGCCACCAATTTCATCTTTAGATACATATTTAAACTTTATGGGCAATATGCTTAACAAAACTCCAAAAAATAATCCAAGCGAAACATTGGTAATTGATTTGCTTGATAAATCTGTTAGCATCGCAAGGTGCGTTTTAGAATTGTTGTGTAAAGGTTTTGAAACCGAAGCTATGGCCTCTTGGAGAACGCTTCATGAATGCGAATGCACTTTAATTTTGTTGGATAAGTATCGAAGGCCTTTGGTTGAGACATATTTAAAGCACATGCGATATGGCATAGCCTACCGTGGTGGAGTCGCTTCAAAAGAAGAAACTGACAAAATCTTTGAACAAATTAAATCCGAAATGAAAGAACACGAATTAAAAAGCAAGGATATGAAAAAATTCATTGAGTATGGGTGGCTATATTATACTAAAGAAGGCGAAGTGGAAAATTTTAAATTGAATTTTAGAGATGGCTTACAAACTGCTGCTGGATTGCATTCTTATTCAAAAATCTATGAAGCGTCTTCTGAAATTGTCCATTCGACGCCGATGCTTATTTATTCAAACAAAGTCTATTATTATTTGTTAACATTGTTAAATTTATATGAATCGTTTTTTCGAATTGAAAAAATTTTTAGCGATTATTTCTTCGCTAAGTCATTTCAATCTCAAATGGGACAATACAATCAAATGAGAAATATTTATTATTCACAGCTCATCTCAATTTATAAAAACGAAAGAGAAAGGTTTGATAGCCTTGTAAAAATAAAATAAAAAACTCCACAATTGAACTAGTCAACGAAAAGTAGACAGTTCAAAAAAGCATCAATACCCCATGTCAGTTTTATACTGATGTGGGGTTTTATATTTTAGGCAATACATCGGACGCTCATAGTTGTAATAATTGATGTAATATTTTATCAAAGATAAAACATCATCACATTTCTTCAAATTAAAATCGATGTATAGTTCGTCTTTAATCCATCCGTTTAGAGATTCATCTATTGGATTATCTGTCGGAGTTCCTGCTCGAGACATTGAATGAATAATGTTATTATTAGTTAGAAGCTTGTTAAAGGCTTCAAAAGAATAAACCGAACCTTGATCTGTATGCAACGTAGATAAGTTGGTTTGTTCTTTTTCTTTTATTAAACCTATAACTTGTTCCAATCCTTCAAAATATGGTTTCACATCACCTTTTCAATCAGTTAATCCAAATCCCACAATTTCACGGTTGAATGTATCGAAATATAATGTGAGTTCATAATAGACTCCTCTGGAATAAAAGCACGTCATATCTGATACGATGATTTGCAATGGTTTAGATGAATTCCAGTTATTCCATATAAGATTTGGATAGATATAACCGCTTTCTCCTGGCTTCTTGTATCGATAATGTTTTGATTCGCACATTATCCCTGCATGCTTTCTGCATCTATAGACATATTCAGGTGACATGATCACTCCATGATGTTTTTTGATATAGGCCGCTAACCAACGATAACCATAAGCTTTATGTTTAGATGATTGTTCTTTAATATATTCCACATCCTTCATTCTTTGGATATGCCTTGTTGATGGATGAGCTTTACGATATTTCCATTTATAATATCCACTTCGATTGATATCCATAACATTACATAGTAATGAAACGGGATATTGCTTTGATAATTCTTCTAAGACTTCGTATTCAAGTCTTTGATAGTAACGTATTCCTTTTTTGAACCAACTCCTTTCACTTGGTACCCTTTTTTAATCGGGCTACCTCAATCTTTAGTTTCATGTTTTCAAATTCTAATTCCTCTTCTTTGGAAAGATGCTTTCTGTTTTGATACTTGGATAATGGATTACCTTTACTGCCTGCTGTACTTTTTCCAGTTTGGCTTTTTAATCCGTCAATACCATACATACGGTATTTGTCTCGCCATCTTCCTAATAATCGCGCACTAACGCCATATTTTTGGGCCGTTTTTCTTCGACCTTTTTGATAGCTCTCAAGAACAATTGTTTCTTTTTCTTCGGGGCTTCTCATTATGTTTTTTGTTCCTTCTGGTCTTCCCATTCAATAACCTCCTTTTCAATAGAATAGCAAAAGAAAAAGTGGATAGGATTCTTTTTTACCCTTGTCCACTTTTATACTAGCACTTCACAAATGTGGAGTTATTTTTATACATCAGCGTAACAACTTCCGCCGATAAATTCGCGGAATACAGAATTGCACGGCACCCATTCATCGCTTAAATCATCAAAGAATTTTAACATTCTTATTAAACGTTCTGCCATGGGGAAGTGTTTAGAATCGCGATCTATTTTTTCTAATAGCGGCATCGCATATTTTTTCATGACGCTCAATTCGTAAACCAAGAATGAATTAAATACATAATCAGCTCCTTCTTGATTGTCATAAATCCATTTAAATTCGCCCTTTCTAACGCTTGGCCACATTTCTAATGTGTCGATTGCGGACGCATTTCTAAACTGATAGTCTCTCACAATACGTCGCAACAATCTCAAGTCTGTCAACGATAATGGGTTGTGATTGTCATATTGTATTTGAGCTTGTGGAGCAATGTATATTTTAAATTTTTGATGTCGCGGAATAGATATAGTCAATTGATCGTTTAAGGCGTGAATTCCTTCAATAATGAGCGGTTGATTATCGTTTATTTTAATGACTCGACCAGGTACACGTTTTCCCAATTGGAAATCAAATTTAGGAAGTTGAACTTCTAATCCTTCAATTAAGTCCGCAATATTTTTGTTAAATAATTCAACATCTAATGCGCGAATATCTTCCAAATCGGGTTCTCCATTTTCATCTTTTGGGACTAAATCTTTGCTCAAATAATAATCGTCAATCGAAATCCTAATTGGTTTAATACCACGGCTTAATAATTCGATTCTTAAACGATTAGCAAATGTAGTTTTTCCACTTGAAGAAGGTCCGGCGATGCAAATCAATCTAACCGACTCGATTTCTTGTTCGATTAAATCTCCAAGTTCGGCAAATTGACCATTATGAGTATGTTCGCACATATTGATAAAGTCAACCGCACCATAATTTCTTGTCATTTCATTAATTCCACTGATAGTGTCAATTCCAGTTAAAGCTGCCCAAGCGTGAGCTCTTTTTAAAGTTCTTCCATATGTTGGCGCATCTTTGAATTCAGGAATAGTTCCTCCGCATTCATATCGTGGATATTGAATAATGATTCCAGGAGAATAAAATCTTATTTTCCATTTGTTGATATAACCAGTTGATGGAACCATACGTTCATACATATAGTTTCGATATGTTCCGCAAGTGTACATATGAGCATCTTTTTCTGGACGATACTCTAGAAGGGCTAGTTTATCTAAAAAACCTTCGTCTTTAAAAATTTTAGCAGCATCTTCTTTGGCAATTTTTGATCTGACCATTGGAAGGTCAGCAGCCACTAAACGTTCCATTTCCTTGACTAATTCAAGAGTTAGTTTAGTGGTGGCAATCTTTCTGCCGTTTAAAATTTGTAAAAAAACAGATCGTGAGATATTGTAAGAAAATCGGAAGCTAACTTCGGGCGCAATATTATACATGGCCATCGCTACTAGATAACGAACAGAAGCTTCATAGATTTTTATTGAATCTCGATCTTTGCATGTTAAAGGTTCGACAACACAGTCACTATCTAACATGTAAGTCAATTCTCTAACGCGATTGTTGATACGGGCACACACATAGTCGCGATTATCACCGACGACATCAAGGATAGAAACAGCCTTGTTGTAGTGTTTTTCTTCACCGTTAAATTTTACAGTAAACCCCATTAATCATACCTCCTTTTTTCTAACCTATATTATTGTATTTTATTCCTAATACATTGTAAACTAATTTGGTTTTAATTGATTTATCAAAAATAAGTTGTTTGCGACGTTAATGTGTTTGCTTTAAAAAAATATAATGCAATCGCCTGGTTTTTAAATATAAAGCTTTTGTATAAAATTTAGATGTTTTAAAGAAAATTTTTAAAAAATAAAATCAAAATATGTATATATTATTCGAATGAAAACATATTGATATTTTAACTACGCACATTTTCATCATAAATAACTAAAAAATAAAATTTCTATACAATCTTTCTTATTTTTATTTAAAACAACATTTGTAAATGATATAATTCTTATGAATTATGAGAGGGTATTTATGAAAAAAAACATGGTTTATATTCAAAGCGGTGGTCCCACAACCGTTATTAATTCATCGTTATATGGTGCAATTAGAGAAGCGCAAAGACATCCAGATGTGATAGGCTTGATTTTTGGTTCTTTGCATGGAATTGAAGGTTTGATTAACGATGATTTGATAATTTTAAATGAAGAAGATGATAAAGAAATCGAATTATTAAAGCAAACTAGCGGTGCCATTTTAGGTTCTACGCGAATGAAACTCCCCAAGGATTATCATGATCCTGTTTATTATCAAATAACTGAAAATATTAAAAAGCACAACATTGGTTATATTTTTATAAATGGTGGAAACGATTCTATGGATACTTGCCATCGTATTTCTGAATTGTGCGATGAATTAGGCTTAGATGTGCATGTTATTGGTGTGCCAAAAACAATCGATAATGATTTAGCTGTTACTGATCATTCTCTTGGTTTTGGCAGTGCAGCAAAATATGTCATCAACTGTGTTGCCCAAATTTCTATTGATGCCCGTTGTTTTCGCAAAGGTAAAGTGCACATTGTTGAAATCATGGGTAGAAGTGCTGGTTGGCTTACCGCTTCCACCGATTTGTTAGACGATGATGTTCGTCCTGATTTAATTTATATTCCTGAAATTAAATTCACTATTCCACAATTTTTAGAAGATGTTAGAAAAATTTATGCTAAAAAAGGAAGCGTAATTATTGCATTAAGCGAAGGTGTCGATTTTCCTCGTGCATGTTATTCTGGCCCAGTCGATGCTTTTGGGCATGCTCAATTAGAAGGTATCGCTGACGAATTAGCCGAACACGTTAAAGAAAAACTCAAATTACCAATCAGAGTTATTGAATTAAGCGTTCCGCAAAGAGCTTTTGCTCCAACTATGTCGAAAATTGACCAAGAAGAAGCGATTAAAACTGGCGAAGAAGCGGTTAAAGCAGCATTGAAAGGAGAAAAAGGCAAAATGGTTGTCCTTCATCGTTTGAGCAATTCTCCTTATAAAATAGAATACGAAATTGAAGATGTTGGTTTAATTGCCAATGCAGTAAGAATGATTCCTGATCGATTTATTGCTGATCAAACAAGAATGGATCCAGAATTTAAAGAGTACATTGAACCATTAATTCAAGGCGAAGTCGATATCGCTTATGAAAAAGGAATTGTAAAATTCACTCATTTTAAAAAAATTAAGGCTTAATTATGAATTGGTTTATAAAGTTAAGTTTATTAAAAAAAGTCACAGCTACGACATTATTTGCTACTATCTTTATCTTTATTTTTTGCATACCATGTATGTTTTTTGGATATCAAGATATTGCTTTTGGTGTTTTGTTGGGTGGACTTGGCAGTTGTGCAAGCTTCGCTTTATTTACTATTAAAGAAGACAAATTATCTCCTAAGGCATCAATGCATCTATCTATTGTTTTTGTTGTATGTATGGCTTTGATTCATGCTTCAACCATCATTTTAGCGGGATGTTTATCTTATTTATGTCATATTTATGTTTTTAATATATTTGCCACATTTATTTCATCTTTTATTGGACTAATGTGTTTTATTGTCTTAGTGATGATTGATAACAAAAAGGAAAATAAGTAATAATGAATACATCAAAATTATTAGAATTATTGTTAGCTAAACCTTGGGAGTGGAGCGACGAAACTGTCGGTTCTTTATTTTCCTCATTGGTTTGTATGCTGATTATTTTAATAGCGGTTATTATTGTAAATATTAAAGCGCGTTTTGTTAATCCATTAAAAAAGCCAAAAGGTTTAATGTTCTTTTTTGAAACAGGCGTTAATTTTTTTGATGGAATGGCATCAGATTTAATGGGACCATCATTTAAAAATTTTGGTGGTTATATTTTTGCTATATCTTGTTATTTATTTTTGGCATTCATTTTTGGTTTGACAGGATTGCCATCACCGATGACTAATTTATCAGTTCCTTTATCTTTGGGGTTAATGACATTTGTTTTGATTCACGCTACATCAATTCGATATACAAAATGGAAATATTTTAAACGATATGTCGATCCGCTTCCAATTTTCTTACCGATAAATTTATTGTCGATGTGGGCGCCTTTATTGTCATTGACGTTCCGTCTTTTTGGCAATGCTTTAGCTGGTTGGACCTTGATGAGCGTCGTCTATTATGCTTTAGAATCTTTATCGCAAATGATTTTTGGATTTATTTCTTCTCCAGAAGGATTAAATACCATCTTTATTGCTCCTTTTATTACCCCAATTCTACATGCCTATTTTGATTTATTTTCGGCTTTTATTCAAACGGCAGTCTTTATTATGCTGACGATGCTTTTTGTCGCAAACGAAGTGCCGGATGAAGAAGATATAAAAGAAAAACTTGCAGTGTAAGGAGGAAAACTACAATGACAGACACTGGATTAAAACTTTTAGCTGCTGCTATTGCTATTTTTGCAGGTGCTGGAAATGCTATTGGTGAAGGTATTCTTTGCGCACATGCCTTGGATGGTATGGCAAGAAACCCTGAATCATACAAAAATTTAAGAACATCAATGATTCTTGGCTGCGCTTTAGTCGAAACGACAGGTATCTATGCCTTATTGATCGCTTTATTGATTTTATTTATCGGTTAATTTCATGAACAATATCAATTTATTTTTGACATCATTTATAAATATTTATAGTGAAACTACCAGCAATGGTTCTGATTATCCAGGTATGCCTTCTGGTGATTCTTTCATTGGTAAAATCATACCCAATGTATGGGCATTTTTAGTGCAGATTTTAGCTTTGATTGTTTTAATTATTGTCTTTATAATTTTTGCTTATAAACCAGTTAAAAAAATAATAAAAAAACGACAAGATTTCATACAGGAACAAATCGATTCGGCTCGCAATCAAAATCAAGAGGCTGAACAAAATTTGAAACAATCGCAAGCAAATATTATTGATTCATATAAAAAAGCTGATCAAATTATTGAAGTCGCGAAAAAGCAAACATTATTGGAACAGCAAGAAATTATTGATAAAACAAAACAAGAAATTATAAAAATGAAGGATGATGCTCAAAAAGATATAGAATTAAAAAAGCAAGCCGCTCAAGAAGAGATCAAACAAGAAATTATCGATGTTGCCTTTATGGCGAGCAATGAATTGCTTCAAAGAGAAACCAAAACAAGTGATAACGAAAAGTTAGTTGAACAATTTATTAAGGATATCAAAAAGGAAGATGGAAACAACTAAAACCAAATATGCGAATGCATTGTTTTCAATTGCTTTAGAGAAAAATAAAGTTATTGAATATCAAGATCAGGCAAAAAAACTATTGGATATTTTTAAAGTTAATCCAGAGTTTTTAAAATTTTTGGATTGTTCCTTTCTTCCTATTGACGTTCGTTTAAACGCACTGAATGACATTTTTAAAAATTGTTTCGACGAAGATATTTTCATTTTTTTGAAAATAGTAGTTAAAAAAAACCACGCTTTGATTTTGGCTGATATGCTAATCGATTTTTCGTCTTTATGCAATCAAAATCAAAACATTGGTGAAGGAATTGTTTATTCGACAATCCCGTTAAATGAAAATCAAATAAAAAAGATTTGCGATGCTTTGCAGCAGGTTGAAAAAAAGAAAATCGTTTTAAAAAACAAAATTGATTCTTCATTAATTGGCGGTATAAAAATCGCAATTAATGATCGAGTTTATGATGGTAGTCTTTCTTTTAAACTTGACGCCATGAAGCAAAATTTACTAAAAGGGGGAGAATAATATGAAAATTAACACAAATGAAATTTCCGCTCTAATCAAAGAACAAATTAAAAATTATTCGCATCAAATTGAAAGTGATGATGTTGGAACCGTTGTTACAATTGGCGATGGAATTGCTATCATTTATGGATTGGACAAAGCGATGTTAGGTGAATTGGTCGTTTTCCCTCACGATATATATGGTATGGTAATGAATCTAGAAGAAGACCATGTTGGTGTCGTATTGTTAGGTTATTCTAACATCATTAAGGAAGGCGATTTAGTCAAACGCACCAAAACAGTTATGCAGACTCCAGTCGGCGATCAATTATTAGGAAGAGTAGTTAATGCTTTAGCTCAACCAATTGATGGTTTAGGAAATATTAAAACTAATAAAACGCGACCTATAGAGCGCATTGCTCCTGGCGTAATGACAAGAAAATCGGTCGATACGCCATTGCAGACTGGAATAAAGGCTATTGATGCTATGATTCCAATTGGTCGTGGTCAACGCGAATTGATTATTGGTGATAGACAAACTGGAAAAACTGCTATTGCAGTCGACACTATTATTAATCAAAAAGGAAAAAACGTTATTTGCGTTTATGTTGCAATCGGCCAAAAAAATTCAACGGTAGCACAATTGGTTGATAAATTAAAAAAACACGGCGCTATGGAATATAGCGTCGTATTGGCTGCAACTGCTAGTGAGCCTGCTCCGTTATTATATATTGCGCCTTATGTTGGCGTTGCAATGGCGGAAGAATGGATGGAGCAGGGCAAGGATGTTTTAATTGTTTATGATGACTTATCAAAACACGCAGTTGCTTATCGTACTTTATCATTGCTATTAAAGCGATCTCCTGGCCGCGAAGCATATCCTGGTGATATTTTCTATTTGCACTCTCGCCTATTAGAAAGAGCATGCAAATTAAATGAAAATTATGGTGGTGGTTCTATTACGGCGTTACCTATTGTTGAAACGCAAGCTGGAGATATTTCAGCATATATTCCTACCAATGTTATTTCTATTACCGACGGACAAATATTTTTGTTAACGGATTTGTTTAACGCTGGACAAAGACCTGCAATTGATAGTGGTTTTTCTGTGTCAAGAGTTGGTGGTGCCGCCCAAATTAAAGCGATGAAACAAGTTGCTGGTTCATTAAAAATCGATTTAGCAAACTACAATGAATTGAAATCTTTTGCTCAGTTTGGCTCAGATTTAGATTCTTCGACAAAGGCAATCTTACGACATGGGGAAGTATTATTGGAGGTTTTAAAGCAAGATCAATATTCTCCATATCCTGTCGAGCGTCAAATTTTTGAATTATTTATAGCTAAGGAACGATATTTAGAAGATGTAGCAACAGCAAAGATTAGACCAATGCTTAACAAAGCATATGATTATGTTTATTCAAAGGATAAAACGATATTTAATGATATTGTTGTTTCAGGTCAATTATTGGCACCTTTGCAAGACAAATTAAAAGCAATCGTCGATGAATTTATGAGCGCTTTTAAAAACGAATATTTAATTAAATAATAAGGTATTTTATGTCACAAACATTGCTTGCAACAAAAAAAAGAATTCAATCTATTGAATCTACCAAAAAGATTACTAAAGCGATGAATTTGGTTTCAACTGTCAAATTGAAAAGTCAAATGAAAAGGCTATCCGAAAGCAATAATTACGCTGAACAAATTGAAAAGGTGGTTCAAAAAGTTTTTAACACGCTCGATGATTTTGAATCGCCATATTGTGTAAAAAACGATGTTAATAAACGTTTGTTTATCATTGTAACCTCTTCGCTAGGATTGTGTGGTTCGTATAATTTTAATGTTTTTAAATTGATTGATTCTACTCTTACACAAGATGATGAGGCTATCATAATTGGCAATAAAGGTATCATCCATTATAGTTTGTCTAAATTTCAAAAAAATAAAGAATTTATAGGAATCGATCCAAGCGATATTAATCATTTAGCGACCTTTTTCAAACAATATCTTATGAATATTTATCCGCAAGGGCTTTATAAAAGTGTCAATTTTATTTATACAAAATATAAAAATTCAATAACTTTTGAACCAAAAATAAAGCAAATTCTACCCGTTTTATTTAAAAATGGTAAGAAAGATAAATATGAAGCAGAGCCTTTAATTGAGCCAAACCGCTCTAAAGTTGTTGAATCATTGATACCAGTATATTTAGAATCGATAATTTTATCTATTTTACTTGATAGCAACGTTTCAGAACAAGCTTCAAGAAGAAATGCTATGGATAACGCTACTAATAATGCTCAAGATTTAGTGGAACAATTAAAACTTGAATATAATAAAGTTAGACAAAATTCAATTACTTCAGAAATTATTGAAGTTGTGTCTGCTTCAAATAATTTGCAAGGAGGAAATTAAGATGAAAACAAATGGTTCTAATATTGCCATTAAAGGTAAAATCATTCAAGCAATCGGCCCGATTGTTGACATTCAATTTGTCAATCAAAATTTGCCAAAAATTTTGACAGCAATTAAGATTCCCTTATCAAACAAAGATGAATTGATTGTTGAAGTTGCTCAACATATTGGAGACGATGTAGTAAGATGTGTTTCAATGGGTGCAACAGAAGGTTTAACTAGAGGAATGGAAGCCATTAGTTTGAATGGTCCTATCTCGGTTCCAGTCGGTAAATCGACATTAGGAAGAATGTTTAATGTTTTGGGAAAGCCAATAGATGGTTTGGACGACAAAATTTTTAACGATGTTAAGCGCCTTCCTATTCATCGTGATCCTCCTAAATTTTCTGATCAAAATGTTCAGACCGAAATTTTTGAAACTGGAATTAAAGTAATTGACTTACTATGCCCATATGTTAAGGGTGGGAAAATTGGTTTATTTGGTGGAGCAGGAGTTGGAAAGACTGTTCTTATTCAAGAATTAATGCACAATATAGCTACTGAAAAACATGGTATCTCTGTTTTTGGTGGTGTCGGTGAAAGATCAAGAGAAGGCAATGATTTATATAATGAAATGAAATCGACAGGCGTCCTTGCTAACACCGCTTTAGTATTTGGACAGATGAATGAACCCCCTGGTGCAAGAATGAGAGTCGGCTTATCGGCTTTGACTATGGCTGAATATTTCCGTGATTTTGAGCATAATGATGTCTTGCTATTCATAGATAATATTTTCAGATTTACTCAGGCTGGAAGCGAAGTTTCTGCATTGTTAGGTCGCATGCCATCGGCCGTTGGATATCAACCTACATTGGCGACAGAGATGGGGCAGCTTCAAGAAAGAATCACTTCAACTAAAGATGGTTCTATTACTTCTGTTCAAGCTATTTATGTTCCCGCTGATGATTTGACCGATCCAGCTCCAGCAACAACATTCTCACATTTGGATGCAAAGACGGTTCTTGATCGAAATACAGCTGCTTTGGGTATTTATCCAGCTGTTGATCCTCTTGATTCTAGTTCTAATGCGTTAGAACCATCAGTTGTAGGGGAACTGCATTACCAAGTTGCTAGACAAGTTCAACAAATTTTGCAAAGGTATAAAGAATTAACTGACATTATTGCTATTTTAGGAATGGATGAATTGAGCGAAGAGGATAAATTAATTGTTGATCGCGCAAGAAAAATTCGCAATTTCTTATCTCAACCATTCCACGTCGCCTCTCTTTTTAACGGAATTCCAGGTATTTTTGTTAAAAAAGAGGATACTGTTCGCTCTTTTAAAGCAATTTTAGATGGCGAAGCAGATGACATTCCAGAAGTGGCGTTTTTATATGTTGGGACAATTGAAGATGCTAAAAATAAGGCAAAGACGATAAAATAATATGAAATTAAATTTAAAAATTATTACACCTCGCGGCACATATTTTGAAGGACAAGTTGATTACTTAAGCGTCAAATCAGTAGACGGACAACTTGGTATTTTACCAAGACATACTCCATTGATAGCCCCCTTAGTTATTTCAAAACTCAGTTTTGTCAATAATCATGAAACTAACGATTTTGCAATCAGCGATGGCGTTTTAATCGTTGAAAAAGAATTGACGACTGTTCTAGTATCGACTATCGAGTCAAAAAATGATATCGATTTGCAACGTGCATTAGATGCTAAAAAAAGAGCCGAAGAGCGATTGGCTCACAGCGATGAAATTGATGTAAAAAGAGCGCAAGCATCTTTATCTAGAGCCTTAAATCGCATCAATGTGAAACAAAGTTAGTAGCCAACATTTCATCAAATAATTGTTTATCGGAATCCACTTGATAATTATATCGAGTGGTTTTTTGTTGATCTTTGTCGACATATACTGCCCATGTTTTTATGTCGTAATCTAAATCGTATTTTGCATAAAGATAATCTTTTATATCACTTGAAATCAAAGAGTGTGAAAAAACTAAACTAGGAACGTTGCTAGTAGAAATAATTGGAAAAACATCCTGTCGGAAATATTCATAATAAGGCCAATAATTTTCTTCAATAATTTTTTCTTGATCTTTAAAATAGATTAAAAATTGATTACATTTTTCTAAAAAATTAATTGTTGATTCTAATTTATAGGCACTATAAATTTTACTTTTTAAACAAAATTCTAATAAAGCACTTTCAAAACTGCGATAAGAAGAATAACGAGAAGATGATAATGTCAAAACGTTTTCACCGTTTTTAAAAAACATAATTTTGGGCGTGACATCAAAAAAAGTTGGATATAGTTCTGAAATGTAAATAATATCACTACTTTGAGCAGAAAAAGAATATATTTGGAAAGGATGTTCCGCTAAAAAAGAATCAAAAAAACCATCAACTTTTTGACAATTTAAACAATCTTTTGAGTGAAAATAGACGACGAAATCTTGCTTAGACTCAATCATCATTTGGATTTGGTCTCCGGTCAAAGAAGTTGGGAAAAAAGTCTCGGTTTTTTCATCATTACTTTTTATAAACCAATCTATGTTATTTGCTACATAAACTTTATTGGCATTATTGTTGCAACTAGTTAATGCTGTGGAGGCAAATAATAATGGAATCATATTTAAGCATAAAAACAATCTATTTTTCATAACTATTAGTATATCTATGATTAAAAATTTTAAAAGTAAAATTTATTTTAATTAATATATTAATTAGATATAGACTATTTTTTGCGTGCAAAAACCATAATTTATAGTAAAATATTAATATTGAAAGGAAATGAAATTATGCATGCATGGCACGATGTGAGCCCACAACGAATTTCTAGTGAACATTTTTTAGCATTAATTGAAATATCAAAAGGCTCAAAAAATAAGTATGAATTAGATAAACCCACTGGACATTTAATTTTAGATCGCGTTTTATATACATCAACTATCTATCCTCAAAATTATGGTTTTATTCCTCGTACTTATGCTCAAGATTTTGATCCTTTAGATGTTTTGGTATTGTGCAGCGAGTCTATTTTGCCAATGTCGTTTGTTCGAGCTAAACCAATTGGTGTATTAATCATGCAAGATAACGGATTGATGGATGAAAAAATCATTGCCGTTGCTGAAGATGACCCGTTTTATTCAAATTACGATGACATTAAAGAAATACCTAGTCATATTATGGATGAAATTAAACATTTTTTTACCGTATATAAGACATTAGAAGGAAAATCAACATATATCGATGAGGTATTCGGAAAAGAAAAAGCGAAGCAAGTAATAGAGGATTGTTTGGTTGAATATCACAAAAAAATTGAGCCAAAAGTAAAAGCAGAAAGAAATGCTAGACGATAATTCTAGCGTTTTTCATTAATGCAATTAACAATTTTTTGATATTTTTCTTGTTTTATTTTGTCGTATATTTCTTGGAACGAATTTATGTACATCATCGATGCCCAATAATACCAAAGGATGTTTTCAAAATCGATAAAAGCATTCACCTTTTTAATTTTGGTTTGATTTAAAGTTGAACCAAAGTAAGATTTTAAAAAAAACTTTGTTTGCAAATCATTTAAATTATTTTCAGATATAAAAGATGCTAAGTCGAAATAAATAGAATTCAATCCAGCAAATTCCCAATCAATAACAAATAATTTATCCACTTTAAATAATAAATTTCCTTGCACTAAATCGTTGTGACACAAAACCATTTTTTCTTTTTCTAAGATTTTTTTAACACGATTTAAAACCTTTCTTTCATATCGTCCATCAATTTTTTTATCACAAAATTTTTTGTATGTTATTATTCGATTGATGCAATCAAAAGATAATATATCGTCTTTTATAACATATTTATGCAATTTTTTTAAAAATTTTGCGACAGCTTTAATTTGGAAATCATTTGGCGTCAAATAATAAGGGCGAACACCATGAAAAAACTTTGAGATTTTATAACCTTTTTCATAATCGTATAAATAGCATGTTTCAACTTGTTTGTCTAATTTTAAATAATCAAGAATTTTATCTTCATTTTCATAATTAATAAATGGTTGGACATACGACTTGGGCATTTTTAAAACATAAGCATCGTTAAATAAATATGTATCATTAGAAAACCCGCCTGTTAAAACATCAAATGATTTGATTTTTTTTAAACTTAAATCCTTAAAAATTGTTTTGACTTGTTTTAGTTTTTCGTCCATATATGTATATTATCATTTTTTATCTTGATAAAAAACAAAAAAATAAATATCATTTATCTATGATTCATATAGTTTTGTATCGTCCTGAAAAACCGATGAATACTGGCAATATTATGAGAACATGTGTCGCTATAAAAGCTATGTTGCATATTATTGGTCCAATCACATTTTGCATCGATGAAAAAGCAGTGCAAAGAGTTGGAATGGATTATATCGACAAATTAAAATTTGAGTATCATGAAAATTATGAAGATTTTATAAAAAAATATCCATGTGCCAATATTTATTATTTAACTAGATATGGTTCAAAAATATATTCAAATTTTGATTTTAAAGATCCGTGCACGGATTATTTTTTGATGTTTGGAAGAGAATCAACTGGCATCCCTCACGATATTTTGCGAAAGAATCCTAATCGTTTATTGCGAATACCTATGGTCAGCGATGTGAGAAGTTTAAACTTGTCTAACTGTGTTGCTTTGGTAGCTTATGAAGTTTTAAGGCAACAAAATTTTGAAAATTTAGCTACCCAGGAAGAGATTAAAGGTCCAGATTTTTTATTAAAAGAGGTTGAAAATGAAAGCGAATAGTTTTTTATTATCAATTTTTGGTATGTGTTTTTTATTGGTTGGATGCAAGCCTAATCAAAACGACATTAAAATAACTTTTGATTATGTTGAAAATGGTAAAATAGTCACCATAAGTGGCCAACAATTATATAGTCAAACTATTTTAAAATCGCAATCTTTAGCGGTTTTATTTGGAGTTGACAATTGTGCGTCTTGTTCAAGCGCTTATGATAAACTAGATGCTTATTCAAAAACGATGCATTGCAATACATATTACATCAACATGACAAAAATAAGTGAAAATGATTATCAATACATTGTCGACGCGACTAGTTATGCAAATGAGGCGTATGCTTTTCCAAGTTATGGAGAGACATTGAATTTGCCGATTATGTACTTATTTTCGCATCAAGGTGTCATCTTGACTGCTAATGATTTATTTGTAGATTATTTAACTAAATACTGCCAAGTAGAATAAAATTTTATAATCTATTTGCTTTTTTAATCATTTCTTTTGAATTTTTGTCAACCTGATTTAAACGAATAGTTTTATACTGTTTTAAATAAACTAATCCTAATTTATTGCCTTTTTTTACATCTTTTACATAACAATAGTCAATTTCTCCTGCATCTTTATTGGATAAAATTAAAGCTATTTCTCCTGCTAATTTTAATTGAGAATCATTTAATTGATTAGTTTTAATAATTACGTGGGCACCAGGATAATTGTGAATGTGGACAAAAATGTCTTTATAATGTGCTACTTTAAAAGTTAGATGGTCATTTTGTAAATCGTTATGGCCAAAATAAATTGTAGCGCCATCAATTTTTATATAGTAAGGTTGGTAGTTTTTAATTATTTTGCGATCTTGCTTTTTTATTTTTTGATGCGGAAGAATAATTGTTTCGATTTGTTTTAAATCTTGTTCATTTCCATTGTTAATTTGTTCAAGTAAATGCTGATAATAATTTAACTCATTATTAGCGATTTCAATTTGTTTTTGGGCTTCGATAATTTTGTTTTTCCCTTTTTTATACAATTTAAAACATTTTTCGGCATTTTTTATTGGCGATAATTCTTTTTGATATTCAAAATTGAATTCGGCAAAAGATTGTATCAACTCGTCAATTGATTGATAATAGCACAATTGACCTAATTGTTGATAAGATAATAACGACTCGCCTTCTTTAACTTCTTGTTCTAAAATTGGAATTTTTCTTTTCAACAATTTAATTTTTGATTTTATTTGCAAATACAATTTTTCAAAAATTTGCTTTTTTCTTTCATTCAATGCTGTTTGATAAACTTTTTGTCCAAGTTTATTTAATCTTTCAAATGTGATATCATCTGATTTTTCATCTGCTGCCATTTTAATAGGTGGTGCGTATTGATGATTTAATAAAATACTTCTTTTTTCGTGTTCTTGATTGTAATGCATTGCAAATAAAATAGAGTTTTTATCATCGGTTACAATTAGATTAGGACAAAAAGGAATGATTTCAAAATAAATATGTTTAATTTCATATTCAAATGCATTGATATTTCTTTTAATGCTAATTTTTAATATATTATCATCATTGAATTGGCAAACGTCGTAAATAAAGCCATCCTTGATTTGATGTCTTAATTGCTGCGAAAAGCCATTATCGATTGTCGCAATTGAATCGATTTGATTTAATTCGCATAACATCGGATTATTTTTGTCGAAATATGCAAATAATTTTCCTTGCCGATAAAACGAAAAAGAAAATAATATTGCTTTAGAATTTACAATTGTCACATTAGACAAATGATTTCTAATTATTTTTTGTTTTATATTGTTGACAATAGATGAAAAACTCGACGTGTTAATTCTTAATCTTGTCATGTTTTAATTATAACTTGATTTTATTTATATTTAAGATGAAATAATTTAAAAATGTTGAATAAATCTATGAATAATGTCAATAATCTCGTTGACTAAAAAAAACATAATTAGTATAATTATCGCATTATAAGATTATGAAAAAAGGCTTATTAATCATTCTTAGCGGACCAAGTGGGGTTGGCAAGGGCACTATTCGAAAAAAAATTTTTCAAAATGAGTCGTTGAACCTTGTTTATTCGATTTCTATGACCACTCGTCAACCACGAAAAAAGGAAATTCCAAATGTTGATTATTTTTTTGTGAGCAAAGAAGAATTTGAAAAATCAATAGCTAACGATAACTTTTTGGAATATTGTCAATTTGTTGGCAATTATTATGGCACTCCAAAAGATAAAATCGAAAAATGGCGTGAGCAAGGAAAAAATGTTTTTTTAGAAATAGAAATTAATGGTGCTTCACAAGTTATGTCAAAAATGAAAGGCGAAGATATTATTTCTATTTTTTTAATTCCTCCTTCTTTTGAAGCATTAGAAGAAAGAATTAGAAGACGAAAAACTGAATCTGAAGAAGTTATTCAAGAAAGATTGGCGAAAGCCCGTCGTGAGATGAATAAATTTAATGGATATGATTATGTTGTGGTCAATGACGATGTTAATCGTGCCGCTAATGAAATAATGTCTATCATAATTAATAAAATTGAATCAAATAAATAGTTATGGGTATTAGAATTGTTGAACTTTTAATTGAATATTCTACTCTTAGTTTAAATCGCCCATTTACCTACATATATTTAAAAGATAAATTAATTGATCGCGGTTTTCGTGTTTTAGTCGAATTTAACAACCGAAAAATTGTCGGTTATGTTTTAAAAGTCGAAGCAACTAATAAAACCAAAGAACAATTACAAGAAGATTATGGTTTTAAAATAAATGAGATTATCGATGTGATAGACAACGCTTCTCTTTTAGATGATAATCTATTAGAATTAGCTGACATAATAAGCAATTATTATCTTGCTCCAAAAATTGCTGTTTTGCAAGCTATGCTTCCTCCATCATTAAGGCCTGCTAAATCCTTTTTTAAAGCTCCTAAAATTGCTTATGATCAATATTTGATTGTTAAAGACATTAATGAAGAAGGACTCAGCCCTAAACAAATCGAAATATTGCGTTTCATTGCTGGCGAAGAAAAAGTATTAAAAAAAGAGATAAAATCGATATCTGTTGTTAAAAAGTTGTTGGATTTAGGCAAACTTGATATTGTTTATAAAGAAAAAAATAGACTTGAATTACCTAGTTTTGAATATAGTGAACCAAAAATTTTAAATAACGAACAAAAGAAAGTTGTTCAACAATTTTTATCAAGCGATGAACAAGTATATTTATTACAAGGGGTGACTGGGTCAGGAAAAACCGAAGTATACTTGCATATATGTGATGAGTATTTAAAACAAAATAAAACAATTTTAATGCTAGTTCCAGAAATATCTTTAACCCCAATAATGAGCGAAAACTTTATAAGACGTTTCAAAGGACAAGTGGCCATTTTGCATTCAGAATTAACTCCTGCTGAAAAATATGATGAGTATCGACGAATAGCACGAGGCGAAGCCAAAGTAGTAGTGGGTGTAAGAAGCGCTATTTTTGCTCCATTAAAAGATATAGGTGTTATCATATTAGATGAGGAGCATACAGAATCTTATAAACAAGACACGACCCCGTTTTATCATGCTCGTGAGGTCGCTATTTTTAGAGCAAAGCAATACGGGGCAAAAGTGTTGTTAGGTTCCGCTACTCCCTCGTTAGAATCAAGAGCTAGAGCGCAAAAAGGTATTTATCATTTTTTGCGTTTAGACAAAAGAATAAATGAACAAATTTTGCCTTTAACTACTGTCGTCAACATGCTTGATTATCATAATATTGATCGAGATTCATATATCTTTTCTAAAAAATTAAGAGAAGAAATACAACTATGTTTATCAAAAAAAGAGCAAATTATTTTATTGATTAATCGACGAGGTTTTTCCACGTCGATTTCTTGTCGAAAATGCGGTCATGTTTTTAAATGTCCTAATTGCGGCATTGCTTTAACCTACCATCAAAAGGATAATATGTTAAAATGCCATCATTGCAACTATATGGAACTGATGAGCGATGAATGCCCAGAATGTGGATCGACGCAATTTTTAAAAACTGGTTTTGGCACCGAAAGAATCGATGATGAAATTCATCGATTATTTCCCGATGCTAAAACTTTAAGATTGGATTCTGATACAGCAAAAATTAGAACTAAAATTCAATCGACTGTAGAGGCGTTTAGACAACACAAAGCCGACATATTAATTGGAACACAAATGATTGCTAAAGGCCATGATTTCCCTAATGTCACATTAGTAGGTATCGTTTTGGCAGATATTGGTTTAACTATGCCTAATTATCGAAGTGCTGAACGAGTTTTTCAATTGATTACGCAAGCGATAGGGCGCTCTGGTAGAGGCGATAAAAAAGGGAGGGCTATAATTCAGACATACACACCATCTCATTATGCTATTACTATGGCGGCAAGACAAAATTATGATTTATTTTATAAGCAGGAAATGCAAATTAGAAAATCACAATATTACCCACCATATTGCTTTATGGCTTCGATTAATATTTCTAGTGCAAATGAAGAAATATGTATTGAAACTGCCTATACTTGCGCAATGGATTTAAAACAACAATTTTCAAACGAAGGTGAAATTATAGGACCCAGCGCCCCATATATTAGTTTTTTAAATGGCAAATATACAAGAGTTATACTTATAAAGTATAAAAATAATGAATTAGCCATGAATATTTTTAAGAAAGTTATTGAATCAACATCTCACAAATCACAGATCAAAGTGGAATTAAAAATTGACCCATATGATTTTTAAAATACTTTTTTAGTATTTTGTGTTAATATATATTTTGTTAAAGAAGGAAGAAGCAAAAATATGATCATTATTAAAGTGATTGGATTAGATCAATTTATTGTTGGAAGAATTTCTAAAGATGTGAGTAAAAGCGTCGCTAATTTGTATGAAGTCGATTTAGATGATGTGAATTTCGTCGCTCCAAATTGCATGATTTTTCATAATGGAGTGGAACAAACATCTTGGCATGTCATCATTGATGTAAATGCTCCTAAAAAAGTAGAAGTGCTGCAATCTGAGATGGCAAAATTATTAATAAAAACTTTTAAAGACGTTGCTATCAATGTCGAAGTATTATTCCATTATTATAGTGTTGATAATCGTTATATTGATATTAATTTAGACTATCCTAGATATATTAGCGAGTCCAATATCGTCGGTATTCAAGAAAATGATGAAGAGGAAAGCGAAATTGATGAGCAAGAAATTTTTTCTGGGAATATATTTGAAAGAGTTTTTAAAGAAGATGATAAGTAGGTGAGAATTATGGATACTTTACACGCTGCATTATTGGTTTTAAATGATATAACAATCAATAAAATGACTTTTCATGAAGCATTGAAAAAAATGTTTTCAAATGATGAAAAAGATGCTAATTTAACCCCTTCTCAAGTATCTGCTTTTGTTGGATGCGAATTAAGACATCATATTGTTTTTCAAACTATTGCTTCTCAACGTTATCCTAATGCAAGTGAAAACGGAAAATTAGCAGTTGGATTAGTTTTGTCTAACGCTTTGTTTTTAAAACGTCTGCCAGACCAAGAATGTTTTGATTTTGTTAAGAGTGTTTTTGAAAATGATAATGCGGAATTTGATATTGAAGAATTTATAACTTTTGTCAAAGATAAACAGTCAGGTCAACCTTTAATTGACCCAAATTTAGATAAGATTTCATTCAAATTCATTTCTCAACGTTACAATGTTGCTGAATGGATGGCCAAAATGTGGTCGCATCATTTTAATAAGAATACTGCTTTTAAAATTGCAAAAGCAAATTCAAAAAACCCAACCCAATACTTACGTGTTAACACATTATTAACTAATAAAGAGAAGTTATTGCAGGAATTTAAAGACGAGCTTCAAGATTATCCTACTTTTGAAGATTTAGTAGTTTATTGTGGAAAAGACGCGGTTCGAAAGAAAAAATATATTTTACAAAATCGTTGCTTTCAAGAAAGCGTTGGGCTAAAAGAATTAATTGAAAAATTACCTATTGATCCTTATAAACCCGCCATTATTTATTCTGGGTATTTTAATATCGTTCCTTTAGAACTTGGCGTCAAATTTAAAAATCAATTAAAGATTGATAATTTAATTACGCCAAATAAAGATTTGTTTTTATTTAAAAACAATTTAAATCGTTATCAAATTAAAAACGTTAATAATATCGAATGCAGTGTTGAACAAATTGTTACTGCTGTTTCTAATTTAACATCCTTATTTATTGTCATTCCTGAAAACTCTAATTTTGATCGTTTAAGAATTGATCCAGATTATTTTTTAAATTTTGATCGCGCTTCTTTAGATGGTTTGATTGAAAAACAAAAATCAATTCTTGATGAAGCAAGCAAATATATTGAAGACGAAGGATATTTGGTATATTTGGTTCCAACTATCAACAAAAAAGAATGTCAAAATGTCATTTTGGATTTTATTAAAAACCATGATTCTTTTGCTTTGGTTGAAGAAAAACAACATTTTCCATATGACGCCAGCAATTCTACTTTATATTATGCCATTTTAAAAAAGCAGGTGAACAAGATTGATTAATCTTTATGGATTAGAAATAAAAAAGCTTGAAGAATTAATGATTCAAGAACAACAAAAAAGATATCGCGCTACTCAGTTGTACATTTGGATGTATGAAAAAAAAGCAAAAACTTTTGATGAGATGAGCGATATTTCGTTGCGATTTAGAGAAGTTTTAAAACAAAAATATTGTCTTGATTTACCAAAAATTCACACTAAGCAGGTATCTAGTGATGGTACAGTAAAATTATTATTAGAGATGAATGATGGTTCAAAAGTTGAGACTGTTTTAATGCGCTATTCATATGGAAACGTTGCTTGTGTGTCTAGTCAAGTTGGTTGCAATATGGGATGCGTTTTTTGTGCTTCTGGTTTGTTTAAAAAGACTCGCAATTTAACAACAGCTGAGATGGTGGGGGAAATATTGGTTTTAAACCAGTTATTGGATGATGAAGAAAAAGGTAAACACATTACCCATGTTGTTGTTATGGGAACCGGCGAACCTTTTGATAATTATGAAAATGTGATGGATTTTATTAGAATTATTAACCATCCCAAAGCTCTAGCTATCGGCGCAAGACATATTACTGTTTCCACTTGCGGTTTACCCGATCAAATTCGTCGCTATGCTAAAGAAGGTCTACAAATCAATTTAGCAATTTCTTTGCATGCTCCAAATGATGAAATAAGATCTAAATTAATGAAAATTAATCGTCCTTATCCTTTGGATAAACTTATTCCTGCTGTCAAGGAGTATGAAAATATTGCTAAAAGAAGAGTTACTTTTGAATATATACTATTAAAAGGAGTTAATGATTCTGTTCAAGATGCTGATCAATTGACAAAATTGATTAAAGGCACACTTGCTTATGTCAATTTAATTCCTTATAATCCTGTCATTGAAAATGAATTTCAACGCAGTCCTCATGCAAACGTGCAAGCTTTTTTAGATCGCTTAATTAAAAATGGTGTTACGGCCACAGTTAGAAAAGAATTTGGAAGCGACATAGATGCTGCATGTGGACAATTAAGAGCAAAGAATAATTAAAAATATGAAACGTGCAGTAGGCAGATATAGTTATAAAACTGATGTTGGTCGAATTCGCATTGCTAATGAAGACCAAGCTCTAGCTCTCACCAATCCTAATGGTGAAGTTTTGCTTTTGGTTTGCGATGGTATGGGTGGGCAAAATTATGGAGAGTTAGCATCGCGTTTAACTAGAGATATCATTGCCGAAGAATTTGAAAAAAAACCAAGATTGCCAGGTGTATTTTTAGAAAGAGTTTGGTTAAGAAGCGTCGTAAAAAAAGCCAATACTTTAGTTTATAATGAATCACAAAGAAATCCGATGTATAAAGGAATGGGAACTACTTTAACTATTTGTCTTGTCTCTAAAACGTCTATTACTATTGGACAAGTTGGTGACTCAAGAGCTTATATGTTAATTGATAATAAACTATGCCAAATAACTGAAGACCAAACATATGTGGCTTATTTATATCGTAGTGGTCAAATAAGCGAGAGCGAATTAAAAACACATCCTAAAAGGCACGTTTTATTAAATGCTTTGGGTGTATATCCAAGTTTAAGCATCGATATTTTTACAAAAAAATATGAAGGTCAACCATTATTGCTTTGTTCTGATGGTTTATATAATAGCGTTAATCCTAATGATATAGAATCAATTATTCGCCTCGACGATTTGCCTCAGCAAAAATGTGATGAATTGGTTTCATTAGCTAATGCTAATGGTGGTTCTGATAACATTGCAATTGTATATTGGGAGGTGTTGCGATATGGCGATTAAATATGGTTCAATAGTCGATGAACGTTATCGTATTACATCTCGCGTTGGTCATGGTGGTATGGCTGAAGTTTTTGAAGCTACCGACATAATAAGTAAAAAAATTGTTGCCATTAAATTTATTCGCGAAGATGTAATGTCAAATCCCGTCAATTTAAAACGATTCGAAAATGAAGCTTCAATTGTTGCTCAATTAAATGATCCAAATATTGTCAAAATATATAATCATGGTATTGTAGAAGGAAGGCCTTATATCGCTTATGAATATATATCTGGACAATCATTAAAAGAAGCATTAGACTTCAGGACACGTTTTTCTTTATTTGAAGCTGTCGATATAATGCTGCAATTGACATCGGCATTGAATGCTGCGCATAACAAATTCATCGTTCACCGCGATGTTAAACCTGATAATATTTTTATTATGGCTGATGGAACAATTAAATTGGGCGATTTTGGTATTGCTCAAGCCGATTTTATTCAATCTAATTTGACATCAACTAACGAGGTTGTTGGGTCGGTTCATTATATGGCTCCTGAAATTGCCAAAGGAGAACCAGCGACGAGTAAATCTGATATTTATGCTGCAGGGGTCACATTTTATGAATTATTAAGTGGACATTTACCTTTTGAAAGATCAAATCCTGTCGATGTGGCTGTTTCACAAGTTAAAGATAAATTCCCTCCTATTAAAAAATATGTTCCTAATTGTCCAAAAGAAGTGGAAAGAATTATTGATAAAGCAGTTAAAAAAAATCCTAAGGAACGTTATGCTAGCATCATGGAAATGCACAACGATATTAAGGCATTAAAAGATAATCCAAACACTTTAAAAGAAAAAAAATCATTTTTATCAAAAATTTTTGGATTTAAATAAAATATGGTTGGTCGCATCGTTTCATCATTATATGGCAAATATAAAATATTTGTTAACAATCAAATATTAACCGACGTATTCACTTTAAGGGGTAATTTAAATTTTAAAAATGATAAAGTTATTGCTGGAGATGAAGTCGAATTTGATTTTGATAAAAGAATAATTTTAAAACGTTTAAATCGCAAATCCTATTTGAAAAGGCCAGAAGTTGCTAATATAGATTATTTATTAATCGTTTCATCATTAAAAGAACCACAGTTTTCTTTTGATTTGATTTTTAAGTATTTGACTTATGCCAATTTTAATAATATTAAAACGATGTTAATCTTTACAAAAGTCGATATGATTGATGATGAATATATTAAACAAATTAAAAAAATTTTTGCTAATCTATCTATCCCAACATTTTTTGTGTCAAATAAAAATCGTCAAGGCATAGATGAATTGAAAGACGCTTTGAATGGACACATATTTTGTTTGATGGGGCAAAGCGGAGTGGGCAAATCATCTTTGATTAATTCAATCGATAAGTCTTTCAATCGAACTATTGGACAATATTCTTATGCGCTAGGTCGCGGCAAGCATCAAACTAAAGAAACTATCCTGTTGCCATATGGCCAAGGGTTTTTAGTTGATACTCCAGGATTTTCTAGTCTTGATTTAAAACTGAATAAAATTTATTTAGCACATTATTTTCCAGGATTTGGTAAACATTACATAAATTGCGAATTTTCAAATTGTTTGCACCTCAGTGAACGAAACTGCCAAATTAAGCAATTAGTCAATCAAGGAATTATTCCAAAAATATGCTATGATTATTATATGAAATTAATTCAAGAATTAGAAAACGAAAAAAAGAGGTAAGTTATGAAAGATGTTATTATTTCTCCGTCAATTTTAAGCGCTGATTTTAAAAATTTGCATGAAGAATTAAATAAAATAAGTCAAAGTGGCGCTAAATGGATTCATTTTGATGTAATGGATGGTCATTTTGTTGATAATATTTCTTTTGGCATACCTGTTTTAGAATCTATTTCTAAAGCCCATGGCTTAATCAATGATGTTCATTTAATGATATCAGATCCATTGCATTACGCTTTAAGATTTTTAAATGCTGGTGCAGATTATTTAACATTTCATCTTGAAGCTTTAAAAAGCAAAGATGATATTTTTAGATTAATTGATTTAATTCATTCTCAACATAAAAAAGTTGGTATTTCTATTAAACCAGGAACTGACGTTTTAATATTAAAACCGTATTTACATATGATTGATTTAGTTTTAATCATGAGCGTTGAACCAGGGTTTGGCGGTCAACAATTTATGGATAATGCTTTAGGCAAAATAACTTTTTTAAAAGATTATAAACAAACCAACCATTTGGATTATTTAATTGAAGTTGATGGTGGAATAAATGAAAAAACCGGCCCATTATGTACTTTTTTTGGTGCTGATGTTTTAGTAAGCGGTTCATATATATTTAAAGCCGACGATTATAAAAAACAAATTGATAAATTAAAATCTTAATATGATAATTAATGTTATTTCATTATTCGGCTCAATTATTTTTCTAATAATAAGTTTAATTTCTTTACTGATTTATTATAAAAAAGAATCAAATCAAAAATATAGTTTTAAAAATTGTTTTCCATATGAACTAAATCATAAAAGCAATAATAATTTTATTATAATTGGCAAAATTATTATGATTGTTTCTTGGCTTTTTTTAACAATATTTTATATTGTATTTCCAATTCATAGAGATAAACTTGGCAATTTGCAAATTTTAGTTAGTTTTACTAATGTAGTTGGGATAATAGGAATTATTTTAGTAGCTATTATTTTTATCATCGATACTAAAAATGTAAAAAAGCATCTAATTATTGATGTTTTATTTTTTACAATCACTTTTGTTTTAACTGGTAGCGTATCATTTATGGGTTTTTGGACATTGCTAGAAAGTCCATCTTCTGATATAGATATTAAAAAAATTGTTTGTTCAAGCTTTGCCTGCTTATTATTGATATTACAAATTCTTCTTATTTTTAATCCGAAGTTGAAAAATTGGCACAAATTAGATAAACAATATCAAGATGATCAAAGCGTTGTTTATATTAGACCTAAATGGTTTGTTTTAGCATATTCTGAATGGTCTTTTATTTTTTCAATATATATAGACGCTATTTTATTATTCGTAATGTTTGCATAAAAAAACGGCCATGATGAGGTCGTTTGTTTTTTATTTGCTAATTAACGGCTCTTGTTGAGGGTTTTATAAGCATGGGCGGACATTCTAACAGTCATGATTTTGCCATCGACTTCGACGCGAAATTTTTGCAAGTTAACATTCCAACGGCGACGAGTAGCACGCAATGAATGCGAACGATTATTGCCACTGATTGGGCCTTTACCTAAGACTGGACATACTCTTGACATACTTCAACCTCCTAACATTACGCTTGACAATAATACCACGATTTATTTATTCATTCAATAAAAAAATTGATTGTTTTTACTAGCATCACGTTTTTTTGAAATAAATACAATATTTTTTATTAAAAAAATAGATTTTCTCTATAAAAAAATTCAGAATTTATTTATAATAAATTTGATAATAATAAATATCATAAGGAGTTCCTATGTCACAAAAAACTGTCGCTCTTGTTCTAGCCGGCGGAAAAGGAACAAGACTAGAATTTCTTACTAAAAAAATTGCTAAACCAGCAGTTTCTTTTGGCGCCAAGTACCGCATTATTGATTTTCCATTGTCAAATTGTGCTAATAGCGGCATTTATCGTGTAGGTGTGTGCACTCAATATGAATCGACGTTATTGGATTCATATATTGGCAATGGTGAAAAATGGGGGTTTAATGGCATAAGATGCCTAATGTCAGTTTTAGCTCCTCGTCAAACCGAAGAAGGAGCGAATTGGTATAAAGGTACAGCCGATGCAATTTATCAAAACATTGATTGGATTGATTCTCAAAATTGCGAATATGTTTTAATTTTGTCTGGAGACCATGTTTACAAAACTACTTATGATGAAATGATTGAACTTCACCAAAAATCTGGTGCGGATGCAACAATTTCAGTTATGGAAGTGCCGATTAAAGATGCATCGAGATTTGGTGTTTTACAAGTTGATAAAGACGATCAAATAATCGGCTTTCAAGAAAAGCCTAAAGAACCCAAATCCAACTTGGTATCTATGGGTGTTTATGTGTTTACTTGGAAGGTGTTAAAAAAGTTTTTAAAAGATGATGAAAAAGAAGACACGGCCCATGATTTTGGAAAAAACATAATTCCCAATATGCTAGCAAGAAAACGAAAGATGATAGTGTACCGCTATACAAAATATTGGAAAGATGTCGGAACGATTTCTTCTCTTCATGAAGCTAATATGGATCTTTTAAATGGCAATGTTGATTTAGGATTATTTTCAAATGATGATGGTTCTATTTATACCGAAGATACGCACAGTGTTCCACATTATGTTGGAAAAAAAGCAAAAGTCAGTCGCTGCTTAATAAATCAGGGAGCTATTATTTTAGGAGAAGTCAGCGATTCGGTCATTTCAAATGAAGTAATAGTGGAGCAAGGAGCTGTTGTCGAGCGATGCGTAGTGATGTCTGGATCTACTATTCAATCTGGCGTTCATATTAAAAACGCTATCATTGCACCCAATACAAATATTGGCGATAAACGTCAAATTAATCTCGATAGTGATGAAATAATATTAGTTAATCATTAGGAGGAGTATATATGAATAGTCGTAAGGTTGTTGGCTTTTGCAATTTGCACACAAGTCCTAAAATTGGCGGTTTGAATGAAAAAAGAGCATTAGGTGCTGTTACTTTTTTGGGACGTTTTGCAATCATGGATTTTACTTTGTCCAACTTTTCTAATTCTGGTATCGATGGAGTTTGCATTTTAGTTCATCATTTCCCGCATTCTGTCTTAGGGCATGTTGAAAGCGGCGATGTATGGACGGCTAATACAAAAACTGGTTTTGAGTATACATTTTTTAATGAATTTGGTGTTAATGATCCGGAATCTAATACCGACATAAACAATATTTTGGCAAATTTAGGCTCGTTAAAAAAAGTCAAAGACAGAGCGGAATATGTCGTCATTGCTCCCGTTCATTATTTGACTAGTATGGATTTTCGACCAATTATTGATCAACATATTGAAAAAAATAGCAAAGTCACATGTGTCTATGTTCCAATTCACGATGGGAAAACAAATTTTACTAAATCGACTTTGGTCAACTTAAACGATGACGGAAGCGTTAAATCGTTTAAATTGAATAACAAGGCAAAAGATGAAATTAATGTTTCTTTAGAAACATTTGTTATTACAGGTGATGTGTTTGCTGATTTGGTTTTACGAGCCCAAACAATTGATAAAACTTTTTCAATTGCGGATATGATTAGTTATATGATCAAAAATGAAAATTTGAAAGTAGATACATATCGATTTGAACATTATGTCATCCCAATAATGTCTTTGGATGAGTATGTTAATAATTCTTTTAGTTTACTTAAGTTTGAAAATCGTCGTAAACTATTTAGGCACGACTGGCCGATTTACACTAGAACCCACGATACCCCGCCAGCATATTACGGCCCACATTCTAGTGTAAAAGATTCCATTATTTCAAATGGCTGTAAGATATATGGAAAAGTCGAGCATTCTATCTTATCGCGAAATGTTGTAGTCAACAAAGGCGCGAATTTATCAAACTGCATTGTTTTTACTGATTCGATAATCGGACCTGGAGTAAAAATTAAACATGTTGTTACCGATAAAAATGTATTAATTGAAAAAGATATGGAAGGAAAGGAAGAAAAACCACTCTTTTTAAAGACTGGTTCAAAGGTATAAATTATGAAAATTGCAATGATTGCATCTGAATCTAACCCACTGGCAAAAACTGGTGGTTTAGCTGATGTTGTTTACTCTTTGAGCAAAGAATTAACGATTTTAGGTGAAGAAGTAATTATTATCATCCCTTTTTATGGAAATATTAAAGGAACAATAAAAACTGGATTAGATCATGTGTGTCGCTATCAAGTACATTTAAGTTGGAGATGTGCTGATGTAGATGTTTATCGCACTTATATTGATGGTATAGCATATTATTTGATTTCCAATGACCAATATTTTAATAGAGGCCATTTATATGGTGATTTTGATGATGGAGAAAGATTTGCCTTTTTTACTTTGGCATGCAAAGAATTATTCTCAAACGTTAATTTTAAACCAGATATAATTCATATTCATGATTGGCAGCCGGGAATGTTGCCTTGTTTAATCAAAGAAGAAAATCCTCGTTTAGATATTTTCAAAAATACAAAATTTGTATTAACGATACACAATCCAGCTTTTCAAGGTATGCTTCCACGAGAAATGTTAGGCGATTTATATAATTTAAGCGACGAATTGTTTAGCAGTGGTAAAGTTGAGTTTCACAACATGGTGTCAACTTTAAAAACTGGCATTATATATTCTGACAAAGTAACAACCGTTTCACCAACTCATCGACAGGAATTGATGAGCAAAGAAGGATCTAAAGGCTTAGATGATATCATGTGGTATAAAGAACATGATTTTTGTGGTTTTTTAAATGGGATTGATGTTGGCGAATTTGACCCGAGACACGATGAAAAAATTGTTCAAGTTTATGATGGAAGGACATGCGTATCAGGGAAAGCCGCTAATAAAAAAGCACTTGTCGAACATTTTAATTTATTAGATCCAACCGCTCCTTTGTTTGTTTTGGTGTCACGTTTGACTTGGCAAAAAGGTTTAGATTTATTAATTCCTACATGCTATGAATTAGTTAATCGCGGAGCTAATATTATCATTTTAGGTTCCGGTGAATATGAGGCTGAGCAATCTTTTGAACGCTTAAGAGGGTCATATCCACATCATGTCGGTATTTATATTGGATATAATGACGATTTAGCTCATTTAATTTACGCAGGTGGCGATTTGTTTATGATGCCATCTTTATTTGAGCCATGCGGTATTGGGCAAATGATTGCTCAACGATATGGAACTTTGCCGATTGTTAGAAGAACCGGCGGATTAAAAGATAGTGTAATTGGTTATGATAACAACAATCAAGATATCGCTAATGGCTTTGGTTTTGATGATTATACTATCGAAGCATTTATTAATACGTGCCTTTACGCGCTGGATGTGTATAATAATAAATCGAGTGTTTTTAAAAAACTAATTAAAAACGCTATGAAAGTG
The DNA here is from genome assembly GCA_949283025.1 of uncultured bacterium. Classification (GTDB taxonomy): domain Bacteria; phylum Bacillota_I; class Bacilli_A; order RFN20; family CAG-826; genus CAJOOD01. Next base: position 96,519 of record CASDRB010000004.1, read on the forward strand.
GATAATTCGTGGAAAAAATCCGCTAAATTGTATCTAGGATTATACAAAAGCGTCGTGGAGGAAAAATAAACATGGACTTTGATCACAAAATAATTGATAAAAAATGGCAAAAGCGTTGGGAAAAAGAAAATACTTTTGCATGCGATGTTTGTGACTTTAGCAAACCAAAATATTATGTTTTAGATATGTTTCCTTATCCTTCTGGTCAAGGGCTTCATGTTGGCCATCCTGAAGGTTACACGGCCAGTGATATAATTGCCAGAATGAAAAGAATGCAAGGCTTTAATGTTTTGCATCCGATGGGATGGGATGCTTTTGGCTTACCTGCCGAACAATATTCGATTAAAATGAATGAGCATCCTTCAAAATTTACTTATCAAAACATTGATAGGTTCCGCCAGCAAATTAAATCTTTTGGCTTTTCATATGACTGGAGCAAAGAAATTGCTACAACTGATCCTGATTATTATCATTGGACTCAATGGATCTTTTTAAAAATGTTTGAAAATGGTTTGGCGTATGTTGATTTTAAGCCTGTTAATTTTTGTCCTGAATTAGGAACGGTTTTAGCTAATGAAGAAGTCATTGATGGAAAATCGGAAGTTGGCGGTTTTCCAGTTATTCGAAAACCGATGCGTCAGTGGATGTTAAAAATTACCGCTTATGCTGAGAAATTATTAGATGGTTTAAATGATTTAGATTGGCCAGCCTCAACGATTGAAATGCAAAAAAATTGGATTGGAAAATCTATAGGTGCAACGATTGTTTTTAAAATAAAGGATACCGATTTAAGCTTTGAAGTTTTTACGACGCGCTGCGATACTTTATTTGGGTGTACATATTGTTGCCTAGCTCCAGAGCATCCTTTGATTGATAAAATAGTCACGCCTCAACAAAAAGATGCTGTTGCATCTTATCAAGAAGAAGTATCACATAAATCAGATTTAGAAAGGACGCAGTTAAATAAAGAAAAAACAGGTGTTTTTAGTGGTGCATACGCTATCAATCCTGTCAATAATCGATTAGTTCCCATCTATATTGCTGATTATGTTTTGGCAAGCTATGGTAGCGGTGCTGTTATGGCTGTTCCGGCCCACGATCAAAGAGATTATGAATTTGCTAAAAAACATGATTTAGAGATGATACAAGTTTTAAAAGGCGACATCTCTTCTTGTGCAATGGAGGGCGATGCCATTCATATTAATTCAGAATTTATTAATGGTTTAAATATAAAAGAGGCTCAAACTAAAATGATTGAATATTTAACTAAAAATCATTTTGGTAATGCTCAAATTAATTACAAATTAAGAGATTGGCTATTTTCTAGACAAAGATATTGGGGGGAACCAATACCGATTATTATTATGGATGATGGGGAATTAAAGCCGATTTCTTATTGCGATTTACCATTAGTTTTACCATCTTTAAAAGAATACAAACCATCAGGAACTGGGGAATCACCATTGGTGCACGCTAGCGAATGGCTAAATGTGCAAATTGATGGAAAGCATGGTTTAAGAGAAACTAATACTATGCCTCAATGGGCTGGTTCTTGCTGGTATTATATGCGCTATATTGACCCACATAATAATCGATGTATTGGCGATCAAAAATTATTGAATCATTGGTTGCCAGTCGATTTGTATATTGGTGGGGCAGAACACGCTGTATTGCATTTATTATATGCACGTTTTTGGCATAAATTTTTATATGATCAGGGTATTGTTAATTGCAAAGAACCATTTAAAAAATTATTTCATCAAGGAATGATTTTAGGATCAAATGGTGAAAAGATGTCTAAGTCACGCGGCAATGTTGTTAATCCTGATGAATTAATTGAAACTTACGGGGCAGATGCTTTGCGTTTATATGAAATGTTTATGGGACCACTTGAAGCATCATTGCCTTGGTCTAGCCAAGGTCTTGAAGGGGCCAGACGATTTTTAGATCGAGTTTATCGACTTTATGTCGATGATGAAAATGCTTGCAAGTTTAGTTTAATTAATTCTCATGAATTAGATTATGCATATCATTTTTTGGTTAAAAAAGTCAGTGATGATTTTGAACATTTGCAATTTAACACCGCTATATCGCAAATGATGATATTTATTAATGAAGCATATAAGGCTAAAACATTATATATTCCATATATGGAAGGATTTATAAAAATGCTATCATGTATTGCTCCTCACATCGGTGAAGAAATATGGGAAAAATTGGGACATAATCAAGTTATTGCTTATGAAAATTGGCCAGACTACGATGAAAAGATGTTAATAAAAAATGAAGTGGAAATCGCTATCCAAGTTAATGGAAAATTAAGAGCGAGCATTAAAGCATCTATTGATGCAAGCGAAAAAGACATTCAAGATATTGCTTTGGCAAACGAGAATGTCAAACGACATATCGATGGTAAAACAATTAAAAAGATAATTGTTATTAAAAATAAGATTGTCAATATTGTTGCCATATAAAAAAATACGCACGACACTAAGTTATTAGGTTGTAGCAGGAGGTATTTATGAATTTATTAGTGGATATAGGCAATACCACGATTGGGATTGCACTATATGAACAGCATGTATTCATAAAAAAGTTTATTGTATCTAGCGAGGTCGATAAAGCTGAAGATGAATACTATTTGATGTTTCAAACATTGACAAAAGATGTTGAAAAAACTGACATTGAACACATTTTTATTTCTAGCGTTGTACCTATTTTAAATCGTAGGATAAAAAACGCATTGTTTAAGATTTTTAATTGCCAACCAATTATTTTAGGAATGGGATTAAAAACCGGTCTATCAATTAAAATTGATAATCCTAGCGAACTAGGTTCTGATTTGGTTTGCGATGCTGTTGGTGCAATCAATAAATACGATTCTCCAATTATTATTGTCGATTTAGGGACTGCCACAAAAATTTTGGTTATTGATAAAAACAAAGCTTTCATAGGCTGTAGCATTGCTCCAGGTATTTTAATGAGCGCTTTAGCATTGACAAACAAAGCATCACAATTACCCGATTTTGAATTGTCGTATCCCAAAAATGTAATTGGCAAAAATACATTTGAATCTTTAAAAAGTGGAGTTGTTATCGGCCATGGTGAAATGATTAAAGGAATTTGTTATCAAATCGAAAAACAATTTGATTATAAATTTATCAAAGTATTTACTGGTGGCAATTCATATGCTGTTAAAGAATATCTTTTAAAATCTGGTTTTGTCTATGATGAAAATTTATTATTTGAAGGTCTTAATGTGATTTTAAATAAAAATATTGGTAAAGAAGGAAATAAATATGAGAAATAAAATGATATTAAAAATGTGCATTAACGCTATGTTTATTGCATTAATTGTTATAATGACATTCGTCCCTTACGTTGGGTTTATTCCAATCCCTATTTTAGGAATTTCTATAACTATTATTCATGTTGTTGTTTTGATTGGCGCAATGATTTTTGGTTGGAAAAGCGGATTGCTTTTAGGTACCGTTTTTGGAATTTGTTCATTATTGAAAGCATTATCTTATCCAGGAACGATTGATTATTTATTTGTTAATCCTTTGGTTTCTGTTTTACCAAGATTGTTATTTGGATTATTATCTGGAATTGTTTTTGATTTAATAAGAAAAATTAAAAATCAATATAGTTTGTTTGCTTTATTTTGCATCGCAAGTGGTGCAATGACTTTCATCCATTCATTTTTAACTTTATCTTGCTTATATTTGTTTAGTTTTGATAAAGAATTGTTAATCAATAACGGAGTTACCTCATACGGGCAATTAATCGCCGGTATATTTGCCGTCAATGCCATTTTAGAAATAGTTTTGGCCATTGTAGTTACACCAAGTTTATCTTTAGCTTTGTTTAAAGCATTCCCTGATATAACAAGAAACCCTTTTGATTTTATAAAACAAACTTATTATGACAAAATAACCAAACCATATCGACGTGAATGCATTAATTCTTTAATTGAATTCGTCAAACATAAGTCGGTTTATGATCAAGAGACATCAGATCAAAAAAACCCTTTTGGGGTTGGGGTTTCTAACGCTTTGAATTTTATTGAAAATTTAGCAAAAAAAGATGGATTTGATGTAGTAAATTATGATAATAAAATCGTGGAAATAACATGTGGTGAAGGCGAAAAAAACATCACAATTTTAGCACATGCCGATGTCGTTCCTGCTACTGGTGAATGGACTAGCGATCCATTTGTGGTTAGAAAAGATAAAAAATATCTATATGGTCGAGGTGTTAGCGATGATAAAGGCCCGTGTTTAGCCGCTTATTATGCCATTAAGTCATTAGTTGATAATAATTTGGTTTCTGGCTATCAAATTCGCTTATTAGTTGGAGGCAACGAAGAAAGCGGTTCTTTAGGTATGAAACATTACTTTGATGTTTTACAAAAACCACAACCAACATATGGTTTTACACCAGATAGTGATTTTCCTATTATCAGAGCAGAAAAAGGAATTGTAAATTTTGTAGTTGAAGGTAAATTGCCATTAAAAGGTATCATATCTTTTCAAGGTGGTGTAGTTCCAAATGCGGTTATTGATCAATTGGAAGCCATTGTCGAAGACGAAGATTTAAAAAGTGCAATTAGAGCGGAAACATTTGATAAAACAATTGAAAATAATCACATTACAATTAAAGGAAAATCGGCTCATGGTGCTCAACCGTATTTAGGAGTTAACGCCGCCATCTTATTCTTAAATGTTTTATCAAAATATTATAATGATGGAAAACTTAGTGACTTAATATCAAAAATGGTGACATTAACTGGTGACACCATTGGCATCGGATTTGAAAATGATGATATGGGTTCATGCAGCTTAAATTTAGGGATGATTGAATACAAAGATGAAACAATTAAATTAATATTTAATTATCGATTTATTAATGGTGTCGATTTTGAAAAGTGCCAACATTTAATTATCGATGCTTTTAATCCGTTAAGTGTTCGTTTTGGAAACGTATCAAGATTGTTATATTTTGCAAAAGATTCACGATTGATTCAAACATTGCTTAATGCCTATCAATTAGAAACTAGCGATTTGGTTTCTCAACCATTAGCTATTGGTGGTGGAACTTATGCAAAAGAATGCGAAAACGTCGTGGCTTTTGGCATGCAATTTCCTAATGAGGATACACATATGCATGAACCAAATGAAATGATAAAAATTAATCATTTATACAAAGCAATGGCTATCTACGCTCATGCTATTATTGATTTAGGAAACTTGATTAAAGATGAGAACAAAATTTAAAGATGAGAACAAAATTTAAACCATGGACCATTCCTTATTTACAGCAGCATAACGATATAGCGATATCTATCGATAATTTTGATGACTTTGTTTTTAAGGACTGTATTTATTTAGAAATTGGCTGTGGAAAAGGCGATTTTATATGTCAAATGGCTCTCAAGTTTCCTGATATTCAATTTATCGGAGTTGAAAAAAATATCACGTGTGCCGGCATTAGCGCAAAAAAAATTGTTGACCAGAAAATTAAAAATGCTTTCATTATCGCTGAAGATGTTGAAAAATTATTTCCGCTTTTAAAAAAAGAAAGCATAGATGGCATTTTATTAAACTTTTCTGATCCATGGCCTAAAAAAAGGCATACAAAACGTCGTCTTACTGATACAAGATTTATTGATAATTACTATAGTATTATCAAAAAAGGTGGTATACTAAATTTTAAGACCGATAATCGCGATTTATTTGATTTTTCGGTCAAAACGTTTTCTAAATCAAAATTTTCTGTTCTTAAAATTGATGAAAATTACTCAGGTGACGATTATTTTGATGCTAAAAGCGAATATGAAACTAATTTTAGGAACCAAGGTTTGATTATTTATAAGTTATACCTTAAAAAGGAGTGATTTACATGTTTTTAAAAAGCGAAATTAAATTATTAGAGAATGTTTGTAATTTATGTGGTGTTTCTGGACAAGAGCATTATGTGGCTGCCTTTTTAAAAAAAGAATATGAAAAATTGGGTTTTGAACTTCTATATGATAATTTAGGTTCAATATACGCATATAAAAAATCAAAAGTCTCAAATCCAAAAAAGGTATTGATTGATGCTCACATGGATGAAATTGGACTAATGTGCATTAGCATTGATTCCAATGGATTAATTAAGGCGGCTCGCGTCGGTGGAGTTAACGATGAGACTTTTTATGGAAATCGAGTAGTTTTAGTAACTAGGGATGGCAAAAAATTAGTTGGTGTTGGAAACATCTCAAGTTCAAATTCTTCTATAGACGTAACTAAAATGAAGTTTGATTTTGGTTTTAAAAACGAAAAAGAAGCGTATGATGCAGGCGTTTATATTGGCGCAATGATGGTCGGTATTGGAGAGTTTGTCGTTTTAAACAACGGGCAAAGATTACTGTCCAAAGCTTTTGACGATCGCTATGGAATCACATTGGGATTAGAAATTTTAAAATTCTTCAAAAATAAAGATTTACCTTACGATTTATATGTTGGCGGTTCTGTTCAAGAAGAAGTTGGGCTAAGAGGAGCCAAAACCATAAGCAATGTCATTAAACCTGACTTAGCCATTTGTCTTGATTGTTCGCCAGCACGTGAACTAGACGGAGACCAAGGAGCGCTTGGACAAGGAGTGCTAATTCGTTATTTTGATCGTTCGATGATTGCTTTTCCTAAGTTGTTGCAATTGCAAGAAAAGGCTTGTCAAAAGGCCAAAGTCAAGTATCAATATTTTCAATCTCCCGGCGGCACTAACGCTGGTCAAGTTCATTTATATGGAGATGGTGTTTTAACTTTGACTCATTGTATTTGTGCTCGCAATTTACACACGCCATCAACAATCATTGATGCCGATGATTATCATGCTGCTAAGAAATCATTAATATGTTTATTGAAAATGTTGAATGATAAAACGTTTGCAAAATTAAGCAAAAATTAATATGGGATATTCGTTATTTTATAATTATAAGGGCATTGGCGATGTTTTGCTCATCGTATTTGAAAACGATTTGGATGCAACAAAATATCAAAAAATAGACGACGTTGTTGCTATTTATCATTATGATAAAATTATTGGTTATAATATATTCAATATTTCTAAAATAATTAAAATTCATCATCGTGGTCTTTTATTATCACCAATACAACCATTAATAGATATTATCAATTCAATCCTTATCAATCATTCGCTGTCGCCATTAAATATCAAGCAAGACCCATCATTTATAATTGGAAAAATAATTGAGATAAATCAAAAATATTGCTGCGTCGATTTAAAATCAAAAATAATTAAAGTTGCGACGATTAACGGCATAAAAACAAATGATATTGTGGTCATTTTTAAAAATCATTCTTTTACACTTGATGGAATTTATCACAATTTTGGTAAAATGGATGGTATGATTGCAAGTTATAGACAGTTAGGCATGAAAGAATGTGATGATGTCTATAAAATAAATGATGATGAGTTAGTCGGGAAAGATTTATTTTTAGGAGAGGAAAAATGGAACAATTAGAAATTGAATTAAAAAAACAAGGAAAAATTTCACGTCTTACCAATAAAACTTTCCAATTCCCTAAAAAATTAGGCGAAGGTTTTTATAGCGCGAATTATTTTTTAAAAAGTCAAAAAATTGTGCAAAAATATCGAAGTGGCCATCATGTCACTATGCAGTGGTTTCAAAGAAAAGATGATGTGATGTTATGCGGAATCGATGAAGCCATTGCTGTTTTGCACACTTTTGCTCATAATCCGCAAGATTTAGAAATTTTTGCATTAAACGATGGAGATATCGTTAGTAAAAATGAACCAGTGTTAAAAGTTAGTGGCAAATATGAAGATTTTGGATTTTTAGAAAGTGTTATCGATGGTATTTTGGCAAGAAGAAGCAGCGTTGCTACCAACGTTTATCGCGTGAAACAAGTTGTGGGTAATACGAGTGTATTTTCAATGGCGGATCGCCAAGATGATTATTTAACTCAAGTTGGTGATGGTTATGCAACTTATGTAGCTGGCATCGATAAGGTTTCAACTGATGCACAAGGATTATGGTGGGGCGGAAAAGGTATGGGAACTATGCCGCATGCTTTAATTCAAATTTGCGATGGCGATGTCATCAAGGCTGCTGATATTTATCATGCAACTTATCCAAACGAAAAAGTGACAGCTTTAATTGACTATAATAATGATGTAGTAAATGATTCTTTAAAGTTGGCTAAACATTTAAAAACCAATTTAAATGCAGTCAGAGTCGATACTTCTATGTCGATGATCGATCATTATTTTGATGATAAAGATACATCCGGATTTGATCCACATGGTGTTTGTAAAGAATTAATTTTTGCTTTGCGAAAAGCATTGGATGATAATGGCTTTAACTATGTTAAAATTATTGTTTCTTCTTCTTTTAGCGCTGAAAAAATTAAGTCATGGAAACAACTTAATGTTCCAGTTGACATGTATGGTGTTGGCACTTATTTTGTCAACAATACAACATGTGGTTTTACAGGTGATTTAGTAATTTTGGATGGTAAAAATCAAGCTAAAGAAGGTCGATATGATATACCAAGTTCAAGATTAAAAAAAGTATTGTATCCAATATATTAGATAAGGAGTTTGCTAAATGAAAAATGTTTTAGACGATTTACGTTATAGGGGATTAATCAAAGATTATTCTAATGAAGATGAGATGTATGAACTTTTAAATACTCCTCAAACAATTTATTGTGGATTCGATCCTAGCGCATCTTCAATGCACGTGGGAAACTATGTCATGATTTCTTTATTGATGCGTTTGCAAAAAGCGGGACACCGCATTATTGCAGTTGTTGGCGGCGCCACTGGAATGATTGGTGATCCATCAGGAAAAAGCAAAGAAAGAAATTTGCAGGACGAATCAACTTTAAAAGCTAATACCGAGGCAATTCGCCATCAACTTGAACGCTTTATAAATTTAGATGATCCTAAAAAAGGTATTTTGTTAAATAATTATGATTGGCTAGGATCATTAAAATTATTAGATATGCTTCGTGACTATGGAAAATATTTTAATATTAATTATTTGTTAAACAAAGATATTATTGCTTCACGCTTGGATAATGGTATCTCCTTTACCGAATTTACTTATAACATATTGCAAGCCATTGATTTTTTGCATTTATTAAGAACACAAAATTGTCATATTCAAGTCGGCGGTTCTGATCAATGGGGCAATTTAACATCGGGTTTGGAATTAATTAGAAAACTAGAGCCTAATCAAACTTGTTCAGTTATGACGTGTCATTTAATTACTCGCGCTGATGGTAAAAAGTTTGGCAAATCAGAAAAAGGAGCGTTGTTTTTAAATCCTAAATTAACAAGCCCTTATCAACTTTATCAATATTTTATGAATGTAACTGATGAAGATGCATGCAAATATTTAAAAGTATTTACTTTTTTAGAAAAAGAAGAAATCGAAAAAATTATTGTTGAACATTTAGCTAATCCAGGTGTTAGAATTGCACAGCGTCGACTCGCTTATGAAATTGTCAAAGATATTCATAGTCAAGACGATGCCAATGAGGCAATTGAGATGTCGGCAGCGTTATTTAAAGGTGATATCAAAAGTCTAACTAAAAATCAATTAGAAGATGTGTTGGGTGATTTAACTATTGAAATGCACCAAGATGAAATCATGCTTGAAGATGCTTTGATTTTAGCTAAAGCTGCAAGCAGTAAAAGAGAAGCACGACAGTTTTGTGAAAGCAACGCCATCAGTGTTAATGGCGAAAAAATAAGTGACCCCAAATATGTATTAAATAAAAATAACGCTTTGTTTAATCAATATAGTGTGATTAAACGTGGCAAAAAACTATATTATTTGTTAAAGCACGAATAAGTAAAAGAAAAAGGAGTTCATTGAACTCCTTATTTTTTTGTAAACTTGATTATAACTTACGGTTATAATACTCAACGATTTGTGATTCGGCGATATCCATCGGCAATTCGTTACGATTTGGTTCGCGAATAAATTTGCCTGAAAATTTCTCTTTGTCGACATCGACATAAGCACAAGCGCTAGCGACTGATTCTAAAGATTCTTTGATAATTTTTAAATCACGATCTTTTTCAGCTATAGCGATAACGTCGTTAACTTGACATAAGTATGATGGAATGTCAACTTTTTTGCCATTGACACAAACGTGTCCATGATTGACTAATTGACGAGCTGCTTTTCTGGTGCGAGCAAATCCCATTCTAAATACCAAGTTGTCAAGGCGAGATTCTAATAATTTCATGAATGCAAAACCGGTGACTTCTTTACTTTTTAAAGCAAGCATAAACAAGCGGCGGAATTGGCGTTCATTTACACCATACATTGATCTCAATTTTTGTTTTTCGAGCAATTGTTTGCCGTATTCTGAAGCTTTTTTCTTACGGTCATTTCCGTGTTGGCCAGGACCATAAGGACGCTTTGACAATTCTTTGCCAGTTTCTAAAATAGAAAAACCAAGATGGCGTGATCTTTTCCAATCTGAACCTGTATTTCTCATCGATATTCTCCTTTCTTTATTTGTCTTGCAAATAATGATAGGGGTTAACTCTAATCTTCTGGATGTCTATTATTCGCCTATGTAGCTTAGGTTACTATTTATTTTATTCAATTCAATAGACATCAGACAAGCTATATTAACCTGCTGCACATTACATGCGTATTTAAGTATACTTTTAAGTATACAAGTTGTCAATAATTACTTGCTAATTAAATTCACTTGAAATTTCGCTTTTATTTTTGTTTTTGATTAATGTTAAATATTTATTTAAAATTCAGTGTAAGTCTAGTAATATATTAGTGAATAGTAAGTATCACTTTATGTGTTTTATATGTGGAGGAAAAACGATGGAATATAATGTCTTTGCGCTCACAAATAATCAAATGCTAGGGTTAATTTTAGGATTAATCGGCGGTGCATTACTAATAGCGGCATTATTATTTGTTTTAATTAAATTCGTTTTTATTCGCCATTCTTATGATAAACAAATTAAAGATTTGGAAAGAAGATATTCATATTTAGATGCATTGATGATTGGACAAGATTCTCAATATATAAAACGTTTAGAAATGATTTCAAGAACAAATTTGTTATATGTTGATGTTTATAACGATTATTCAAAACGTTTTAAACATATATATGAAGTGGACGATAAATATGCTCAAGGCGTCATTCGCCAATTAAATAATTTGATTCGCTCTAAACAATATCGTCAATTAAAAAAAGCTATTGAAGAAGGAAAAAAAGCTATTAATGCTTTTGAAGAAAGCGCTAATCGTTTAGATAGTGATTTAAGAAATTTAATTAAACCCGAAGAGGATTCAAGACATGTTGCTTTAGCCTTAAAAGAAAAATTAAGAAATGTTAAACAAACATATTATGGTCATCAAAATGATTTAGAAGTTGTATCTGACACTTTCAATAGAGTATTTGAGAAATTAGATAAAAAATTTAATGATTTTGAAGTATATGTTGAAGGTGCAGAATACGATGATGCTAATGCAATTTTGCCTACTATTGATAAAGTGTTAACTCAACTGGAAAGCGTTCTTAAAGAATTGCCAGAATTATGTATTTTTGTAACTCGCATTTTGCCTGATAAAATTCAAGCATTAAAAAATGAGGCTGAAAGTTTGCATGCTAGATCTTATCCGCTTCATCACCTTATGCTTTCTCGCGCTTTTTCAAATTACGAAGAAAGAATTGATAAATTAAAAGGCGATTTAATTAATTTGCAAATTAAAAATATTAAGAATGAGGCAGAATCTATTCAACAAGATATTGAAGAAATGCATGATAATTTTCAAAAAGAAATTGAGGCCAAAACTTTTTTTGAACACAATTGCGATGATATTTATCAAAAAGTTCTTGATTTAGAAAAATCCTTTTTAAGATTATGTTCAATTTTGCCAGAAATGAATAGGGTATATCACATTACTCCTCGAGCACAAAATGATATAGAAAAATTAAAAAATGGCATCAATTCTTTAGGGGCATCAAAACGATCGTTAGATACTTTTATTCATTCATCGACGCAACAACCATTTTCAATTTTGCAAATGAAATTGGACAATTTAATTAAAGATTATACAGAAGTTAATGAAGGTATGACAAATTTTAAAATTTATATCGAATCATTAAAATCTGGTTCAGAAGAGGCTTATTCTTTAATTTTTTCTTATTATTACCGTTTAAAACAGTGCGAGCAGCAATTAAGAAGTTTTGGTATAACTAATTATCAAGATAATTACAAAGATAGAATTAACCAATGCTATGATTTATTAAATGATATTGAATCACATATTAAAGTCACTCCCATTGATGTTGAATATATTAACGGCAAGGTAGCTGAATTAAAAGAAACAGCCGATACTTTGTTTGATGATGTAAATAAAGATGCCAATGTTATTCAAATGGCCGAGTCTGCCATCGTTTATGCTAATAGAGATCGAAACCATCAAGGAAATGTCCATCAGCAATTATTGATTTGTGAACAACAATTTTACGCAGGAGAATTTGATAAAACTTATCATGATGTTGTTCAATTATTGAAAAGCTCGCATGTTGAAGATCACAACGGGAATTAAGCAATGATATATTTTGATAATGCCGCTACAACAAAAGTTGATGCTGATGTTTTAAAAGCGTACATTGACGTTTGCCAAAATTATTACGCCAATCCATCTTCGCCACATATTTTTGCCAAAAAAACTGAAAATTTATTTTTGCGAGCTAAACGGCAAATTATTAAAAGTTTAGGATTGTCTGATAATTATAAATTGATTATGACTAGCGGTGCGACTGAAGCAAATAACCTAGCAATTGTCGGTTATGTTTTGGCCCACCTTAACAAAGGCAATCGCATCATTTGCACACGATATGAACATTCTTCAGTATTATCTACTTTTGAATATTTAAAAACCGAATATGGAATAATGGTTGATTATTTGGATGTAGATCAAAATGGTCATATCAATTTTGATCAACTAAACGAATTGATGAATGAAAAAACTATACTAGTCTCAATTATGGCGGTTAACAATGAAATTGGATCAATTAACGATATCAATATCATCGGAAAAATAATTCATGATAATTCAAAAGCTGCGTTTCATTGCGATGCGTCACAAAGCATTGGAAAAGTTGATCTAAACTATCAAAATTGCGATCTTATAACAATATCTTCGCATAAAATTTATGGACTAAAAGGATGTGGTGGATTAATCATAAAAAACAATATTATAATTCGCCCATTAGCAATTGGTGGCGGTCAAGAAGATGGTCTTCGCAGTGGAACAAATGACGTTGCTTCAACTGTTGCATTTGCCGTAGCTATAAAAAAAGTTTGCCAAAATTATAAGTCAAATTTTCAACACGTTTTGCAACTTTTTAATTATTTGTTTATATATTTATCAAAAAATACGGATTTATATGAAATCAACTCTTGTATTAATCAAACGCCATATATTTTAAATTTTTCTTTGAAAAATAAGAAGGCTTCAGTAGTGACTGAAGCACTATCAATGAATGGTGTTATGGTGTCAACATCTTCGGCTTGCTCTAGTAAAAAAGAGGCATATTCACAAAGCGTGAAAGCCTTAGGAAAATCAACGCAAATTTATCAAAACACGATACGTGTTTCTTTTAGCAAAGATAACACTTTAGAAGAAGTAAAACAGTTTATTGATATTTTGTCAAAAGTGATGAAGGAGATAAAATCATGAAACAAATGTTAATGATTCGCTTTGGCGAACTTTCGACAAAAGGCAAAAATAAGAAAAATTTTATTGCCATTTTAGCTAGAAATATTAAAAACGCTTTAAAAGAATTTAACAATTTACAATTCAATGTTTTATACGACCATATCTATATTATTTTAAATGAAAATGAGTGTGAACCAATCATCAGCATATTGCAGGATATATCAGGAATAAAAGGTATTTCATTAGTTTATAAAATTGATAGTGATATTGATTTAATTAAGCAAGCTGCTTTAAAAATTGTTCAAAACGAGTTAGGTAAAACTTTTAAATTAAATTGCAAAAGATCAAATAAATCCTTTCCAATTATTTCTGATCAAGTGGTTCGTCTAGTTGCTCCTTATATTTTAAAAAATACTAATTTAAAAGTTGATGTTCACAACCCTGATATTGTTTTGTCAATTGAAATAAGGCAAGAAGGAACATACTTATTTACCAAAACATTTGCTGGCGCTGGTGGATATCCTTTAGGAGTTGGTGGAAAATCATTATTGATGCTAAGCGGTGGAATCGACTCTCCTGTGGCTGCGTATTTAATGATGAAACGTGGAGTAAGCATTGAATGCATCCATTTTGCTTCTCCACCATATACTCAAGTTGGAGTCATATACAAATTAGAAGATTTGCTAGATAAATTAAATAAATATCAATCTAAAATTGTTTTGCATATTGTGCCATTTACAAAATTACAAGAAGCAATTTACGCTAATTCCAATGAGAGTTATGCGATTACTATAATGAGAAGAATGATGTATCGACTAAGCGAGGCGCTAGCTAAAAAAAGAAATTGTTTGGCAATTGTTAATGGAGAATCAATTGGTCAAGTAGCATCGCAAACTTTAGTGTCAATGAATACAATTAATGCGGTTACAAATATGCCAATTATTCGCCCATTGGCTATTTTTGATAAAACTGACATCATAGATTTAGCAAGGAAAATCGATACATATGAAATATCGATTAGACCTTATGAAGATTGTTGCACTATCTTTACACCTAAAAATCCAAAAACAGCGCCTAAAATTGAAGACGTTGAAAAATATGAAAAAAAGTTTGATTATCAAAGTTTAATCGTTGAAGCTTTAAATAATATTGAAACAAAAATTATTGAGAAAAAAGATGAATATCTATAAAAAAACTGGATTATTAATCCAGTTTTATATTATTTTGCAAAACCTTATTTGCTTGCTTTTTTTGCTGATTCCACTAAATCTTGGAAAGCTTTGAAATCATGAATAGCTAACTCGGATAACATCTTACGATTGATGTTGACATTAGCTAATTTTAAACCATGCATAAATTGTGAATATGAAATATCGCACATTCTGCAAGCAGCATTGATACGTTTAATCCACAACTTGCGGAAATCGCGTTTGATGTTGCGACGATCAATATAAGCATAACGATGCGAACGCAAAACTTGCTCTTTAGCAGTTTTGAATAAGACGTGTTTTGAACCCCAGTAACCCTTGGCTTGTTTTAATATTTTTTTACGACGCGCGTGGGTGACGGTTCCACCTTTTACTCTAGCCATTAAAAGTTACCTCCTTATTGTTGAATGAGAAATTTAATTCTCTTGTAGTCTGTCTTATGGACTACACTTGCCTTTCTTAAATGTCTTTTTTGTTTGTGAGTTTTGTGTGGTGCTAAATGTGATGTATAAGCAGAATGTCTCACTAATTTTCCACTTCCGGTGACTTTAACACGTTTGGTCAAAGCCTTTTTGGATTTCATTTTTCCCATCTTTTTTCTCCTCTCTTACTGTTTTTTTGGAGCAACCATAGCGATTAATAAACGGCCTTCTAAAATCGGTTGTTTTTCTAATGTTCCAAATTCCATTAGCATATCTAAGAATTTGTTGATTGTTTCATGGCCGACTTCTTGGTGGGCCATTTGACGTCCTCGAAAACGTAGACACACTTTAACTTTGTTGCCATCTTGCAAAAAGCGGATAGCATTTCGAGCTTTTGTCTCCATGTCGTGCAAACCAATCTGAGGCGTTAACTGAACTTCTTTATTCTCAACTACCTTTTGATTTTTTTTGGCAATTTTAGCTTTCTTTTGCAATTCATAACGGTATTTTCCATAGTTAACTAGTTTACAAACAGGTGGATTGCCGTTTGGGGCAACGCATAATAAGTCTAGTTCAGCTTCATTAGCTTTAAATTGAGCTTCTCGTGAAGACATAACACCTAATTGTTCACCATTTGCACCAATCAGTAATACTTGTGGAAAGCGTACAGCTCCATTGATGAGTGGTTCGTTTTTCTTGTCTGGCTTTTGATTTGGGCCATATGGACTCTTGGCTATATAGATCAACTCCTTTTTAAACAAAAACGGGCGCGAATGCACCCGTTATCCATACTATTAGCACGTAGTATGCAGCGTTTGCCAACCGATATATTTCGATCTGGCGAGAAGCGGGTGCCTCTTCTTTCTGCCTGCTTTGCGTTTATTAAATTACCATTTATTTATAAACCTGTCAAGAATTTTTAACAAAGTTAATAATGAATGGAAAAATCATTAAAATAATATATCCCATGTTTAATAAAATTAGGATCTTCTTTTTGTATTTTTTTAAAGGCATCGTCGACGTTTTTAATTATATTTACATCAATGTCTAAATCATAATGACCAGGCAAAATCTTATTGATAGGAAGATTTAATAATCTTTCTAAAGATTGAGCATATTTTTTAGGATCGGTTCCTTCATAAAAAATTTCAAGTTCGCCACTATAAATTTGATCGCCACTAAAAAGATAATGTTTCTTTGTGTCGTAATAGCAAAGATGTCCAGGCGTGTGACCTTGAGTTAAAATGGCCATGATTTTTCTTTCTCCTAAATCGATGATTTCATTATCATTAATGGTTAAAATACAATCAAACTTTGGGATTTTATAGTTATTGATATCAAACCACTTTGGGAACACTTGCCGATTTGATGATAATTCGTTTTTAACAAAATCTAAAGTTAAGGGGAAATTGATTAACCATCCATAATCATTAGGATGGATATGAATATATTTAAATTTTGCAGCACCCACAAAATGATCGTAATGAGCATGAGTTAAATAAACATCTTCGACTGGACCATCATAGACTTTTTTAATTTCTTTTTTAATATCGTCAATACCTATTCCGGCATCAATTAAAATGGCTCGTTTTTTTCCAATTAACAAATATGAGTGAACTTTTTCCCAATGTTTTTGCTCACAAAAGTCGTAAGTTTCATCATCAATTTTAGTAATTGTAAACCATCGGCTTTTAATTATTTTTTTGGTTGACATAATGTTTCTTATTTTTTAAATCGCTTTCGATCATGTCAATGAATTGTTCGATGCTTATAGTAATTTGATCTTGAAAAGAGTAGCGTCGATAAGTTATCAAATTGTTATCTTTTTCTTTGTCGCCAATTACTAATGTCAATGGAATCTTATTAATTTGTGAATTTCTCATTTTATATCCAAGTTTTTCATTAGAATCGTCAACTTTTGCTCTAAAACCAAGATCTTTTAAACGTTGACATATTTTTTTTGCATATTCTAAATGAAAATTATTATTCACTGGCAAAATATTAATTTGTTGAGGCGCTAACCAAAGTGGAAATGCTCCGGCATAATGCTCGATTAAAATGCCAATAAAACGTTCAATGGAACCTAAGCAAGCGCGGTGGAGCATAATCGGTTCAACTTTCTCGCCGTTTTCATCAATATATGACATTTCAAAACGATGAGGCAAGTTCATATCCAATTGAATGGTACCACATTGCCAGATTCTCCCCATCGAATCTTTTAATTTAAAGTCTAGTTTTGGACCATAGAAAGCGCCATCGCCAGGATTAATTTTAAAGTTATGTCCAGATTTTAGGCAGGCTTCTTCTAATATTTTTTCACTTTGATTCCATACTTCAATATCGCCAATATAATCTTTTTCTGGTCTAGTAGAGAGTTCAATATTATAATCTAGTCCAAAAACTGAATACATTTCTTCATAAAATTGCAGTAATGTAACAATTTCTTCGGTCAATTGTTGTTTTGTACAAAAAATATGGGCGTCATCCTGCGTGAAAGTTCTAACTCTAAATAAACCATTTAATGCGCCTGAAGCCTCGTGTCGATGAACATGTCCCAATTCAGCCATTCTAATTGGCAAATCACGATAAGAATGTATACCATTTTTATAAACCAAAATGCTCCCCGGACAATTCATCGGTTTAACCGCGTAATCTTTTTCGTCTATTTTTAAAGTATACATATTATTTCGATAGTGATCCCAATGGCCAGAAATTTCCCATAATTCTCTAGATAAAATAATAGGTGTATCAATAAATTGATAATCAAATTTTATATGTTGTTTTGTCCAAAAATCAATCAGGGCATTTCTTAAAATCATTCCATTGGGAAGCCAGAATGGAAATCCAGGACCATACTCAGAAATCATAAAAAGACCAAGTTGTTTACCTAAAATTCGATGGTCTCTTCTTTTTCGTTCTTCGACGATGTTTAAATAATCTTTTAATTCTTGTTCACTATACCAACAAGTGCCATAAATACGCGTCAACATTTTATTATTAGAATTTCCGCGCCAATACGCGCCAGCTAATGATAATAATTTAAAATGTTTGATTTGATCAGTATTAAGCAAATGAGGTCCGGCACACAAATCGATAAAATTTCCTTGGCTAAATACAGTGATTGTATCGTTTATGCCATTTATAAGTTCTATTTTATAGGGGTTATCTTTAAAAATCTCCAGCGCCTCTTGCTTTGTGACTTGTCGATAGATGATTCTTTCTTTTTTCGAGGCTAATTCATGCATTTTTTTCTCAATGGTAGGCAAATCATCCAAAGTGATAGGGCAAGAAAAATCAATATCGTAATAAAACCCTTCTTCAATGGCGGGTCCAAACCCAAATTTAGCATCCGGATATAGTTCTTGAATTGCTTGTGCTAATAAATGCGAGGTCGAATGATTTAAAACCTCAAATGCTTCTTTAGTTTGTTTTTCAATTTCAAGAATTTGTCCTTGATGATTTTGAATTTTCATATTTTTTACTCCTTTTATAAAATAAAAAAGGTTTCCCAAGGACGCCTTTAAGCGCGGTACCACCTTTCTTTGTAATTATTATTACACTCTTTAATTCCTTTAACGACGGGGACGACTTAGTTACCTAAGATGCTCAAAAGTGGTATTAAATGTTATTGTCATCAGAATTTTTCCAGCCACGAAATTCTTTCTCTATATGCTTTAAACATTTAACGTGTCTTTATCAACGCATATATTTACAATATATTATAGTTAATTACGCCAACAAGTCAATTAGGTGAATTAAAGGTTTATGAATATCTCTTTCCATCTCTAATGCTTGATTGATTGGAATATCTACAATAGCGTTTTTCTTAATTCCAACCACACGTCCAGAGATATCGTTAGCTAACAATTCAACAGCTGCTGCACCAAATCTTGAAGCTAAAATACGATCTTCAGCAGTAGGGGTGCCTCCACGTTGTAAACGTCCTAAAACTTCAGCTCTTGTTTCAAAACCAGTATTTTCTTCAATCTCTTTTGCAAATTCGTTTACATCTAACAAGTTTTCAGAAACAATGACGATAGCGTGACTTTTTTCTTTATCGTGCATGGTTTTTAATTTTTCAAAAATAACTGAATCAGGCACGCGATGATCAAACGTAATGGTTAATTCTGCTGCCTCAGCAATACCTGAAAAAATCGCTAAATCACCACAGTGACGTCCCATAACTTCAACAACGCTGCAACGTTGATGAGATGATGATGTATCTTTAAGTTTATCAATGCATTCACAAATAGTGTTTAATGCTGTATCAAAACCTATAGTTTTGTCAGTAGATGCAATATCATTGTCAATCGTACCTGGAATGCCAATGACAGGGAAACCCAATTTAGAAAGACCTAGCAAGCCGCGATAAGTTCCATCGCCACCTATGCCAATCAAACCATCGATGCCCATCTCTTTAAGTATTTCAATCGCTCTTTTTTGAAGTTCTACATTTTTAAATTCTGGTAGGCGAGCAGTCAATATGACAGTGCCCCCGCGATTGATGATATCTTGCGTGAATTTTTTATCAACTTTCACTATACGTTTTTCTAATAATCCTTTATAACCATCATATATGACATATGGTTCAATTTTGTGAGCTAGACAAGCTCTAATGACAGCTCTTACACAGGCATTCATACCTGGCGCATCGCCGCCGCTTGTCAATACAGCAATCTTTTTAACCATGTTAATTACCTCATTCCCAGCATTTATCATATCACAATTTATAAAATTGTAGATATTTTTTTATAAAATATGATTTTTACTGTTATGTTTTAATGTTGCTGTCCACAAAATTTATTGTGGAAAACATAAGCATAGGGCTAAGAAAATGTTAAAAAAAATTCAATCAGACTACATTAATTTTTAAACATATGTTATCCACAAAAAATTTTAATATTTTTTTATATTAAAAGTTTATATTTAAGCATGATATAATAAGCCACGGTCAAAAAATATGGTTATTTTAAGTCAAAATGATATTTATAGTGTCGAATTGTCGTCTTTGATTGCTGATTATGATCGTCGGACTTTAATCGATTTATATATGCCGATTGTTGGGTATCAAGCAATATGCATTTATTTTTGTCTTTGGTCGGAAGCGGAAAATCAAAAAGTAAGTGGTGTAAACAATCATGAATATTTATTGGTAAAAATGCATATCTCTACAGGTGCATTTATTGATGAAAGAAAAAAACTCGAGGCCATCGGTTTGCTAAAAACCTATTTAAAAAAAGAAAATGATTGCAATTTTTATACTTATCGTTTGCTCGCACCTAAAACGCCTCATAAGTTTTTTGATGATACATTATTGTACGGGTTGTTGATTAAATATTTAGGTGAAAAAGCATCACTTAAATTGAAACTGTCATATCAATTGAATTTAAAAGAAATTAATGGTGACGAGATATCAGCTAGTTTTGGTGAAGTTTTTAAACCAAATTATGACGACGATGTTTTTAAAAAAGCAATGGTGGTTAAAGAAAATTTGATTGATCGAATTCAAAGTAAAGTCGATTTTGAATTTAATTTTGAACGTTTTATTAACATGATTAAAACTTCAAGTCAAATTAGCGAAACCGTCTTTACAAAAAAAGTGTTAAAAGAAATTGAACGTCTTGTCGCTTTATATGGAATTGATGAGGAAAGTGCTGCTTTAGCTTTTATTGAATCGTATGATTTTAAGCGTGAAAAGGGTGACAGAATCGATTTCAAACGATTGACCACTATTTTCCAAGAAGACATGAAATACCCATTTTTACATCGCAAAAAAGAATATAAAGATAATACTGTTTCATCCAATACTCCAATTGCCAAGAAAATTAATTTGATGGAAACAATGTCTTGCAAAGATTTTTTAAGAGTTCTACAAAATAATACAATGCCAGTTGCTTCTGATTTGAAAATTATTGATGATTTATCATCAAATCTACAATTAAAGCCTGCTGTCATCAATGCTATTTTAGATTATACATTACAAAAAAATCATAATGTTTTATCTAGACCTTATATTGAAAAAATAGCAGCGTCAATTGCCCGTGAAAAAATTGATACTGCATATGATACTATGAATTTTTTGAATTCAAAATCTAAAAAAAGGACAAAAAAAGTCGATGTTAAACTTGATGATAACACAACCTCCAGCAACCACAACATTGAAGACGATAGGTTGAGCGATGAAGAAAGAAGCCAATTATTAAAAGAATTATTGGAGGATGAAGATGATGGAAAAAATTAATGTCAATTTAAATATCGAATCATCTCAACAAGAATTAGAAAAAATGTATGACGAAGTTGTTAATTCTCCTATAGGTATGCAAGAATTAAAAAAAATGGGCATTATGGAAGAAAAAATAAAAGACAATATTGTCAAAATTTATGATTTTGTCAAAGATATTGAATATTGCAGTAGTTGTCCTGGAGTCAAAAAATGTAAGAAAAACAATCCATTATTATGTACAAAATTGACTTATTTTAACGGATTTGTCGAACGTCAATTAGAGCCGTGCAAACATTTGCTTGAACAAGTAAAATACGAAGGTAGATTCTGTTTTAAAGACTTTGATGAAAAATTTGATACCATAAGCATTAAAGACAAAAATTTTGATTTTGGCAAAAAAAGAGCGACTATTTTTAAAGAATTTCAGTCCATTTTAAAATCAAATCAAAAAAAATGGTTGTTTTTAAGTGGCAAACCACAAACTGGCAAAACTTATCTTTCCATCGCTTTATTAAATTATGCTTTAACTTTTAAAAAAGTGGATGGGAAAATCGGTTTTATTAACACTTCGTTTCGTTTTAAAGAATTAAACGATTATTCCTACTCAAATAAAGAAGAATTTAATTCAATGATGCAATCGTTATCTAATTGTGAAATTTTGATAATGGATGATTTTGGCAATGAATTTAAAAACGATTTTATTAGAGACGGCATTTTATTTTCAATTTTGTCAAATCGTTCAAATAAAAAACTATTAACCATTTTTACTTCTAATTTTGATATCGATGAAGTTGTGGAGATGTATTCTACATCAAAAGCTGGCGGAATAAGGGCAAGACAAATAGGACGAATATTAAAAGAAAATTGCTTATTATTTAATTTAGGCGAGTTATCAATTTATTAATTATTTCTTCTACATTGTTTTTTAATGATTCTAATGTGCTATCATTAAAAATGATAAAATCAGCATCTTTTTTGTTTTTCTCATAATGAGAAGTTGCGTTAATCACCTTTAAATCTTTATAAGCTATTTTGTTTCTATTGCAAAGTTGAGCATCTTTGTTTTTTGATTCAACAGCAATGATTATATCAAAGTCATTTTCCATTTTAGCTTCATATAAAAGCGGTATTTCGACAATTCGTAAATCGCTAGTACAACTACTTAAAAAGGCATTTATTTTATTTTTAACCAAAGGATGAATATATTTTTCTAATTGAGGCTTTTTATTTAAATTATTAGCCAAATAACTTCTTAATATATTATGATCAACCACACCATTAGGGAATGTTATATTAAACATTTGGCTGATAGCATCAACTATTTCTTTTTCTTTATACAAATTATTAACGATATCATCACATTTTATATTTTGATAGCCATGTTGATTAAAAATATTAATTACTTCTGATTTTCCACTTCCGCTTGGACCATAAATAGCAATATTAAAAAAGGATTTTTTCAATGGTTGACAAATCGGACAATAGGTTGTACCTCTTCCATTGACTTTTATTTTTCTAAATGGATGGTGGCATATTGGACAGTCTTGCCCTTTCTTACCATAAACTTGTAGTTGAATTTGAAAATTGCCATCAATTCCTTTACCTGGATGATAACTTTTAATAGTGGAACCTCCGGACTGAATCGCTCTTGTTAAAATTTGTTTTGAATGTTTGATTATTTGTTCGAATTCTTTTAAAGTAATGGAACTTGACTTTGTCAAAGGGTTGATTTTGCTTGCAAATAAAGTCTCGTCAACATAAATATTGCCAAGCCCACTCATCACGCTTTGATCTAATAGAAATGTTTTAATTGGAATAGATTTATTTTTTGCTTTCTTTAACAAATAATTTGGATTATCAATGTTGAACGGTTCAGGACCTAACTTAGCAATTTCTTTTTCTTTTAATAGATTATTCTCATTGCTTAATTTCATTATTCCAAAACAACGCGAATCATCATAACATAGTTTAGTTTTGTCGTTTAAATAAAACACAACTCTAGCGTATTTTGAATCGGGTTCATCTTTTAATAATTGATAATATTTCCCCTCCATGCGAAGATGGGATAAAAAGCAGACATTATTTGATAAATGGAAAATTAAAAATTTTCCAATTCTAGTAATATCAAGTATTTGTTTATTTTTTATAGCGTTTGAAAATTCATCGTTATCTCCTAAAATAGTTGAAGGTCTTTTTATGATGACATCATCAATAACTTTGTTTTTCAAAATATGGAGAAGATTATTTTTAATCGTCTCAACTTCTGGTAATTCAGGCATAATATTGACTCCTATTTAGCATCGTACCATGTTTTTCCAAATCCGCCATTAACTTCTAATGGCACATTTAAATTAACAGCGTTTTGCATCATATTTATGATATTTTGATACACTAGTTCTTTTTCATTTTTAGCTACTTTAAAAATCAATTCATCATGGATTTGAGATACTAGTTTTGTCTTTAAATTATTTTGAGACAGCCATCTTGATATTTTGACCATCACTATTTTAATTAAATCAGCGGCAGTCCCTTGAATTGGAGCATTCATGGCCGCTCGTTTAGCAAATTCGCGCTTTTGATAATTGGTATCATATATCTCTCTTAAATAACGTCTACGTCCAAATAAGGTTGAAACATATCCGTTTTTTTGAGCACTTAAAACAATTTCTTTTAAAAACTGAGCTATTTCTGGAAAAGTATTATAAAAGTTATCAATTATTTCCTTGGCTTGTTTTATGGGCACAGAAATTTGTTCGGCTAATCCCCAATCGGATATACCATAAACGATTCCAAAGTTTACAGCCTTTGCTTTTCTTCTTTGGGATTCGCTTGGCTCGCCCGAACAATTAAAAATTAATTTAGCAGTAGCGGAATGAATATCTTGGTGATGTTTAAATATATCAATCATTTTCTGACAGTTGGATAAACTTGCTAAAATTCTTAATTCGATTTGTGAATAATCTAATGATAGGATTTCAAAACCTCCATCTTCATAAAAGAAAGCCTTGCGAATCATTTTTCCCTCTTCATCACGGATAGATATGTTTTGCAAATTTGGATGAGAAGATGAGAGCCGCCCAGTTGCAGTTTGAGCTTGATTAAAAATGGCATGAATTTTACCATCATTACGAATGTGTACTTTTAGTCCGTCAGTATATGTTGAGACTAATTTTGAATATTTTCTATATTCAATAATCTTATTAATGATAGGATGAACATTCGTCAATTCTTTTAAAACTTCAATGCTCGTCGATCCGCCTTTTAAATTTGGAATGCCCAGCTTGTTAAATAAAATTTCGCCCATTTGTTTTGGAGAAGATATATTAAATTCTGCACCTGCTAATTGATAAATATCTTTTTCTAAAATTGTAACTTTTGTTTTAAATTCATCTCCAAATTCATCTAAAACTTTTTTGTTCAAGGGAAAACCCTCGTATTCCATTTGCGCCAAAACGCTAGACAAAGGTAATTCAATTTCTTGATATAATTTTAAAGAGTCGATATTATCTAGCTCTTTTATGGCTTTGGGTTTTATCAATAAACAAGCCATTGCGATTAAAGATGTCTTTTTTAAAGACCGCATATCTAATAAAGAAACATCATCTTGATTGGTGGTAATATCAACTCCAAACATCGCCATAACTGCGTCTGGAGATGTGGTGGATAAATTACTATCTAAAACATAGGCCGCAATTAATAAGTCAAAATTAACACCATTTAATGTAATTTTATGTTTGGCCAATGCTACTTCGATGGCTTTTGCAAAAAAACAACATTTGTCAATTCTTTCATCTTGAATGATACTTTTAAAATATTGGTCTTTAATCATGTCTTCAAAGTTGATGTAATAGTGGTGAGAGTTAGCAAAAATACTCGCGCCATATATTTGACAATCATAATAATCATCATTATCAAAATCTAACGCTATGCCAATTTGGTTTCCTACATCAATGTTTTTAAAAGATGATATTTCCTCAATAATAATTTCTTTTTCAAACGGATTAGTTTTTTTCCAACGACTAGGCAATTTATTCATAAATTGCTTTAACTCGTATTTTTGAGCAAATTTAGAAATTTGTAAAAAATCATACCCCTGATATATTGTATCTGAGACTTTTATATCCAAAGGTACATTTGTATCAATAATGGCTAGTTGTCGGCATAATCTTCCTGTTTGCTGATTTTCAACAATTGATTGTCCGACTTTTGATTTCATTTGTTTGGCCGCTTCAACGATATGATCAAAATCGCCATAATCTTGAATGAGTTTAATGGCAGTTTTTTCTCCAACGCCGGGAATACCAGGCAAGTTATCGCTAGGATCGCCTCTTAGTCCTTTATAATCAATAACTTGCAATGGCTTAAATCCATAAATTTCTTCCACGTTTTCAGGAGTCATTATCATGATATCTGACAACCCCTTTTTAATTATTGAAACTTTGATATTATTGCTAACTAATTGCAAATAATCACGATCAGATGTATATATGTTGACATCATAATTTTCTTTTTCGGCCAATTTAGCAATGGTGCCAGCGATGTCGTCAGCTTCATATCCGTGCAATTCAAAAAAACAAATACCTAAAGCGTTTAAAAATTCCCTAGCTAAAGGAAATTGAACAATTAATTCTTGAGGAGTTGGCTTTCTATTGGCTTTATATGTTTCTAATTGTTGTTTTCGAAAAGTTTGTTTATCAGTATCAAAGGCAACAAACAATCCTTCGCCTTCTTTCATGGAATTTAAAATTTTTAAAATCATGTTGGCAAAAGCAAAAATAGCATTGGTAGGCGTGCCGTCTTTACTCATCATTAAACTAGCGCCAGGATATGCAGTTGCAAAATATGCTCTAAATAAAAGTGAATTACCATCTATGATGGTTATTTTATTTGCCATTATTTATTCCTCCAAAGGTTTGATTTGTTCTACTATAAACGAAATATTATTCTGATGAACATTTTTTCTTACTTTGCACACAATAGTATTATTTTTACTAATTAAGGAGATATTTTGTTGATATAAATCAGAAAAAATAGTTAATTCCATTTCTTGATATTCGTCAAATATTTTAATAAACGCCATCGGTTCTTGCTTTTTGGTTTGAATAACTTTAATAGATTTGATAATTCCTGCTACAATGGCGCTTTGCATAGTCAAGGCTATATTAATTGGTATAACATGATGTTTTGCTAATAAATCTTTTTTAAAAGTTAAAGGGTTGTTTGAAAGCATTATGCCGATAGAATCATATTCGTTTTGTAAATTTTCAATTGGGTCATCGTTGATTTTTGCCATTTTAGGTGGTGGAGTTAATTCAATATTTAAAGATAATTGACCATCATTATCAAAAACTACCTCAGCATATTGCATAATACTAATTAACGATGCTTTTAGCGACGCTCTTGAAGTATTTAAACAATCAAAAGCACCTGAATTAATTATTTTATTGATTTGATTTTCACTTATTTTATACGGATGTATTCTACATACAAAATCAACAAATGTTTTATATGTTCCATTTTTGTGACGCTCTTTTAATATTGAATTGATAGCGCTTATCGGCACACCTTTAATTGTGGTCAATGGAAGCAACAAAGAATTATTTTTAATAATAAAAACATCTTCGGATTCGTTTATATTAGGCAAGAGCAATTGAATCCCTCTTATTTTCATCTCGTAGACATAATCAAGAAATTTAGTATCATTTATAGCGCCAGAAGAAGTTAAAATTGTAGCATAAAATTGCAATGGATAATGCGCTTTTAAATAAGCCATTTGACAGGCGATGATGGCATAGCCAACAGAATGAGATTTATTAAAACCATAATTTGCAAATTTTAAAATATGTTGGTATACATCATTAGCAGTTTTTAAAGAGTAACCATTTTTAATAGAGCCATCAATGAAATCTTTTTCAACTTTTTGAATTTCTTCCTTATTTTTTTTAGAAATTGCCTGTCTAAAAGTATCAGCTTTAGCCAAATCAAACCCTGCCATTTTTTGCGCAATTTGGATGATTTGTTCCTGATAAACAATAATTCCATAAGTGGGTGACAGGATGTCTTTTAAATCATCTGAAATGTAAGTAGGCTTTTCTAAATCTTGTTTTCGTCTTGCATATATGGGAATAGAATCCATCGGTCCAGGTCTAAATAATGCTAACAACGCTACAATATCATCAAAGCAATTTGGCTTTAATAATGAAATAGCATTTTTCATTCCTGAACTTTCTAATTGAAAAACTCCCATCGTCATATTAGATGAAATCAATTCATATGCTTCTTTTTCATCAAATGGTACATTGAATTTATCAATATTAGCATTCGGATAAGTTGCGTTAATTAAATCAACGCATTCGGAAATAACAGTTAAATTTCTTAATCCGAGTAAATCCATTTTTAAAAACCCTTGTTTTTCTAAATGATTCATTTCGTATTGAGTAATGTAATTATTTTGAAAATCATGCAAAATTGGCAATGAATATTCAATTGGTGTATTATTTAAAACAATACCAGCGGCATGTAGACCGCTTTGTCGAGGAAGGCTTTCAATTTTGCTCGCTAACGAAACAATATTTAAATAATACTGGTCAGAATCAACAAGTTGCTTGAAAGCATTAATTTTTTTATACGATTGACGAAGATTGAAATTATGGTTTAATAAACGAGATGATAATAAATCTATATCGCGATTGTTATAGTTATAAATGCGACCAATATCTCGTAATGATTGCTTAGCTAAAATGGTAGAAAAAGTGATGATGTTTGCAACTTTATTATTACCATATTTATTTTTTAAGTATGCTACAACTTCGTCTCTTCTTGTATCCATAAAATCAATGTCAATATCGGGCATTTTTCTTCGGGATGGGTTTAAAAAACGTTCAAACAATAACCCATATTTAAGCGGATCAATTTTAGTAATTCCCGTTAAAAATGATACTAGTGATCCAGCTGCCGAACCTCGACCTGGTCCTGTTAAAATTCCAACTGAATTAGCATATCTTACATAATCAGCAACGATTAAAAAATAATCAGAATATCCCATATCGTGAATGATGTTTAGCTCATAGTTTAATCGTTGCTGGTATTGTGATGACTCTAAATTTAAGAAATGTAATTTTTCAAAGCATTGTCTTTTTAACTCATCAAATGAATTGGCGCATGGGTAAGACAACATATCGCCTCGTTTTTCTAAAAAGTTGAAATGAACCAAATCAAAGATTTGATATGTTAAATCTATTTCTTGCTTTAAAAATGTTTTTTGATACTCTTGTTCGGTTTTAAAATATCTTTCGCCTTCTTTTTCCTTTTGATTAATCTTAACATCTTGATCTATGGCGGAAACAATTTCTAATACGATGGCGTCTTGTTTTTTGGCATATAAAATTAACGGGAAAGCAATAGTAAAATAAGTATGCGAAAAAGCAAATTGACGTATTTTATCGTTGATTGTTTCATCGTCATCACTTTCAAAATCAATACCAATGTAAAATATTTGCACTAAATTTGATATATCTTTAATTTTTCGTATGCTAGCATCTTCAATATTTTTAAATTTCGCTTTTGTGTTTTTTTCTGATGTTGATAAAATCCCTAATAGCCCATTGTGCTTTAATTTTAAATATTCTTGCACTTTATCTTGGTCATCTATTATTGATGATAAATAGCATAAATGACGATATCCATCTTCATCTAATGCATAGATGCATAAATAAAATGACCCAATAAGCAATTTTATCCCAATCAAGGAAGGCTTTTTTATTGCTTGCATAGCGTTGACAAAATCTGGGACGCCATGCAAAACGTTTAAATCGCATAATCCAGCCCCAAAATAATTATTCTCTTTGATTGATTTTTGAATATTTTCAATAGTCAATCCGCTTTTTAAAAAGGAATATCCGCTAATAATGTGCAATGGTGCAAACATAAAATTATATTATCATATTTTTTAAAAAAAGACACCTTTAAGGATGTCTTTTATATTTAATAGAATAATTTGTCTAATTCATTGATAAATTTTGGAAGTTCATCAAGAGAATTAATTTTTGCGCCGCTTGCTTGAGCGTGTCCGCCACCTTCAAACATACGAGCAACTTCATTGATTGGTTTTTCTTTAGAACGAATTGATATTCTAAAACATGGTTCTTTGTTATCTTCAGTGATGGAACACCAAGCATTAATTCCGTCAATATTAGCGAATAAATTAACATTTTCTTTTCCGCGTTCTGTCGTAATATTTAATTGCTTTTGAGTGTCTAAAGTCAACACGTAATAAGCCACGCCATGAGGAGAAACATCAAAATGATTTAAGATATAAGCTGTCACTTTTAAGTCATCAATCTTTTTTTCATACATCGTCTGATAAATTTTTGAAATTTCAATATCAGATTTTAAAAGTTGCTCTGCAATTTGGAATGTATGCGTAGTGGTGGATGAATACATGAAACGACCAGAGTCACCCACTAAAGCAATGTAAAAATATGATGCGGCTTGCTTACTCATCACATAATTGCCT
This sequence comes from uncultured bacterium, assembly GCA_949283025.1. Lineage (GTDB taxonomy): Bacteria > Bacillota_I > Bacilli_A > RFN20 > CAG-826 > CAJOOD01. Next base: position 126,631 of record CASDRB010000004.1, read on the forward strand.
TTAAAATTATAAATCATATTGCAAACTAATTCGCTTGCAGCAGCCATAGAAGTATCGACAATATTAACTTTACCATTGGTCTCTTCTTGAGGATGATGATCTAAAACAACCTTGTATTTAGCTTTTTTCCAACGGGGATCAGCAAATCTTTTGGCGTTTCCAACATCGACTACAATGGTTAGAAATGGTTGTTTGAACCACGATTCATTAACGACATCTGTTGCAGGAAATAATCTAGGAGTAAATGTAACGTGATTGTCACCTAATATTTTTACATCTTTGTCAGGAAAATTATCTTTAATCCATTGCGCTAGTCCAAATTGAGTGCCTAATGCATCAAAATCAGGCATGATATGACGAAAAATAGCAATGCGATCATATCTTTTAATGGCTTTTAAGATTTTGTTGTATTCTTTTTGAAATGGTTTACCTTTTTCTAAAATAATAGCTGGTACTTTATTTTTTTTCATATTTGCCTCGTTTTATTTTAAAAGCATATTGTATGCGTCTCTTGCAATCATAATCTCTTCATCTGTCGGAATAACTGCAACTTTGATAGCGGATTTAGATGTAGAAATCAGTCCTTCTTTTCCCTTTAATTGTTTATTCAATTCATCGTTGATTTCTACATGCAACGCCTCTTTTATTTCATCGATTACCATCTGACGAGTTTCTGGTGAATTTTCACCGATGCCAGCAGAAAATATTATTAAATCAGCGCCACCTAATCTTACGTAATATTGACCGATAAAATCAGCGATTCTTCTAACGAATAATTGATACGCCAATTCAGCTCTTTTATTTCCATTTTCAATAGCAGCCATAATATCTCTTGAATCATTTGAAATGCCGCTGACACCTAATAACCCAGATTTTTTATTAAAAATTTGATACATTTCCTCTACAGTTTTGTGTTCACATTCACAACAATATTTCATCACGCTTGGATCAATATCTCCAGTTCTTGTGCCCATCATGATGCCACCTAATGGTGTTAAACCCATTGTTGTAGCGACACATTTTCCATCTTTAATTGCACTTATTGAAGCACCAGAACCTATATGGCATGAAATTACTTTTGGATGTTTTACATCTTTTAAATATTTAAAGCTTTCGTTTGATAAATATAGATGAGATGTACCATGGGCTCCATAGCGACGAACGCCATATTTTTCAACATATTCATAAGGGACTGGATAAATGTAATCTTGGGGTTCCATTGTTTGATGAAACGCAGTATCAAAAACAGCTACTGCTGGAACATCAGGCAAAATCGTTTTAAAAGCTCTAAATCCAACCAAATTGGCAGCGTTGTGCAGTGGTGCGAGCGGAATTAAAGACTCGATTTTATCTTCGGTGTCTTTATTAAACACTTCCGAATGAGAAAAATAACTTCCACCTTGAACAACGCGATGACCAGTCGCTTTTATTTCATCAAAATTAATAATAATTTTTTCTTTAACCAATGCATCTAAAGTTAATTTAACTGCTTGAGCATGATCTTTGATTGGCAGGATTTCGGTTTTTTTATCACCTTGATATTTTAAAGTAAAAATCGCATCATCATGACCAATTCTTTCTGCTATCCCAGAACAAATTACTTTTTCTTCTGGCATTTCATACAATTTAAATTTTAAAGAAGAACTCCCGGCGTTTATCGCCATTACTTTTGCCATAAATATGACCCCCAAGTGATATATATTTTGTCATATATTATATAAATTATCAATTTATTAATGCTTAATTTTAAGTTTTCTATTTTATATTTTATATTTTGCAAAAACGATTTAAAATATTAATGGTAAAGGAGAAAAAAATATGTATCATCCAAAAATGGAATTAACTAACGATCAGCAAGCAATTTTAAATGGAGAAAAAGGACCAACATTAGCAAAAATTATGGAAACCATTGTTCGTTATGGTGATATTTTTGACGCAAAAAGATTGATTAAAGTAACTCACGGTCAAGGACATTTGGTTACTTCTTTTGGCATCCCGTTATTAAAACCTGTTTATAAAACGATGGATGAGATTATTAAATCTGGTTTAAGTGTAAAAGAAGGATTTACAATGGATCCTCGTCCTTTGGACTATAAAAACGTGAAATGTTCTGCTTTAGAAAAATTAGTTTTTAATCTTATTTTATATGGAAAACAAAACGATTATGAATCGCAGTTAAGAAAAATTGGATTAAGTGAAAAAGATGCTTTTTCCTGTGCTTGTTATTTGAAAGAAATGGGAAATATTCCTGAAAAAGGTGATATTCTTTCTTGGGCAGAATCAAGCGCTGTCAATTATGCTAATTCGGTGCTAGGTGCAAGATGCAACCGCAATTCTGGAATGATAGATATTTTTGGATCTATTCTTGGCTATGTTCCTGAATTCGGTTTATTAACTGACGAAGGAAGAATGGCGACTTGGAAAGTTATTATTAAAACTAGCAAAAAACCTGAAGCACAAATATTAGGATCGGCAATTGGCATGAAAGTTATGGAAGAAGTACCATATGTCATTGGCTTAGATAAATGGTTAGGTAACGAATTAAATGATACAGTTAAGTCATATCTAAAAGATTTTGGTGCAGCTACCGCCTCAAATGGAGCGGTTGGTTTATATCACATTGATAATTTGACGCCAGAAGCTGTTGAATTAAAAGAAAAACTAATTGTTAAAGACGCTAAAGAATACATCATTGATGATGATGAATTAGAACGCGTTTATAAGTCTTATCCAATTATGTGGAAAAACAAGAATAAATCAGCTAATTTAGCGTTTATTGGTTGCCCGCATTTATCTATGGAACAACTGTATGATTGGACAGATAGAATCGTTAAAAATTTAAAACAAAATAATCGAAAAAAAGTAGCGATTCGCACGATTTTATGTACAGCACCCGCAGTAAAAAAAGAATTTGAAAAAACAAAACAATATCATCAATTAATTGAAAGCGGTGCTAAATTGACTTGCATTTGTCCTTTAATGTATACCAATAATCCCTTAACCAAAAAAAGAAGAATCATGACATCATCAAATAAATTAAGAACTTATTCAATCGCTCGTTATTATAAAGATGAAGAATTGATAGATATTATTTGTGGAAAGGAGAAAAAATAAAATGAAAGAATTTAAAGGACGAGTTTTGGCAAGTGGTTACTATAAAGGTAAAGCTATTGTCTCAAAACAAGGCGTCAATACTTTAGCCACATTTCAAAAATCAGCATTGATGAACAAAAAGCAAGTTATTGCCTCCGATCAAAATAATCAAGATATATATGGGAAAAATATTACTGGAATAGCATTGTGTTTGCCGATGACTATTGGCTCAACGACAGGAGGAATGGTTTTGCAGGTTGTTTGTTCAATGGGCATTAATCCTGCCTGTTTACTTTTTTCTGAACCGATTGATTCTTTAGCAGCAGCGGGAGTTGTTTTAGCAAAAGTATGGGAAAAATCCAATATTATTGTCGTCGATAAATTAGGTAAAGATTTCCTTGACGCTATTAAAACAGACGATATAGTTGAAGTTAAAGAAGATGGAACAGTAAATATTATTTAATAAAGACGATTTAAACAACACAACTAAACATATATAATTCACTTCTAATTTGTATAAACTAACAATTTATTGTTAAACTACACAAAAATTTCTAATCTATTTAAATTTATTTTGCCTAAAGAGAAATAATATGGTTTGGAATGATGTTTTCATCTAATTAAAATAACAAATTTATTATTTATTATTTTTTAATCACTTGTTTTCATCTAACCAATTATTTTTTTATTGCATTTATTAAAAAATGATTTTAATATAAATACCGCTGACAAAGTTAGCGTACCGGGTCTGTAGCTCATCTGGGAGAGCGCCTCCATGGCATGGAGGAGGTAGAGGGTTCGATCCCCTTCAGATCCACCAAAAACGAAATATTAAGCCTGATTGCATCAGGTTTTTTTATTTAATATAGATATTTTAAAATATGAGAATTAATGATTTTTTATTTATACTTTTAACAATCTTTAAAAAGGTTATTAAAATATACAGCAAAAAAATATAAACGAAATTTTGCAACCACTTAAATTGATTTATTGTCTTAATGAATAAAAAGAGGTACAAAGTGCAATGAAAAAGAATATTTTAGTTAAATTAACATTGATTGTGATTTCGACAATAATGATAAGTGGTTGTTCTAATCTTAATTTTACCCCAATTTGGCTTTATAAATTTTTTTCACCATTGAAGGAACAATCAAATCAAAAAGGACCAACAATTCAATTATTTACCTGCTATGATTTGATGTGTGAATGGTTTGATGAATTCGTCTTGAACAAGATAGATAGCGATAAGGAAATCTTAAATGGTGTCGATTTTAACAAGCACAATTTATTTGCTTATATGCAAGAAGATGGTACTGGTTCGACAATCAGAGCAATTTCTTTAATTGAAAATAAAATAACAATTTATTCTTATACCCCTAATGTCGTAACTTGCGATATGGCATATAAATGGTTTATTTTTGAAGTAGATAAACAATATTTATTATCAGATTTTATTATTGAATATGATAAAATGACTAAAGATCAAGTCAATTGTCTCACCGACAATTATTCTTCGAATTATTATTTTTGATTTACTGATAAACGCAATTGCATTATGTAACTAAAAAAGAGGCAAAGCCTCTTTTATTTATTAAACGATTTAACCAATAACTCGTTTAATTTAGTAATAAAATCTTTTTTGTCTTTGATATCAAAACCTTCAAGCATCAATGCTTCATCATATAAAATAGAAGCATATTTTTTAGCTTGGTCATCGTCGATAGTTGCCAATGCCTTAAATAATTCATGATTAGGATTAATTTCAAGAACTTTTGATGACTTAATTTGTTGATCTTTTTCGACACCAGGTTGTTCGTTTAAAGTTTTTTCCATTGAAAGTGACAATCCTTCTTTTGTTGAGATGCAAACTGGAGCATCAACTAATTTGCTAGAAAGAACAACCTCATCAACACTATCTTTCAAACCTTCTTTTAAGTTATCTAAGAGACGTTTATGAGTGGCAGTTAATGAATCTAATTCAGTTTTTTGTTCTTCACTTAAGGATTCAGTGTCATCACTTGATATAGATTTAAATTCTACCTTGTCATAATTCATTAACATCATTATGGCAAATTCATCGATTTTTTTATCTAATAACAAGACATCGACTTCATCTTTACGATATTTTTCCATCTGTGGCAACAATAGAATTTGATCTAAAGTTTCACCAGAGGCAAAATAAATAAATTTTTGTTCTTTTTTCATCTCGTTTTTATATTGCTTTAAAGAAATCATGTTATCTTGATGTTTCAAAGAATGGAAAATCAACAAATCTTGCAGTAAATCTTTTTTGCCACCATAGCTAGAATAAATTCCGTATTTAATGTGTTCACCATAAATATCAAAAAATTTTCTATAGGTTTCAAAATCGTTTTCTTTGACTTCTTTTAATTTTTCAATAATCTTTTTTTCAATATTGTTAGCAATTTTAGTCATAATAGGGGATGATTGTAGCATTTCTCTAGAAATATTTAAGTTAAAATCATCACTGTCGACTAAACCGCGAATAAATTTCAAATAATCTGGGACTAATTCAGGACATTTATCCTTAATAAAGATACCTTTTGCGTAAAGCATTAATCCTTTTTCATAGTTTTCTGAATACAAGTTATAAGGTGCATGACTGGGGATAAAAATTAAAGATTTATAATCGAGCATGCCTTCAACAGATACAAATAAATTGATTAACGGTTTTTCAAAATCAGAAAATTTATTCTTATAAAATTCGTCCAATTCTTCTTGAGAAACATCTTTTTTATTTTTCTTCCAAATCGGCGTCATAGAATTTAAAACTTTATCCTCAATAACATCGTGATATTTACCTTCAATAGGTTTATTGTTTTCATCGACATCTTGGACCGATTTTTTAACCATCATCTTAATTGGATAACGAATATAATCAGAATATTTGCGGACTAAATTTTCAATTGTATATTCATTTAAAAATTGATCATATTCTTCCTCTTTTGTTGATTTTTTTAAATAGACGATAACATCAGTCCCGCAATCATCTTTTTCTACATCCTCAATAGTGTATGTTTCTACTCCATCACTTGTGAATTTGTGAGCTTTATCTTCATCGATAGTTTTGCTGATAACTTCAATTTTATTAGCCACCATAAATGCTGAATAAAAACCAACGCCAAATTGACCAATAATATTTAAATCTTGTTCATCTTTGGCTTTTTTAAATTTTTCTAAAAAATCTTTTGAGCCGGATTTAGCAATCGTACCTAAATTATTAATTAAATCTTCTTTAGACATTCCAATGCCATTATCACAAATTTTTATGTATCTTTTATCTTTGTTTAACTCAATGCGAATGAAATGTTCTTTGGTTGGAGTTTTGCCTTGACTAGATATAGACAAATAGCGGTATTTATCAATAGCATCAGATGCATTGGAGATTAATTCTCTTAAAAATATTTCTTTATTAGTGTAAATAGAGTTAATCATTAAGCTCAATAATTGTTTTGATTCGGCTTGAAATTGCATTGTTTCTTTCATTTTTTAATACCTCCTAAAAATGGATACGATTACATTATAGTCGTAATTTTAGCAGTTGCAAGTGTAGAGTGCTAAAAATTATATTTTCTTTTTATAAAATGTTGTTTTTGATAAAATAAAAAATGAAAAATATGCGTAAAAAACAATGTTTTTATCTAATTACTGGACTAATGGCGTCTGGCAAATCGTCTGTCAGCGAGGCACTTTGTCATCGCTATGAAGAATGCGTTCATTTAAGAGGCGACATATTTCGAAAAATGATTGTAACTGGTCGAATTGAGATGTCATCAAATAATAATTCAAAAGCTTTGGAACAATTATATTTAAGATATGATTTAACAATTGAAGCAGCAAAAAAGTATTTCGATTCTGGCTTTTCATTAGTGATGCAAGATAATTATTATGGTAAAGAATTAGATTATGTTCTTGATAAATTAAAAGATTATCCTGTCCGTCTTGTAGTTTTATCTCCTGACATACAAACAATAAAAAAACGCGAAAATAATCGTGATAAAACTGGTTATGAAAATTTTTCAGTCGAAGCTTTATATTCTGATTTTATAAAAAATACTAAAAAAATTGGTTTTTGGTTAGATACTTCTAATCTCACAATAGATGAGACTGTAAATCAAATTATTAGTCATTATGATTATAAATTAATTTAGACACAATTTGATATGTATCTTTAGCAATCATCAATTCTTCATCAGTTGGAATAACAATAATTTTAACTTTTGATTTTGGCGTGGAAATAACCTTTTCTTTTTGACAAGACTCATTAAGCGTGTCGTCTATTTCAATTTGAAGAGAATTTTTAATTAAATTTATGACTTTTTTTCGATAAAAAGGACTATTCTCACCAATTCCGCCACTAAAAATTATTGCATCCACTCCGCCTAATCTAATGAAATATTGGCCAATATAATTAGCGATGCTTCTCGCCCATAAATCAATGGCTAATCTTGCTTTTTTATGAGATTCTTCATAAGCGAGTTGCAAATCTCTAGCGTCATTAGATAATTCAGAAATTCCTAATAAACCAGACTCCTTATATAAAATGTCGATAATTTTATCAGTCGATGTTTTTTCATGCTCGGCTAAAAAAGTTAAAATGGATGGATCAATATCGCCGCTTCTTGTACCCATAATGACGCCAACTAGAGGAGTAAACCCCATTGAAGTTGCAACGCTTTTCCCGTTTTTAATAGCCGCAATTGATGATCCGCTTCCTAGATGGCAAATAATTATTTTGCTATCTTTTTTAAGATAGTCGTTTGCTCTTTGCGAAAGATAACGATGGGAAGTGCCATGAAACCCATAGCGGCGTATCCCATATTTTTTATAATATTTGTATGGAATAGCATAAATATAATCTTCTTTTTTTATAGTATGATGAAACGCTGTATCAAATACAGCTACTTGTGGAATATTACTTACTTGTTTAAAAGCATCATAAACAATTATATTGGATGGATTATGAAGTGGGGCCAGTGGAGTTAATTCAATCAATTTTTGTTTAACATAATCGTCAAATAATTCTGACTTTTTAAATTCGATACCGCCTTGAGCCACTCGATGACCAACCCCGAAAATATCATTGTAATTACTGATGATTTTATTTTCAAATAATGCATCAAAAAAAAGTTCAACAGCTTGCTTATGATTATTAATAGGTAAGATTTTTTTAATTGATTTTGCATTAAATACAATAGTAAAAACACTATCTTCATGACCAATTTTTTCAATTTGACCGCTTGCGATAATTATCTCGCTTGGCATATCGAATATTTTAAATTTGAAAGAACTGCTTCCAGCATTAACCGCGACAATTTTTTTCATTTATTCACCAAATTTAACAAAAAGACCATCTTTAAATATTTGCATCGTGGTTTCCACCATCTTATCAATAGTGGCGTCGTCCATTTCTTTTTTTACTAATAATTTGATACCTAAAAAGTTTGCTAATCCAATCAAAATATAGGCGACATTTTCAGGATCATCAATTTTTAACTGTTCATTATCCTTTTTTAATGCTTTTGCATATGACTCGCCATATGTCAAATAGTATTTTTCAAAAAGTTCTTGTTCAATAAATAAAGATTCCCAAATTAATTTATAGATATCTTGATGATTTCTTACAAATTGTAGCCACGCTCTTAAACCTTCTTTTTCAATTTCGTATCTCGTTTTACAAAATCTAATAGAATCTTTAATATGTGATTTAATTAATTTTTGATACTTATTTAATATATAAGAATATAAAACATATTTACTTTCAAAATATCGGTATATGCTACCAATCGCAATATTTGCATGATTGGCAATGTCACGAATAGAAGTAGATAAATATCCGTTTGAGCAAAAAAGTCGTTCAGCAGTGTTGACAATAAGAGTAAAAGTTTCGAATGCTTTCCCTTCGGTTGGAATATTAATTTTAGATATGTTATCCAAAGATAGTTCTCCTTTTTTATTGACTGGTTTATATTCAAAAGTTATCATAATCTTGAGGAAAAAAACATAGAATTTTACTAAAACTTTTATTGGGCAGTTAAGATGAACATATGTTCATTAATTTGTAATATCATTGTTTACGAATTAAAAATGAACGAGCGTTCACTTACCAATATCCTCACCTTGTGATAAAAAAAACTATGAATTCGAATGGAGGGAAAATATGAAGTTCGTAGATTTCAAAGTTGGTATGAAAGATCAAACCAGAAAAACAATCACAGAAGCTGATGTTGTTTTATTTAGCGCTGTATCAACTGATATCAATCCATTGCATTTGTCAGAAGAGGCAGCAAAAAATGGGATTTTTAAAAAGCGCGTTGCACATGGTATTTTAGTCTCTGGTTTAATTTCAGCTGTTTTAGGCAATAAGTTGCCAGGACCTGGAACTGTGTATTTAGGTCAAGAATTGCGCTTTGTAGCACCTGTTTATATTGGTGATGATATTTGTGCTGAAGCTGAAATCATTGAAATTAGACCTGAAAAAAGAATTATTAAATTGCAAACCACTTGTACCAATCAAAGAGGGGAAAAAGTCATTACTGGCGTTGCGACTGTAATGTTTAAAGACTAATTATGGAAAATAAAGAATTAAGATATCAATTATTTGAACAACTAATTAATGATTTTGTCGCAAAAGAAGTTAAACCTATCGCTCAAGAAATTGATGAAGAAGAAAGGTTTCCTTCTGAGACTGTTGCCAAAATGGCTAAAATTGGTTTATTAGGAATTACGGTTCCTCAAGTTTATGGTGGTGCTGGTGGCGATCATCATATGTATATAACTGCCGTAAGAAAAATTTCTTCTGCATGTGCTACAACCGGTGTTGTGTTAAGTGGCCATACATCTTTGGCGGTTTCTCCTATATTGGAATTTGGGACCGATGAGCAAAAACAAAAATATTTGCCAAAAATGGCAAGCGGTGAATGGCTCGGAGCTTTTGGTTTGACCGAACCTAATGCCGGAACCGACGCAAGCAATCAGCAAACAACAGCTGTTTTAGATGGCGACGAATACGTGTTAAATGGCACTAAAATATTTATTACTAATGCTGGATATGCACACGTTTATATTATTTTTGCAATGACAGATAAAGCAAAAGGCTTGAAAGGAATTACTGGATTTATCGTCGAAAGTGATACTCCAGGATTTTCAGTTGGCAAAAAAGAAAAGAAAATGGGAATTCGCGGCTCATCAACTTGCGAACTTATTTTTGAAAATTGTCGCATACCAAAAGCAAATATGTTAGGCAAAGAAGGCGAAGGATTTAAAATCGCTATGAAGACATTAGACGGCGGTCGAATTGGTATTGCTGCCCAAGCGTTAGGTATTGCTGAAGGCGCCTTGCAAGCTACTGTCGAATATGTCAAATCAAGAAAACAATTTGGTCGACCATTATCATTATTTCAAAATACTCAATTTGAATTAGCAAATATGGCTACTCGTGTTGAAGCGGCCAAATTATTAGTGTATCAAGCAGTTGCTAAAAAAGAATCGAAGGCAAAAGATTTAAGTGTTGCTGCTGCGATGGCAAAATTATTTGCAGCCGAGACAGCTATGTCGGTGACGACCAAAGCCGTTCAACTTCACGGTGGTTATGGTTATACGCGAGAATATAATGTCGAAAGAATGATGCGCGATGCTAAAATCACTGAAATCTATGAAGGAACTAGCGAAGTTCAAAGAATGGTTATTTCTGGTGCCATGTTGAAAAAATAATGAGGTGAAGTATGAAAATCATTGTCTGTATAAAACAAGTTCCTGATACTACGGAAATTAAAATTAATCCAGATGGCACATTAAAAAGAGATGGTGTTCCATCGATTATGAATCCTGATGATAAAGCAGCGTTAGAATTTGCTTTGCGATTAAAGGATGAATATGGAGCACATGTCAGTGTGCTATCAATGGGCCCTGTTCAAGCCAAAGTAATGCTTAATGAAGCATTAGCGATGGGGGCTGATGAGGCTGTTTTGTTAAGCGACCGCGCTTTTGCTGGCTCTGACACATGGGCAACTTCTACAGCTTTAGCTGGAGCCTTGAAATCAATGGAATACGATTTGATTTTAACAGGTCGTCAAGCCATTGATGGAGATACTGCTCAAGTAGGTCCTCAAATCGCTGAACACTTGCAATTGCCACATATTTCATATGTTAAACAAGTAGAATTAAAAAATGGTGTGTATCATGTTAAACGTCAATTTGAAGATCGCTATCAAATTTTAAAAGCTAACGGTCCATTATTGTTAACCGTTTTACAAGATGCTAATACGCCACGTTATATGAATGTCAATCGTTTAGTTGACGCCACTTCAGATGATCGCGTCGTTGTCAAAACTGTCAATGATATTGTTGTTGATTTGACCCAAATTGGGTTAAAAGGTTCGCCAACCAAAGTTAAGGCGACATTTAATAAAGAATTTAATAGCGAGCGCAATGTTGTGGAAGTTAATGCTGATGAAGCGGTTGAATTAATCATCGCCAAATTAAAAGAAAGACATATTATTTAGGAGATTACAAATGGAACCAAAAGATATTTTAGTATTTATTGAACAACGCGATGGTGCCGTTTGCAAAGTAGCGTATGAGTTATTAGGTGAAGCAAGAAAATTGTCTTTATCTTATCCTTGCAAGGTCATTGGATGCCTTTTAGGATATCAAAATAAAAAAGCCATTCAATCATTAAGCGAATACGATTTTGATGAATTAATAAGCGTTGATCATCCAAGCTTAAAACATTATTTGACATTGCCATATGCCAACGCATTTTATGAAGTTGTTAAGCACGTTAATCCAAATGTAATTTTAATGGGTGCAACAAGTATCGGACGCGATTTAGCTCCTCGTATGTCGGCTCGTTTAAAAACTGGTTTGACCGCCGATTGTACTAAATTAGAATTAGATGAAAATGGCTTATTATCTTCAACTAGACCTGCTTTTGGTGGAAACTTATTTGCGACGATTATTTGTCCTGATCATAAGCCGCAGATGTCGACAGTTAGACCTGGGGTTATGGCCAAAGCAAATAAAGCAAATAAACAAGTTAAAGTGACCGATTTTAAAGTTGATTTAGAAAATGGACCTGTTGAAGTTATTGAAGAAGTTTTAGAAAAAACTAATGCCAAAAATATAGAAGAAGAAAAAGTTTTGGTTGGATGTGGCCGAGGTGTCGGCAGCGATGCTAATTTACAATGTGCTAAAGATATTGCCGTTTTATTAAAAGGCACACATTGTTGTTCGCGTGCTCTAGTTGATGCTAAACGCGTTGAGCAACCTCGTCAAGTTGGACAAACCGGAAAAACAGTCAAGCCTGATTTATATTTGGCTTTTGGTATCAGTGGTGCTGTTCAACATTTGGCCGGTATGGAAAATAGTGATTATATAATCGCTATAAATCGCGATAAAACTGCATCAATTTTCAATGTGGCTTCATTAGGTATCGTTGGTGATGTAAATGAAATATTGCCAAAATTGAAAAATAAATTAATTGAGGAGACCAAATAGTATGACCAAAGTCTTTATTATCGACGCAAAAAGAACTGCCATTGGCTCAATGTTGGGAACAATAAAAGATGTACATCCTGCAGATTTGAGCAGTGCGGTCGTCAAAAATATTTTTGAGACGACCAAATTAGATCCATCACATGTTGATGAATTAATATGTGGCAATATTTTAAGTGCCGGTTTAGGACAAGGCATCGGACGTCAAATTTCTATTAAATCTGGCATTCCAGAAGAAGTTCCTGCATATTCTTTGAACATGTTATGTGGAAGCGGTATGAAAGCTGTTATGAACGCATATTCAAGCATTGCATTAAATCAATCTGATGTAATTGTGGCGGGCGGTGTTGAATCGATGTCAGGAGCTCCATATTTAATTCCAAACAAAACTAGAAGCGGTGCAAAAATGGGTCATTTTCATGTAGTTGATCATATGTTGCATGATGCTTTGACTGATGCTTTTTCTGGAGTACATATGGGTGTAACCGCTGAAAATATTGCCAAAAAATATAATATTTCTCGTGCTGAACAGGATGAATTTGCTTTGCAATCTCAACAAAAGACCATAAAAGCAATTCAAGAAGGACGTTTTAAAGATGAAATTGTTCCTATTGTTGTTAGCAATAAAAAATCAGAGATTATATTTGATACTGATGAATTTCCAAATTTTACTACCAATAAAGAAAAATTAGAAAAATTAAAACCATGTTTTATCAAAGAAGGAACAGTGACTGCTGGTTCGGCCAGCGGCATTAACGATGGTGCTGCATTTTTGCTTCTTGCAAGTGAAAATGCTAAAGAAAAATATAATTTAAAGCCCATTTGTGAAATAGTTGCTATCGGTCAAGGTGGTGTCGATCCACAAATTATGGGCATGGGTCCAGTTCCAGCTATTAAAAATGCATTAAAAATGGCAAACATGGATTTAAAAGATATTGAGATCATCGAATTAAATGAAGCTTTTGCTGCTCAAAGTTTAGGAGTGATAAAAGAATTAGCTTCATATTACAAAATGGACGAAAACGGCATTAAATCCAAGACAAATTTAAATGGTGGTGCCATCGCTTTAGGTCATCCAGTCGGTGCTAGTGGGGCGCGCATTATCGTCACTTTAGTCCATCAAATGAAAAGATTAAATAAAAAAGTCGGATTAGCTTCGCTTTGTATTGGCGGAGGTATGGGAACGGCTGTTGTAGTTAAATTAGTATAGGAGGGTGAATATGCTACTACACGATCGAGTTTGTGTTGTCACTGGTGGCGCCAAAGGATTAGGTCAAGCCATGTGTCAACGTTTTGCCAAAGAAGGCGCTAAAGTTATCGCCGTCGACATGGGCGATATGACTTATGAATGCGAAAATGTCGAATTTTATCGTTTAAATGTTACCGATGTTGAAGCCTGCCGCAAATTCTTTGACTATGTGGTAGAAAAATATCACAAAGTTGATGTTTTGGTCAATAATGCCGGTATTACTCGCGACGGTATGACTAAAAAAATGAGCGATGAAATGTGGGATTTAGTGATTGATGTCAATTTAAAAGGCGTATTTAATTTAACTCGCTTGATTGGACCTTTGATGGAAGAAAAAGGTTATGGAAGCATCATTAATATTTCTAGTGTCGTCGGTGTTTTTGGAAATATTGGTCAAGCTAATTATGCTGCAACTAAAGCTGGCATCATTGGTTTAACTAAAACTTGGGCTAAAGAATTTGCACGCAAAGGCGCCAATGTAAGATGCAACGCTATTGCTCCTGGCTATACGATGACTGATATTTTAAAAACAGTTCCACAAGAATTGCTAGACAAATTTGCAAAAATGACGATGCTTGGCCGTTTGGGACAACCACACGAAATCGCCAATGCAGCTGCATTTTTAGCAAGCGACGAGTCAAGTTATGTCACTGGTCATGTTTTAGAAGTTACTGGTGGCATGAGATTGTAATTTTAAGGAGTTAATTATGTCAAAAGTTAATGTTGGTATTGTCGGTGTTGGTACATATTTACCAAATCGTATTATGACTGCTAAAGAAATTAGTGATGCTACAAATGGTGTTTGGAGCGAAGAAGCAGTAAAAGCTAAATTAGGAATTAATCAAAAATATATTCCTGGTGATGATGATGGCACTCAAGAAATGGGTGTTAGAGCCGCTTTAAATTGTTTAAAAAACACTGGAGTCGATCCAAAAGAAATTGATGTTATTTTGTGCATTGGCGAAGAATGGAAAGAATATCCATTAACAACAAGCGCACTTTATATTCAAGATAAGATTGGGGCAGTCAATGCTTGGGGTATCGATGTTCAAAACCGTTGTTGCACTTGCGTTAGCGCAATGGAAATTGCAAAAGATATGTTAATTGCCGATGATGAGATTAATACAATCATGGTTGTCGGTGGATATCGAAATTGCGATTATGTTGATTATACCGATAAAGATATGTCTATGATGTATAACCTTGGTGCAGGCGGTGGTGCAATTATTTTAAAGAAGAATTATGGTAAAAATTTATTGCTTGGTTCAAAAATTATCGCTGATGGTTCACTATCTAGAACTGCTGGTGTTGAAATTGGCGGTATAGCCCACCCATTTACAAAAGATAATGTCGAGCAAGGATACAAGTCATTGCGTTTAATGGATGCAAAAAAAATGAAAGATAGATTAAATGAGGTTTCAATGCCAAATTGGTTTAAATGCATTGATGAATCTTTGAAAAAAGCTGGATTAGAACGCAAAGACATTACATACTTAGATATTTTGCACATCAAGCGATCAGGACATTTAGGTATGTTAAAAGATTTAGGCTTAACTGAAGAAAATACAATTTATTTACAAGATTATGGTCACATTGGACAAATCGATCAAATATTATCTTTAGAATTAGCGTTAAAAGAAAATAAAGTTAAAGATGGTTCTGTTGTTTGCATGATTGCGGCTGGTATTGGCTATGTATGGAGCGCTAATATCATCCGTTGGGGATAATTATGAATTTCCAAATATTTTTACAAATTATTTTAAATAGCCTCTTGCCAATTAGCGTTTTAGCGTTGGCAACTTTAGGCATTGTGTTGATATTTAGAACAAGCACTACTACCAATTTTGCGCAAGGTATGATTGCTACTGTTGGCACCTATGCTGCAACTATGTTGACTTTAAAAGCTGGATTGAATATTTGGCTCAGCATTTTAATTGGTGTAGTGATTGGATTTGTCATTGGATTGTTTATTGATGCGGTTATATTTAGAAGAGCTAAATACGCTAATCCTATTGGCAAACAAATGATAACAATGGGCGTTGTTTTGCTCATCACAGGTTTGCTGCCAATTATTTTTACCGACGCTTTTACTACGCCACCAGATGGATACAAGTTTGTCGAAGGAAATGACTGGATTAATTTTTATGATGGACAAGTTGTCATGTCAAATCATGCTGTTGTTTCTGTTATTATCGCGGTCGTTATAATTGCTGCAGTATTTTTAGCTTTACGCTTTACAAAATGGGGTTTAGGCGTTAGAGCGACAGCTAGCAATGAATTAGTTAGCGGTATGATGGGCATTAATACGCATTTGATTACTGCTTTGTCTTGGGCTATCGCTGGTGGAATTGGTACAATTGCATCATTGATGTTAGCCCCAACCACCATGATGTCTGCTGGAATGATGACACCTATTCAAGTCAATGCTTTCTTGGCGTGTATTTTAGGCGGATTTAATTCTTTTGTCGGCCCAATTGTCGGCACTATCATCATTCCATTATTTGGCAACTTTATTGGATGGTTTGAAAGTGTATGGAAAGATATCATTATTTATGTTTTCATTTTAGTTATCATTTTAATTAGGCCATATGGCTTGTTTGGAAAGAAAATTACAAAGAAGGTGTAGCATATGGTAAATGATGTTAGAATTGAAAGAAAAAATATTGCTAGAGCAAAGCTCAATGCAGTTATTAAAAATCCTTATTTTAGTTTTCTTATTTTAGGAATTGTATTAGTTTTGATACAAATTTTACAAATGGCTGGTGTCGTCAAAGTTAGTTTTGCTAACGCTATTGGTGGCGCTATGATTTACTCAATTGTTGGATTGGGATTTTCTATTTTGCTTGGTTATTCGGGTTTAGCAAGTTTAGGTACTGCTGGATTTGTTGGATTCGGCGCCTATTTAACTGGTTATTTCTTAAAAGAAATAGGAATCCCATACACATTCATTTTTATCATTACATTAGCTGTATCCATCATCATTGGTTTATTAGTAGGTTTTATTTCGCTTCGCATTGATGGAATGTATTTAGCTATTATTACATTAGCTTTATCTGAACTTTTAGTTACTTTATTTAAAAATTTAGAATTCACAGGACAAAGTTCAGGAATGAGTATTGGTGGTACATTGACATTATTTAAATTTACAGCATTGGGATTTGATGGTATTAAAGTTCAAATGAAGTTTGTCTATTTCATCATTGTCGCAGCTTTAATTTTAATTATCATTCTCACTTACAACATTATTCGCTCTCCTATTGGTCGTGCGATGTTAACTATGAAAAATTCTGAAAGCGCAGCAAAAGCAATGGGAGTCAATGTTTTAAAATATCGAATTTTAGCCTTTGTTATCGCTACTGCATACGCTTTTATTGGTGGGTTCTTGTATATGGGCTATTATCGCAATTCTAATCCAAATACATGGTCCTTGGCTTTGTCGCTTAACATTTTGGCTGCTGTCATCGTTGGTGGAAGTAAATCAATATGGGGCATAATGAGTGGAACAGTTGTCATTTTCTCATTGAAAGCTCTAGTTTTGGATAATATACCATTATTTGTGCAATATCCTGATCTAAACCTAATTTTTAATGGACTTTTAATTATTTTGATTATTATGTTTTATCCAGGTGGTTTAGCTAGATTGGCTGTCGATGTTAAATTTAAAACGAAAAAAATAATTCGCAAAATTAAGGAGATTAAATATGGCAAAGGTATTTAACGAATTGTGCGAGTTTTATTACGTCGATAAATTAGAAAAATTAGAAAACGATTTAAAAATCGAACAAGAATATCGTGAGATTTATCGTCAAAAGAAAAACGATCGAATTTTGAAAAAATTGCATCATTTCGATTTAAGATTTTCTCATAAAGTATTTCCTATGGAAATTAAATTAGGAAATGTTGAGAATTTTTACAATCAAGAATATAGAAGCGCTTATAAGAAGATTTATTTTAAAATTATGCTTTTAAAAAAAGCAGAAACACAAAAATATTTTCGTCAATCTAAAAAACAAGTTCCAAATTTTGAACAACTTCATCTAGAAAGATGGAAATTAATCAACGACAAAGAAAAAGATTTAGCAGATCGTTTAAAAGTGCATTATGATAAATTAATTGTCAAAAATTCTTTGGATGAAAACCAAAAAAAAGATTTACAAAAACAATATGATTTATTAAATAAAAATCATCTTTTGAAACGCGATAAATTAAAAAATAAACTTGAATCTAAAACAGCTGCAAAATTGGAAACATATTTGAAAAAAAGTGATAAAAAAATTGCTAGACTTCAACAAAAAATAGCGTTAAATCACACTAAATTGAATAATGTTAAGAAAGTGTATGACAAAGTTTTAGATGATGGAGTCGTATTAGAATTGAATCAAGTTTCCATGCATTTTGGTGGTTTGAAGGCTGTTGATCAATTGAGCTTTAAAGTGTATGATGGCGATATTTTTGGTTTGATTGGTCCAAACGGCGCTGGTAAGACAACAGTGTTTAATTGCATCACTCAATTTTACAAGATGACTTCTGGTGAAGCCTGGTTTAATAATAATGAAAATGTTTTAGTCAAATTAAATGATTTAAAAGTTTATAATGTCATTAAACATGGAATAGCTAGAACATTCCAAAATGTTGAATTGGCTTGGGAATTATCTATTCTTGACAATCTTAAAGTCGCTGCCCACTCACTTTATAAATCATCACTTTTTGATCAATTTTTCCACACCAGAAAGTATTTAAAAGAAGAAGAAATAATTACCAAAAAAGCATTAGATGTGTTGGACTATTTAGATTTATCGGCATATAAGGATGTGCCGCCACTAGGTTTGCCGTATGGTATTTTAAAAAGAATTGAATTAGCTCGAACATTGATGTCTAATCCTAAATTAATTATTCTTGATGAGCCAGCTGCTGGTTTAAACGACAAGGAGACTGCAGAATTAAGCGAATTGATTATTAAAATTAAAAATGATTACCATGCAACTATTTTCCTTGTTGAGCATGATATGGGATTAGTTATGAACATATGCAATCGAATATGTGCGATTTCATTTGGAAAATTATTAGCGATTGGTACTCCTGAAGAAATTCAAAATAACAAAAATGTTCAAGAGGCATATTTAGGTGGTGAATAATTATGAATAAGGAAATATTAAGAATTGATAATCTTGTCATAAATTATGGCGCTATCACCGCATGTAAAGGTGTCACTATTCATGTCAAAGAAGGCACAATCACTGCTTTGTTAGGCGCAAATGGTGCTGGTAAAAGTTCTTTGATACGTTCAATATCTGGAATAGTTAAAGTTAGCGGTGGAGATATTGTTTATCTTGGATCAAGCATCAAAAACCAAGCATCTTACCGAATTGCAAAAAAAGGTATTATTGCTTCACCTGAAGGACGATTAATTTTTAATGGTTTAACGGTGGAGGAAAATTTAAAAACAGGCGCTTATTCTTTAAAAGCAAAAAAAGAATTGGTGACATTGCCAGATGGAAAACAAGTTAGTAAACGAATTAGCGCCCGTAAACAAAGAGAACAAAATTTTGAACGCGTTTATGCATTGTTTCCAGTATTAAAAGAAAGAAGGAAACAACAAGCGTCGACTTTATCGGGCGGAGAGCAACAAATGCTTGCCATTGGCCGAGCTTTGATGGCTTCGCCAAAAGTCTTATTATTAGACGAGCCGAGTTTAGGATTAGCTCCAATCGTCGTTCAAGGGATATTTAAAACCCTATCTAAAATTAAACAAGAAGGCACAACAATTCTAATTGTTGAACAAAATGCATATCAAACCCTCAAGATTTGTGATTATGCTTACATCATGGAACTTGGGAAAATCAAAATCGAGGGACGTGGTGAGGAATTGCTCAATAACGAAGATTTAGTTAGTGCCTACTTAGGAAAGAAAACTAAATAAATTCATATTCGATAAAGGAGGTTAACATGAAAAAATTTAGTGCTTCACTCTTCTTACCGGTTATGTTACTTGCAAGTTGTAACCCAACTGGTATTACAGTTCAAGGCGTTACTGATGATGAGATTGTTATCGGTAACACTGCAGCTGTTACCGGCGCTTACGCGACAGTCGGATTGCCATTCAACGATGCTATGAAAATTGTATTTGATAGCGTCAATCAAAGTGGAGGAATTGATGGCCGCAAAATCAAATTCGTTACCTATGATGATGGCTTTGATGCTGCAAAAGGCGTCGAATACACCACAAAATTAGTCGAAGAAGACCAAGTATTTGCTTTAGTTGGTCATTTCGGCACTCCAACAGTTAGCGCGACTATTGATTACCTAGAAGAAATGGGTGTTCCAATGGTTTATGCTGCTACTGGTATCAACCAACTTTATTATGAAAAAGATGAAGGTGGCAATATTTTAGCAGTTCAACCAATCTATAAAACCGATGGTCGTATCATGGCTGCTCGCGCTGTCAAGACAGCTGTTTATAATGGTGCTGCATTAGGCGCCAATGATAAAGTTGGCGTCGTCTATTCAAACGATGATGCAGGTCAATCCATTTTAGAAGGTGTCAAACAACAATTAGAACTTCTAGGTTATTCTGGCGATAAAGTTGTAATTGAACAAATTGATGCTTTGCAAACCACTAATTATGCAACGACAGTTACGAAAATGAAAACTGCAGGTGTCAAGACGATGATTGTTGCATCTAACCAAGTTCCATTTGGTGGCTTTGTTAAGGAAATGGCTACTCAAAGTTTAAATGTTCCTACATTTACATCTTATACTAATGCCGATGTTACTGTTATTGACGAAACAACATATTCGGCTGAACGTCCAATTTTTGCCAATGCATGGTTAGATATTGTTGATGCAAATGGCGTAGGTGGATTTACTGATTCTTATTGGGAATTTGCCAATGCGATGATTGCTGCTGGCAAAACTGATTTAGCGGCCAATTCATTTGCGATGGCAGGATGGATTTCTGCACATGTCTTTATCGAAGGTTTGAATCGTGTTGCAGAAGGTGAAGAAGAATTAACATTTGCTTCATACATTGCCGCAATGGAATCTGCTCCAATTAATATTCCGATGGGCGGAACAGTTGATTTTACTGATGGAAAACGTTGGGGAATCGATAGCATGAGTTTGACTCAATATGTTTATATTCCTGCTACAGAGGATACTCCAGCAGTTGAAAATTTCATTAAAGTCGACGGAATTAAAACAATTGATGAAATTGTTGGTTAATTAATAATATTTATTTGCCCCCGATTAATTTCGGGGGCATTATTTGGAGGAAAATATGGAAAATTATCAAAATAAAATCATTACTGTTGAAAAAGCTTTGGAATTAGTTAAGAGTAATGATCAAATTGTGACTGGTTTAGGCAGTGCCGAGGGTCGCTTGTTTATGAGTCAACTCCACACTATCGCTGATCGAGTTAAAAATGTTACTGTCAATAACTGTTTACCGATGGGTGTTTATGAGTTTTTTGCTAATCCTGCATATGCGGATAGCTTTAATGTCGATGGTTGGTTTTATTGTCCAAGTTTAAGAAAAGCACATAAACAAGGCAATATTTCTTTTATTCCAAATAATCTGCACTTTGCTGGAAAAAAACGTTTTGATCACATTCATCCAAATATTTATATTGGTTTAGCTTCTTATCCTGATAAACATGGTTTTGTATCGTTATCGTTATCAAACACTTATGAAAAAGAAGCCATCAAACACGCCGATATTGTTATTTTAGAAATAAATAAAAAAGCACCAAGAACTTTCGGCGATGTTGAACTTAGTTTAAATGAAGTCGATTACTTAATCGAAGTTGATTATGATATTCCAGAAATACCCGATGCTCCTTTTACAGAAAAAGATAAAATCATCGGAAATTACATCGCTAATGAAATTAAAGATGGCGATTGTATTCAACTTGGCATCGGTGGAATTCCAAACGCCGTTGCATCTTGTTTATATGGAAAGAAAAATTTGGGCGTCCATACCGAAATGTTAACATCAGAAATGATGAGATTGGCTAAAGCAGGTGTAATCAATGGTAAATGTAAGCAACTTTATCCTGGTAAAATGGTGGCAACATTTGCGATGGGAACAAAGGATTTATACGAATATATGGATGATAATCCATCTATTATGATATTAGATGGTAGTTTTGTAAACGACCCTTACACGATTGCTAAAAATGATAATCAAGTTTCAATCAACACTACTTTAGAAGTCGATGTGACAGGACAATGTTGTTCCGAAAGTTTAGGCTCTATTCAATTTTCTGGAACGGGTGGACAAGCTGATACTGCTATCGGTGCTCAAATGAGCAAAAATGGAAAATCTATTATCGCTTTGTATTCTACAGCAATGGTGACTAATAAAGCGACAGGAGAAAAAGAAGAAATATCTAAGATTGTGTGTCAATTAAAACCTGGCGCGACAGTTTCATTGTCAAGAAATGATTTAGACTACTTAGTCACTGAATATGGTATCGTGCACCTAAAAGGCACCAATATTAAAGAAAGAGTAGAAAAAATCATTTCGATTGCCCATCCTAAATTCAGAGACGCTTTATATGAAGAAGCGATTAAGCTTGGCATTATCACTAAACGAGGTTGATTATGGCTTTTTTTGAATACGACAATAAAAAATTTTTCTATCAAGTGGATGGTCAAGGTGAACCACTTGTATTTTTAAACGGAATTATGATGTCCACTAGATCTTGGGATAGTTTTGTTCCAACATTAAGTGAACATAATATGTTTATTAGACTTGATTTTTTAGATCAAGGTCAATCATCAGAAGGAGACAAATTTTATACTCAAGAATACCAATGTGAAGTTTTAAGACAACTAGTTTTACATCTCAAATTGGAAAAGATTAATATCATGGGCGTCTCCTATGGTGGAGAAGTTGCTATAATTTTTGCTATCAAATATCCTGAATTAGTTAATCGTTTGATGTTATTTAATACTACCGCAAAAACATCTAACTGGTTGCAAGATATTGGTCGTGGGTGGAATGAAATTGGCGCAACTTTAAATGGTGAAGCATATTATAATATCACCATTCCAGTCATATATTCTCCATCTTTTTATGTTCAAAATTATGATTGGATGATGAATCGCAAAAAAATGTTGGTTGAGTTATTTTCTAATCAAGTATTTCAACATAAAATGAAAAGATTAGTGGATAGTTCTGAACAATTGGATGAAATAGATAATTTAAATAAAATTAAGGCTGAAACTTTAATTGTTAGCAGCGAATTAGATATGTTGACACCGCCCGTTGAACAACGTTTATTAGCCTCCAAGATTAGCAAATCCCACTACCTATTTGTTCCATCGTATGGGCATGCTTTTATGTATGAAAATCCAACTTTATTCACTGCGTTGGTTTTGGGATTTGTTAATCGTAAAGATGGTAAGATTTCTATATAAAGGAGTTTAAAAATGTTCGATTTAAAAAAAGAATTTGTTCATTTGAATAATCAAGAAGACATCGCTTATTTAAAAATTGGCGATGGTAAAAAAATAATAATGTTTATTCACGGCAATTATTCATCATCTTGTCATTTTTTGCCTTTATTTAAAATCATGCCAAAAGATTATACGATTATTGCTCCTGATTTAAGAGGATATGGAGATTCTAGCTATAAAAATCGTTTTGATACTTTGGATGAATTGGCTTTAGACATTATAGAGTTATGCGATATTTTAAAAATTAAAAATATCCCAGTTTTAGGTTGGTCTTTAGGCGGTGGAGTAGCAATGAAAATTGCCGCTAAACGACCTGATATTGTTTCAAAATTAATTTTAGTTGAAGGCGCTTCCCATAAGGGGTATCCAGTCTTTAAAAAAGATTCTACCTATCACAATATATTTGGAAAAGTGTATGATACAAAAGAAGAAATGGCTCTCGACCCAGTTTTGGTTGTTCCAGCTTTAAATGCTTTTAAAACTAAAAATTTAGGTTTTTTTGAAACGATTTATACGGCGACGATGTGGAACATTTCAAAACCGGATAATCGCGAGGAGTTAAATTTATATTTAAGTGAAACTGCCAAAGAAAGATGTTTAGTCGACGCTGATTGGGCGCTATGTAATCTAAATATGTCTGGAGTGTCTAATGGATATAATAATGGCACACAAGATATTGACAAAATTTCTTGTCCTACTTTGCTGACATGGGCAAAAAAAGATTTGGTGGTATTCGAACATATGGTTAGAGATAATTTAGAAGCGATTAAAGGATCAAAATTAGCCGTTTATGAAGATGTTGGACATAGTGTTATTACCGATATTCCCGACCAATTATTAAAAGATATTTTGGAATTTGTCAACTCATGAAAACAATAGCAGTATATCCCGGATCGTTTGATCCGATTTCTAAAGGGCATTTAGATATCATTACTCGTTCTGCTGATTTATTTGACGAACTTTATGTTTTAGTTTCGGTCAACGCTAATAAAACATATATGTTTAATGCTGATGAGCGAGTAGAGATGATTAAAAAATCCATTCCTTTTTATCGTAAAAATATCGTTGTTTTAAAATGGAATGATTTAGTGACTAGTTTTGCTCAAAAAGTAGGAGCTAAAGTTATTATACGTGGTTTAAGAAATATTTATGATTATCAAAATGAAATAACGCTATTTCAATATAATCGAACCATCAATAAAAATATTGAAACAATTTTAATGTTTCCAACTATTGATAATTTATTTATTTCGTCAAGCGCAATCAAAGAATTGATAAGCTATGGAGCTGACATCAGTTCATATTTACCAAACTCTATTGTTGATGATGTTATAAAAAAATTAAAAAGCAATAATTAAAGTGAATCAATTAGATATTCTCATCTATTAGTTTTAGTATTATCATAAAAAGTTATGAAGACGATTAGTGATACTTATTTTGATTTAGAAAGAGAATTGTATAATACTCATGATATTTGTTTGATTAATTGTCATTTCCAAGGATTAAACGATGGTGAGAGTCCTTTAAAAGAATGTTGCAATGTTCATCTTTTTAATTGCGATTTTGATTTGAGATATCCTTTATGGCACGATAAAAATGTTTGCATTGAATCGTGTCAGTTTAGTGATAAGTCAAGAGCGGCTTTGTGGTATAGCAGTGAAGTTAAAATTCTTAATACTAAATTATTTGGCGTTAAAGCAATTAGAGAATGTCAAAATGTTAAAATTAATGATTGTCAAATCATCTCTAATGAATTTGCATGGAAATCTGAAAAAATAAAAATAAATAATGCATCATTAAGTGGTGAATATTGTTTTCTTTTATCAAAGAAATTAGAAGTAAAAAATTTTAATCTAATAGGAAAATACTCTTTTCAATATATTGAAGACGCTCAATTTGATAATTGTCATTTTAAAACAAAAGACGCCTTTTGGCATTGCAAAAATGTCATAGTTAAAAATAGTGTAATCGATGGTGAATATTTGGGATGGTATTCAACTAATTTAACGCTAATCAATTGCAAAATAATTGGAACGCAGCCACTTTGTTATTGCCAAAAATTAAAACTGATTGACTGCGAAATGATCAATTGCGATTTGTGCTTTGAAAAATCCGATGTTAATGCTGCGATTACAAATCGTATTATTTCTATTAAAAATCCAAAATCAGGACATATTAAAGTAAAAGGCATTGATAAAATAATTAATGATATTAATTTTGATGAAAAGATGATTGATACCGATAATGATTAATTTTTTTAAATATTTATGATTTAATTTTATTAGCGAGGTAAATTATGGAAAATTGTACGGTTTTTGATGTGATTTTAGATCAAAATGAAAATATTTTGAAAATATTTAGACCCAATAAATTACGATATATTTTTATTAATTTTATTTGGTACTTCATTTTGCTTACTATTTTAAGCGCCATCTTATTTGCCACATTTTATTTTGCTGATGCTGAAAATAACAAATACGGCTTTTATTTGCCACTTTTTATCGCGATTGGTTTTGATTTGTTTTTTAGTTGCTTAATATTGATCAGTTATGCTATTCGATACCAAAAAACTTATTATGCGTTGACAAACAAAAGGGTGATTATTAGAACTGGTATCATTGGTATTGACTATCAAACATTAGATATAAAAATGATTGGTGCAATTAATGTTTATGTTTCTTTATTAGATAAACTAGTTAAGCCAAATACTGGGAAAATTGTCATAGGTTCAACTAGTGCTCCTGTCAATAATGCTCGCCAGTCAAACTTCAATTTTTATTGTGTTGATAATCCATATGATACATATCGACAAATTAAAGAAACAATCGACGCTAACAGGGCAAAAAACAAATGAAACATCTAGGTACTCAAACAATCAAAACAAAAAGATTAGTGCTTCGTCCATTTAATATGGATGATGCTTTATCGATGTTTGATAATTATTGTTGTGATAGCGATGTGTGCAAGTACATGACATGGAATGTGCACAAAAATATTGATGAAACAAGACAAATTCTTAATGAATGGATTAAATCATATGAAAATTGTTGGTCCTATCAATGGGCAATTACATTTAAAGATGATATAAATAACGTTATCGGTTCAATTTCTATATTAGATACCGCGATTGATTTAGATAGTGGTGAAGTGGGATATTGTATCGCAAAAAAATATTGGCATCAAGGCATCACAAGCGAAGCTTTAAAAGCTGTTATTGATTTTGCTTTTTCAAAAGTCGGATTCCGTTATTTGATAGGTCGACATGATGTTAATAATCCCCATTCAGGGCTAGTGATGTTAAAATGCAAAATGATAAAAACTGGTCAGGAAGTTAATTATTTTCCACTAAAACAAAAAACTGTTATTTGCAATACTTATATCATTAATAACGATTAATTTTCTTTTAAAAGTCCTTCTTATAGTTTAAACTATAATTCGTGGAGGTCTTTTATTTATGGCTTACGGATTGCTGCACGATTATTTAATGGGACAATGTTCGACTGCATATGAATATTTTGGTGCCCATTTTGAAACTAGAAAAATTGGAAGAAAAAATGTTTCTGGAGTCGTGTTTAGATTGTATGCCCCAATGGCCGATGATGTTAGCGTCATCGGAGAGTGGAATAATTGGGATGTTACAAAGGATAAAATGGCAAAAATCGATGATTCAGGCGTTTTTGAATGTTTTGTGCCAGGTTTGCAAAATTATCAAACTTACAAATTTCATTTTAGAAACGCACACGGACAATATGTCGATAAGGCTGATCCTTTTGCTTTTTATAGCGAATATCGTCCTGGAACATGTTCCAAACTATTTGATATACGCAATTTTGCTTGGCACGATGAACCATGGATGAAAACGCGAACACGCAATTTTGATGAAGCGATGTCGATTTATGAAGTTCATCTTGGCTCGTGGAAAGGTCAAGTCGATGGTCGATATTTATCTTATGAAGAAATTGCCGATTATTTGATTCCTTATATGAAAGAATTAGGCTATACGCATGTGGAAATAATGCCGATTACCCAATACCCATTTGATGGGAGTTGGGGGTATCAAGCCACAGGATTTTATAGCGTTGATTCTAGATATGGTAATCCAATGCAATTGATGAGTTTTGTCGATCGCATGCATCAAGCTGGATTTGGAGTCATTTTAGATTTTGCACCTGTTCATTTTGCTAATGATGCTTTTGCATTATCTGAATACGATGGCACTTGCCTTTATGAATATAGCGGTGAGTGGCGCATTTCTCCTTGGGGAAGTTTGATGTTTGATTTAGGCAAAGATCCAGTTAGGTCATTTTTAATCTCGGCAATGGATTATTTTGCAAGCTATTTCCATTTTGATGGCATAAGAGTCGATGCTGTTTCAAATATAGTCTTCCACAATGGCGATAAATCTAATGGTCCAAATGAAGGAGCAATCGAATTTGTTAAGCGCCTCAACGCTAAACTGCATTTTAATCATTGCACTTTAATGATGATTGCTGAGGATAGTTCTGATTTTAGCGGTGTGACTCGCCCTATTGAATATGGCGGTTTAGGATTTGATTATAAATGGGATTTAGGATGGATGAATGACACTTTAAAGTATTATTCAAAAGACCCAATTTATAAAAAATACGAGCATAACAAATTAACTTTCTCTATGGCTTATTTTTATAGCGATAATTTTATGTTGCCTTTTTCACATGATGAAGTAGTTCATGGAAAAGGAACATTAATAAACAAGTTATGGGGTTCATATGATGATAAGTTTGCTCAACTTCGCAATTTATATACATATCAATTTGGACATCCAGGTAAAAAATTAAATTTCATGGGTAATGAATTGGCAAGTTTTGATGAATGGAACGAAAATAAATCGCTTCCATGGAATTTAAAAACTTTCCCTATCCATGATTCTATATCTCGTTTAGTTAGAGATTTAAATTTAATATATCGCCATGAAAAAGCGATGCATTGTCAAGAACATAATCCTGCTAATTTTCATTGGTTAATGGTCGACAATGCTGATCAAAGTATTTTTGCTTTTGAAAGAAGTTTTGATGGAGAAACATTGGTGTTTGTTTACAATATGACTCCCAATTATTACGAATACATCAAAATACCGATTTTACAAGAAGGCGAATATACTGAAATATTTAACTCTGATAAAGATGTATATGCTGGCCGCAATCAGTATAATGGCCTACCTTGTCAAACTGGTTTGTGGGGTCCTGAAAATAAGCCATATCACATCACAATTAAATTGGCTAGTTTTGGAGCGTGCATCTTTAAAAAGACTAAATAAATTATAATTTTAATAAAAATTAAGGAGTGAATACTATGAAATACGATGGTGTTGATATGTTCAAAACCAAAGAAGATTTTAAGCGCGAATATCAACAAAGAATGATTGAAAAATATGGCGTTGAAGTTAACGAAAGCCATATTTATGAAAGATACGAAGTGCTAGGCTCAATGGTTCGCGATTTTGCTAATTTTGATTGGCGAAAAACTCATCGAGAAATTATTGCAAAACAAAAAAAACAACTTATATATTTTTCAATGGAATTTTTAATTGGTCGGCTTTTAGTCAACAATATGATGAATCTTGGCGTATATAAAGTTGCCCAACAAGGTTTAAAAGATTTGGGTATTAATATCCACGAATTGGAAGAATTAGAATCTGATGCAGGTTTGGGCAATGGTGGACTAGGTCGTTTGGCGGCTTGTTTTTTGGATTCCATTGCATCGTTGGGATATCCAGGACACGGAAATTGCATTCGTTATGACTATGGCTTTTTTAGACAAAAAATAGTTAATGGCAAACAAAAAGAATTACCTGATCAATGGTTATCAAACGGATATGTTTGGGAAGTAAAAAAACCAAAACATTGCATGGAAGTTAAGTTTTACGGCAACCCAGAAACTTATTTAAAGCCAAATGGTGAATATGGAATAAAAACAGTTAATGCTGTTTGTGTTAGAGCTACTCCATATGATGTTAATATCGTCGGTTATAAAAATCATGTTTGCGATACTCTTCGTCTTTGGGGTGCTGAACCAAGTCAAGAAAATTTGCCAAAAAATCAATCATTTGATGATTATTTATCAACGCTGAAAGAATTGACATTTGGTCTATATCCAGACGATACCACCGAACATGGCCGAATGTTGCGATTAAGACAACAGTATTTTTTAGTTTCTGCTGGCATGCAATGCGCTGTTAAATCACATTTATCACATTATGGAACATTGGATAATTTTGCTGATAAAATTGTCGTTCAATTAAATGATACCCACCCTATTTTGGCTATTCCTGAATTGATGCGCATCTTATTAGATGATTATGAATATTCTTGGGATGATGCATGGAAAATTACTAAAAATTGCATGGCTTTTACTAACCATACAGTTATGCCGGAAGCTTTAGAAAAATGGCCAGTTAATTATGTTCAACAACTTATTCCACGTTGTTTTATGATCATCGAAGAGATTAATCGTCGATTTAATTTAGAGATGAACGAAAAAGGCGTTGACGATGCTATGAGATGGGCGATGCAAATTGTTAAAGATGGCCAAATCCATATGTGTAATTTGGCTATATACACTTGTTTTAGTGTCAATGGTGTCGCTGCTCTTCATACAGAAATTTTAAAAACGCAAACATTTAAAGATTTTTATAAATATATGCCTGAAAAATTTAATAACAAGACAAACGGTGTCACGCATCGTCGCTGGTTATTGAATTGCAATAACGAACTAGCAGAATTAATCAATTCTAAAATTGGAGAAGACTATCATTTAGAGTTTAGCAAGATTGCCGAATTTAAAAAATTTGCCGAAGATAAAGAAGTCTTAAAAAAATTAGCTAAAATTAAATATGACAACAAAGTAAAATTAGCAGAATATGTCAAAGAACACAATGGTTTAGACATCGACCCACATTCAATATTTGATGTTCAAATTAAGCGTTTACACGCTTATAAACGACAATTAATGAATATTTTCCATATAATTTATTTGTATCAACGCATGAAAAACGATTCAAGTTTTCGCATTTACCCACGCACATTTATTTTTGGTGCTAAAGCCGCTCCAAGTTATGCTTATGCCAAAAAGATTATTGAATTGATTTTAGCGGTTGCTGATGTGGTTAATAACGATGAGGAAACAAATCGATTCTTAAAAGTTGTATTCATTGAAAACTATGGTGTCACTTTGGCGGAATTAATTATTCCTGCCGCTGATGTTAGCGAGCAAATTTCGACTGCTGGAAAAGAAGCTAGTGGCACTTCCAATATGAAATTTATGATGAATGGAGCCATCACATTAGGAACATTAGACGGAGCTAATATTGAAATTGCTCAAAATGCTGGAGAAGAAAATTGCGTCATCTTTGGATTAAAAGAAAAAGAAGTGGATGAATTAAAAAAATCTGGTTCATATTCTCCATGGGATGTTTATAACTCCGATTATCGCATTAAATGCGTGATGGATTCTTTATTGAGCGGACCATGGTGCGGATACCATCAAGATTGTTTTAAAATGATATTCGACGAGGTGATGTATCATTATGATGAATATTTAATCTTGAAAGATTTTGATAGTTATGTGAAAGCTCAAGAAAAAATTGAAACATTGTATCAAGATAAAAATACTTGGCAAAAAATGGCATGTATCAATATTGCTAGTTCAGGATTTTTCTCTAGTGATCGCACGATAGAACAATATGTTCACGATATTTGGCATTTGGAAAAATTATACAAATGAAAACAATAGATTTAACGCCTTTATATGTTCAACAAGCCGAACTAGATAAAACAATTGCTGCTAACCATCATATAACATATGATTCTACACGCATTTCTAGGACATTAGCCTTATTGGTTGAAATGGGTGAACTGTGCAATGAAACCCGTTGTTTTAAATATTGGTCTAATAAAGGACCATCATCAAAAGAAATAATTTTAGAAGAATACGCTGATTCGTTGCATTTCTTTTTATCATTAGGGATTGACTTAAACATTAAAAACAAAGTTTTTAAAATTGATTCATCTTCGATTCCAATCAACGAGCAATTTTTAAACATTTATAGTTCTATTATCGAATTTGTTCACAATCGTGATGAATTGCACTATAATAATGCATTCATTCAATTTTTAAATTTAGGGATGTCTTTAGGGTATAGTCATGACGAGATATTCAAATCATATTTAAAAAAATTGGATACGAATTACAAACGACAAAAAAATAATTATTAGGAGGTTAAAAAAATGATTGATGCAAATCATAAAAAATTATTAAAAGAGATTTCAGAAATTCTTGGTATTTCTGGCGATGAAAAAGATGTTGCTAAATATGTGGTAAAGCAAACAAAAGACGTTGCTGACAAGATTGAATTCGACAATCTTGGTTGTGTAGCTTGCTATCAAAACGGGGAAGTGGATCAACCTTTAGTTATGATTGCAGGGCACATGGATGAAGTCGGGTTTGTGGTCAAATCAATTGAGCCATCTGGATTATTGCGTATCGCTCCAATTGGTGGATGGTATAACCATGTCATTTTAGCTGAAAACTTTATTGTAAAAACTCGCGATGGAAAACAATATTTTGCTGTGACAGGCGCTCAACCGCCACATGGAATGAGTGCTGAACAACGATCTAAAGTTTTAGATATTAAAGACATGTATCTTGATTTAGGTGTTCAAGATAAAGAAATGGTGGAAAAACTTGGTGTGAAACCTGGTGACACCGTGACTCCATATGAAGAGTTTAAAGTGATGGCAGATGGCAAAACTTTATTAGGTAAAGCTTGGGATGATCGCATTGGTGTCGCTGTTGGCATTGAAGTATTAAAAGAATTAAAAAAAGAGCACCATAAGGCTAATGTAGCGTTTGTAGGTACGGTGCAAGAAGAAGTTGGATGTCGAGGTGCTCAAACTGCTGCTAACTTAGTTAAACCAGATATTGCCTTTGCTATTGATGTTACTTTATCACATGATTTGCCTGGTTCTCCTAACGAACCTTGCAAATTAGGAAGTGGTCCCGCTTTGTCTATTATGGACGGAAGCGTCATCGCGCATCGTGGATTATTTGATTTTGTTGAAGAGATAGCCAAAAAACACAATATTAAATATTGTTATGATATGTTGACAGCTGGTGGAACCGATTCTGGCAAAATTCATATGACTAATGATGGAGTTATAACGATGACTATTTCGCTTGCTTGCCGCTATTTTCATAGCCATGTATCAATGATCAATTACGATGATTTTGTCAATACTGTTAAATTATTAACAGAAGTAATTAAGGCCATCGACAAAGATACTTTGCAAAAATTAAAAATGAGTAAATATCAATAAGTGATAAGCATTAAAAAAATTTAAAAAGCAAGTATTTACTTGCTTTTTTTATATTAGTTTTTCTATTTCGTCTTCACTATAAATTATCAAACCCTTACTTTTTAAATAAGATGCAGTAATTCCTTGGCCTGGTATTTTTTTATGTGAGAAACTTCCGTCGTAAATTTGATTAGATCCACAAGAAGGAGAGCCGTCTTTTAAAATAGCGATTTTGATAGATAAGTAGTTGCAAATGTTCCACGCTAATTCAGCACCTTTATAAAATTGATGAGTAACATCTTTTCCGTCTTGTCTAATTACTTTTTTGTCTTTTATTTCATTAGGAAGACGAGGAATTGGCAATCCGCCTTCAACCTCAGGACAAAAAGGGACTAAATCATATTTTTCCATCAATTTTTTTATCAATGGATGATAATTGGAATGCCCGTCATATTTCGTTTTATCACCAATTAAACAAGCGCTGATTAAAATTTTTTCCATAAACCGCTTTTATTTTATATTTGCCACGCGCGTATAGCAAGTTTAAAATGGTTTTATGAGAATTATTAAGCAAATTTCGTATGAAATTGATTTTAATGGCGTTGTATATCCAGTGTTGCTAGTCTATAAGGCAGGTAAAAAGAATATATCGTATCGTTATAAAAACAATTGTTTTTTAATAAGCGCCCCTTATCATGTCAAAAAAGATATTATTAATAAATATTTAATTGAATATGCACCTAGACTTTTAAAAAGAACTAATAAACCCCCTTTAAATACAAATAATTTTATTTATATACTTGGCAAAAAAATTGATAAAAGCCATCAAAAAATATGTTTTAATGACGGCAGTTGTATTTATTTTAATAACGATGAAGTTTTATTTGAACAACTTCAAAACTATTTATATAAAATTATTCAAATATTAGTGTCGTCTTTAAAAGATAAAATGGGAATTAAAGAAAATTTTAAAATCAGAATTAAAAAGATGAAAACTTTATATGGTTCATATTCAAGAAAGACAAAAACTTTATCTTTTAATTTGATGTTAGTCCATTACAATATAGATGTGATTCAATCTGTTGTCATCCATGAATTAAGTCATTATTTTGTCTTTGATCACTCATCTAAATTTTATGATGTGGTTTTAAAATATTGTCCTAATTATTTCAAATTCGATGAAATATTAAAAAAAGGAGCGATTGATTAATGGAAAAAATTACATCTAGAACTAATGCAAAAATTCAATTTATACTTTCTTTAAAAGACATTAAA
This sequence comes from uncultured bacterium, assembly GCA_949283025.1. Classification (GTDB taxonomy): domain Bacteria; phylum Bacillota_I; class Bacilli_A; order RFN20; family CAG-826; genus CAJOOD01. The sequence goes on from CASDRB010000004.1 coordinate 160,555, forward strand.
AATATTAGCAAGCATCATCTTTTTGTCGATGAAGGGATTAAAAATCTAAAGATGGCTCTTTTGAATGATAGTGTGGAAGAAATTTACACTACAAAGGATCTTAAATTAGATTTAAAAAATGTTCCCACCTATATCATTAATCAATCGGTGTTAGAAAAAATAAGCAATTCAAAAACCCCAGACGGTGTCGTTTTTATTGCAAAAGTTAAGAAATATGACATTTATAAAATGAATAAAATCGTGTTTTTGGATAAAGTGCAAGATCCGGGTAATGTGGGAACAATCATTAGAACTGCATTAGCTTTTAATCTTGATGGCGTTATTTTAGGAGATGGATGCGCCTCTTTGTATAATCATAAAACTTTAGCTGCTTGCAAAGGTGCGATGTATGAAATGCCAGTTGCTTCATTGAAATTTGAAGAATTAATCAAGCAAAAAAAGAAAGAACAAAAAATTATTGCAACTACTTTAAGCGATGATTCAATTGAACTTTCTAAATTCCATCCTATTGAAAAATTTATTATTGTTTTTGGAAATGAAGGAAGCGGTGTAAGTGAAAGTGCTTTGCTATCCGCTGATTATAAAATAAAAATTGGCATCAAAAACATCGATTCTTTGAATGTCGCAATCAGTGCTGGTATTATTTTACATTTTCTTAAAAATAACAATTAAGTATTCAAAAAAAACATCTTTTCTTTATATAATGTTTATGCAAGATGATACACCCCGGTGCTTTTGCACTAATAAATTAACGGTCTTGTTATTTTAAAATACCGGGGGTGAGATATGGAAAATATTTATTAACAACTTTGGTAGTTGTTTTTATTTTTAAAAAATACAAGGAGATAATAACTATTAATAAATCAAGTAAAAATTGATTTGTATGACAAAAACAGTTCTCTCTGTGGAACTTTCTCTTAAATCCTAAAAAATACTTTAGGAACTACTTAACAATAGATAAGTCAAAATCGATGTGTTCGGTTTCTAACTTATAGATGATTCTCACAAGTTTCCTGGCAACATGCGAGATGGCAACTCTGTGGGACTTACCTTCATCCCTCTTCTTTCTGTAATAAGAATAGAAAGCGGGATTATACATCAAAATAGATTCTGCACAGTTCATGAGGACCCTGCGTAGAACTACTGAACCCTTCTTATTCATCCTTCCTTTAAACTCTTGAGTTCCAGATTGATAAATTCTTGGATCAAGACCAGCAAAGGCAAGAAGTTTATTAGGGTCATTAAAACGAGAAATGTCCTCAATCTCTGCGATTATACTTGCAGCGGACACCTTCCCAATTCCTAGAATAGTTGGAATATGAGAATTGATCTTTGACAAATATGTAGTTATCTCGTTTTCTACAAGTGAAATCTCATCTTGAAGAGTGTCATAAACTCTTAATAAAGATTTGATTTCAAATAAATCGGTTTCATAAGAAAAACCA
>CASDRB010000005.1 GCA_949283025.1 uncultured bacterium
AAAAGTTAAGCAATATATCAAGGATCAAGAAAAAGAAGATATGATGCAAGATAACGTGTCGAACAAAGAATATAAGGACCCTTTCAAAGGGTAGCTATGGCGTAGCCTACGGTTGCCGGACCACGAGTAGCCCTTTAGGGCGAGTGGGTAATAGCCCTTATAGGGTTTGGTCAGTACAACGTATTTTATGCGTTGGTACTATTGTTCGCTTTTCTTTAAAATCTTTCAATTTATCTATTATCGTATGTACGTCTTTTTAATCGCAATAAACACAATATTATTTATATTGCTAATGCACCTAATTCAGTTATTAAAACCTTTAAAATGCAGAAAAACTAACTACCTTTTATAAAATATTTCATTCTAGAATCATTATAATCTTTCATATTTAATAAATTAATCAATGCGAAATTTATCATAGTTACAACAAAAGCGTAGGGGAATATATCTAAAAAGTTTTGATATCCTGTTGAGCATATGAGTAAAAAAGAACCAGTCAATGGGGCTTTATTTACCGCGCCAAACAAAGATGACATACTCACTATAATTATTACTGCATAATATTGGTAACTCATTCCTGAAATACAGTTAGTAAAATGGCACGCTAAAAATCCGCTCAATGCGCCAATTGCAAGTGTCGGCAACATTAAACCACCAGTAGCCATCGAATTAGCGCCAATGATAAAAATAACAACGCGATATATTAAATAAATTAAAATAATGTACCAAGCTGGATTTTGATTTAGATAGTTTATCAAATTGCTCCCAGATCCAGATAAGACAGGCATAATTATATATATAATTAAACAAAAAAATGCAAAAATAAAAAAACGATATTTGACTAAAATATTATTTTTATTTTTAAACATGAACGATTTTAATTTTGGAACAGCATATAAAATGATAAAAGAAATAACGAAATTGAATATAATCACGAACACAAATACATACCAATATGACAAATTAAATGTAGCGTAAACATTTATGTTAAGTATTGGTTCAGGATTAACGATCAAAGTAACAATATATGAAACAAATAAAACATAAATCGTTTTAACGAGTGTTTTTAAAGATATAAACCTTAAAGTTTCTTCAATAATATAAAAAAATCCGGTGATAGGAGCGACAAATGCTGATGCAAAGCCAGCACCCATGGCAATTTTAGTGTCATCGTCATTTGAATCATCAAAAAAGCGATTTACACCTAAGCCTATGCATCCTCCTAAATATACTGAAGGAGCCTCATTGCCCAATGGAAATCCTAAGAAAAAAGATAAAGATGAATTAAAAAACATTAAAGGAAATGATGTGGCAATATTAAATTTAGATTTTTTACCAAATGCGTTTATTTTAAATTGAGGAATTCCATTACCAGCTATATTTTCATCTAACTTAATAAAACTATACGATAAAAAGATTAAAACAACGCACATCAGTGCCATTAATGTTTTCCCAATAGCGTTGTTGTCTATTAAAAGCAAAGTAGATAATTCAATTATATGATGCACAAATATTTTATATAAACCGATAAAAAATCCGATTAACGCCGCAATCAGCGTTAACTTAAATATTTTTTTAATAAATCGATTAATGCGTTTTTTCACTCTTATATTATAGCCAATAAAATTAAGTATTTAATATAATATATTCGATATAAATTATTAATTTCTACCGCAAGTAGAGTTACAAAAATAATTCTACTTTTTTATTTTATATAATATAGTGTATTTTCTTGTTTTTTATATGATAATTCAGTCGTTAAAGGAGATTGACTATGAACAATTATCAAATTATTACCGACTCATGTGGAAACTTGCCATATAAAGAAGCAAAGCAATACAATATTGACATCATTTCTTTATATTGGATTGAAAATGGTGTTGAACATTTATCTTATGACCCTAATACTGGAACTGATTTTAAAGATTTTTATAATCGCTTAAGAAATAAATCAATTATTAAAACATCAGCGGTAAATACAGAAACTTTTATTGAAAAATTTGAACATTATTTATCAAAAGGAATAGACATTTTATATTTAGGATTTTCAAGTGCTTTATCAACCACATATGCCTCATCAGTGGCGGCAAAAAAAGAATTAGAAAGCAAATATCCGGAAAGAAAAATTATCGTTATCGATTCTTTGAGCGCCTCTTTAGGACAAGGACTATTGGCCATTTATAGCGCAATTAATCGCGATGAAGGAATGAGCATTGAAGAAAATGCGGAATGGCTAGAAAACAATAAATTAAGATTAACGCATTTTTTCACAGTTGATAATTTGGTTTATTTATACCGAGGTGGAAGAGTGGCGAAATCAACATATATTCTTGGAAACGCTTTGAGAATTAAACCTTTGTTACATGTTGATGATTTAGGAAGACTAATTCCATTTGGAAAGGTCATTGGAAGAAAAAAATCATTGCAAGTGTTAGTTGATGAAATGGCAAAACATGGTCAAGATTTAGAAAATCAAATTATTGCTATCTCACACGGCGATTGCCAAGAAGATGTCGATTATGTTGTTTCGTTGATAAATCAAAAATTTAAATACAAAAAATTAATTATTAACTATGTTGATCAAACTGTTGGAGCCCATTCAGGACCAGGGACAATGGCGTTATTTTCTCTTTCTGACAACCGCCATGTCAATTAATTGTTAATTTTAAATTTAAAATGTTTTAAAATAGTGGCATGAGCAATACTTTTAAAACTAGACAATTTATTGAACTATATAATATATTTGATGATTTACTGCGTGATAAATATAAAGAATATTCACGCAGTTTTTCTATGGTTCAAAGATATATTAATCAATTAGAAAATTCTTCAAGTGAAGACAAGCATAAAAAAGCCAGAATGATTAACATGATGCGCATTTTAAGAAATGATTTAGTTCATGAATTTGATTTAAACTCAACCAACATAATTGAAATAAGTGACGAGACAATAAAATTTTTGCAAGATGAAATTGATGAATTAAAAAATCCTTTGACTGCATATGATGTTTGCACGAAAACCGAGCAATTATTTTTTGCAACGCTAACTTCAAAAGTGAAAGATGTAGTGTCAAAAATGATAAGCAAAGGTTTTACACAGGTTCCAGTATTGACTCAGGATAAAAAAATAATTGGAGTATTTTCTCCAAATTGTTTATTTCAATATATTGCTAATCACAGTGAAGAGTTTAATAAAAATAGCGGACTAACAATTTCTGCATTTCAAGATTATTTGCCAATTAATCGTCATATAAGCGAAGCTTATGTTGTTGTTGAAAGAGACTGTCCATTAGATGAGGTTTTTGAATTGTTTGATAAATCGCATCGCAGCGCAAAAAAATTAGCAGCAATATTAATCACCGAGCATGGAGAAGTGGATCAACGTTTATTAGGGCTTATTGTTCCAATTGATTTATTAAAAAATAGAGATAATCAATAATAGTTATTTAAACAAATTTGGTTTATACCATTTCAACCAATTAATTGTATCAGCGATTGATTGAACTATATCAATAGGTTCGTAATTTAATGTTTTTATACTATTTGAATTGTCGAAATAACCATTGGATAAAATAGTTTTAAGCATAACTTTATTAAAAATTGGGGTTTTGTGTTTGAGTTTGCTAATTAAATAAATAATTGGCAAAGACATATAGACAAACATAAGTGGGCATAAAACTGGCTTTTTGTTATAATTTTGTAATTTGTATACCATTAAAATCAATTGCTTAACAGATATATATTCGTTAGAGATAATGAAACCTTTTTGATTAGCGTTTGGGTTATCTATGCACAATACTATTGATTTTGCAACATCTCGAACGTCGACAAATGAATAACCGCCCTTGATGTAAAAAGGCATTTTATGATTATATATCATAATTAATCCTTTTGAAGTATCACCTATTTTATAATCTTTTGGTCCAATTACTGCGCTAGGATAAATGATAGTACCATTTAAACCTTTTTTAAACATATCGAAAATGTAATTTGTGGCCAACGACTTTGTTTTCTCATAAATGCCTCGTTTTGAATTAATATTAAAGCCGCTATTTTCATCGATTTTTTGCCTTTGATGATGATTCAAAACATGAACTGAGCTCGTATAAATTAGCTTAGCTTTTTTCTTAAAACAAATGTCAGTTATATATTTGGTCGCAATATAATTAATTTGATAAATAAAATCTTTGTCATGATTTGATGTAGATACAATACCAGCTAAATGAATTAAAATATCTTCTTTTTGTATTAATTCATTCATAAATTCATAATCGCGAATATCTCCATAAATAATTTGGCATTTCCTGTTTTTTATTAATTCAATATTGTCATTTGGTAAAACCAAAGAAATAATTTTGATGTTTGAATAAAAACTATCTAGATAATCTAAAACGTGTTGTCCAATAAAACCGGTAGCGCCAGTCACGATTATTTTCGTCATAATTCTATTATGAATAAATAAAATAAAAATATCTATATAATATTTCTTGCATGAGAACAATATTACAATATAATGTTATAATCATTATAAGGAGGGGGAAATGGATCGAAGAATAATTAAAACCAAAGCCGCTATTAAAAAATATTTAGCCGAAACTTATAGTAAAAATCCAAATGCAAAAATGAATATATCGGTTTTATGTGAAGCGATAAACATAAATCGTTCAACTTTTTATTTGCATTATAATAATATATATTCTGTCATTGAAGAATTTGAAATGGAAATCATAAATGGTATTAAATCTGTTTGCATCGAAAATTCAAAAAACATCGAATCTTTAATTGAAAAATTATGCGCTTATATAAAAGACAACAATGATGTCGTTAAAACATTGCTTTATGCTGCTCAAACACATTTTTTGAATTTGATGATAAGGGAGTGTTATGAATTGGCATCTAATTCATATAAGATTAAAGACTTAAATCCAGGTGTAACTAAAGATTATGTAATTACATTTGTAATAACTGGTTCGTTTGGAATATTTAAAAAATGGATTTTTGAAAATTACAGCACTAAAGTCAGTGAAGTAGTTCAAGGATTCTATGATTTTCTAAGTTTATAAATAAACTGAAATAAAACTAAAAAACTACTAATATTATGGAAAAAGATATATATTTAGCAAATTTAAATCAAGATTATGCCAAAGTTATTTTATTGAGTGAAAATAGCAACGATATTGATATATTATTGATGCGAGCTAACGCTTTTTGCATGCTTAATCAATATGAAAATGCTATTAACTGTTTAATCAAAAATGAAAAAATATTGATTGAAAAAATGCCGCAATTAATTGACATGCATATGTTTATTTGCTTGTCGAATAAAAAGTATTTTGAGGCACTGGAAGCATTAAAGCATTATGAGGATTATCCCTATTTTTCTCAAGAAGTGGAAGAAAAATTTATCGAATATAAAAAAATAATTAAACTTGAGTACGAAAAAAATCAAAAAAATGAAGAAGACGATAATATTGAAGCTATGCTTTCTTCAAATGATAACGAACGAATTCAAAACGCTATTAACATACTAAAAAAAGAGAATTTTTTACCATATGTGGGGCAATTAGAAAAGATAATGGTAGATAGTAATGACATATTAACTAGAATCATGACCTTAAGTTTGTTTATAGATAAAAAGTACAGTTCAAATGTCAAATATAAAATGGACAATAAAATAATTGATGTTGTCCCAAAAGAAGTTAAGGCGATTATAAATGATGATATTTTTAACAATTTGTTAAAAAAGTGTCGTCAGTATAAAGATATGGCTTATTCTAAAGTATTTGAGCAGTTATTGGCAACATACGCATTTTATTATTTTCCTTTCGGTTTAAAATATGATGAAAATTCGTTGTTTGAGGCGTTAGATATTTTAACGAAAAAATATTTGAGGATGCCTAATAACAAACGAAGACCATCTCCGGAAGTAGAAAAAATTATTGCAGAAATTGAAAAAGCTAATTGCTCTTTTAACTAAATTAATCATTTTACTTGTTAATCAATTTTATATAATATATAATTTCCTTCGATATACAAAAGTTAGGAGTTTATATAAATGGAACGAAAATTAACAAAATTAGAGCATTGCCAAACTGAAGTTATTGTCACTTTTAATGAATCAGAATGGATCGATGCTACAAAAAAAGCTTTTAATAAACTAAAGCAAAATGTGACCGTTAAAGGTTTTAGAAAGGGTAAAGCACCAGATAATTTATTGGCAGAACATGTCGATCGAAATAAAGTATTGGATGAGGCAATTAACTCTTTATTGCCTGTTGCTTATGAAGCAATAATCAAAGAAGATAAAGTTCAACCATACGCTCGTCCAGAAGTTAGCGTCAACGAATTAACCGATAAGAGTCTAGTTGTTAAATTTATAATTACAACTGCGCCTGAAGTTGAACTTGGCCAATATAAAGATTTAGCAATTGGAAAGCAAGAAGCAACTGTAAGCGATGAACAAGTGAATGCCGAAATTAACAAATTATTAGATCAAAACGCGACATTAAAAACCACCGAAGAACCAGTTAAAAATGGCGATACAGTAATTATTGACTTTACTGGTTATGTCGATAATGAAAAATTTGAAGGTGGAGAAGCTACTAATTATGAATTAGTTATTGGCTCTAAATCATTTATTCCTGGTTTCGAAGATCAAATTATTGGGCATAAAACTGGAGATGAGTTCGATGTTAATGTCACCTTCCCTGAACAATATTTGGAAAAATTAGCCAATAAACCTGCTGTTTTTAAAATTGTTTTGCATGAAGTAAAAGAAAAAGTCTTGCCAGAATTAAACGATGATTTCGTTAAAAGTTTAGCAATTGAAAAAGTCGAAACTGTCGACGGATTAAAAGAAAGCAAAAAAGCTGAATTATTAGCAAATGCAAAACGTGAAGCAAGACGTGTTTATATTGAAAAAACAATTGAAGAAATTGAAAAAAATTCTAAAATTGATATTCCGCAAGCTTTTATCGATTCTGAAGCTGATTCTAGACGCAAACAAGTTGAATCCCAAATGGCGCAATCTGGCTTTAAAATAGATCAATATCTACAAGTAATTGGTCAAACCGAGATTCAATTTATGGAAGGTCTTAAAAAAGAAGCTGAAAAAAATATTAAGGCTGTCACTATTTTAAGAGCAATTGCTGAAAAAGAAAATATTGTTGTTGGCGATGCTGAATTAGAATTTGAATATGCGAGAATGGCTGACGCTTACAAAATGAAAGTAGAAGATGTCAAAAAAGCCATTGGTAATCGCAGCGAAGAATTAAAGTCTCAAATTTTATTAGGACAAGCTGAAGATTTCTTATTCAATCACAATAATTAATATTTTAATTTACAAAATTATAAAGGGGGAATTTTATGGCGAACGGTGTCAAAAAAAATCAACCACTTGAGCTGCCAATTCTTGTCACAAAAGAGGCAGTAGTTTTGCCGGAGATGACACAAGTCATCGGTGTTTCACGTCGCATTTCTTCTCAAGCAGTTTTTGCTTCAAAAGATCGTTATGATTCTTTGCTGTTTACCACATCTCAAATTAACCCGGATTTAACAGAAATAAGCGAAAGCGATATTTATGAATACGGCACGATGTGTCGCATTACAAGTGTTACTCAAGACAAAAAAGTATTTATTGTCAGAATTACTGCAAAAGCCCGCGTTCATTTTAGCAGAATTTATCAAAAAGACGGATGCTTTTATGGCGTTGGTGAAATGTTGGAGATGGAATATGCTGATGTTAATATTTTAAACGATTATATTACCAACATTAAAACTTTGGCTGACAAATATAAAATTTCTGATTCTTTGCGTCATAAAGATGGTATTTCTATTTCTATTATTTATGATTTTTGTCAACTTGCTTACTCCATCATTCAATATGCTAATGTTCCACTTCAAGATAAAATCGATGCAATTCGTTTAAACGATAATCAAAAATTGTACGAATTGACAATAAATGTTCTTGAAAAGCAAAAAGTAAATGTGACAGTTGAGGAACAAATTAATAACGATATTCGCGAATCTAGTGAACAAGCACAAAAAGAATATTTTTTGCGCGAAAGAATGAAAGCGATAAAAAAAGAATTGAACAACGATGGTCCGGATGGTGATAAAAACGAAACAATCAAAAAGCGCTTAGAAGAGGGTAATTATCCAGAAAATATCAAAAAGCGCATCGAATCTGAAATGGCAAAAGCGGAGATGATGCCGCCTGGTTCATTAGAAACATCTTTGATTCAAAACTATATCGATATTTTACTAAATCTACCATGGTGGCAAAAAAGTCAAGATAATGATGACATCAAAAATGTTAAAAAAATACTTGACGAAGACCATTATGGATTGCAAAAAGTTAAAAAAAGAATTATTGAATATTTAGCAGTAAAACAATTGACCGGAAACTTGAAATCACCTATTTTATGTTTTTATGGTCCGCCAGGATGTGGAAAAACATCTTTAGGTCGCTCTATTGCAAGAGCGCTAGGCCGAAAATTCATCAAGGCGTCTTTAGGCGGGGTTTCCGATGAAGCGGAAATTAGAGGTCATCGACGCACATATGTTGGATCAATGCCGGGCAGAATTATTAATGGGATGAAAAAAGCCGGTGTTACAAATCCCGTCTTCTTATTAGATGAAGTTGATAAAATTGGTTCATCATATAAAGGTGACCCATCTTCAGCATTGCTCGAGGTATTAGATCCTGAACAAAATTTTGCGTTTAATGACAATTATATTGAAGAACCATATGATTTAAGCGATGTCTTATTTATTTGCACAGCCAATTATTTAGAAAACATTCCGGCACCATTAAGAGATCGTTTGGAATTAATCGAAGTTAATTCGTATACTTTATTAGAAAAAGTAGAAATTGCTAAAAGACATCTGGTTCAAAAACAAATTGAATTCAATGGTTTGAAACCTGATCAAGTTGAGTTTAGTGACGATGGCATTATTTATATTATTGAACATTATACACGAGAAGCTGGTGTTCGAGAATTAGAAAGACAAATTGCCTCATGTTTAAGAAAGGTAGCTGTATATTTTGTCGAACAAGAAAATCCAGAAAAAGTTTTAATCGATTCAAATAAAGTAAAAGAATTTTTAGGTATTGAGATTTTTGATTCGACAAAAAAAGAAAAAGATGAACAAATCGGTGTTGTCACCGGGCTTGCATATACTGAATATGGTGGAGATATTCTTCCGATTGAGGTCACTCATTTTCCTGGCAGAGGGGGCTTGGTTTTAACAGGCCATTTGGGCGATGTTATGAAAGAAAGTGCTTCAATTGCTTTAGACTATGTTCGTGCTAATGCTGAAAAATATCATATTGATTCTAAAATTTTTACAAGTGATGATGTTCATATTCATGTTCCTGAAGGTGCTGTGCCAAAAGACGGCCCATCTGCTGGTGTTGCTATTACGACAGCCATTATTTCTTGCTTGAGCAAAACGCCAGTTAATCCTAATGTGGCTATGACTGGAGAAGTAACTTTAAGAGGCCACGCTTTGCCAATTGGCGGTTTGCGAGAAAAAACTTTAGCTGCATTAAGAGCAGGAATTAAGACTGTTGCAGTCCCTTATGAAAACAAAAAACAAATAGAGGAATTGCCACAAGAAGTTAAAAATACTCTTGATATCATTTATATGAAAAATGTAGATGATGCTTTAAAAGTGGCTTTAGTTAACCACAATGATTAATTTTAGAAATACTATCTTTATTAAATCAGCATCGTCATATAATGATGTACCTAGTGATTTTTTAAAAGATATTTTATTTGTTGGACGAAGCAATGTTGGCAAATCATCATTGATTAATAGTCTATGTGATAATTCTAAATTAGCGTTTGTTTCTTCTAAACCAGGTTTTACAAAACTGTTAAATTATTTTAATGTCGATAAAAAGTTTTATCTCGTCGACGCACCTGGTTATGGTTATTCAAAATCATGCAGTCAAGAAATTGATTTTTTTGCTAATTTAATGGAAGATTACTTTAATTTTAATTCTTCCTTAAGAGGAGTTATTTTCTTGCTTGATTCTCGGCATGAGCCAAACAAAGACGACGTGTTAATTTTCAATTTTTTAAAACAAAATGATGTTCCTTTTGTCATCGTTTTAACAAAAGCAGACAAAATTAATCAAAGCGAAAAATATCGTATCAGCAATAATATAAAAAAGATGTTTGAAATCGAGCCTTACCAAACAATTTTTGTTTCTACTAAAAATAAATTTGGGATTGATAAATTAAGAAAAACAATTGAAAATTTAATTATTGATGGATAGTAATGTTTCTTCTAAAACAATTTTTAATGCAAGTAGAAAAGATTACCTTTTTCACTTGCTTTTTTATTATTTAATTAACGTTTTGTCCTTATTTTTATTGCTACCTTATACATATGTTTTAAAAACAAGATATGTTTTATCAAATACATATATAGATAATAAACCCTTATCCTTTAATGGAAGCGTCAAAGATGCATATATGAAATTTGGATTATATTTCTTTTTAAGCATCATAACACTAGGAATATTTTATTTTTTTATTAAAGGCAAGTTAGTTAAATGGGAAATTGAAAATACAAACTTCCAAGGTAGTTTAATAGCACGAAGATCTTTTTTTAACTATTCAATTTCAGACTATGCTTTAATCTTATTAAATAGTTTTGTTATTAAAGTTATTTCTTTAGGTTTTGCTTTACCTAGTGCGAATTGTTTATTGTTTCGAATTAAGTTTAATAATATGTATTTAAATGGGGAAAAAATGCGTTTTATTGGTCAGGAAAATGTATATTATCAAAGTTATTATAAAACATATTTTTTAATAGTATTATCTTTTGGAATTTATAAATTTTTTAGAAGTTACGACGATGAAAAATTTTTAAGAGAAAACATCGTTTACGATAAAGGAGAACCTCTTTGCATCAAATATTCTTGGTTAGAGAAACTGTCGACTAAAATGTTAAAACATAAAAAGGTTTTTTATTTTGTCTACGCAGTTTTATATGCAATGTTTATCGCTTTAATTATCGCCCTTATAATTATTTTTATCGTTTAGTTGTAAAAAAATGATGATTATGTATAATAAGTTATATCCAAAGACCAAAAAGTAGTAAGCAAGAACTGCCATAAAGAGAGCTCGATAAGGTGGAAGTGGAGCATGGAAAAGCTTGTTGAAGTCGTTTTGTAGGATTAAGAAATTACGTAAATCGGCGTTAACGATAAATGAGCGTATTATATTTATATAATAAATTAAGGTGGTACCGCGCGATATAGCGTCCTTATGTGGACGTTTTTATTTTGTTAGGAGGGGTTATTGATATGTTAGACAAAAGATACGATCCTAAAATTGTTGAAAAAGGGAAATATCAAATCTGGAAAAAGAAAGGCTATTTTACTGCTGGAGATGTTTCAAAACAACCTTTTTCTATGGTTATACCTCCTCCAAATGTTACTGGTAAATTGCATCTAGGGCACGCTTGGGATACAACGATTCAAGATATCATAGCACGTTATAAAAAAGCTCAAGGTTTTGACGTATTATGGTTGCCTGGCATGGATCATGCTGGAATCGCAACTCAAGCAAAAGTCATGGAGAATTTAAGAAAAAATGGTGTGGACGTTTTAAAAATAACTCGTGAAGAGTTTTTAAAAAAGACTTGGGAGTGGAAAGATACATACGCCCAATCTATCCATGACCAATGGGAAAAATTGGGGCTAAGTTTGGATTATTCTAGAGAGAGATTTACTTTAGATGAAGGTTTAAATAGAGCCGTTAAGAAAGTATTTGTTGATTTATATAATAAAGGATTAATATATCAAGGCGAAAAAATTATTAACTGGGATCCAGTTCAAATGACTGCGCTTTCTAATATTGAAGTTATCCATCAAGATGACGAAGGATCGTTTTATTATTTTAAATATCGATTTGTCGATGACCCTACACAATATTTAGAAGTTGCTACTACTAGACCAGAAACAATGTTTGGAGATGTTTGTTTGGTGGTAAATCCAAAAGATAAAAGATATCAAAAGTTTATTGGCAAATATGTTTATAATCCAGCAAATAATGATAAATTACCAATTATTGCTGATGAATATGTCGACATTTCTTTTGGAACTGGTGTTATGAAATGCACACCAGCCCACGATCCTAATGATTTCATTATTGGCGAAAAATACCATTTAGACAAAATTGTTTGCATGAATAAAGATGCGACGATGAATGATGTATGTGGAAAATATAATGGCATGGATCGTTTTAAATGTCGCGCAGCTTTATTAGATGATATAAAAATGGCTGATAATTTAATTAAGATTGAAAAAATTGTTCACCCGGTCGGACATTCTGAACGAAGTGGTGCAATAGTTGAGCCGATGTTATCAAAGCAATGGTTTGTGAAAATGAAACCACTAGCTGATTTAACATTAAAAAATCAAAAAACTAAAGATAAAGTAAATTTTATTCCTTCGCGCTTTGAAAAAGTTTTGATACGTTGGATGGAAAATGTCGACGATTGGTGCATTTCAAGACAACTATGGTGGGGACATAGAATACCTGCTTATTATCATAAAATTACCAATGAAGTGATCGTCAGCGAGAATCCACCTGCCGATGTTGAAAACTATGAACAAGATCAAGATGTGTTAGATACGTGGTTTTCTTCTGGGCTATGGCCGTTTTCTACACTTGGATGGCCAGAACAAACGAATGATTTGAAGCGTTATTTTCCAACCGATGCTTTATCAACTGGATATGATATTATCTTTTTTTGGGTATCTAGAATGATTTTTCAATCACTTCAAAATACGCATCAAAGACCTTTTAAACACGTTATAATTCATGGACTTGTTAGAGATGAGCAAGGAAGAAAAATGTCAAAATCATTAAATAATGGCGTTGATCCAATTGATGTCATCAACAAATACGGTGTTGATGCTTTGCGTTATTTTCTTACCACCAATTCAACTCCTGGACAAGATATGCGTTATAGTGAATCAAAAGTGGCATCCAGCGCTAATTATTTGAATAAAATTTGGAATGCTGCTCGCTATATTTTAATGACGTTACCTAACGATTTTAAACCAAGTAAAATTAATATTAGATCTTTAAATCCGTTGCAAAAGTGGATCATCAATAAAATGGAATTAACCATTAAAAATGTCACAAAAAATATGGACAAATATGACTTTAATGCTGCTAGCACTCATCTTTATAATTTTGTTTATGATGACTTTTGTTCTAGATATTTAGAAATGAGCAAAGTTGCATTAAATTCAAAAAATAGTAATGACATTGAAAATACATATCAAGTTTTATACATTTGCTTGAAAAATATAATTTTAATGATTTATCCTTATACACCTTTTATTGGCGAAGAATTATACCAAGCCTTGCCGTGTCATTTAGAATCGATAATGTTAGATTCATATCCAATTTTTGATAAAAATATGGTTGATACAAAAGCAGATTATCAAGTTGATTTGTTATTTAAATTTATTAAAGATATCAGGAATTACAAATTAGAAAATAAATTGGCACCAAATGCTAAATGCCGCCTTCAAATCTTATTAAGAATTGATGTTTTCGAAGGGTTTTATGATTATTTAAGACGCTTCAGTTTTGCTGAAGATATTGATATTGTCACCGAATTAAATAAAAATCAAGGAACACTTTTTGTTGATAATGATGCCGACTTATTAATTGTTGAAAATAATTTTGACAATCAAGGCAAAGAAAAGATTTTGGCTTCCATTGAGCAAATTTTAAAAGAAATTGAACGATGTGAAAAAATGTTAAATAATCCTAATTTTATTAGCAAAGCCCCAAAAGATAAAATTGAATGCGAACGTCAAAAATTATTAAAACATCAAGAAAATTTAAAAAATCTAAAAGAAAAATTATCACACTTCAATTAGAAAATTAACTTTTTTACCTCCTAAAAATAATAGGAGGTTTTTTATGAGTAAAAACATTCATCGTTTAACCGAAAAACAATGTAGTGACATCTATGTTGGCGAACCCATTACTTTGACTACAGTCATGGCTGTAATTGCAGTTGCATTAGTAGCAGTGATTATCTATCGCTTATTTTTATCAGGTGAAGGTTCAGCAACTATTCCTGGTGGATGGAAATTTTCTTGGGAATAATGACCGCGATTAAAAATTTGCCAATTGAAGCAAGACCACGCGAAAAAGCAAATAGGTATGGTATACAAACTTTATCAGATGTTGAATTACTCGCAATAATAATCGGTTCTGGCACAAAGCAAAATTCCGCGATAGATATTGCTCATGCTATGATTTATTCCAGTGGTGGTCTATCGTATTTGTCTAATACAAGTCCTTCTGAATACAAAAATTTCAAAGGTATTTCAAATGCGCAATGTTTAAAACTTTTAGCGTGTTTTGAAATTTCAAAAAGAGTCAAAGAAAACATGATGTTTAAATGTAAAATTAAATTAGTATCAATCTATGAAATTTGCATGAAATATTTTTTCTTTTTAAAAGACAAAGGGCAAGAACATTTGTATTTAATATGTTTGAATAAAAAAGACGAAATTATAAGGGAAATATTGATGTATAAAGGAACGCAAAACAAATCATTGCTCTCTAATTATGAAATAATAAAAAAAGTAAAAAAATATCATTGCAGTAAAATAGTATTGATTCATAATCATCCCAATAATAATTGCAATCCTTCAGATGAAGATATATTATCTACGTATCGGTTAAAAAACGATTGCGAATTGAATAATATCAAATTAATTGATCATTTTATTATTTCAAAAAACAGCGTCAATAGTGTTTTTAAAAAGAATTAAATCTTTAATTAGAATTTATATATTGACTAGCATATAACTTTATGTTATATTACACACGTTGTCGCCTCACTAGCTACAACCGCATCAAAAAGGTTTAAACTTTATAAGTGCCTTACGAGCGAGTCATTAGTGAAATTTAAAAAGGAGGGACGTTATGTACGCAATTATTGAAACTGGTGGAAAACAAGTTCGTGTCGAAGTTGGGCAAAAGATTTATGTTGAAAAAATTGACGCTGAATCTGGCGCAGCATATACATTCGACAAAGTCTTGCTTGTCAGCGATAAAAAAGCCAAATTAGGAAATCCCTATGTTAAAGGCGCTAGTGTCACTGCCAAAGTTGAAAAACACGGTTTAGGCAAAAAAATCAGAATCTATAAGTACAAGGCAAAACATAATGAGCGAAAGACCCAAGGTCATCGTCAACCTTATACTTGCTTAATCATCGAAGCGATAAACGCCTAATATGATTAACATTAAAATCATCGGAAAAGGAAAAGACTTTCAATCACTAACGATTAAAGGCCATGCCAATTCTAATGGATATGGTCGCGATCTTATATGTGCGGGAGTGTCAAGCGTCGTCACCGGCGGATTTAATTCAATTAAAGATGTTGACAATTTCCAAATAATATTAAATGAAGGCTATGCCTTATTGAAAGCTAAAAAAGCTATTTCCGAATATGATGAAGCAGTTATTAATACTATAATTACTTCATTAAAAACGATTGAAGATTCCAATCCTTCATTCGTCAAAATTGAAATTTTATGAAAGGATGTGCATTATGATGATGTTTAAATTAAATCTTCAACTCTTTGCTTCTAAAAAGGGTGTAGGTTCAACAAAAAACGGCCGAGATTCTGAATCGAAACGCTTAGGCGCTAAAAAAGCCGATGGTCAATACGCATCCGCTGGAAGTATTATATATAGACAAAGAGGAACAAAAATTTATCCCGGTCTAAATACCAAAAAAGGCGGAGACGATACGATTTTTGCTACAAAATCTGGAATAGTAAAATATGAAAGATTCGGCAAAACTCGAACACGAGTAAATGTAATCGAAGCAAAATAAATGATTAAGACCACTTAATTGTGGTCTTTTTTAATAGAAATTTATATAATTGAAATAAGGAAAAAATATGTTTATTGATCAGTGCAAAATTGAAGTACGCTCCGGTAAAGGCGGAGATGGCATGATTGCTTTTTTAAAAGAAAAGTATATGCCTAATGGTGGACCAGCTGGTGGAAATGGCGGAAAAGGTGCGTCCATATATTTACGAGCGAATCAAAGTGTCAACACTTTATTTAACTTTAGACATTCGAAAACTATCATCGCCCCAGATGGAGAAAAAGGCGGTCCAAAAAATAAATTTGGAAAATCGATGGAAGATATTGTTGTTGATGTGCCAATTGGTACTGTTATTTATTTAGAACCAGGTCACGAATTTTTGGGCGATCTTAACCAGCATGGTAAAAAATTGTTGGTCGCTAAAGGTGGACGGGGCGGTCGCGGTAACGCTTGTTTTGCATCTTCGACAAATCGAGCTCCAAAAATTGCCGAAAACGGTGAACCAGGTGAAATAAAAAAATTAACTCTTGAGCTTAAATTGCTCGCTGATGTTGGACTAGTTGGATTTCCAAGCGTTGGGAAATCGACATTATTATCTTTAATTTCTAATGCTAGACCTGAAATTGCTGATTATGAATTTACAACCATTGAACCTAATCTAGGAGTTGTTTATTTAAAAGATGGTCGAAGTTTTGTTATGGCTGATTTGCCAGGATTGATTGATGGTGCGCATTTAGGAAAGGGTTTGGGATTAAAATTTTTAAGGCACATTCAAAGATGTCGAGTTATTGTTCATTTGGTTTCTATGGATGGAACTAGAGATCCAATTAAATCATATGAATCAATTAATGAAGAACTCAAACAATATGGTTTTGGCTTAAGTAAAAGACCGACTATTATCGTTGCATCTAAAATGGATGAAGAAGGTGCAAAACTGCGTTTAGAACAATTTAAAAATTATTTAAAAAAAGAAGTTATACCGATTTCGGCTTATACAAATCAAAACATCGATTTATTAATAAATAAGTGCATGAATTTATTAGAAAACACGCCTTTGTTTCCCTTATTTGATGAAAATAACATTGAAGAAAATATTAAAATATACGAATTGCCAAATCAAGGAAGAGATTTTGAAATATTAAAAAAAGACGCGCATACATTTATAATTCATGGTGATAATATTGAAAAATACTATAAAATGTGTAATATTTCCACTGACGAAGGTATGATGAAATTAGTAACTCATTTGCGTCGCATTGGCGTCGATGACGAATTGGAAAAAATGGGGGCGCGCGATGGCGATACTGTTAAATTGTTAGATTTCGAATTTGAATACGTTGACTGATATGAAAAAAAAGATTGATTCTGCAATTATCGCTTCAATTATATGTGCTTTTTTAGGACTTATTATCGTTTGTTTGTTTGTTTTAGTTTTTCAATAAGGAGGTGAATATGTATTATTTTTTAAAAGGGAAAATTATATATATTTTAGATTCAAGCATCGTAATTGATGTCAATGGTGTTGGCTATGAGACAATTGTTTCTCGACCAAATGATTTTAGCGTGGATCAAGAAGTCACAATTTATACACATTTAGTAATTCGGGAAGACGATCAATATTTAGTTGGTTTTTCTTCAATTGTTGAAAAACAGGCTTTTTTATCTTTAATTAATGTCAAAGGTATAGGTCCTAAGATAGCGATTAATGCTCTATCGGCAACGACACCTGAAATGCTCATGAGGGCTATTGCATCTAATAATGTTGCCTATTTAAAAAAATTGCCAGGTATTGGTGGCAAAGCAGCGGCTCAAATAATTTTAGATCTTAAAGGACAATTAACTGGTGAAAAAGGTAATCCAGATTTATATGAAGATGTCAAACAAGCATTAAAACAATTAGGATTTAAAAACGCTCAAATTGATCGCGTCCTCGCCGATATTAATGAAGAAAACGCTACTAATGAAGAAATTTTGGCAATTGCATTAAAAAAATTAAGGAAGAAATAAAATATGGATCGTTTAATGGATGCTCATATTAGTGAAAACGAAGCAAGCGAAGAAATGACTTTGCGTCCTAAAGTATTAGATGAGTATGTCGGACAAGAAGATTTAAAAAGCAATTTAAAAGTTTTTATTGGCGCTGCTTTGCATCGTCAAGAAACGCTTGACCATTGCTTGTTTTATGGTCCGCCAGGACTTGGCAAAACTACTTTGGCGTATGTAATTGCAAATGAAATGCATGGTCCAATACGCGTTGTTTCTGGTCCTTCTATTGAAAAACCTGGTGATTTAGCAACAATTTTGACTGATTTGGAACCTGGCGAAATATTATTTATTGACGAAATACATCGTTTGCCAAGAATAGTAGAAGAAATCTTATATCAAGCGATGGAAGATTTTTCGATATCGCTTATTATTAATCGTGATGCAAGCGCAAAGACGTTGACGGTTGATATATCTCCTTTTACTTTGATTGGTGCGACGACAAGGGCGGGGGATTTGTCCGCTCCATTGCGAGCTCGTTTTGGAATATCTGAAAAAATAAATTTTTACACTGTTGAAGAAATTCAAAAAATTGTAAAAAGAACTGCTCGAGTTTTTAATTGCCATATTGATGATGAAGCATCATATGAAATCGCTAGACGATCGCGTGGAACTCCAAGAATTGCTAATCGTCTTTTTCGTCGCGTTCGCGACTTTGCCAATTTTGAAGGCCAAGACGATATAAGCATCTCTCACACGTTAAAAGCCCTAAATGCTTTAAAAGTTGATGAAGTTGGCTTGGATGATGTTGATATACGATATTTATTAACAATCATCGAACGATTCAAAGGTGGACCAGTTGGCTTGGATGCAATTGCATCGGCTATAGGAGAAGAAACGACAAATCTTGAAGATGTATACGAGCCATACTTAATACAAATTGGTTTTATTAACCGCACACCAAAAGGAAGAATGGCTACGCCCAAAGCTTATAAACACTTAAAAAAAGTTCATCAAGATACATTGTTTTAATTGTTTTTTTATGTTTGGCGTTTTACGTTATAAAAAAACATTGAATTATATATATAATTGTAGTAAATTAAATTAGCATTCTCGGATGTGTTTATTTATTTTTATATATTAAGAAAAGGAATTGACAATTATGCGAAGATTCATAGCTTACATGTCATTAGCGATTGCCGGTTTGGCAACAGTTGCCGTCACTTTTAATGCCGCTTTTACTAAGACGAATTCAAATATTGAATATACTGATGGTCGCGCTTTAATTTTTAGAGTTAGCGATGAAGAAAATGAAGAATTACCAAGCGATGCTGCTAGTGAAATTGCCAAAACGATGCAAAAAAGACTCGATATTTATGGAGAGACTAGATACGATATAGTCACTGAAGGCAATGATACAATTAAAGTTGTATTGGCAGAGGATCAAGATGGTTATTATAGCGAATTAAAAAGATACTTATCTTTTAATGGTGCGTTTGCGTTAGGAACCTCTAGCAATACTGTCGCAATTGGCGAAGAATTTATGGATACTACAAAAGACGCTTATGTCACTTTTGTGAATTATTATCCAACTGTTGTCATTCCTATTAAAAAAGATAGTGAAGAATTCCAAGCAGTTATTGAAGAAGCTAATAAATTAAAAGATGAAAGTTCTAGTACAACCGATGAAACAACTGGTGAAACTACCGAAACGACAACATATGTTTATTTGGCTTATAACTTTGTTGAAGGCGAAGATACGATATCTTCTTTAATTGAAGGATCTGAAGATTATGACGCTGTCAAATATGAAGAAAAATTCTTAATGCGTTTTGATATTTCAAATATCTACCTCAATGAAGATGAAACTTCTATTGCAACTAGCGTAAATATTGATCAAAACGGGGATGGTTCAACATCGACTGCTGAGATGGCTTATGCTACTCATATGGCTAAATACACTATTAATTTATTAAATTCTGATGAATTGCCATATAATGTTGAATATATTTTTGAATATAACGTTCCTGCTTATTTTGAAAATTTGATTTCTTATGGAATGAGGGCTAATGTTGCGTGGTCGAGAACTTTGATTGCTACTATTTTTGCAATATTAATCATCTCTTTAGTTTTAGCTGTATTTTATAGATGGGGAGCGGTTGCTATCGGATCAATTTCAATAGTTGCTCCATATATTGGTTTGCTTTTAGCTATTTTGTTCACTGTTGAATTTAATACTGCGTCAATTATAGGATTGTGTGCAGTTGCTTTAGCTTCTATTGCATCTGGAATAATTTATTTAAGCAGAGTGAAAGATGAATGCTATCGCGGAAGAACATTAAGAAAAGCTAACAGCGAAGGTGCAAAAAAAGCTTTATTGCCTATTCTTGATATCAATGTTATTTTGATTATTGTCGGCGCTTGCGTTTATTGGCTTGGCGGATCGACGATGGCTGGCTTTGCTTCCATAGCTGTTTTTGGTGGTCTAGCCTCGTTAATTTTAAATATTTTAGCATTGAGAGGCATGATGTGGTTATTGACAAATACTACGAAATTTGTCGGTAAATATGAAGTCATCGGCGTCGATTCAAAAAATGTTCCAAATATTTTAAATGAGGAAAAACAAACTTACTATGGTCCTTATCAAAATGTTGATCCGACCAAACATAAAAAAGTTTTTGGTATTGTGTTTTCGATTTTATTTGTTGCATCTTTAATTGGCACAATCACATTTGGAGTTTTAAATAAAGGCGTTATCTTTAACGATGGAGATTATTCTAAAGATGCGACATATTTGTATGTTGAAACAAAAACTAATGATTCGACCATCAATCAAGCGTATGTAGAAAATTTATTATCTCGAACATTCATCTATGAAAATGTTGAAGAAGTCGAAAAAGATAACAGCATCGAAAAAGTTTACACTCCTTTGTCGGTAGCTAGCGTCGAATCATATAAAAATGTTAAAACCGAAGATGATGTCGAAGTTACATATCATTATATAATGACAACTTTTGGCAAAAATTATACTGGCCAAGAAATTGCCGTAATTACTGAAAACGGTTTAAACGAAGATGGAACTTTATCAACTATTGTCGTATCTGATACTTTGCTTGAAGAAGTTTTCTCGTCATATTTAAGTCTTGTCGACGTCGATTTTAATGCAACCGCTTCGTTAAAAGTTGGTACAAAAGTTAGCGTCCAACAACCAGATTATACTTGGATTGTTATTTCAACTTGTGTTGGGGCAGCTTTTGCGATGTTATATTTAATGATTAGATATGGTTTGTCTAAAGGACTCACATCAATTATTTTTGTTACTTTGACTGGCTTTATTTGTGCTGGTGTGTTCTGTTTATCAAGAATGGTAGTAGGTTTAGACTTATTCATCGCATTGCCTTTTGTTATCGCTATTACCCTAATAGCTGCCATTATTTATATGAGTAAAGAAAAAGAAATAGTTAACGATGATTTAACTAGAAATAAAGATAACTCTATCGAACATCGATATGAATTAATGGTTAAGGCTAATGCATTATCGCTAGGACCAATCTTTGTATTTGGTGCGGTAGGCATTTATTTAACAATCAATTTCTTTGGTTTTGGCGTTAGTCAAACTGCTAACTTATTCTTATTTGCTTTATTAGGATGCGTATTAGGCATAGCATTAGTATCTTTGTTGTATGGTCCAACTTCTATTGCTATTTATAAAGTTTTAAGAAAATTAAATATTAAAAAACCAAACTTGAAACCAAAACGCAAGAAAAAGATAATTAAAAATAAATCTGCAGAACCAGAGGAAGCTGTATTTATTGGTATCAACGACTAATTTATAAGACTGCTTTTGCAGTCTTTTTTAAAAAATGGAAGAATTATTTTTAAAATTACTTGAGTATTATGGAATAGATGAGCAAAAATATGATTTTTTAACCCGCCCATTATCTTTTAATGATGTTCCAAATCCATATTTATTTAATGGGATGGATAAGGCGGTCGAAATTGTAAAAAAAGCAATAGACAATCATCAAAAAATAATGATATATGGCGATTATGATTGCGATGGAGTAATGTCTACTAGCATCATATATCAATTATTAAAAAGTCAGGGCGCCGACGTTGGCTATTATGTGCCTTCTCGTTATATCGATGGATACGGCTTAAATATTGATAGGGCCAAACAAATAGTTGAAAAAGGATATAAACTTTTAATTACTGTCGACAATGGAATTACTGCTTTTGACAGCATTGATTATTGTAAGAATAACGGGATGAATGTCATAATTATTGATCACCATCAACCAAGCGATACGCTTCCAAGTGCCGATTCGATAATTCACCCTCAAGTTTCTAATTTCTCTAAAATTGCAACATCCGCAGGATTTTGCTGTTTTATGTTTTCTTATGCTTTTTTAAAAGAAGTTGATCCTTACTTTTTAACATTGGGTGCTATTTCTATTATTTCTGATATGATGCCGTTAGTAGAATTTAATCGCGATGCAGTACGTTTGGCAAGCGAAAATTACACCGAGGAAAAATATTATGCCTTAGACTTATTAAAAGAAGGCGATGAATTTAACTATATGTCAATCGGGATGCGCATTTCTCCAAAAATTAACGCGGTTGGTAGGCTTTTAAAGACAACAAAAATTAATCATTTAATTACTTTTTTAACAAGCGATGATAAAAAAACAATTCTTGAAATATATAAAAATATTGAGCAAATTAATGAAAATAGAAAATACTTATCTAAAAACGCTGAAATCAATATTGATGATGAGGATTTACAAAAACCGGGTATCGTCAAAGTTTTTGATATTGAAGAAGGGCTAATTGGAATTATAGCTAATCGCCTTTTAAATGATTACAAACGACCAGTTATAGTTTTTACTTACGATTGCAAAGATGAGACTATTTTAAAAGGATCTTGCCGCGCCGGAGAAGGTTTTAACATCGTTAAATGTTTCGAACAACTAAAAGATTTAATAATCAATGCTGGTGGCCACGCTTTTGCAGGCGGTGTAAGCATTAAAAAAGACAATCTAAATGAATTTAGTGAACAATTTTTTAAACAATGCAGTTTGCATCCAATCGTTGAAACAATCGAAAAAAATATTGAGATTAATATTCAAGATGTCAATCTTTCAACTTATCGTTTGATTAATACTTTCTCGCCTTTTGGAGAAGAATGGAAACAACCTTTATTAAAAATTTGCGATATAAAAACAAGTTCTTTGACTTTTTCTAAAACAAACGAACACATTTTAACCAATCTAGGACAAAACGCTAAACTGGTTGGCTTTAATTTTAAAAGGACTGATATTCAATCTAATGAATATATTGATGTATACGGAAATATGAATTATTACATATATAGAGGATATGGGAATGTTCAATTTTTATTAAAAAAATATAAACCATCTCTTAAAAAATGATTTTTTATGGTAAACTTATGAATATGAAATTGAATAAATTACTTTTATTACCTGTTTTAGTCTTAACTGGTTGTGTTTCTATAAGCAAAGAACCAAGTGGCTCTATTTTTTCGTCTATTCCTAACATGAATAGTGAAGAAAATTTGCAGTTTTATGAAGGAAGCGGAGACCAAATTGACGAATCAGGTCAATCGTACACCATAAATTTTAAAAATGATTACTATGCTACAACATCAATATCCGATGTATCTTTTTTTGCTAACATCATGGTTGATGAGAATAATATAATTAATAATATTTCTTCGTTTGAGTTAGCATATGCATCTAGAAATGCTCTCATGCTTGATTGGAAGGGCTCAAAAAAAGGTTTTGTTTGTTTTAATTTAACAAGTGGTATACGTTATGTAAAAATACTTGCGTCTCCGTTTTATTCGACAATTTACAATTACGATACTCAAAAAGAAGAATTCGTTTGCTTTGATAGTGGAATAGCTATCAATGATACAAATTATGTTAAATTAACATCCGAACCTCAAAAAGATAATCAAACTGCACCAATAATAAGCAGTGCCACATATGATTTAAAAAATCCAGTCAAAGAAATTACTCTTAAAACAGGATTATATGCATCATTAATTTATCAACTCATTTTATATGCATAGATGCATATTTTATTATTTAATTAATCTTGAAATTGTTTTAATATATACCATATGGAAGAAAATAATGGACTTATTTTTAATGGTGGCTATCCAATTCATAACTTTGAGGATTTAGAATCTTTATATGATTCATATATATCTAATCAAAACGATCGCGATTCAATAAAAAAAGCTTATAAGTATATATTAAGAAAGCATGATGGGCAAATGCGTAAATCAGGAGAGCCTTACTACCATCATCTTTTAGAAGTGGCTTACATTTTAGCATCTTTGCAATGCGGACCTGTAACAATAATTGCTGGTTTATTGCACGATGTAGTAGAAGACACGAACACGCCATTAGAAGAAATAGAAAACGGGTGGGGGAAAGAGGTCGCTAAAATAGTTGATTCACTCACTAAAATTCAACGTTTGAAACTATCGAAAATTTCTAAAGAAGAATTTGAAGCCGAAGATCAACGAAAAATATTTTTAGGAATGGCTAGAGATGTTCGCGTCATCATCGTCAAATTAGCAGATAGGCTACATAACATGAGAACTCTTGATTCACTATCTAAAGATAGACAGATTGCCTTATCGCGTGAAACGCTGGATGTATTTGTTCCGATTGCACACCGTCTTGGTATTAATTTTATTAAAAGCGAATTAGAAGATCTATCATTAAAATATTTAGAACCAGAAAAATATAAAGAAGTTAAAAAATTGTTGTCTGTTAGAAGTAAAACATCTAAAAAATCTTTAGATGCTTTAACAAAGCGCATAGCTGATATTTTGTTTGAACACAATATTCCTTTCGATATTAAATCTAGAGTTAAATCAATATATAGCATTTATGAAAAAATGTACCATAAAGGCAAAAAATTTGATGAAATTTATGATGTTTTAGCGCTTAGAATAATAACCAAAACTGAATTGCAATGCTATGAAATTTTAGGTTTAATTCATCAAACATATCGACCTATTCCTGGCCGTTTTAAAGATTATATTGCGATGCCAAAACCCAATATGTATCAGTCATTGCATACATCTATTGTATCTGGAGATGGAAATATTTATGAGGTTCAAATCCGAACCGAAGATATGGATGAAGTTGCAGAAAGTGGTGTTGCCGCTCATTGGGCTTATAAGGAAGGGTCTTATAATTCGCAAAAAGAACAGCGAGAAATAGAAAATCAACTTCATTGGTTTAGAGACTTCGTATCCATATCAGGTCAAGAGGATGGAGATGCTCAAGAATTCATGGATTCTTTGACGAATGATATATTCGGAGCTAATGTATATGTTTTTACACCAAAAGGAAAAGTAGTGGAATTGCCTAGAGACGCAACTCCATTAGATTTTGCATATCGAATTCACACCAAGGTTGGCGAAAATGCTGTAGGAGCCTTAATAAATAATTTGATGGTGCCTTTAAATACAAAATTAAAAACTGGCGATGTTGTCGAGATAAGAACAAGTAAAAACCCCCCTGGTCCAAATGAAAAATGGTTGGATTTTGTAGTTACAAATAATGCCAAATCAAATATAAGAAAATATCTTATTAAGAAAAACGCGGCATTCATGAAGCAAGAAAATATTCAAAAAGGAAAACAAGCCTGCATCGATGCTTTTCGCGAACGAGGTGTTACTAGCGAAACGGAAGTAATCAATTATTGCAGCGACAAAAAAGTTTTGGATCATTTTAAATATCAAGATAGCGATTCTTTGTATTTGGGTATAGCTAATAAAGAAATTTCTCCAGGATTAATCACTGAATTTTTAGGTCTTAAAAAAGCTCAAAATTTTCCTAACATTCGTTTAAAAACCACAGCGATAGGAGATTGTCCTGTATATTGTAAAGGAGTTGGAAAAATAGCCATTTCTTTGGCTTCGTGTTGCACACCGATACCTGGCGATTCAATCATTGGATACATTACACGCGGGAAAGGCATTACTGTTCATCGTACAAATTGTCCAAATATTGCAAAAGAAAAAGTTAGATTGGTTGAGGTTTATTGGCGCGATGATTTAGGAAACGATACATATCAAGTTGATATTGTTATCGAATCAAGTGATCGAGAATCGCTATTAACTGATATAATGGGTGTTTTTTCTACTCAAAAAGTTAATGTTACATCTTTGCATGCTAAATTTAATCCTAATACTATGCTTACTACAATTACAGCTTCTATTCATGTTAAAAATTTGGAAAAATTAAATTCCGTATTTAGCGCTATTTTAAACGTCAAAGGTGTAATTAATGTTTCTAGAACAATTCATTAGTTTTTGATTTATTATTAATTATTTTATATAATAACTCCGTAGATTAAAATCTAGGAGTTTTTATATGGATATACAAAACGTCAAAGGTACTCACGATGTGATATTAGATGAAGCGAATGCCTATGAATATATTGAAAATGTCATGAAAGCTATCGCTGAAAGTTATGCGTTTAAACAATTTAGAATTCCAGTTATTGAAAATAGCAATTTATTTCAACGTAGTGTTGGTGAAAGTTCTGACATAGTTAGAAAAGAAATGTACACATTCAAGGATAAAGGTGAGCGCTTAATAACTTTACGGCCAGAATTTACAGCAGGTATTATTAGAAGTTTTGTAAACAATAAATTGTACGCAACTAAAGATTTGCCAGTAAAGGCTTACTATGTTGGACCTGTATTTCGTTATGAAAGACCTCAATTAGGCCGATATCGTCAATTTAATCAATTCGGCATTGAAACAATTGGAACTGATAATTTTTATCATGATGTCGAGGCAATTGTCTTGGGGTATTCGATTTTAAAATCATTAGGATTAGAAAATGTTAAAGTAAAAATAAACACTCTTGGCGATTTGGAATCTAGGAAAAATTATAAAGAAGCTTTAAAAACTTTTTTTGAGCCTCATTTAAATAATATGTGCAGCGATTGTAAACAACGATTCGCATTAAATCCGTTGCGAATTTTAGATTGTAAAGTTGAAGACGATAAAAAAATTATTGCTGACGCTCCAAAAATGACAAACTATTTATCAAGCGAATCTAAAAATAGATTTAATAAAGTTATTACTTTATTAAAAGAAATTGGAGTTGATTTTGAAATAGATGATACATTGGTCCGCGGACTTGATTATTATTCACAGACAGTTTTTGAATTTCATTACTCATCTTCAAAAGGTGTCGATTATGGTGCGATTGGCGCTGGTGGACATTACGATTCTCTTGTTAAAGAGATCGGCGGTCCGCAACTAGAAGGTGTTGGATTATCGTTTGGAATTGAAAGAGTTTATTCAGTAATGGCAGATGATGGTTTGACTGGCTTTGAAAGTGCTGGATTAGATATTTATGTAATGCCTATTGGTGAAGCTGAACAAGAAATTGGATTTTATTTAACTTCTAACTTGCGTCAATATGGGTTTAGTTGTGAAATTGACTTGAGTAATTCCAAAATAGGAAGCATGCTTAAAAAGGCAAATCGTCTTCAAGCACATTTTGCTATCATCATCGGAGAAGAAGAAATTGATAGCAAAAAAGCGACTATTAAAAATTTAAAAACTCAAGAGCAAGTAAAAATTGATTTTGATGATTTAATAAATTATTTTGATAAAGCATTTCAATTAAACGATGATCACCACGAATGTCATCATGACGATGAATGTTGTTGCCATAAAGAAAAAGATGTTGATGGACATCATTGCTGCAAACATCATAAAGGAGAAAATGAATAATATGCAAAGAACATGCTTTAATTGCGATTTAAATATAAAAAATGTTGGCGAGAAAGTTGTTTTATTAGGATGGGCCAGTAAAAGAAGAAATCTAGGACAATTGCTATTTATCGATTTAAGAGATAGATCTGGGATTATTCAAGTAGTAGTAAAAGATGGAACTGAAATTCCTGATATCCGCAATGAATATGTTTTGCAAGTTTATGGCACAGTAGCCAAAAAAGATGTAGCAAACAAAAATTTAAAAACAGGAGAAATAGAAATAATTGCCGATAAGATAATTGTCGTCAATAAAGCTAAAAATCCGCCATTAATTATCGATGATAAAACAGATGCATTAGAAGATACTCGCCTTAAATATCGTTATTTAGACTTAAGACGACCAGTAATGCAACATTATTTTGATATTAGACATCAAATAAAATTGACTGTCCATGATTATCTATCTAATTTGCATTTTATCGAAATAGAAACCCCTGTGTTGTGTGCTAGTTCTCCAGAAGGAGCCAAAGAATATTTGGTTCCATCAAGAATTCATCATGGCAGTTTTTATGCATTGCCGCAAAGCCCACAAATGTTTAAACAATTATTGATGATTGGCGGATTTGAAAGATATTATCAAATTGCCCGTTGTTTTAGAGATGAAGATTTAAGAGCTGATAGACAGCCAGATTTTACTCAAATTGACATCGAAACTTCATTTTTAGATCAAAATCAATTTTTAAATATGATGGAAGGCCTTGTACAAAAAATATTTAAAAATACAATTGGCTACGATGTTAAATTGCCACTAAGACAGATGAAATATAAAGACGCAATCGATAACTATGGTTCAGATAAACCTGATACTAGATTTGATATGATGCTTCATAATATTAAAAAGATGATGCAAAAATCGAGTTTTGAAGGATTTAAATCGGCCGAAGATATCCGTGGTATAAAAGTTGAAAATGTCGCTGATAAAACTTCGCGAAAAGTTATTGATTCCTTAAACTTAGAAGCAAAAAAATTCTCTTTAAATGGAGTCAGCGTATTAAAAGTCGATCAAAATGAATTGCAAGGATCTTTTGTTAAATTTATGGACCAGGATTTAATAAATGAATTAGTCGATGAATTTAAGGCAAAAGATAATGATATTATCATTATTACAAGTGGTGCATACAATCGTGTCACATCATTTTTAGGAGCGATAAGAAATCAATATGCTAAACAATTGAACTTAATTAAACCAAATACATATGATTTATTGTGGGTCGTCGATTTCCCAATGTTTGAAAAAAATGTTGAAGATCAAAAAATTGTGGCCACTCATCATCCTTTCACTAGACCAAAAGATGAATCTATTCAATATTTAGATACTAATCCATTAAATGTACTAAGTTATGCTTATGATATTGTAATTAATGGCTATGAAGCTGGCGGTGGAACATTGCGTATTTATGACCAAGACATGCAACAAAAAATATTTGAAATTTTAGGTTTATCAGATGATGAAATCAAAGAAAAATTTGGATATTTTATTGAAGCCTTAAAATATGGCACGCCTCCTCATGCAGGTATGGCTTTTGGACTTGATCGACTCGCTATGATATTGGGTGGAACCGACAATATTCGCGATGTGATAGCTTTTCCAAAAAATCTCGCTGGAGTTTGTCCTATGTCTGGCGCTCCGACTAAAGTTAGTCAATCACAATTAGATGAACTAGGGCTTATCATCAAAGATTACAAAGAAACTAAATAATTGCTAAAAATATACTAAAAGGAGTAAAATTATGCAAAAAATCAGAGAAATCGACAAATTATCAGTGGCAGCAATACGCTCGCTATGTATCGATGGAATCAACAAAGCAAAATCGGGTCATCCTGGAATGGCATTAGGTTCTGCACCTATTCTTTATACTTTGTGGACAAGACACTTAGTCAGCGATCCTACACATCCGGAATGGATTAATCGCGATCGTTTTGTTTTAAGTGCCGGTCATGCTAGCATGCTTTTATATGCTTTGTTGCATATAGCTGGCTATGGACTATCTTTGGATGACATTAAATCATTTAGGCAATTAAATTCATTAACTCCTGGTCATCCTGAATTTGGTCATACAAAAGGCGTAGATGCGACATCTGGTCCTTTGGGACAAGGTATTGCTCAAGCAGTTGGGATGGCAATGGCTGAACAGTCGATTCAAGCTCAATATGAAGATGGCCATAAAATAATGGATCATTATACTTATGTATTATGTGGAGATGGATGCTTGGAGGAAGGTTTATCTCAAGAAGCCATTTCTTTGGCAGGCCATCAAAAATTGAATAAATTAATATTGCTTTATGATTCAAACAAAGTAACTTTAGATGGTCCATTACCACTATCTTTTTCTGAATCTGTTAGTTTGCGTTTTCAATCAAGTGGTTGGAATGTAATTCATGTTGAAGATGGAAATGACATAGACGCAATTGATTCAGCAATTAGTAAAGCCAAAAAATCAAAAGAAAAACCGACAATAATTATCGTAGAAACCGTCATTGGTTATGGAAGCGCTAAACAAGGAACATCAAAAGTTCATGGATCTCCATTAGGAATTGAAGACGGAACTCATGCAAAAAAAGAAGTATATGGATATGATTACGATGACTTTTTTATTCCAGAAGAAGTTTATAAACATTTTGAAAAAACTTTTATAAATCGCGGTAAAGAAGCGTATGAGAAATATGTCCATAATTTTGAAAATTATTCTAAAAAACATACAAAAGATGCGGTAAGATTCAAACTTTTAAGAAAAAACGATGTGTCTGAGTATTTGCCTAAAGTTTTCCCAGATTTTGAAAAAGGTAGCGCTGATTCGACTAGAAACTCTTCTGGTAAAGCACTAAACGCTTATATTTTATCAATTCCTAATATGATAGGTGGTTCTGCTGATGTCGCCGGTTCGGTCATCACCAAAATTAATGGTGGAACAGATTTTACCCCCGAAAATAGAGCAGGGCACAATATCAATTGGGGGATTAGAGAATTTGCGATGGCTTGTGCTCAAAACGGAATGCTATTACATGGCGGTCTTAGACCATATATTGGCTGTTTTTTGGTCTTTTCTGATTACATGAAATCTGCAATTAGAATGGCTGCATTATCTAATTTGCCTGGCATATTCTTATTCTCGCACGATAGTATCGCCGTCGGTGAAGATGGGCCAACTCATCAACCGATTGAACATTTAGCTATGCTTAGATCAATACCAAATCTTGTTGTCATACGTCCTTGCGATGAACGAGAAACGTTTGCAGCGTGGTATCAAGCTTTAGCTTCTATCAAGCATCCTACGGCTTTGATTTTATCTAGACAAAATTTGCCTTTATTAGATAATTCTAGTGCTGAAGGATTAAGCAAAGGTGCTTATATTGTTTCTAAAGAACAAAAAGAAGCGGTTTTAGACATTATTGCTACTGGAAGCGAAGTGTCATTAGCTGTTGATGTTCAAAAAGAGTTACTTAAAGATGGAATAGATGTTCGCATCATATCGATGCCATCATGGGAATTATTTGAAAGACAAAGCAAAGAGTATAAATCTCAAATTCTTCATTTGCCATACGAACGACGAGTTTCAATTGAAATGCTTTCTACATTCGGCTGGGCAAAATATGCAAAATATAATATAGGCATTGATACATTTGGGGCAAGCGGGCCTGCTAAAGATATTATCAAACATTATCGCTTTACATGTGAGGATATTGTTAAAAAAATCAAAAGTTTAATTTCTTGATTTTGATTTTAACTTTACATGATATTCGATTATTAAATATAATAATCAAGAGGGTGTTTTATGGCGGAATATGTTTTTATTGATAATTTAACAAAAAAAGGTAAAATCGGTATATCTTTTGTAGCATTGGAAAGTTTAGTATCTGATGTTATTTCTGAAATGCCTGGAATAACAAAAAGTTCCCGCTATTCAAAAAATAACTTTTTTAAGTTGTTTAGACCAGTAAAAGTCGATATCAAAAATGGCGTTGTTTATGTCAAGGTTGCTATTGAAGTTGATGAAAAAGTTGATGAAAAGACCGTTATTAAAAATTTAGAAGAAGAAATTCATACCGCTTTATATACCGCAACTGAACAAGTTCCACACGAAATTGATATCAAAGTCGAGCATAAAAAAGCGGAAAATGAAAAAAAGAAAAATAAGAAAATCTAAAAAGACATTAACGTATGCAGAGGCGCATAACCGCGCCTTTTTGGCATACAACAAAGCTTCTCGAGTAATAATATGGGCTGCTATTTTAAATGTAATTGGCTTGATGGTTGCAATTATTCAACAGGCAATGACAAAATTTGATGATTATTTTGTTTTTGCTTTAAATTCGTTGCTTGGTTCAACTGTCGTTAGCAGTGGATTTCAATTTTCATTATGCTACGGAATAAACTCATTTATTTTTAGATTATTAGAAATTCCATTTGCTAACAAATTGGGAGATCAAACGCTTAGTTATACGTCTTATATTATTATATTAGTTATTATTGCTATTTTAATTTCGGCTATTACAGTTTACGTTTCAGTTTTAGCCTCACAAGGAAAAAAAGCTGCTCTTTATGGAGAAATCATTTTTTATATACTGGACACATTCATGATAGTCGGTTGTTATATTATTGGCGAGGCGAGTGAAATTTTATGGATTTTAATCGGACTTCATGTCATTGTTTTATTTTTTCTTGGAATGGCTTTATTCCAGTATTATAAATTGTTTGAAATTGAAAAAAATTATAAAATAAAACCTAGTGAGAATAAGCATGCAACAAAAGGGAGTGATGATAATGAAACGCATATCAAGAAATAAGCAGCATAATGTTGCTATGAGCATCATTTATCAAATCTTATGCTTGCAAGATTTGAAAATTGATTACGACATTAAAGAATTAATTGCAAGTGCATTAGATGAACCTTTTGAAGATGTTGACATATATATAAAACAAGTTGTAGTTGGCGCAATTGCGCATCAACACGACATTATTGTTGCTTATACTCCATTTTTAGTTAAATGGAAATTTGAAAGACTAGCAAAAGTTGAACAAGCCATATTGTTTTTAGCCTATTCCCATTACTATTTTGTAAAAGATGTCGATAAGAAAGTAGTAATTTCTATCGCTGTGAATCAAGCAAAAGATTATTTAAATAAAGATGACTACAAATTTGTAAATGCAATATTGGAGAAAGTTATTAAATGATTGATGCTGATATTTCTATTTCTGTTTCCGATGTTAATGAATACATCAAAAAAACATTGGAAGAAGATGAAAATTTGCACTATTTATATGTGAAAGGTGAAATTTCTAATTATAAAGTCGCATCTAATGGAGCA
The DNA here is from genome assembly GCA_949283025.1 of uncultured bacterium. GTDB lineage: Bacteria > Bacillota_I > Bacilli_A > RFN20 > CAG-826 > CAJOOD01. Next base: position 33,024 of record CASDRB010000005.1, read on the forward strand.
GCTTATTTTTCTTTAAGCGACGATAAGTCAACTATATCGTGCGTCATTTTTTCTAATTATCGACAAGCATTAAAATTTAATCCCGCAAATGGCGATGATGTAAAAGTTATTGCAAGTTTAAGCGTTTATGCACCAAGAGGAACATATTCGCTTAGAGTTTATAATATCGAAAAAAAAGGATTAGGGGACGCCTTGGTCGAACTAGAAAAATTAAAAAAGAAACTAGCTAGTGAAGGGCTATTCGATGATTCAAAGAAAAAACCTATAAATCAATATCCTAAAAAAATTGGAATTATTACTGCATTGAATTCTGCAGCATTAAAAGATTTGATTTTCAATATACAACGACGTTTTCCGATTGTCGATATTTATATTTTTCCTTCATCAGTTCAAGGAGAGAGTGCTCCAAAAGAGTTACTAGAAGCTTATAAAGCATCTCAAGAATACGATTTAGACACTTTAATAATTGGACGTGGAGGTGGATCAAGCGAAGACCTTTCTGCTTTTAATGATGAGACGTTGATAAGAGCATTAGCTTCAAGAAAATGTCCAATAATTTCAGCTGTAGGACACGAAATTGATATGACATTGATTGATTTAATCGCAGATAAAAGAGCATCTACTCCAACTGGTGCAGCCGAAATTGCTACTCCAAATCGCGATGATATAGAAGAAAGATTGATTCAATCAGATTTAGATATCAAAGATGCAATCAAACAAAAATTAAAAAATTATGAAAATAACTTTATCTTTTTAAAAAATCAACTTGAAAGAACTATGGACAGTTATTTAAACAATTTACAAAACACAATAAAGCAAAAAAGCAATCACCTAGACGACTTAAATCCAATGAAAATTTTAAGCAGGGGATATAGCATTACATTAAATGAAAACGGGAGTATAATTAAAAGTATAAAGCAAGTCAAAATTAATGAATCGATAGATATAAAATTGAGCGATGGCACAATAAGAAGCCAAATAAACGAGGTGTTAAATAAAAATGAAAAATAAGGAAATTGATTTTGAAAAATCACTTAAAAAACTTGATGAAATAATCGAAAAAATTTCTTCTCAATCATCGACAATTGACGAAAGTTTAAAGATGTATGAAGAAGCAAAAAGCATCATTAACGAACTTCAAAATGCATTAGACGAGGTCAAAGGAAAAATAGAAACAGTGCTTAAATAGCAATAAAAAGTTAAAAAATAGTATTTATTTAGTATGAAAGAAAAAAAGATTCAAATAGACATCAAACAAATTAATGATCCTAATATAGTCAAAAGCATTCCGTATAAACAATTAGGTAATTTTAGCGATGAGATTAGGAGATATATTATTCAATCTGTTTCAAAAAATGGTGGGCATCTTGCCTCCAATTTAGGGACTGTAGATGCAACTATTTCATTGTGTCGTTGCTTTGACTTTTCAAAAGATAAAATACTATTTGATGTCGGCCATCAATCATACACTTATAAAATATTAACAGGTCGGTCATTAGATAATTTAAGACAAAAAAATGGTATTAGTGGTTTTCAAAAAATTAAAGAATCAACTTATGATGTTTTTGAAGCCGGACATTCATCTACTTCAATTAGCGCCGCTAATGGTATGGCAATTGCTAGAGATTTGAAAGATGAAGATTACAATATAATCGCCTTTATAGGTGATGCATCCATTGTTAGCGGGTTAGCCTTTGAAGGATTAAACAACGTTTCACAAGGGAATCATAAAATAATTATCATTTTAAATGATAATAACATGTCTATTTCTAGGCCGATAGGCGGCATGGGAAGATTTTTAAAACGAATTTCGCATAGCGCTGTTTATACAAGCGCAAAAGAAAAATATAAGCGTATTTTATTAAAAACAAGAATTGGTAACAAAATATATAATGCAAGTTTTCGCTTTAAAAATCGTATAAAACACTTTCTTGTTCCAGTCACCATTTTTGACAATATGGGATTTAAATACATCGGACCAGTTTTCGGTCATGATTTTAAAGCGATGGATAAAGCTTTTTTAAAAGCAAAAAAACAAAAAAATTCTGTTGTTGTCCATTTAAGAACAATTAAAGGGAAGGGTTATAAATACTCTGAAAATGACAAAATCGGTGATTGGCACGGAGTAAAACCATTTGATATAAAAACAGGCTTATCCATTGAGCAAGATAAAACAGCTTCTTGGAGTAAAATTTATGCTGATATTGTGCATGATGCAATGTCTAAAAATCAAAATTTAGTGGTTATAAATCCCGCCATGGTTAACGGGTCTTCGCTTCAAAATATATTTAAAGATTTTAAAAAACGTTGTTTCGATGTAGGTATTTCTGAAGAACATGCCTTTACAATGGCCAGCGGTGTATCACTAAATGGTCTTCATCCAATTATTTCGATTTATTCAACGTTTTTGCAACGCGGATACGATGAGATGTTGCACGATGTCATTCGGATGAATTTAAATTGCACAGTTTTAATCGATAGATCCGGATTATGTGGAAACGACGGAGATACGCATTTAGGAATTTTTGATGAAAGTTTAATATATAACTTGCCAGGAAATGTCATAACAATGGCAAGTAATCCTAAACAAGCCAAAACATTATTTATTGAATCAATTAGTAGTAATCACGGACTTTTTGCTATTAGATATCCAAAAGAAAATATTTTTATTGATGATAATGATAAGATTGCAAATTTTGCTGAATGGAACAAAATTTTAGATTATACTGGCGCCAAAAAATGTGTAGTCGGTGTCGGTCCAAATACAATTAGATTATGTAAACTAATTTCTGATAGTAATAAAAATGTTGATGTTTATGAGGCTGTGTATCAAAAACCTTATAATTTTGTCTATATCAATGAATTAAAAAAATATTCCGAAATTATTGTTTATCAAAGTTATGCTACTAAACATGGTTTTGTTGATGATCTTACAATTAAACTTTATCAATCAAATTATAAAGGCAAACTTGTTTTAAAATATGTACCAGATCAATTTATCAACGAAGCCTCCATACAAGAACAATTAAAAGATTTAAAATTGTTGCCAGAAGATATTTTTGAGCTTTTATAAATAAAAGATGTGTTGGTTAACATAATTTATTGTGCTAAAATATTAATATGAGCAAAATTATCGTTCATATTGATTTAAATTATTTCTTTGTAAGATGCGAGGAAATTAAAGATCCTACATTGCAAGGCCAACCTGTTGCTGTCGGTCATCAAGGTCGAGCCGGAATCGTTTCAACATGTTCTTATAAAGCGCGCGAATATGGTGTTAAATCTGGAATGCCGATGTTTCAAGCAATAGAAAAATGTCCTAATTTAATTATTAAACCTGTCGATTTTGATTTTTATGGCGTTTTATCGCGCGAATTTATTTTGTATGTTTTATCTTTTACAAAAAAAGTAGAAGTAGCATCAGTAGATGAATGCTATGCTGATTTTAGTGATGTTTTAAAAAACGAAAAAGATCCAATTGGTTTTTTAAAAAAATTTCAAAAAGGATTGTTCGATAAAACAAAATTATATTGCTCAATTGGCGTATCGACTAATAAGTTTTTGGCAAAGATGGGATCTGATTATAAAAAGCCTAACGGGATCACTATTTTAAGGCAAAAAGATTTTAAAAAAATTATTTATCCTATCCAAATTGCTAATATGTATGGGATTGGGAAAAAAACCGCTCCAAGACTTCAAAGTTATGGAATTAAAACAATAGGAGATTTGGCGGATAAAATTAATTCCGATGACAACGATATTAAAAATTTATTAGGTAAATTTTATTTTACAGTAAAAGATTGGGTTAATGGAAAAGGCGATGATGAAATAAAATATGATAGCGACGAAAGTGTAAAATCGATCGGAACCTCAACTACATTACCAAACGATAGTAATGACTACGAAGAATTTAGAAATGTTTTAAAAATGTTATCTTTTGATGTTTCTAGAAGAGCAAAAAAAGAAAATAAATTAGGAAAAACTATCACTTTAACTTTAAAAGATACAAATTTCATCAGTCAGACTAAAGCTTTGACTATCAAAAATCCAACAAATAACGGAAACGATATTTTTAATTACGCCTTAGATATTTTAGAAAAATGTTATGATGGTCGATTAATGAGATTGCTTGGTGTTACTTTATCAAATCTTATAGATATTAAAGACATCGCAATCCAAATGACTTTTTTTGATTACAAAGATGCAGAAGAAGACTCTAAAACCAAATTATTGATTAATGATTTAAATCGAAGATTATCAAAGCCAATGTTAATTAGGGCTTCACAAATAAATAAAAAAGGAGAGTAAATATGGACATATTCCAAGCTCAAGATCTATATGCCAAGCATATCATCAGCGAAAAAGGTCTTTCAATTCAAACCGCAAAGAATTATATGGATGACATCACTCATTTTTTAAAAGATGTTCGCCAAATACAAACAACAGAAGAAATATCAAGCGATGATTTGGAGTTGTTTTTAAAATATGAAATGCAGACTGGGAAATCTATTTCTACGAGCGTAAGGAGGCTTTCTTCTTTAAAAGGATTTTATTTATTTTTATTAAAGGAAGATATTATTCATATCCAAATTGAAGAAGTTATTACGCCAAAAAAACCTTTTCATCTTCCTGTTTGTCTTTCATTTGAGCAAATAGAATCGTTGTTAGATGCTCCTGATATGAAAAAGCCTGATGGAATACGCGATAAAGCAATGTTGGAAACTATGTATGCGTCAGGATTAAGAGTAAGCGAATTAATTATGTTAAAAAGAGCAAATGTCGATTTAAAACATCATCTAATAAATATTGCTGGAAAAGGATCTAAACAACGAATTGTTCCAATTGGTGAATTCGCGTGTGATTATATAAAAAAATATATCGATGAGGTTAGATCATTGAATCCAAATAAAAAAAGCGAATACTTGTTTTTAAGTAAATACGGCGATTATTTATCTAGACAATATTTCTTTAAACAAGTTAAAAAATATGCCTTAAAATCTGGAATTAAAGAAAATATCTCGCCTCATACTTTAAGACACTCATTTGCTACTCATCTATTAGAAAATGGAGCTGATTTAAGAATCGTTCAAGAAATGTTAGGTCACACAAATATATCAACTACCCAAATATATACTCATTTATCTTCTAAACGAATCATTTCGGCTTATGATTCTTTTATGAAGAATGGCAATAATAAATAAGCATATAAGTAGATTTTTTTAATATTTGGTATTATATTAAAATATTCGAAGGAGGTTTATGATTTTAGTCAAAAAAAGAATATGAAAGAAAAATTTAAAAGAATATTTGTAATTGTGGCTGATAGTGTTGGAATTGGCGCCGAACCAGATGCTCATCTATATGGTGATGAAGGGTCTAACACAATTGTTCATACTGCTGAAAAATGCAATGGTTTAAATATACCAACCATGAATTCTCTTGGCATTGCCGATTTAGATAATATTTTGGGAACGCATCAAGTTTTACACCCCAATTCTTTTGTATGCAAATCACAAGAGGCTAGTGTAGGCAAAGATACGATGACCGGACATTGGGAAATGATGGGCGTATTGACTACATCTCCATTTGTTACATTTACTGACACTGGTTTTCCAAAAGAATTGATTGATGAATTAGAAGAAAAAACTGGACATAAAGTGATTGGAAATTATGCAGCTAGTGGCACCGAGATTATTAAAGAATTAGGTGAGCAACAAATGAAAGAAAATAGTTTGATTGTTTATACATCGGCTGATAGCGTACTTCAAATTGCTGCCTCTGAAGAAGTAACCGGACTTCAAGAACTATATCGTTGTTGCGAAATAGCTCGAGAAATATGCATGAAGCCAGAATACAAGGTTGGAAGAATTATTGCTAGACCATATGTTGGAAAAACTAAAGAGACATTCAAAAGAACTGCTAATCGTCATGACTTGGCACTTAAACCTCCGCATAAAACTGTAATGAATATCATGCAAGAAAATAACTACATGGTTAGTTGCGTTGGCAAAATTGGTGATATTTTTGATGGTTATGGTGTTGTAAAAACTCAAAAAACAATTTCAAACGACAACGGAATGGATATAACGATTAATGAGGCTATAGATTCAAGTTTCAAAACCGGTATGTGCTTTGTTAATTTGGTTGAATTTGATTCTGAATATGGACATCGTCGCAATCCGATTGGATATGGAAAAGCTTTAGAAGAATTTGATATTAAACTTAATCAATTAATTAAAGTGCTTCGCGATGATGATTTGTTGATTGTGACCGCTGATCATGGCAACGATCCTACTTGGCATGGAACCGATCATACACGCGAAAAAATTCCACTCTTGATTTATTCTAAATCAATAAAAAACGGAAAATTAATTCCTGAACGTTTATCATTTGCTGATATCGGAGCGACGATATTAAAAAACTTCAGCATTGATAAGCCGGATTATTTAATTGGGAAGCCAATAGACGAATTATTTAATTAAATATAAAACGGAGTGACAAATGAAAACAAAATTATTTTTACCTTTAACTTTATTTAGCATCATTTTATCTGGATGCGACAAATCAAATTCAAATATTGAAAATTATATGAAGGTCATCTCGCCAGCTGGTGCTCCGGCTATTGCTTTTTATGATCAGGCGCTGAGCAACACATTCGAGACAAATTCGACAACATCAAATGTTTTAGCACAACTGTCAAATGATGATTATGGAATGGTGGTATTTGATTTTTATAATGGGTTAAAATCAATTAAAAAGAATAACTCTCCGTATAAACTAGCAAAAATAATCACTGGTGGGAATTTATATTTAGTTGGTATTGACACTGATAAAGAACCAACAAAAGATAGCAAAATTGTTTCATTTGGGGAAAATTTAATTCCAGATTTGGCATTTAAACATATATATGGTGAAGAAATTGCTAACGCCACTAAATATGTTAATGCGGTAAGTGACGCTGGAGCTGTTTTAGCAAGCGGAATGCACGAAGGCGAAAAGGTCGACTATGTCGTAGTTGCTCAACCTGTTTTGTTTAGCGTCATGAATAATCAAAATGCTCCAACATATGGAAAATTAAATGTAATTTCATGCTTTAAGGATGAATGGAAAGAAAAAACTGGTCAAGACGCTATTCCGCAAGCTGGCGTTTTTGTTAATTATGATTATTATGTTAACCATAAAAATTATTTTGAAGAACAATTTGCGCTTTTAGATGAACGTATAGAAACCGCAATTGATGATCCACTAACTGTTAAGACTACTATGGACGAACAACTTCCAAACTTAGATGATCAAGCGGCCTTTTTTGGTTTTAATTCTAATGTTGCGTACAATGTACAATCAAATAAAGACACTCCAAATGGTTTTGCTTTAGTAAGACCAGATGAAACAGTTGATATAAATGCTTTTTTTACTGTGTTAGGAGTAGAAGAAGATTATTCTGATTATATTTTAACTAAATAATTGATTTTATGAAAAAGCAAACACTACATGATTTAACAAATAATAAATGGTATAAATTCATTTTATTGTTGGTTGGAATTTCATTAGTGTTTTTAATTTGGTATATAATTTCCATTGCAATTTCTAATCCATTATTTCCAGGACCGCAAGTGGTTATCCCTGTTTTTTTCAAAAAAACATTAGTATTATCAACATATGAAGCCATATTTTATACATTATTAAGGCTTATTTTATCGTTTTCGATTAGTTTTGTTATTGCTTTTATTTTTGGCATTTTGGGCGGTCTATTTAAAACTATTAATCTTATTTTAAAACCAATTGTCACTGTTTTAAGAACGATACCGACAGCAGCTTTAATTTTAATCTTAATAGTTTTGCTAAAGCCGACTAATGCGCTAATAATTATTGTCTTTCTTATTATGTTTCCAATTTTATATGATGCAATCGCGACAGGTTTAATAAATGTTGATGAAAATATTAAAAAAGCTTTAAGAATAGATTCTGGTTTACATAATCCAAAAGCTATTTTTAAAGTTATGCTACCTTGTTCGTTCCCGTATATTTTATTAGGAATTGTCCAAACGATCGGACTTGGCATGAAAGTTTCTTTGATGGCAGAAATTTTAGTCGGAAATAATTCTATTCCCGGACTCGGGATTTTGATTAAAATGTCTTATCAATATGCTTATATGGATGAAGTATTTGCTTATTCGATATTTGCTATTATATTAATCGGCATCATTGATATAATACTTTCAACCGCAAAAAAGAAAATAAATAATTAAAATAGAAATTTGAAAAGAAACTCTCCTATAAATAGTAGGAGGTTTTTTATGGAAAATAATCAAATGAAATTTAAAACAGAACAAATTTATCAATCGATGATATCGCTGCAAGAAAAAAATGAAGTAATTAAAAAAATGGCTAATCAAGCTGAATGGATGAAAAGACAATTAGAATATATGATCTATTCATTAAGTCACAAAGTAAAATACAACTTAAGAAAAGGTGATATATTAGAAATTGATTGGGGCGTTAACGTTAATGCTGAATTTTCAAACAGACATTATGGTGTAGTTTTGCTTGATTCGAATGAAAATAATCCATTAGTATTAGTTTGTCCATTAAAAAGTAATCATAAAGGAGCGCATCCAAAATCAGATTTAGATCTTGGAATAATTGAAGGACTAAAACACGGCACGACAACATTAGCGGTTATAAATCAAATAAGAATGATTGATAAAATGAGAATTTATGTTCGCAAAATCATCAACGGAAAAGAATGCGAAAACGATAATTTAACGATGCCAAAAATTTATATTGATAAGATTATTAACTCATATAAATTATTGGTTGAGGGGAGATTATCATAAATATATTAGTAGTTTTCTAGTAGTTATTTATATAATATTTTTATGTGGATAAACTATAAAATTATTTAATAACAAGATTTTAATTTTATATATTAAACACAAAATATATTAGTTTCAATCAATATTTTTTATATTTTAGTTAACATAATAGACATTATGCGAAGTTTATATTTTTTATTATTTACAAATATTAATCCAAATAAAATTTAAAACATTCCAAAGTTAGTTTATTAGCTATATCTTTTCCATTTAAAATTAAAAAGGCTCTATTCTCTTTTAGCACAAATTTAAAACCTTCGTCTAAATTATTCATCAGTGAGCAAATCATTTCTTTAGAATCATATCCTCTTAACGGATCAACTTTATCTGCGGCATAAACTGCTTTACCAATCGAACTCATGTTCGCTTTCCCTGTCGCATGGAATCTTATTGCATCTAATATACTTTCATCATTGATATTAAAATCATGTTGTGCGATATAGGCAGAATAAAATTGATGATATAGTTTTTTATCTATTGGCATGTATTTGGAATATTTATTTTCGATATCGCTGATAATACTTTTTGGTATGTTTTTTCCTATATCGTGCAGCAATCCAGCAATGTAATATTTATTTGATTGACCAATTTTATTCTGACTCGCTATTTTTTTTGCTAACATAGCAACAGATTTACTATGGTTAAATCTTTTTTCATCAATATATGTTTTTACTTTTTCTAAAAAATATAAATTGTGATCGTTAATATATTCTAAAACGCTATCACAGACATCAATGTCTTGCAAATTTCTAATTTCATTCGATGATGCATCCACCATTTTTACATCTTTTAATGTTTCGAAATGATATTTATTAAAATTTTCCAAATTAAAATGACAATTAGGACGAGGATAATGAAGCAATCTAATTGAAGATGCAATTTCTTCAGCATTTTTCCACAAGTGAAATTTATCTAATTGATCTGTACCTAATAAAAAGTATAAGTCAATATTTTCTTTTTCATATTTATTTAAAAAATATCTTACTGACAAATATGTATAATCAGGACCAATTTGCTTTAATTCAAAATCATCAACGAATAGGTTAACATAATCTTTAATAGCAAGTTTAATCATTTCAATTTTGTCGCAAGGATTAGAAGATCCAATTTTCCAAACACTTTCTTTATTAGGTAAAAAAATGATACAGCAAACATTTGGACCACCTAAAACACGTTGAGTTTCCAGTGCCATATTGATATGTCCATTATGGATAGGATCAAACGATCCACCAAAAATAACTATTCTTTTTTTCATAGAATATGTTTAATTCCTGGTTTTTTGCTTTTACGGTAAAAAGTTATTACTCTGCCAACAATTTGTACTATTTCACAATTGATATTACTAGATATATCAAAAGCAATTTCATTAATCTCTTTGTCAGCGTTTTTTAAAACACTGACTTTAATTAATTCATGTGCTTCTAAAGCTTTATCAAGCAAAATTAAATTATTATTTGTTAAGCCGTTTTTTCCAACTTGATATTTGCTTTCAATTGTATTAGCGTGCGATTTCAATTTTTGCTTATCGATTGTGGTTAACATAATTATACTCTAGATTTGCCTTCCATTAAATGTGCGTTTCTAGGCAACATCACATAAATTTTTTGTCCTTTTGGTTTAAAACTAATCCAGCCCAATCCTTTAATACCTATTTCATGTTTATTATCATCAACATCTAAATCGTATTGATATAAATCAAAATTTTCGAAAGTCTGTAAACGATCTGAAACAGGACGTAATTCTCTTTTTATTAAATTAGTTTTGATAAACATTTCTAACTTTGATTCGGATACTTTTTTTAGTTCTATTTGATTAGAAAAATAAGCCTGAATCTCGAAATTATTGTTGGATTTATTTGTGAATGCCGCTAGGCCGCCAACAATTAATGATTCATCCTTGCCTAATTTAAATTTTCTAGGTTTAAATGGCTCTTTTGGAATTATATATTTATTCGCCAATTGCTTTTCAACAATGCCTAAAACTGAATCGTTTAAATTGAATCCTGGCAATTCATATAGATTGCTTGAATTGTCTAGTGGAATTGACAAAATTCTAAGATTGGTTCCCGGATATGTAATTCGTTGAATTGTGCGTCTAGTCTTATTTTCATAATTCATTAACAATTTATTGATAATTGTTGTCTTTCCACATATTTCCGAACCAATCATATAAACATCGCGCTTATTTCTTAATTCTTCCATTGAGGCTTTTAATTGATCTATTTTATAACCTTTTGACGCTGAAACAACAATCACATCTTTGGGAGTAATGCCAGAAACTTTAAATCTTTCCATCACGAAATCTTTAATTGTTTCTTCTTTAACTTTTTCAGGCAATAAATCTCTTTTATTAGCGATAACTAAAACATTTATTTTCTTTAATTTCTTGATTAATTCATTTTTAATAACACCATTAAATGCAGTTAAATCGATGACATAAATAACTAATGCATCTGAAGCTACAGCATCTTCCAAGATATGGAAAACAGATTCGTTGATTCCTGATACGAGCATTGAAGCATTAATCATTTTTTCTTCATAACATTTTTCGCAATACAAAATGCGATCGCCATGGTATTTAAAAACGTCTTCACGAATGTATCCGTCTTTGTTCGGGTTGTCACATTGAAGAACTTTTCCGCAACGATTACATCTTAACACTCTTGATAAATTTGCCATATTAATCCTCCCATTCTTTAATAAGGTTTTTATTTTTCATTTTAGCCAATAACGGTTTTTCAAATTTTCTTTTAAATCTTGTGTATGGCTGATCGATTTTAGTTAATGGATCAACTAATATCGTCATTACTTTAGCACGATTCCCCGCCATGACATCAGTGTAAATTTGATCGCCAATGACCACCACTTGATTTTTATCATACCCTTTTTCTTTTATCAATTTTTTTATTTTCCAGCCAAATGGCTTTAACATTAGGTGTCTATTTTCAATTTTGAGATGGCGCGCATATATATCAACGCGATCTTTAAAATTATTAGAAATAATAATTATTTCTAAACCATTCTTTTTGAATTCTTCAATTTTATTTATTACTTTATCGCTAGGAATAGGTTGACGATAATGATCTAAAGTGTTATCTAAATCGGTTAAAATCAGTTTTATTCCTTTTTTTATTAGCGATGAAGATTTTAAATCAAATATTGAATGAGCATGATATGTTGGAATTTTAATCTTTCGCAATGTTAAGTTCCTCAGCATTATACAAAATTATTATATAATTTAATTATATTTTTTAAAATATCTTTAATCTAAATCATCTAGTAAAGAAATTTGCTCAATATTAGACGATCTTTCTTCTTTTTCATTATTTGGATCGTTTTCTTCTTGCAATAATGAAGAAGCATCAACTTTTTTTACAATCGGTTGAGAAACAATAGATTCATCTACGAGCTCTACTCCTTTTGTAAAAACAAATTTCACCCTTGATTTAGTAAGCATAGCATCAATATTCTTTTTTGCGTATCTATCAATATCAGTTAAATGGAAATCATCAATTGTATAATCGATTGGTTCCATTGCATTGTTATATATTACAATATCCATTTTTTCATCTGAAATTGTTGCTTTGTCAACATAAACCAATTTATGGATATCACTTTTAAAACATCTAAATGCTGTTTGGATTTTGCCTAAGCGCGGCGTTAAAATTCCTTTTGATGTATCAAAAATCCGCAAACAAGATTTGTCAGTGATTAAAATAATCTTGCTTCGTTCGTTTTCTTGCGAAATAATTAGACCAACTGCTTTTTGGCCACCTTTTAAAGACATTGATTTAACACCACTTGCTTTTGTGGATAATGGAATTAGTTCGTTTTCGTTAAACATGGAGAAAAAACCACCATCAGAAAAAACCATTAAATTAGCATTGCCGGTCGATATTTTTGCAGAAATTAATTCATCACCGTTAGATAATCGCATGCATCGTGTTGGCCTTGACCTAACGGAAGTTTCAAATTCGCTTAAAGGTGTTCTTTTAATTTGGCCATTTTTAGATAACAAAATTACATACAAGTCATCTCTTAATTTGGAGGCAACAATAACTGAAATAATTTTTTCACTATTATTCATCGTGATTAATGAATTAATATGAATTCCTTTATCTCTCCACTTGGTATCTTCGAGTTTATAAACAGGAACATATAAATAATTTCCCATATTTGTAAAACAAATCAAAAAGTCAGTTGTCCAAGCCGAATCAATAGCAATCAATACATCTCCTTGCTTGACTTCAGGATAAGTCATTTTTTCAACTGTTGAAGTGTATGATTTGACTGATGATCTTTTAAAATAGCCATCACGTGTGACAGAAAAATATACTTTATCCTTGCTTATTAAAAATCTTTTATCGATTGGTTTATCATCTATTTTATCTTCAAAGGTAGTCTTTCTATCATCACCGTATTTTTTACTGATATTTTTTAAATCCTTGATTATGACGCGATCTAATTTGTTGCGGTCAGACAATATTTCATTCAATTCCGATATGTTTTTTTCTAAATCAGTTTTTTCATCAATTAATATTTGTGAATCGGTGTGACTTAATTTATATAATGGCATCATTACGATTGCTTCTGCTTGTTCATTGCTGAAATTATAAGCTGCCATTAAATTTATTTTAGAATCTGCCTTATCTTTTGATTTTCTTATAATTTCGACAACATCATTTATATTTAAGGAAGCGATTAATAATCCTTCTACAATGTGTAATCGAGCCTGATATTTTTTTAAATCAAAAGTGCATCTTCTAGTCACTACATCAACCTGATGAGCAATGTAAGAATCAATAAAATCAAGTAAAGACAATGTTTTTGGTCTTCCATTGACTATCGCCACCATATTAGCAGTATACGACATCTTTAAATTTGTTTTATTTAACAAATAAGATAAAATTAGTTCGCTTGGAGCGTTCTTTTTTATATCAATAACAATTCTAATGCCGGCGGCATCACTTTCATCTCTAACTTCCAATATTCCATCAATTGACTTACCGTGAGCAATTTTATCAATTTGATGGACTAAAACATTTTTGGCTAAATGAAAAGGAATTTCAGTGATAACAATTTGCTTAATATTACCAGAATCAATAATTTGACATCTGCTAGCTATTTCTATTCTACCTTTTCCTGTTAAATAAATAGATTTTAAGCCTTCTCCTTTATAAACAATCCCGCCAGTAGGAAAATCTGGTCCTTGAACTATTTCCATCAAATCTTCTATAGTCGATGTCTTATGCGTCAAACGGTACACAATTGCTTCAACTACTTCTTTTAAATTATGAGGCGGAATTTCAGTGGCAACACCAACAGCAATTCCATTTGAACCATTACATAATAAGTTTGGAAAGCGCGATGGTAATACAATAGGTTCAAAATCAGTATCGTCAAAAGTTAATTGCATATCGACGGTTTTCTTATCAATGTCTTTTAACATCTCGTTAGACAATTCAGCAAGGCGTGATTCGGTATATCGATAAGCGGCAGGAGCGTCCCCATCAATACTACCATTATTCCCCTGAAAATCTACTAATGGGTATCTAACTTTCCAATCTTGGCTCATTCTTGCTAATGCTTCGTAAATTGAAGAATCGCCGTGCGGATGATATTTTCCCATAACCGCACCAACGGTATGAGCACACTTTCGTGTTGGCTTATTTCGAGTATTTCCATCCATATACATGGAAAATAAAATTCTTCTTTGAACTGGTTTAAGTCCATCTCTTACATCTGGAATAGCACGATCTTGTATAACTTGTTTTGCATAGACAGCATAACGTCCAGCCATTATTTCTTCTAATGGCTCAATAGAGATATTTTCGATGATAGGTTCTTCAATAATAATTGGTTTTTTCTTAGCCATTTTATTTTACCTCATTAATAAATGCGTCAAATTTACCAAAATCGACGTTTTCCTCTATCCATTTTCTTCGGACGGAACTATCTTTTCCCATCAAAATTCCTACCTGTTTTTCAACGAAAAGCGCATCTTCAATGCTAACTTTTATTAACTGTCGAGTTTTAATATTCATCGTTGTTGATTTCAATTGCTCTGCATTCATTTCGCCCAAGCCTTTATATCTATTAATTTTATAGCCTGGACCAATAATTTTTTTGCTTTTTTCTAAATCTTTGTCGGTCCAAGCATACTGTTCAATTATTTTTCCTGATTTATCTTCTTTATAAACGCGATATAACGGCGGAACAGCAATATAAATGTGGCCATTTAAAATCAAAGGTCTCATATAATTATAGAAAAAAGTTAATAGCAATGTTTGAATATGAGCGCCATCATCGTCTGCGTCAGTCATAATAATAATTTTTCCATACTTGATATCTTCGATATCAAATGATTGGCCAAAACCAGCTCCAATCGTATTAATTAATGTTGAAAATTCCGTGTTGTCTAAAACTTTTTCCGTGGAAGCAGAATCGGTATTTAAAGGTTTACCACGTAGTGGTAAAATTGCTTGATGTATTCTATCTCTTCCCTTTTTAGCTGAACCACCAGCAGAATCACCTTCAACTATGAAAAGCTCATTTTTAGCATATTCTTTGCTTTGTGCAGGTGTCAACTTATCGCTAAGTAACACTTCTTGCCTAGTTTTTTTTGTAGACCTAGCCTCCTCTTTTGCTTTTCTGGCAGCTTGTCTTGCGTTATATGAATCGATACATTTTTGAATAATCGACAATGCAATTTCTTTGTTTTCGACTAAATAATAAGAGAATTTTTCATAGACAAAATTAGAAACAGATGATACAGCTTCTGGAGTACCCAATTTTCCTTTTGTTTGGCCTTCAAACTCTAAAATATCTTCTGGTATTTTTAAAGATATAATTGTTGTCAATCCTTCTCTTATGTCGGATCCTTCTAATTTTTTTCCTTTTGAAATATTGTTTTTTTCAATAAAATCATTGACCGCTCTGGTTATTCCTGTTCTAAAGCCTGTCTCATGAGTTCCACCATCTCTTGTTCTAACATTGTTGACATAGGAAAAAATCGTTTCATTGTAGTCAGCAGCACAATATTGCATTGCTATTTCAATAGTTATTTTTCCGACAATATCATAAAAATAAATTATGTCAGTAATCGGTTTTTTGTTTTGATTTACTACAGCTATATACTCTTTTAAACCTTCTTCATAATAAAATTCTTGAGTTAAGTTAGAACGTTT
Source organism: uncultured bacterium (assembly GCA_949283025.1). Classification (GTDB taxonomy): domain Bacteria; phylum Bacillota_I; class Bacilli_A; order RFN20; family CAG-826; genus CAJOOD01. The sequence continues at coordinate 49,086 of CASDRB010000005.1, forward strand.
ATCTTCGAGGACGAATCTTACTTTTTTCATTAAAAAAGCCGATTCTTGAAGATGATTATATAAAGTATCCCATTTAAAATCAGTTGTTGAAAAAATGCTGGCATCCGGCTTAAAAGTTACTGTAGTTCCAGTTTTATTTGTCGTCCCTATAAATTCTAATGGCGTTTCAATTTTTCCACCGTTATGAAAACGCATATGGGCAATTTTGCCTTCGTTATAAACAGTCACATCAAGCCATTCACTCAAAGCATTGGTTACTGAAGCGCCGACGCCATGTAATCCAGCAGCGCTTTTATAGACAGCATTATTAAATTTTCCGCCAGCATGCAATTCAGTATAAACGAGTTCCAAAGCAGATTTTTTTGTTTGCGATTGAATTCCGGTTGGAATTCCGCGTCCTTCGTCTTTAACAGTTATCGATCCGTCTTTATTGATAGTAACTGTTATTTTATTTCCATAACCAGATAAAGCTTCGTCAATAGCATTGTCAACAATTTCCCATACTAAATGATGCAAGCCCATCGAATTAGTTGAACCGATATACATGCCTGGTCTTTTTCTTACACCTTCAAGACCTTTTAACACTTCAATATCGTCAGCGGTATAGTGATTTTTTTTAATTGTCTCTGCCATATTTAATAACTTCCATTGAATATTATAAACTTAATTTATTTAAAAATATAATTAAATTTAGTAGAATTATTTATGTATATAAGGGGTTAAAAATGGATATTATAGTATATAATATATTGGCGGCATTTTGTTGCTTCATTGTTGGATATTTATTTGGATCATTTCCAAGCGGAGTTGTTGTTGGAAGGAGTTTTTTTAAACAAGATCCACGAGATTTAGGCTCTAAAAATTCTGGAGGAACTAACGCTTCAAGGCTTTGGGGATTCAAATTTGGAATAATCGTTTATATTTTAGACTTTATCAAAGTTGCAGTACCACTATGGGGTGTGTGGGCAATATTAACTTTCGTAAATTTTGGTAGTCAGCCACTAATCCCTCAAACAATTTTAATGATTAAGCGAGAAACATCAAACTACATAGTTCAATGGCCTGTTTATTGGTTGGTTATTTTAGGTGCGGTTATCGGACATTGCTATCCAGCATTTGCTAAATTTAAAGGTGGTAAAGCTGCTGCTGTAACATTTTCAAGTGCAGTTTTTTCAAGTTGGTTTGTTGGGATTGTTTCAGTAGCAACTTTTTTCACAACTTTAAAAATTAAAAAATACATTTCTCTGTCTTCGATGCTTGGTTCTATTGCTGCGGCAATCAGCGCTTGGTTAACATGTATTCCAACTTTTAATTTATATTGTATGTATGGCTACACATTATGTCCTGGTTGGGTATTTGGATTAGTCATGAGTCTATCTTCAATCGTTTTAATTATCAGGCATTCTTCAAACATTAAAAGAATAATTAATGGTGACGAAAGAAAGATTAAATGGATGTAATATTAGTATTTATCTAGTAGTTTTTTAGTATAAATTGCAATTGTGTAAAACTTTTCCACAATGAAATGATTTTAAAAATTAACTTGTTCTATTCTATGTTTTATATTGACTAAATTTCATTTTTTAAGCCATCGTTAAATTTAGCAATTAAAAAACCACCCCTACTTGCCATAAAGTGTTTTTCGGAGTGGTTTTTTATTATTTTTGTGAATTCACATTCCTCATAATTTCACGGATTTGTTTCTCGCTACAAGGTCTTCCCATTGAAGCAAACATTGCCCGAATCATCTTTTCATTGATAGGTGGATTTTCTTTAATCTGTTTCATAAACCACCATCTTGCTATAAAAAATGCAGCGACACCACCGACGATTAATCCGCCGATTCCGGAAACTATTGCAACCCAACTTGCTACCATTTTTAAATCCTCTTATTAAGCTCTTCCGTCATATTCGCCAGTGTCGGTACGAACTAATACGATTTCGCCTTCTTCGATAAACATTGGAACTTTTGTTTTAAAGCCAGTTTCTAATGTAACTTCTTTCATGGCTTTATTGATTGTGTCGCCTCTTGTTGCTGGATCGCATTCAGTAACTTTTAATGCTACCTTAGCAGGCATATTAACACCAAGAATTTCTGATCCATAAGAAACAACTTCAACAATCTCATCACCTTTTAAAAATTGTTTTTCCCAATCTAAACGAGTTTTTGAAATTTCAATTTGGTCAAAAGTGGACTGATCCATAAAAACAAGATTTTCGCCATCATCGTAAAGATATTGCATTTGTTTTTTATCAAGGCGAATTGTTTCAATTCCGTATCCGCTATTTCTTGCTATTTCAGTTACGGCACCTGTTCTTAGATTTTTGATTTTTACTTTTGCGACCATTTTGCGCATCGCTGTTTTATTTAATAAAATGTCTAATACTTTGTAAATATTTCCATCTTCTTCGAAATAATTACCTGGTCTTAATTCTGTAACGTTAATCATATGTTCTCCTTTCGATTACTTAATAATCATATATAAAAAAGTGTTACATTACAATGTAAAAGATTAATTGATTATTTTATTCATCTAGTGATGAAATTAATGTGTCTACCGATGCGTCTGATGGCATTCTTAAATCTCCGCGCGGAGAAATAGAAACTGAACCAACTTTTATTCCATCTGGAAGGCAAGACCTTTTAAATTGATTGGCATAAAAACGTTTCAAAAATATTTTCAACCATTTTTTTATGTCTTCCGAAGAATATTTTCCTTGATAAGCATATTCTGCTAAATATGCAATTTTTTTTGGTTCAAAATTGCATCTTAAAAAATAATAAATAAAGAAGTCAATTAGCTCATATGGTCCTATTTTTTCTTCTGTTTTTTGTTGAATTTGACCATTTATTGTTGGCAATAATTCTGGCGAAATAGGCGTATCGATTATATCTTTTAATACATTGCTTGCTTCTGGATGATCTAATGCATATGTATTCACTAATTCAATTACTAATGTTTTTGGAATTGAAGCATTGACGCCATACATTGACATATGATCACCGCAATATGTTGTCCATCCTAAACACAATTCGCTCAAATCGCCAGTTCCAACCATTATTCCATTGACATCATTGGCAAAATCCATCAACACTTGCGTTCTTTCTCGCGCTTGAGAGTTTTCATATGTTGTATTTTTATTTTCTATATCATGACCAATATCTAAAAAATGTTGTTTTGTTGCTTGAGAAATATTTATTTCTTTAAAACTAACTCCTAAAATTTTTGCTAAAAGCAAAGCATTGTCATGTGTTCTTTGACTAGTTCCAAAGCACGGCAATGTTATTGCATAAACCTTTTTTAAATCAAATCTTAAAATAGCAAATGCTTCTTTAGCGACTAATAATGCTAATGTTGAATCTAATCCACCGCTTAATCCGACAACCAAACTATCTGCATGTGCAGATTGAACTCTTTTAACTAAACTCATCGCTTGCATAGTTAAAATTTTTCGATATCGTTTTAAAGCTTCGTCACAATTAGAAATTAGAAATGGGTTTTGTGAAACGTGGACAGTCAATTTATCAAATGATAAATCGATTGAAAATCCAATACGCTTATAATTGTCATGGTGATTCTCAAATGTCGACATTCTTTTTCGATCATTAATTACTCGAGGAATATCTAATTCGGTATAAATAAATTCATTTTTAAACAATTGTGATTCTTTTAAAATTCGTCCGTTTCTTGAAATGATATTATGAGATGAAAAAACTACATCAGTTGTCGATTCTCCGTTTCCAGCTGAACAATATACATAACCGCAACAAAGACGCGCGGAAGTCATGTTTACTAAATTACGACGATAATCGTCTTTACTGACTAGTTCGTTTGACGCCGATAAATTGACAATGACAGATGCGCCATTTAATGCTGCTAAAGTTGATGGTGGATTCGGAACCCATAAATCTTCACATATCTCAACTCCAATTACAAATTCAACAAAGTTTTCACATTGGAAAAGCATTTTGGTTCCAAAAGGATATAAATTATTATTTATAGCTATATATCCACTTTCATTTAATCCAGATGTAAATTGCCTACTTTCATAAAATTCATTATAGTTAGCGATGTATGATTTTGGAACAACTCCTAAAATCTCTCCTTTACAAATCGCAATTGCACAATTATAAAGTGAATTATCTTTAATTAAAGGTGCGCCAATAAAAAATAATATTTCTTTATTTTTTGAATATTTTTTCAATTCATCAATGCCATCCATGGTCTTTTTTAAAATAGCGCTTTGCAAAAACAAATCACGACATGTGTAACCAGTTAATGTTAATTCTGGAAAAACAAGAACTCGAACTTGTTTATCGATAGCAAGATCAATATATTTTTTGATGCTGTCAACATTCTTTTTTACATCGCTAATAGATGTTTGAATGGTTGCGCAACCGACTCTTACAAATCCAAATTGATGGCTTTGTTTTTTTATATTAAATATATCTTTATTAGATATGTCAGTTGGTTGGTGACAAAACGATGATAATTTGCTATAGCATTTATCTGACATAACTACCAAATCAGAGTAGCCGTTGCGCGTAATAAAAATAGGTTCATCGTCACGATGACACTCTTTTGAAATAGCATTAGTATTTCTTAAATCTTTTATAGGTTTAATTTTTGGCATAATATAACCCTCTATACATTTTTATAGCATAATTATGCCACCAATTGTTGCATTTATAAATATAATTTATTTTTTAAAGTGGTATTTGGACCATGGCCAGGATAGACAATTGTTTCTTCAGGTAAGGAAAATATTTTTTCCAAAGAAGATTTTATTAATCTAAAATTTGACGTGGGTAAATCATATCGCCCTATTGAACCATCAAATAAACTATCCCCTGTAAACAAACATTTAGATTCTTTTAAATAGAAAACAACGCTACCTTGAGTGTGATAAGGCGTATGAATGACTTTTATTGGTTCTTCAAGTAAGTTGATAATATCGTTATCAGCAATAATTTTAATATTTTTTACATCAACATTTATTTCTTCGCCAATTAGAAAACTGCCGTTCAATGATGAGTTACTTAATAATTTTACATCATCGTTAAAAATATAAACCGGCACGTTAAAATCGTTTAGCATTTTGTTTAATCCAGCGATATGATCAAAGTGAGCATGAGTTAGCAATATTGCTTTAAAATTCAAATTATTATTTTTTATGTAATCGACAATATTTTTATCATAATAGCCACAATCTATTAAAACTGCATTGCGCGATTGATCTATTAATAAATAAGAATTAGCTGAAAAAACATCGAAATATTCATTTTTTTTGATTTTAATCATATTTATTTCTTTAATAAAAAAATAGGAATAACCCTATTTCTTTTCTTTGTGAACAGTAACTTTATTGCAACGCGGGCAATATTTATTTTTTTCAATTCTTTCTGGATGTTTTTTCTTATTAGTGGAAGTAATATATGTTTCTTCGCCACAAACTGTGCATTTTAGAATAACTGATTCACGACCTTTGCCTTTTGCCATAAATTAACGTCTCCTTAATTAGCAATTTGCATTTTATCATAGATAATTAATAATTCATAGACTTTTTTAAAGAATTATCATAATATGGGTTTTAATGAATAAAATAACAAGAAATCACACTAGACAATTTAAAATTAAAGATACTCTCATTGGCGGACAAAATAAAGTATTAATCCAATCAATGTGTAACATCAAAACTTCTAATTATATCGAAGTAGCTATGCAAATAAATAAATGCGCTATGCTTGGTGCCGATTTAATGAGAGTTTCAATAATGGATATGGAAGATGCTAAAGCAATTTTAAAAATTAAAAAGTTAATTTCTATTCCAATTGTTGGCGACATACATTTTGATTATAAACTTGCTATAGAGGCAATAAATAATGGAATCGATGCTATAAGAATTAATCCTGGAAACATAGGAAGTGAAGATAAAATTAAATTAGTTATAGACAAAGCAAAAGAATATAATATTCCAATTAGAGTAGGTGTTAATTCTGGATCGCTTGATAAAGAAATTCATGACTATTCGCATTTGTATAGTGCAAAAGAGATGATTAAATCAGCACAAAAACATGTGTCGATATTAGAAAAATTTGGTTTTTATAATATTGTCATTTCTTTAAAAGGAAGTGATGTTTTAGAAACAATTGAATCTTATCGACTAGCTAGTAAAACTTTCCCGTATCCACTCCATTTAGGAATCACAGAGGCCGGAACTAAAGAAATATCATTAATAAGAAGCACTGCTGGTTTAGCTCCTTTGCTATTAGAAGGGATTGGAGATACAATTCGTATCTCTATTTCTGGTAATCCAGAAGATGAAATAATAGCAGCTAAAAGATTATTGCACGATATCAGATTGTATCCTAATTATCCGACAATTGTGTCTTGCCCAACATGTGGAAGAACACAAGTTGATGTCACAGAATTATCAAACAAAGTTTTATCTTATTTAGAAACAATTAAAAAGCCAATCCATGTTGCTGTTATGGGATGTGCAGTAAATGGACCAGGAGAAGCAAAAAATGCTGATATTGGCATCGCGGGCGGCTGTCATGAATATTTAATATTTAAAAAAGGTCAAATAATAAAAAAAGTCAAAGAAGAAGATGCTTTTGATGAATTAAAAAAAGAAATAGATAATTTATAATCTATTTCTCCAATCATCTTCATAAATCTCATTTCTAAACATTTCAATTTCTTTTTTATATGGAGCCTTGCCATCAACATATGGGGTTTCTAATATTTTAGGGACCGATTTTAATTTAGGATGATTGACAATCGCATTTAAAGCTTTAAATCCGATTTCGCCATATCCAATGTTTTCGTGACGATCTTTATGAGCACTTCTTGGATTTTTTGAATCATTGACATGAACAACCAAAATGCGGTTAATCCCTATAATTTTATCAAATTCATCAAGTAAATCATCAAAGTTAAAAACATCATAACCAGAATCATTCATGTGGCAAGTATCAATGCAAACGCCCAATCTATCATTGTGCCTGCAAGATGCAATGATTTGTTGAATTTCTTCAAAAACACTACCTATTTCTGTTCCTTTTCCCGCCATCGTCTCCAAAGCTATTTTGACCTTACAATCAGGTATTTGATCATAAATATCATCTATTGCTTTAGATATTAATTTAATTCCGTAATCGCTTCCTTTTCCAATGTGTGCGCCAGGATGAAAAACCAATATTTGCGATCCAAATGCTTCGGTTCTTATTAACTCCGATTTTAAAAATTCCTTTGCTTTTTGCAATTTATCATAATCAGAATCATTTGCTAAATTTAACACATATGGCGCATGGACAATAATTTTTTGTTCATCTATACCACTATTTTTGATTAATTGGCGCCCTTCAGCAATTTTTAATTCATTTAATGGCTTGCGAATTGAATTTTGAGGTGCGCCTGTATAAAACATAAATGTTGTTGCGCCGTATGATAAAGCTTCTTCAACGCTTCCCAAATAATAATTTGGGGCGCTCATTCCTACATGTGAACCAATAATTAAATCTTTTGACATAATTATTCTCCTTTATTTAGTTTCATTAACTGTTTTTTAATATTTTCTTTAATTTTTTGACGTCTGAATGTTTTTTTAACTTTTTCAGCCGCCAATCTTACTTTTTTCTTATAATTTGGCTTAATTTTTTTGGTTTTCACTTTGCTCGTTGCAATCTTGATTTCTTTATCTAATTTTTTTTGTTCTTCTGTTTTTGGCCTTTTTTTACTTTTTATAGCCTTGCTTGTTATATCAAAGACATGATTTTTTAATGTCATCCAAGAAAAACACACACCTAATTTTTCTAATTTTTCAATTTGTTGGATATCATCGACATTATAAAATGAGTAACATTCACCTGTTTTATTTAATCTTCCAGTTCTGCCAGCACGATGAAAATAAAATTCGATATTATTTGGAATATCGTAATTTAAAACGCATGTCACATCTTGCAAATCAATGCCTCGGGATGCCATGTCAGAGCAAACCACCACCGGAAAATGATTCTCGCGTATCAATTTCATCATATTTTTGCGTTCTCTAGTTTGCAAATCACCATGTATTATTCCTACTTTAATATTTTTTTCGTTTAAAAAATTATAAAGTGCAATAACATCGCTTTTTTTAGAACAAAATATTAAAATAAAATACGGATTAAAATGCTTGATAAAATCATATGTGGCCTCGTTTAAAGGTACATGTTTACGATCAATAGCAATGTGTTTAATTGTATGTGAAGCGTTACCATTGCCGATTTTGATTATTTCTTCATCGGTAATATATCGTTTTAAATCACATTCTAGTTTTTTAGGATAAGTAGCCGAAAAAACCATAATATGGGCATCGTTTTTTAAATCTTTAATCATTTCATGTATATCTTGGAAGTATCCCATATCCATCATCATATCAGCCTCATCCAATACAATAGTATCGATGTCACCCAATTTAACCAGATTTTGAATTTTTAATACATCGTGCAAACGCCCTGGAGTACCAATTAATATATGAGGTTGATTATTAGCTAATGATTCATCTTTTTTGCGATCTTTTCCGCCGATCAATAGCCTAATTTCTAAATTAGGAATATATTTAACAAATTCATTAGCGAAATCAAACGTTTGTTTTGCTAATTCACGAGTTGGTGAAATTATCAATACTTGAACACTTTTTTTATTAATACTTAAATTATTAATAACAGGAATTAAAAAACTATGTGTTTTTCCAGTTCCTGTCGCTGATTGAACTAATAAGTTTTTTCTTTTTAAAGCCAAAGGAATGACTTTTTCTTGAACAATTGTGCAATCGATGTAATTCATATCAGCAAGTGCATTAATTAAATGTGTTTTAATATTAAAAGATTTAAATTTCATAGTTATCACCTTAAACATTATAATCGATAAAATTATATTTTATAAATGAAATTATGATACAATGTTAATATGCAGATTGATATACTTAGTCCTAACGGATATTGTTATGGTGTAAAACGGGCAATAAATTTAGCGTTGGATATCAAAAAAGAAAATCCCAACAAAAAAGTTTATGTCTTAGGGATGTTGGTTCACAATAACTATGTATGTGATTTTTTACTAAAAAATCAAATTTTCACTATCGATGTGCCTCCCAATAAATATAAAGAAGTTTTATTAAAATTAAAATCTGATGATATAGTTATTTTTACCGCCCATGGTCATGACATCGAATTAGATCAAATAATTAAAGATAAAAAAATTCAATCATATGACGCTATCTGTCCTATGGTTAAACATAATAACGACTTAATTAAAAACGCACTGGAAAAAGGAAAAAAAGTAATATACATAGGACAAAAAAATCATCCAGAAGCCATAGGCGCTTTAAGCATGAGTAACGATATTATTTTTATGACTAATAAATTACTAGATTTATCCTATTACGATAAGAAACTTAATTATTTTGTAATAAATCAAACAACTCTAAATATCGAGGAATTAAAAGGCATTCATAAGGATTTAAAATCAATTTTTCCCAATATAGAAATTGCTGACGAGATATGTGCCGCAACAAGATTAAGACAACAGACTATCTTACAATTAACAGGGTATGATGTTTTACTAGTAGTCGGTTCATTAAAAAGTAGCAATACAAATAAATTATACGATATTGCAACAAATAAATTGCTTGATATATCAACATTTCGAATTGAATCTTTAAAAGATATTCCTTTTAATAAATTGAACAAACAACAAAAAATTGCAATAACCGGCGGAACTTCAACTCCAAGCAAATTACTGCAATTAATTAAAGAAGAAATAACAAATTATTTTATTAAATAACTTCTGGTAATTTTTCATGATCAATGCAAATTACACTTAAATTAAAATCAATATCTAATAATATTTTTTTCATAGTAGGCATGAATATTTTTTCAATTTCATGAGGCATATCTAAATAATTGTAATGTGAAGTTAAAATATCTCGTCTGACATGATGCGGAGCATCTCCTGAAATAAAAATATCAGCGCCGCTATCTTTTGCTATTTTCCAGCTTCTTGAGCCCCCGCCGCCGATGATTGCGATTTTTTTAATTAATTTATCATTGCCTTTGATTAAAAGGCTGTAATCAACTAAAAATGCTCTTTTTGCCAATTTTGCAAATTCATAAATATTCATTTCTTCACCTAAATATCCGATTCTCATCATTTGATCTTCTTCAGGCGCGTATACATTGTGGCAGCCTAAAGCTTTAATCAAAGCATCGTTCATGCCATCAACTCCCTCATCAAAGTTGGTGTGAAAACTATAAACTGGCACATTTAATTTTTCTAACTCGTCAACAAGCATTTGTTTTTTTTCGTCATTTTTTAAAACTTGTTTTTTAGATCCATAAATAAAAGGATGGTGAGTAAAAATAATATCTGGCTGATATTGTTTAACATATGGTAAAACTTCTTCGTCTAAATCTAAACATACAAGAATTTTAGAAATATTGATTGGTAAATTTCCAACCATCAGTCCTACATAATCATGGTGTTTTTTTGCAATTTTTTTTGGAAATTTTTTTGCTAATTTAATCAAAAGGGATTTAGTGGCAATCATAATATGTTTTTTATCCTTTCAATTCTTTTTTTAATTATCGTTTGTCTATTTAAATCTAGATTAGGTATATGTAAAATGTTTCCTAATTGCTCTAATTCGTCTTGATATTTTTTTGTAAAGGCATCTGATTTAAATCTCATTAATATTGGTCCAAATTCATATTCTTCCTCAGTCAAATTGATAACATGATTGCTTTTTTTAAATTTGATGATTTCATAATATGTTTTTTTCTCGTAAATTATTTTTTCGTCTTCAATGCAAAAACCAAAATTCACAATTTCTTTTCTTACATATGGAATATCATTATGAGAGTCGACAATAATTGTTGAAACATCATTTAAATAATCGACATTCTTTTTTAATATTTCGATAATCAGATGTCCGCCCATTCCTGCAATAATAATCGTGTCGACATGATATTGTTTTAAACACTGTATTCCATCACCTAACAACGCAAGAATATTATTATTTATGTTATTTTTTTTAATTTCTTGGCACAAACGATTATATGGTCCTAACTTATTTTCAACAGCATATCCAAAGGATATTTTGTTATTATTTGCAAGTGCAATTATTAATTTGCCATGGTCAGCTCCAACATCAATTGCTGTTCCAAAAGGAACCATATCGTATATCGTCTTTAAGCGTTTCGACAATATAATTTTAGTTGCTTTCTCCATAATCACCTAATTTTTTTGCTCTAATTGGATGTCGCAATTTTCTAATAGCTTTAGCTTCAATTTGTCTAATTCTTTCTCTGGTAACTCCAAATTCTTTTCCGACTTCCTCGAGTGTTCTTGGACGATTATCATCAAGACCATATCTTAAACGTATCACTCTTTCTTCACGATCGTTTAAATCTTTTAAAATAGTGTATAGTTCCTCTTTTAATAATTGTTTTGTTGTAAAATCAGACGGAGATTCAGATTCTTTATCTTCGATAAAATCACCTAAATGTGAATCGTCTTCTTCTCCTATTGGAGTTTCTAAAGAAACAGGATCCATGGCGATTCTTTGAATTTCACGAATGCGTTTTGGAGGAAAAGCTCCATCCATTGCTTCGGATATTTCTTCGGCAGTTGGTTCTCTTCCTAAATCTTGTACCAATTGGCGTTGAATTCTTGTCATTTTATTAATGGTTTCGACCATGTGAACAGGAATTCTAATTGTTCTAGCTTGATCGGCAATAGCTCTTGTAATAGCTTGACGTATCCACCATGTAGCATATGTTGAAAATTTATATCCTTTTGTGTAATCAAATTTATCAACCGCTTTCATTAATCCCAAATTGCCTTCTTGAATTAAATCAAGGAATTGCATGCCACGGCCAACATAATGCTTAGCAATATTGACCACTAAACGCAAATTAGCATTTATAAGTCTAGTTTTAGCTTCTTCATCATTTTCTAAAATCCTTTGGGCAAGAATAGGTTCTTCTTCGGGCTTTAACAACTCGTATTTTCCGATTTCTTTTAAGTACATTTTGACAGAATCATTTACTCTTACATCACCCGCCAAAATAGAATCAAGGTGATCGACGCTTTCAATTTCTTCGTCTTCATCGCTCAATTCATCAGAAACTAAAAAATCATCTTCATCATCGTTTTCGCTGGCTTGAGAAAAATCGACATCAGCATCACTAATTTCCTCTTCTTCCTCTTCCTCAGTAGCAACACCTTGTGAATGAAAAAAATCAATTAACTCCTCGAAACTATCATCGTCTAATGAATAATTTCTAAATGCATCAAATATTTCACTTTGATCAATAAAATTGTCGTTTTCTTTTGCGCGTTGTAAAAGTTTGTCCCTTACTTCCTCAAAAGTAGGTATGTCACCTAAATCGATGTCTAAAGCATCATCATCGACCACCATTTTTTTCATTTTCTTTTTTGCTTCTGTTGTCTTAGTTTTTGCCATATAACTATTGCCTTCCTTTCTTTTTCAGCATTCTTTTATTCCAGTCAGTCAAAATACGAGCTTTTTCTTTTTCGGTTTTGTCAGCAAGCATTTGATCCAACATTGTCTTTTGATAAAGTTTTTCTTTTTCGTCGTTTATGACGGCTAAAATATTATCTAAATAATTTTCATCTATGCAATCTGGATGATTTTTTTCAAAGGACAAATCAATTATTTCATTAATTAAAGAATCGCTTTGAGGATCTTGTCTAGATTCTATAGAAGAAATAATATGCGAAGCATCAACCGACTTCATCGTCTTATAATAATCCAATATATAATCAGCTATGCGTCGATACAATTCGTCGTAAAACGACTCAACTTTTTGCTCGTAAAATTCAATCGCTTTTGGATTTTTCAACATATAAAATAGTATTTCTCGCTCCGCTAATTCAAAACGTTTAATTGCTTTTCTTTCCGGATGAAAACTTCTAATTGCTTCTTCTGGATTTTCAAATTTAGTGTTTCTTGCTTGGATGACCAATTGCCTAATTGATTCAACATCAAATTTTGTAACTCTAGCTATTTTTCTAAGATAATCATCAAACTCCAACCTTGTCTTGACGTTAAGTAAAATTGGCAAAAATCGTTTAATCAATTTTTTCTTATCATCAATAGAAACTAAGGCCTTGGTGTTTTCATAATATGAGATAATAAAATCGGCAGGAGAAAATAAATTATTTAAATAATTTTTTAATTTTTCAGGACCTTCTTGCGTTAAGATTTCATCTGGATCTTTATTTGAACCTTGGTTGTTGACAATTTGATATGAAATGCCGCTATTATTCATAATATCTATTATTTTCATTTCTGCCATTTGCCCGGCAGCATCGCCATCTAAACAAAAGCGGACCTCAACCCCCAAAGATCTAAGCATTGCCAAATGTTGTTTGGTAAAAGCTGTCCCCATTAAAGCAACGGCTGAAGTGATGCCTATTTTTTCTAAAGCAAACACATCCATAAAACCCTCTAATACATAAACATAGCCATCTTTTTTTGCTGTCTCTTTAGCATGGTGAAAATTATATAAAATGTTTGATTTATGAAACAATAATGTTTCTGGCGAATTAATATATTTAGCACTAGACTCATTGTTCAAAGCTCTAGCACTAAAACCAACTACTTGTCCATTTGCGTCGCAAATCGGAAAAATTACGCGACCAGCATTAACATCGCTATATGTAGTTTTATTAGCACTAATTATTCCAATTAATTCCATCGATTTTAACGAATTGCCTTTTGCTTCTAAATATTTGCATGTTTTTTGCCCGTCTTTAAAAGAATAACCTAACAAAAACTTTTTTCTTATATCAGAATTTAATTGGCGCTTATCAAAATAATTTAATCCTTCTTCTCCTTCTTCAGTGGACAAAGCATATTGATAATATATTGTTAAATCATTGATGCATTTTTCTAAAGCGGCTATTTGAGGATTCTTTTCAACTTTCACTACTTTTGTTTCTAATCTAGGGTCGTGATACCCACATAAATCAGCAACTTTTTTCATCGCTTCAAAAAACGATATGCGCTCATACATCTCCACAAATTTTATGGCGTTGCCGCCACTGCCACAAACAAAACATTTAAAAATTTGTTTTTCTTTAGATATTTGCATTGAAGGATTTTTATCGTCATGAAAAGGACAAAGAGCAACATAACTTCGCCCTTTTCGTTTAACATCTATGTATCGAGAAATAATATCTACAATATCACAATGCTTTAAAACATCACTAATTAAATCTTGATTAAAAGCCATCAAAATCTCCTAGAAAAATACTTTTACAGTGAAATAATTCACTAAATCTACGATAGGCAATCTTATTTGTTGCATTGTGTCTCTATCGCGAATTGTCACTTGATTATCTTGCAATGAATCAAAATCAACCGTCAGACAATATGGTGTTCCAATAGCATCCTGGCGTCTATATCTTTTGCCAATTGATCCTGTATCATCATAGGTCACCGAAAAATATTTCCTTAAAATCATTTCAACTTCATGAGCTTTTTCTTCAAGCTTTTTGCTTAATGGCAAAACAGCAATTTTATATGCTGAAATTGCTGGATGTAAATGCATGACAACACGCGTGTCGCCACCATCCAATACTTCTTCATCATATGCATCGCATAAACACATTAAAACAAGACGATCAAGGCCAACAGATGGCTCAATACAATAAGGAATATATTTTTCGTTTGTGGACGAATCAAAATATTCTAACGATTCACCGCTAAATTCACTATGGCGCTTTAAATCATAGTCTGTGCGATCAGCTATTCCCCATACTTCTCCCCAACCAAATGGAAAATTGTATTCAATGTCGGTAGTAGCTTTGCTATAAAAAGCTAATTCTTCTGGTTCATGATCGCGATAACGTAAATTCTCTTCTTTAATTCCCAAAGAATAAATAAAATTCAAGCAATATTTTTTCCAATATGCAAACCATTCTAAATCTGTTCCAGGTTGACAGAAAAATTCCATTTCCATCTGCGAAAACTCACGCGTTCTGAAAGTAAACTGCCCTGGCGTAATTTCGTTTCTAAAAGATTTGCCCACATTGCAAATACCAATTGGCAATTTGCGTCTTGTCGATCGCATTACATTTTTAAAATTAACAAAAACACCTTGGGCGGTTTCTGGTCTCATATACACTACATTTGATGATTCTTCAGTCACGCCAACATGAGTTTTAAACATCATATTAAATTGTCTTATATCGGTGAAATCTTTTTTTCCACAAACAGGACATTTAACATCGTGAGTCTTAATGAAATTATTCATTTGATCAAAATTCATGCCGTTAACATCAATATCTGGAAATTGGGATTCAATTAATTCATCGGCACGATGTCTTGATTTGCACGATTTGCAGTCAATCAATGGATCGTTAAATGTAGAAACATGGCCTGTTGCGACCCAGACTTTAGGATTCATCAAAATAGCTGCATCAAGGCCAACGTTTGTCGGTGATTCTTGAACAAATTTTTTCCACCACATTTTTTGAATGTTTTTAATTATTTCAGATCCTAGGGGACCATAATCCCATGTATTAGAAAGACCGCCATAAATTTCGCTTCCTGGAAACATAAATCCAGAGACAATTAAATGGTTAGTTATTTTATCAAATGCAAATTTATTATTCATATTTTCCTCCCGCTTTTTACAAAGCGCACTTTAAAATTATGACCTTTATTGTTGAGGTCTTGTCAACCTATTATAAGTGTTGTATTTTTATTAATCTACAAATAATTCATAATTTCGTATTTTTATGCCAAAATTGTCTTCAATAAAGACAATGAGTCGTTTTAAAATTTTCAAAAATGAAGTTTTATCAACGTTTATAATGCAAACATTATTTGGATCATTTTTAAAAATATTTCGAATAATTAACAATTCTTGTGAATTGAATGGCCTTTCCATAGAATTTGTCAGGCAGTTTTTGCAAACAAACCCACCATCATTAAAAGAAAATGTCACTATGTCTTTTTTTGTCTCACAAAAAACGCATTCGTCTATAGTAAAATCATATCCAGAATTTTTTAAAATGTGGCCGATAATATTGAGCAAAGCAAAATAATCACCACCGGTATTATTTTTTATTTTTTTTAATGTCGACACTATGGCATTATATTCTATAATTTTTTCTTGATCTGATAAACATTTATTAATCAACTCATTTAGCAGCATAACGCTAGCAAGCGAATTTAAACTTCCAAATAATTCCATTGGTGAAAAAATAATAGATGATGCTTTTAAAATTAAATAATTTGATTTGCTGTTATCACTTAATTCAATATCAGCTATTGTCATTGGATTATTTAAACTGGCGTTTTTGCTTTTGGCTGACAAAATACCTTTTGCTAAAATTGAAAAAACACCACTATTATTAAACCCGTTTATGATGGCATCTTTTTCTTTATAAGGCGTGATATGAGTAATTAATAATTCCATTGGTTCTTAATTGTTTTGTTTGAGATAGCCAAACGACTTTAATAACGAGTTTTTATTTCTCCAGTCAGATTCGACTTTCACATATAAATTCAAAATAACATGAGCATTTTCAATTTTTTCTATATCTTTTCTCGCCAGAGTTCCAATTTTTTTAATCATTTGACCATTTTTCCCAATTACAATTCCTTTTTGAGATGGTTTTTCGACGATGATGGATGCATGTATTTCAATTTGCTTTTTTTGTTCTTTATAAGAATCTATTTCAACAGCAAGACAATGCGGAACTTCTTTATCTAACAAAAGCAATGTTTTTTCTCGAATAATTTCTTTTGCCTGAAATCTCATGTCACGATCGGACAATTGGTCATCAGGATAATACAATGGTCCTTCTGGCAAGACATCAATTATTTGATTTAATAACTCATCTATATTAAATTTTTCGATAGCGACAGTTTCGATAATTTTAGCTTGAGGATAAATTTCCTTATATTTAGTTTTTAACTTATCAATTTTGATAACATCAGTTGTGTCAATTTTGTTAAAAACCAAAAAAAGCGGAACAGAAACATCAATATGTTCAATCACAAATTCATCGCCGCTGCCAAAAATTTGTCCACTATCTATAACCAATATTACAGCGTCAACATCTTTAGAAGCAGAATATGCCATTGCGTTCATTTCTTGACCTAATCTTTGAAAAGGTTTATGAATTCCTGGCGTATCGACAAAAATGATTTGGACGTCATCAGTAGTATATATTCCTTTAATATTGTTTCTTGTCGTCTGACTTTTATCGGTTACGATTGATATTTTTGTTCCTAATATCGCATTAATTAATGTCGACTTCCCTACATTTGGTCGACCTATTACCGCTACAAATCCTGATTTCATAAATTATTTCAAATCATCCTTGTTAAAAGCAAACGGGAGAAGTTGATCAACGCTAACTTCTTTTATATCTCCATTGTCATTGGCCATAATAATTAGCGCATCTTTAGGCATCAATTCAGAAATGACTTGTCGGCATGCACCACAAGGCGAACACGGGGTTGGAGAATTTGCAATTAAAGCCAAACAAACAAAATCATCCTTAGTTTTGCCATGAAGCATTGCATTGAAAATAGCATTTCGTTCCGCGCACATGCACAATGGATATGAGGCATTTTCAATGTTTGCACCTAAAAATTCACTGCCATCTTTACATAACAAAACAGCACCTACAGCAAATTTTGAATAAGGTGAATAAGATAATTCCCTAGCTTGTTTTGCTTTTTTAATCAATTGAATACGATCCATAATTACTCCTTTTTACCAATGATAAAATCGTTTCTTGCAAAGGAAACATAATCTCTTCTTGCTCTTTGCTCATATGATCATAGCCAAATAGATGCAATAAACCATGCACAAAAAGAAACGATATTTCTCGCTCAAAAGAATGATTATATTCTTGAGCTTGCGTCATTGCTTTTTCATATGAAATATAAATTTCCCCAAGAACGACATTACCTTTACGATGCAAAACTTGGTCAAAATCATTGCACCCATCTAAAAACGCGAAAGATATAACATCTGTTTCTTTATCGATATGTCGATATTGATTATTGATTTTTTGAATAAATTCATTGTCAACAATCGTTATTGAAACAATCGGATTTGCTTTGATTTTTAAATATTTGATACTAGTTTTTAAAATCTCAGCAAATAAACCCTCGTATTTTTCGTATTCTTTTTTAAAAGAAGTAAAATCCAGTTCCATTCTCGGGATTTAATTTTAACATATGTTAATCCAAAAAGTTAGGTTTTTTTAATTTTACTAAATTAATTATCATGCATCGCAAAGACTTTAACTCATTTGTTTTTTCTAAAAAAGAAAATAAAGCGACCAAACTATTTTCTAAATAATAAAATGAGATAGTGTATAACAATAAATTTATGAAATTCACATTTTCAAATGCATATGTTGTAAAAAAGGCTAAACAAAAAGCAATTAATATCACAACCGCTTTTTTAAAGATAAATATTCTTCCATATTCATAAGCTTTGTCGTTAGCGTTTATTAAATCTTGAACTTTATCTTTAAAAATTGCTTTTTTATTAGAAATTTCATTTTCGCTATTAGCAATCCTATGCTTAATTTTTTTCATTAATGACGAAAATAACAAAACATCAAAACATGCAACAATTATCAAAACTATTACATTAACAAAATTAAAGCTTGAATTTAAAATAACAACAACAATTAAAAATAGACTTAAAATTGACGAATAACATACATCAGAAATATGCGTCACTTCTTTATGTTTAAAAGTAGCAAACAAAGAGGTAAACTGATTAAAATTATCATCTATTCTTTCTATATTTTGCAATATATCTTCATCCATTTTTTTCATTGTTTTTAACATTGTTATGCGATAAAAAATTTCTGATATAAAAGCGATTAAAAGCATTCCTACAGAAATAAAAATTTTTTGTTTATTATCTATATAAAAAACGCCTAAAATTCCACTAATTAATGATAAAACACGCAAAATTATCGGTATAAGTTGTTTTTTTATGTCAAGTTTATATGGTTTCGTTTTTTCAATTTCTAATGGTTCAAAATTATCAACTTTTAAAATATTGCCATCCCACAAATTACAAAATTTTTTAAAAGTAATTTGATAGTTTCCTTTTTCTGGATCTTGAATATATACCGTTCCAAATTTAATCTTTTTAACAATGACTAAATGTTTTCCTTGATTTACTGATAAAGACGCCAGCAACCATTTATTTTTCTCATTTTTAATTTCTTGTTTTTGTTGGTAGTGATAACCATTTAATGTTGCCCCGTATTTTTTTGCAATCAATATTAAATCTTGAAACGAATAATTGCCATGTTTTAAATTTTGCTTTATGTATAAAAACGATTCGTCTTTATATAATTGAGCAATAACCATTTTCAAACAAGCAAATCCACAATCATCATTTTGTAATTGATATATAAAATACATAAATTTCTCCTTTATATTAATAGGGAGAAATTGCTTTAAAATTCTAAAAAAGCCTAACATTAATTGTTAGGCAAATATAATGAATCTATTTCTTTTTCGATTTGTTAGAACCACTTTTAGTTCTAAATTCTTTTAATTGTTTGAGAAGTTCTTTTTCTTCTTTTTTCAATGAGGTGAGAACTTCAATTTTAACATTGACATATTGATCGCCTGGTTTTTGGGTTTTTAAGTCTTTAACTCCATACCCGCGCATCCTTAGTGTTGTATTTGGCTGCGTTCCGCTTGGGATAGATAATGTTTTAGTGCCGTATACGGTAGGAACTTCAATATCAATTCCTAAAGCGGCATCAACCATCGATAATGGTAAATCAATATATATATCATTTCCTTTTCTTGTGAAAACGTTGTGCGGTTTAACAACAATTTCTATATATAAATCTCCATTGGGCCCACCGTTTCTTCCCCTTTCGCCCTTTTGATTAACACGAATCTGTTGACCATTGTTGATTCCAGCAGGTATATGGATTTTTAAATCAGTTTTAGTTTTTACATAGCCCTTGCCACCACAGTTAGAACATGGATTAGTGACAATTTTTCCGCGTCCGCCACAAGTCGGACAGACTTCCTGAGATTCGACTACACCAAACAACGATCTTTTTTGTGTTCTAATATAGCCCCTTCCTCCGCATTGCGTACATGTTTTGATATCATTTGGAGTTTTTGCACCGGTTCCGCCACAAGTCGGACACGGGGCATCATAAGTGTAAGGAATACTGACATCTTTGCCAGATATTGTATCCATGAAATCGACACTTAAACGCATGATAACATCGCTTCCGCGTGTCGGGCCATTATTAGCGCTTCTTCTAGCTGATCCTCCACCAAAAAACGATGAAAAAATATCGCCTAAATCTATTCCTTCGTCTCCGAATGGATTTCCTCCGCCAAAACCACCACCAAATGGGTTTCCTTGACCAGGATTTGCACCAGCTTGATCAAATGCGGCATGTCCAAATCGATCATACGCAGCACGTTTTTGATCGTCATATAAGATATCATAAGCTTCTTGAACTTCCTTAAAGCTTTTCTCGTTTCCTGTTTCTTTATTGTCGGGATGATATTTTTTAGCGAGCTTTCGATAAGCAGATTTAATTTCGTCTTTTGAGGCCGACTTACTAAGACCTAATATTTCATAATAATCTCGTTTATTAGCCATAGTTGTCTTCTCCTTTCATTAAAACCGAAAGGGGCTTTTGCCCCTTTGGTCATTTTTTTATTAAGCTTGAGCGTCGCCAGAACCACCATCGACAATATCATCTGGATTAGTTCCTGGAGTACCTTGATTCCCAGAGTTATTATTAGCTTGTGCGTTTTGCATATAAGCTGCCGCTTGTTCTAACTCGCCAATTCGATTTTTTAAAGTTTCATAATCGTTATTATCTAGCGCAGTTCTTAATTCATCACGCAATTTTTGAGTTTGTTCTTTTTGTGCTGGATCTAATGAATCGCCTTTTTCGGCAAGAGCAGTATCGATTTCATTGATAAACGATTCTGCTTTGTTTTTTAATTCAGCTTCTTCTTTACGTTTAACATCAGCTTCGCGATTTTCTTCGGCTTCTTTGACCATGCGATCAATATCAGCTTTAGATAAACCAGACGAACCAGAAATTGTAATATTTTGTTCTTTTTGAGTATCTAAATCTTTAGCGGATACTTTAACGATGCCATTAACATCAATTGAGAATGTAACTTCAATTCTTGGTTGTCCGCGACGAGCTGGATTAATTCCTGTTAATTGGAAATGTCCTAACAATTTATTATCGCGAGCCATTGGACGTTCTCCTTGATATACTGAAATGTCCACTGCTGGTTGATTGTCTTGAGCTGTCGAGAATATTTGTGATTTCGTTACTGGGATAGTCGTATTTCTTGGAATTAATGGAGTCATAACTTCTCCCAATGTTTCAATACCTAAAGTCAATGGCGTGACATCAAGTAAGACAACATCTTTAACATCTCCAGAAACTACACCACCTTGAATAGCTGCACCAATAGAGACGGCTTCATCAGGATTGACAGACAAATTCGGAGTTTTTCCAGTAATGGCCTTAACTAATTCTTGAACAGCTGGCATACGAATTGAGCCGCCAATTAATAAGACTTGATCAATATCGCTAGCACTTAATTTAGCATCACTCAACGCCCTTCTCAATGGAGCTTCGCAACGTTTCAATAGATGTTTTGTTAAATCTTGGAACTTAGCACGAGTCAATGTGGTTTCAAAATTGATAGGTCCAGCACTTGACATACCGATAAATGGTAATGAAATGATAGTTTCGACTGAACTTGACAATTCAATTTTAGCTTTTTCAGCTGCTTCTTTGAAACGTGATAAAGCCATTTTATCGGTTAAATCAACACCGTTTTGAATTTTAATTTGAGCTTTAATCCAATCGGCTAAAACTGCATCCCAATCATCTCCACCTAAGTGATTGTCACCAGCGGTTGAAATAACTTCAAATGTTCCATCGCCGATATCGAGAATAGAGACATCGAATGTTCCACCGCCTAAATCAAATACAAGAACCTTTTCACTCTTATTTGTGTCAATTCCATATGCTAATGCGGCGGCTGTTGGTTCATTAATAATTCTAACGACATCCAATCCAGCAATTTGACCAGCATCTTTTGTGGCTTGACGTTGTGCGTCATTGAAGTATGCAGGTACGGTGATAACTGCCTTTTCTACTTTATGACCAATATTTTCTTCGGCATAACGTTTCATATAAGATAGTACTTTAGCCGAAATTTCTTGTGGAGTAAAATCTTTATTCAAGCATCCGATGTGAACTTTTTCCAAAGTACCCATCTTACGTTTAATTGAAGATATAGTATCAGGATTAGTAACCGCCTGACGTTTAGCAGCATTGCCAACTATTTCCTCGCCACTAGGTTTAAACGCTACAACTGATGGGGTTGTATTGGTGCCTTCTGGATTAGGAATAACTTTAACCTTTCCATCAGCTTGAAGATAACTAACGACTGAATTTGTGGTACCTAAGTCGATACCAAGAATAATTTCTTTTGCCATATTTTTTTCCTCCTAAATTTTATTATGCTTCTGTATATTCAGAAGCTTCTTTTGAATTTTTATCAGTTTCTTCCTCAACTTTTATTGTTTTTTTAGAAACTATGACATTTGCATGTCTAATGATGCGATCGTGGAGTTTAATTCCGATGCAATATACTTGCATCACTTTGTTTTCTTCTTGATCATCGACTTCCACGGTGTCGATTGCATTCATAGTGGAAGCGTCAAATTTGTCTCCTATTTTTGGACGAATTTCACTGACTCCTTCACTTTGAATGGCAGAAATCATGTTTTTATATATATATTCAAATCCAGTAAGATAATTTATTAATGCTGGATCAGTGGGCTTATTTTGCAAAGCCATGTTGAAGCTATCAATAACAGGCAGGAGTTTTTCAATGAACCCTTCACCGCGATATCTCAGCGCTTGACGATAATCTTTTTCTAAAGATTTTCTTAAATTTTCAGTATCAGCATAAACTCGGTAAAATTCATTTTTCCATTTGGCGGCTTCTTCTTTTAAGGAAGCGATTTCTTCATCTTTTTTTGCTAATTTTTCTTTGAATGCTTTTTTACTTATAATAGGCGTCGCCTCATTATTTTCTTGTTCTACTTTCTTTTCTTCATCCATTTATTCGCTCTCCTTTTTAAAACGTTCATTAATTTGTGCAATAATGAATTCCAGTGCACTGACCACTGTATCGTAATCCATTCGTTTTGGACCAACCAAAGCAATGGTTCCTTCCGGCATATCTCCTATCTTTAATTTTGTAGTGACTATCGAGATATCAGAATTGGCTTTGTCATTTGAAGCACCAATATGAATGGTTATGTTTCCTTCTTGATAGTCGCTTTCCGAATTCAATGCGGATTTTTTTAATTCGTGTGGCGATTCTAATAATTTAATTACTTTTTTTAAATTTTCGGCATCGCTAGCAAATTCAGGTTGTTCAAACAATTCATTTTTACCATATAATGACAAACGATCACTAGCAAATTTAACAAACGCCTCAATCATCGCTTTATATACAACATCATGATTGACGATATAATCATTTAAAACCGGCCTTAATGCTTCGGTTTTTTCAATCAAGTCGCATATTGGCGTACCAACCAAACGATCATTAAATAATTGCAAACATTGCTTTAAATCATTAACCGTCGTTTCATCTTGGATAACAAACGTCTTGTTTTGCACAAATCCTTGATTAGTGACAAAAATGACGCTGACGCTAGTAGGCGATAAAGGAATGCATTGAATTGATGCTAAACGCTCTTCATTGATATTTGGCCCTAATACAACAGAAGCCAAAGAAGTCATATGAGATAAAATTTGGCAAGATGACTTGACGATTTCATCAATAGATTTAGTTTTCTCATCTAAAATTTGATTAACCAATGCTTTAAATGAATCATCAATATCTTTATCGCGCAAATACTCGCAATAAAATCGATAACCTTCAGAAGATGGGACTCTGCCGCTAGAAGAATGTGTTTTTTCTAAAAAACCAAGTTGTTCCAAAGCATTCATCTCATTTCGAATCGTGGCAGATGAATATTTTAAATGATATTCATCGATTAAAGTTTGAGATCCGACAGGCTGAGCCGTCTTGACAAAGTGTTCGACAATTAATTTGAGAATTTGGTCGCGTCTATTCAAAGTCATTTTCGGTCTTTCTGGCACTCACCTTTCCTGAGTGCTAACTATATTATATGCATAAAAATAGCACTGTCAACATAAAAGTGCTAATTTTGTTTAAAATCATTGCTATAATCTTGAATAATCGGTTTGATACTTATCAATTTTTAACAAAAGATCTATTACAATAGTATCTAAAATCATCATTCCCTCATAAGTTAAATAAACACGATTATTATCTTTTTTCATTAATCCTTTATTTATGTATTTAAAAAATATGTCACCACAAACTTGATTTAAATCAAAATTAAATTTATTTGTAAATTCTTTCAAGTCTATTCCTAAATCAGTTCTTAAATTTAACATTATGTAATATTCGATATCATCATTAAGATTTATTTTTTCCTTTTCTTTAATAAAATTGAATTGAAGATATTCATTGATACTTTTAGTGTTTTGATACCTAAATCCATCAATATAGCCTGAGGCTCCTAATCCAATTCCATAATACTCTTTATCGCGCCAATAAATTAAATTATGTTTTGAAAAATAACTAGGCATTGAAAAATTAGATATTTCATAATGAATAAAGCCTTTTGAAAGCAAAAAGTTATGCACATAATCATATTGTTGACGACACATATCTTGGCTTGGTTCTTTTATTTTATTGTTATAAAATAATGTATGGGGAGAAATTGTGAGTGAATAAGTAGAAATATGTTGAATGTTTAATTTAATCAAATTGTCTAAATCCTTTTTTAACGATTCTAAGTTAGTATTTGGTAGCCCTAAAATTAAATCGACGTTAATATTGTCAAAGCCTAACTTTTGGCTTTCTTTAACAACGCGAACAACATCGTCAAAATTATGATGACGATTTAAAGATAATAAAATTTTGTCATCGCTTGATTCAACTCCAATCGATAGCCGATTCACACCATATTGTTTCAACAATCGCAGTTTTTCTATATTAAGTGTTTCTACATTAGTTTCAAATGTATATTCCATTCCCTTTTTATAATATGGGAACAAGATTTTTAATAAAAAAAGAAGCTGATTTAAATCTAAACTTGTCGGCGTGCCGCCACCGACATATATAGTTTCAACTTCTTCAATTTGATAAAAGTCCAATTCTTTTTTTAGCACTTGCAAATATTGGCTAGCTAAATTAGAAAAATATTGCATTTTGCAAAAATCGCAATATGCGCAAATATGTTGACAAAAGGGAATATGGATGTATAAACCTCGATGATTATTTTTCTTCATCTTCTGGTGATTTGTATTCGCTGATATCCTTAGCTATTTTTTCATCATCGACCGGTTCTAAAACACGATCTAATTCTTCTTTTAAAGCTTGATTTTCATCAATTTTTGGTTTGTCTTTTAATTTTGGATGAGTTAGACGATATATAATAAACGTTATTAAAGCGATAACGGCAGCTATGCCGATAATAATAAGCAATATAATTCCAGAATTTTCTAAAAGATTGGCTAATAACATATTCTGTTCCTCTACTTTCTTTTTATGGGCGTATATACTTTTTTATTTTTTACCATCTCTTGACGATAATACCCCAAACGTGCCAATGTGTCCATAGAAGTTCTTGCAGTTTCATAAGCGCTGCCAACTTCTTTTTTAAATTGTTGAATTGTATAACGCTTCCCCATCGTGCAATGTCTAGCGTAAAAATACGCTTGACTTCTTGTTAATTCTGGGTCGCTTTCTAAAAGATGCTCTTCTAATCTTGCTGCTTCTTTTTCATCTAAAACCGGTGGCAAGGATGAAATAGCTAAGCCGCTGTATTCCTTATCTAATTCAATTTTTTGTTCTTCTTGAGGTTGAATTTTTATTGATTCTTTTTCGTTATTAACATTTTCTTGTTTAATTATTTTTTCTTGTTTTAAATCGCATTCATCAATTTCTTTAACAGAATCTAATTTTTCATTTTCATGATAATATGGCGATTTTTTTGCCTCTTGTTTGGCTTCAAAATAATATTCTTCCTTTAATGAAATAGCTTGTAAATTATTCATGCGGCTAATTTCTTTTTCAATACATTCATTAAAAAGATGAATAAATAATTTTAACATATAAGTTAAATCATTAGTTTTTTGCACTTCGATACAAACTTTTTCGACTCT
This sequence comes from uncultured bacterium, assembly GCA_949283025.1. Classification (GTDB taxonomy): domain Bacteria; phylum Bacillota_I; class Bacilli_A; order RFN20; family CAG-826; genus CAJOOD01. The sequence goes on from CASDRB010000005.1 coordinate 75,446, forward strand.
TTCTTTTAAATCAGACAAAAGTCTTTCTAAATTTAAAGTAAAAGCTACGTCACCAACTTCGCTTTTTGCAATGACGGCCTTTGTTAATAATAACGCCAATTCTTCATTGTAAGCAAAAAATGGTTTGACATAATTAAAATAATAAAACACTGCACAAGCTTTTATTGTTACACCACATTGTGATTCATTAATGAATTTTATTAATAAATTCATCATAGGAACAATAGCGTATACTGGTGCAGATTCATAAATTCGATCGATAATAAATCGATTTCCTGGATTGTCAAAATTTGTATCTCTATATAATTGCGTCAATTCTGTATCATTAGAGATAATAGAATATAGATTTGCTAAATAATCTTCATCAATAATATCCCCCATATGGGTTTTAACATAATCTAAACCATCTAAATAGCAGGATAAAATGTTGAGTTGTTCATCATCAACTTTAATTTTTTTTGCAATTAGCATTCTTAAATATTTTTCATCGACATCTAAATTGTTTTTTTTAGCAACGCTACTTAAACACTCAATTAAAGCAGTCTGCACATAAATATTCTTATCATTGGTATCGACACTTAAATCATTATATTTTTTTATTAAATTTACTAATTTGATTTCAACATTATTTATTTCTTCAGAAATTGTAGGAGAAAGACAATAAGATAAAAATGTGGTTCGATCAACTGCACTCAAATTTAAGTTATGAGCAAATTCAGATCGATATTTCAAAATATTTTTCCAAAAGCTATCAATTAAAGGCGTTTTTAATTCATGTGCCACTTCAGCTTTTGTGGCGTATGTGTTTTCTGTAAAACGAATTGCAATATTAGTATTATTATAGGCCATAAACATTTCTCCTTTCTTTTATTATATAAAAAGAAATTAGTGATGACAATTAAAATACTAAAAAACTACTAATTTTATTCAAATCAAAAAAATAAACAAGTATAATTCTTGCTTATTTTAATTATCGTCTATAGCCAAAATGCTCATAAACGCTTCTTGTGGCACTTCCACAGAACCAATTTTTTTCATTCGTTTTTTACCTTCTTTTTGCTTTTCAAGAAGCTTCTTTTTTCTAGTGATATCCCCACCATAACATTTTGCTAAAACATCTTTTCTAACAGCCTTAATATCTACTCTTGCTATTATTTTTCCACCAATAGCGGCTTGAACAGGAACTTCAAATTGTTGTCTAGGAATTATATTTTTTAAATTTCTAATAATCGCTAATCCTCGATTGTATGCGCTTGGTTTAAAAACAATCGATGTTAAGGCATCAATAATTTGACCATTTAATAAAATATCAAGTTTCGCTAGATTAGATATTTTATAATCAGACATTTCATAGTCAAGCGATGCGTATCCTTTTGTACACGATTTTAATTTGTCAAAAAAATTAAAAATTATCTCGCTTAAAGGTATTTCGTATGTCAAAGTCATTCTCGTATCATCAAAATATTCCATATCAAGATAAATGCCGCGCTTTTCTTGACACAATTCCATGATTGGACCAACATATTCTTTTGGCGACATTATCAACGCTTTAACATATGGTTCTTCAATAGAAGAAACTGTCGTCATATCAGGCAATTTTGAAGGATTATCCAAATAGATGACATTCCCATTTGTCAAATTAATTTTATAAATGACGCTCGGCGCTGTTAATACTAGATTTAAATCGTATTCTCTTTCAAGACGTTCTTGAACTACATCCATATGAAGCAATCCTAAAAAACCACATCTAAAGCCAAATCCTAGGGCTTGTGATGTTTCAGCAACGAATTGCAGCGAGGAATCATTTAATGACAATTTTTCTAATGCATCTTTTAAATTTAAATAATCATCGCTATCAACAGGATATAAACCGCAATATACCATCGGATTAATTTTTCGATATCCAGGAAGCGGACAATTAGTTTGTCGTTCTAACAATGTCACAGTTTCTCCAGGGCGAACATCTTTAATATCTTTAATTTGGGCACATATATATCCAACTTGACCTACTTTTAAATTCTTTAATTTAAGTTCTTTTGGCGTTCTTATTCCTACCTCTGTAACTAGATATTCTTTTTTAGCAGCCATCAAAAAAATTTTATCGCCAACGTTGACTTCACCATCAAAAACTCTCACTAATATGACGACCCCTCGATATGAATCGTAATAACTATCGAATATCAAAGCCTTAAAAGGCTTATTTTCATCTCCTATAGGCGATGGAATATCAGAAACAATTTTTTCCAAAACATCGTGAATATTTAATCCTGTTTTAGCACTTACTAAACAAGCGTCGCTGGCTGGTATTCCAATTCGATTTTCGATTTCTTGCTTTGCTAAATCAATTTGGGCACTTGGTAAATCTATTTTATTAATGACAGGAATAATAGCTAAATCATTATCAATAGCTAAATAAACATTAGCTAACGTTTGAGCTTCTACACCTTGTGAGGCATCTACAACGAGCAATGCACCTTCACAAGCCGCCAATGATCTAGATACTTCATATGAAAAGTCAACATGCCCAGGAGTATCAATTAAATTAAATATATAATCTTCTCCATCATCCGCATGATATTTTAAAGTCACAGCATTTAATTTTATGGTAATGCCCCTTTCCCTTTCAAGATCCATCGAATCAAGAAGTTGCTCTTTCATCTCTCGTTCTTGAATTGCTCCTGTTTGTTCTAAAATGCGATCTGCTAAGGTTGATTTACCATGATCGATATGAGCAATGATTGAAAAATTACGAATTTTGTTTTTATTAAATTCCATGTGTAATAATATATATTATTTTTTAAAAAAGTGCGATACTAATTTATCAATATCGTCGCAGTTAAATACAATCTTATAATTTTTCCATTCTTCTTTAAACAAATCTTGATATTTATTTAAAGTATAACGTTCATCAATCAACAATACTGCCCCGCGATCGTTTTCACTTCTAATCACTCGACCGACAGCTTGCATTACTTTATTCATGCCAGGATTAACATAGGCATAATCTTTTCCTGGCAAATTTAAATTATCATATCTTGCGGCAATTTGATCTGAAACAAAATTGATTTTTGGCATCCCGACACCGATAATAACCGCTCCAATTAAACGATCAGAAACTAAATCTACACCTTCAGAAAAAGCTCCGCCTATCACAGCTAATCCAACCATTGTTTTTTTAGGTTCGTAAACAAAGTTATTTAAAAATTCTTCTTTTTTAACATCATCCATCTCTTTTTCTTGTTTGATTATTAAATATTCATCGCTTTGCAATAAAAAACTAAGATTTTCTAAATACTCATAAGATGGTGAAAAGACCAAATAATTCCCGATTTTATGAGAGACAAAGGCTTTAATATATTCAGCAACTTGTTGATATGTATTTTTCCTATTAGCATATTTAATAGAAATTTTGGGCGCAATTAATAACAATAAATTATCGCTTGGAAAAGGTGAAGCAAGACTTAAATACGGCTCTTGCCTTTCTCCGCCAAGCAAATCGGCAAAATATTCAAAAGGCGATAGCGTAGCAGAAAAAAAGATGCTAGAATGAACTCTATTAGTAACTGATTTTAAAAATTTTGAGGCATCAAGACAAACCAAATTTATAGTTAAATCATTCTTCTTATCAGTTTTGTGGATATATAAAATAAAGCACTCAGAATAATAATCAAATATTTTTAAAAATTTATTTACATCTAAGAAAAAATCATTCAATTCCGCACTTATTAATTCATGATGAGATTTGCTCATATCTTGATATGCATTATAAAAACTTGATAATATCGTGTAAGTCTTTGGTAACAAATCATTTAAAATGGTATAACCATTTTTATATGTTCCGTCGTATTCTTTAAACATTTTGTTCAACTTTGTGAATGTTCTTTTGATGGGCTTATAATCAACCTTTGTTAAAGATTTTTTGGCTTTTTTAAAATTATAAAATGAGATGTTGGATGAATACATTTCTTTTGAACGTTCAATTAAGTTATGAGCCTCATCAATCAATAAGTAATAATTAGATGCATCTTCATCAAAATATCGCTTCATGTAAACTAACGGGTCAAATACATAGTTGTAGTCGCATATGATGATATCGCAATATAAAGACAAATCTAATTCTAATTCAAATGGGCAAATATTATTTTTTAAAGCGATATCAACAATAGTTTGAAAATCAAAATCAGTTTTGCTTAACAAAGATTCTTTTAGCACATCTTGAATTTTATTGTAATATCCAATAGCAAATGGACATTCATCAGGATTGCAACCCTTGCCTTGATTAAAGCAAATTTTGTCTTTAGCGGTAATTAAAATCTCATTAATTTTTAACCCATGTTTTTTTAAAATTAAAATAGCTTGATAAGCTGATTCTTTTCCAGAGTTTTTAGCTGTCAAATAAAATATGCGACCATCCTTATTTTTTTCTAATAATTTAATATTAGGAAACAATGTTGACATCGTCTTACCAATTCCGGTTGGAGCTTGAACAAACAATCTTCCACCTTTTTTACCAACTAAGTATGTATATTTTGCTAATTTTTTTTGACCTAAACGATAATTTATAAATGGGAATGTCAAAGTTTTAATTGAATTATTTCTTTCGTTTTGCTTTCTTAATAAAATTGCATAAAAATTCGTATATGACTCAAATAATGAATAGACGTATTTTTTCACATCATTATATGTGACTCGGTATTGATCAACTAACTTGTCTTTATGTCCTTGGCGAAAATATGTTAAGCGAATTGACATTTCTTGAATTTTTCGCTCATCCATAAACATTAACGCATAGCATTTGGCCTGACCTAAATGCCACGATTTATTTTCGCTTGCGAATATACTTAATTCGGCAACCGTCGTTTTTATTTCATCTAATGTATATGTACCATCGTCATTGATAATTATTCCATCAGCGCGTCCTTGCAAAGTTATTTCATAATTATCATATAAATATGTTTTTAACAAAGGATATTCGCTTAAATAATTATCACCTTGTCGGCTTTGATAATAACTATGTATTTTACTACCTTCACTCATCGATGTACGATTAAAAATGCGATTATCAATGTCGCCTTTTCGCAATAAAAAATCAACCAATTGGTGAACTGATAAGTTTAATTGAATATGCTCTTTTTCACTCATAAACCTAATTTAAAACAATATTTTCTAAATTGTGAAAACCATTTAAAAACGATGATGCATCCATCATTTTTTTGCCTTCCAAATGAACTTCTAACAATTTAATTTGTCCATCCTTTAATTGAACAATCAAATCTTTTTTTCTTGCTTTAATAATTTGTCCAATAGATCCTTGAATCAAGTTTGAATAATAACACGCTTTTAAAATTTTAAATTTTAAATTATTTAAATAAACATATCCCCCGGGTTCATATGATAAGCCTTTAATCCAACCCAAAAATTCATAACATGGTAGATTCAAATCTAATTTTTCTTGGTCAGGCTTAATCAAATTTGCAAAAGTTACTTTATTTTCGTCTTGCTTTACGCCAACTAATTCACCATTTAAATATTTTGGAAGAGCCTCTAAAATCAATTCTTCAGCGGCTTGACCCATTTTTTTAAATAATGTAGTTGCATTATCGTCATCATCAATATTCACAACTTTTTTTGCATACATTTCTCCGGCATCCATTTCTTTTACCATCTTCATCAAAGTCATTCCGGTTCGTTTTTTATTTTGGATTAAAGCATATTGAATTGGCGCAGCGCCTCTTAATTCTGGCAATAATGAACCATGCAAGTTAATGCAGCCAAGTTTTGGTATATCTAAAAATGATTGAGGAACAATTTTCCCATACGCACATGTGATAATGACATCTGGATTTAATTGTTGAACTTGTTGTAAGCAATCTTTCATTTTCAAAGGTTGCAAACACAATATATTATGTTTTAAAGCTAACAATTTAGTTGGAGGCGGTGTCATAATTGCTTTTCTGCCTATCGGTTTATCAGCTTGGCAAATCAAAGCGATAACTTGATAACCTTCCTGTATTAAACCTTCTAATACATTTTTTGCAATCTCGGGTGTTCCCATAAAAATTATGCGCGCATCTTTTTTATCCATTATTAAAACCTCAATATTATTATAATATACTACCAATCAATTTTATCTAAAACATTAATGTTTAATGCAAAATTCAAAAAAAGAAATATTATTTAAATTTTTGTTGATATATTTTTTATTTTGGTCATATAATCATTTCATAAATATCCATCATATAGGAGGGAAGATATGAAAATGAAATTTTTGCCAATCGTCGGTATTGGCACTTTGGTGTTTTCATTATTAGCTAGTTGCTCTACTAATAATGCTACATCGCACTCATCAGATGGCGGAACAAATACATCAACATCTCATCCGCAACCAACATTTGAACAAAAAATTCTCGATCAATTGCAAGGAGAATTAGCAACATCTGGGACAACGCATTGTTTAGATCAAGTTGAATCTTGGGGATATGTTATTTTAGACAAAAGCTTACAAGAGCAAGCCTATGTTAACGATGAAAAAACTTATGCCTATCAACGAGAATTAGAAAGCGGAGTCTCGATTTGGGACGCAATATATCTAAAAGATGATGAAGGATATATGTACCAATCTTACTTGACAACCATGAATACTGTTGAAAATGTTTATATGACATATTCATCAGATAATTCAAAAATAAAGTTCGATGAATTAGCTATCAATCCTTTCAACTTGTTAAATGCATCCAATTTAATAGTTGACGATGTCCATAAAACTATTTCAATATCGTGCGATAATGAAATATTTGAATTGGCACTATCGTGGTTAATTTGTGGTTATGAATTTGATGTCGCTAGCACTACATTATCTTACGATGAAAAAGGTAATGTTACTAGATTAGAGGTTGTTTCCGAAGTTATGCAATTAGAAGAATGGGGGCCAGGAGAATACGAAACCATTCAATATGATTATGCAGGAAACTTTGTGACTGCCGAAGAATTAAATTTGCCTAGCATTCCACAAGTTATGCCCCATAAAAAAGAACACGATGCACTGAATGAAATGTTTGAAAAATTGCAACAAAATAATTATTATTTTGAATATTCTTTAACTCCATTTGGAACTGGTGATTGGACTGGTGATTATTATGGTACCGTTACTCCAACTGGAATGGATTTAAATTATGGAGAAAAGCATCGCGGTTGGGTTGAAACAGATGATGGATTAGTCCCTTACACACGAGCAGAAAACAACGGAAAATATGTGATGCAATATGAAAACGATCCATATCAAGGCACATCTTTAGAAGAACAATTTTTGCCTTCGTTTGATACATATGCAGCTGAAGTTTTCACTTATGAAGGAGATGGCGTTTATCGTTTAACCGGCAATTCTGGACTTTATGTAGCTGATTCATTAAAAGAAATTATGGTCGATTCGATGATTGAAACAATATATCCTTCAATTAGCGACGGACAATTGACATTTACATTAAATGATAATACATTAACTATTAAATATCGTTCGTATTTGTATCAATTTGATTATGAAGCAATTATTTCAAAAATTGGAACAGCTACTTTCCCTTATAATCAAAGCGAAGCTTTACCTTTTGTGGCACCAAGTTCATGGAATGAATTAGATCCAGATTTCTTTGAATTTATATTTATGGTTGACCCTGATGTTCCAGAAAATATCGCTGATATTATGCCTTATTTTTGGCCTATTCATGGTTGGACTATTGTCGGCATGTCTTGGGCAAGTGATGTCTATGGTCCATGCGTCTATGTTGGTTGGGAGGGCATCAGTCAAGCTGAAGCGGATAAATTTGTCGAAACGTTTGAAAAGACATTTACTGAACTTGGCTATATAGAAGGCGAATACGATGAGACTTTAGAATTACAATATTGGCGCAACGAAACAACCGGAGAAGTAGTTAGTTATTCAGTATATTACGATGAAAATAGCAAATCTGCTTACGCGGAATATGGTTACTACTACACCGCCAATTAACAAAATAGTTAATAAAATAAAAAACCGATAGATTTGTATCAGACCAATTAAGGATTTTTTATCTAATGTCTAAACACTTATAAGGCTAGAACTTTTTTACTAAGATATTGCATAATTTCTTAAGATAAAAATAAATCATTTTTATGAGTCAAAAAATCAATAATATTTAAATGCGTAATTCCATTTCTAGACATATCAATTGTATCAAGGCTTAAAACATATTTAGGGGATGCATCTTTAATCGGTGAAAAGGCGTCGAATTCTCTTGCTATTGTTTCCTCGCTTTCCATTACATATGCAACTTGAATAAAGCACTTTTTACCATTCTTAATTACAACAAAATCAACTTCTCCTTTATATGTTTTACCAACATATACTTCATATCCTCTAGATAGCAATTCAACACATATTAAGTTTTCTAAAAATCTTCCACGATCATAATTGTTCGAGTTGGAATTTATTATTCTCATTCCATTATCAATAGCGTAATATTTTGGATTAGATTTAAGAATTTGTTTTCCAGAAATATTGTATCGATATATAGGTTTTATCAAAAATGATTTTTCCATCCTATCAAGATAGTTATATATTGATTTTATTGAACAGTACTCTGCCCCACCATTATTAGATTTTAAATAATTATATATTGATTCTGGATTAAACTCATTTCCAGCGTTTAGTAAAACATACGATGCTATTTTGTTGAATTTTATCTTTTCTATTTCTGCATCTCTTGAAAATATATCTTTTTCACAAATATTGTTATACAATTCATTTAAATAAGATTTGACATCATCTTTCGATTCTAAATTAAATCTAAAAGGATAGCCGCCTAACTCTAAAAAGTCAGCAAAGTCATTAATTAATTGATTCCCTAATTCTTTTTTATATTGTTCGCTTTCTTCAAAGCAAAAAGGATAGATACTAAATTCAATTATCCTTCCCGTAAGTAATGTAGATATTTCAGATGATAACATTTTGGAATTTGAACCAGTAATAAATATAGAGCAATCAAAAGACACTCTAAAAGAATTTATAGCTTTTTCAAATCCTGATACATGTTGAATTTCATCAAAAAAAAGATATTGTTTGTTTGTTCCTTTGTGTTCTTTTACATATGTATTTAGTTTCTTATAATCAGATATTTCTTCGAAATCCAAATTTTCGAAGTTTATGTAGAGTATATCTTGTTCATCGACTCCTTTTTCCTTAAGTTCATTAATAATTAACTCTAGCACTTTTGATTTACCAGCTCTTCTAGAACCTACTAAAACTTTAATAATATCCAAATCATAAAAAGGACGTATTTTTTCTAAACATCTTTCTCTTTTAAGTAACATTGCAATCACCTCGTTTGTATTATATCAATAACTTTCAAAAATAACAAATATTTTTAATTTTTGTAAAATAAGCACATTGTTGAATCTATTATATTTATTTATCCCTAACGGGCTTGATACTTCTCTATCGGTTTTATTTCTGCTTAAAATCGTTGCTAAATATTTAATATATTATCCGATTTGTTTTGCTAAATTTTTTAATACTCAAGGCCAATTTATATTCTATATAAACAATAATTATTTTTATATTGATAAAGACTTATTTTTTTGATATGATACTAAACGTTAAACAATAAAAGGAAAAAGACTATGGCTAATATTAAATCTCAAATCAAAAGAATTGAAACAAATGAAAAAGCTCGTCAACGCAACGCGGCAGTCAAAAGTTCAGTTCGCACCGCTATTAAAAAAGTAAGAAAAGCTGTCGAAGCTAAAGATTTAGCTAATGCTACTGAATTATTAAATAAAGCCTATACTTTAATCGATAAATCAGTAACAAAAGGTGTGTATACAAAAAATACTGCGGCTCGTAAAAAAGCAGAAATTGCTCGTTTGGTTGATTCAATCAAATAAAAATTATTTTATTTGAAAATTAATTAAAAACAATTCAAATCCAATAAAGCGGTCAATTTGGCCGCTTTTAATTTGATAATCCAAATTATAAAGGCAATCTAAAGTTTCTAACAAATCGTCTAATGTCATCATATACATATATTTTTTTAATATGCGAACACGAACTTCTTTTATTTTTAATTTATCTGCTATTTCTTGACTTGTTAAACTTGACTTATGCAAAAAAGCAATTTGCCATAAAAGCCTAAATTGATTTCCTAACATTGATATTAATGTGACAGGTTCTACACCATCAACAAGCAAATTTTTAAAAATTTTGATTGCTTCATCATTTTTTTTATTCATTAAATGATTAAAAATTTCAAAAGCGTTTTCATCCAATGGTTTGCTAACTAAACGACATACATCATCATAAGTAATATGGCTGTCATATAATGATAATTTATTAGCTTCATTTAAAAATATATTTAAATCTCCATTTATTCTATTAGCTAATTCAACAATGGCATCGTTATCAATTTTTATGTGCAGCGTTTCATTAAAATATTTATAAATATAAGTATTCCAATCATTTTTTCCAACGCTTAATAACTGAAAAATTTTCCCTTTTTCTGCAATTAATTTGTATAGATCTGATTTTTCATCTACACTTTCGTCATTTAATGTTAAAACCAAATCACAATTTTCATTAGGCTGTTTTAAAAAAGATATTAAAGACGCAAAATCTTGCTTATCGTCATTTTTGTTTTTACCTTTTATTTTTTTCAAAAAATAACAATCTTCAGCAACAATCAACTTATGCTCATATCCTAATGGCATGTAAGAGGCTTCTAATATCACGTCTTGAATCAAAGCATAATTCATGTCAAATTTAACAAAATTCATAGCGTCAACAAAATCTAAACGTTCTTTAACAATTTTGTTCAATCGATTTTTTATCATTACACTTTGTTGGCCATAAATTAAATAAATCATATATTTATTATATAAAATTATAATCAAAATAAAAAGCCCACATGGGCTTATTTATTTATTAATATTAGTAACACTAATCGCATCTAAAATTGTCTTTTCTAAAGCTTGCTTTCCGTATTTATCAACTTCAGCAGCGTTTGTAACACCATGCGTGATATTGCCAGCACCACCGATGCAACCACCTACACAAGCCATTCCTTCAATGAAATTAGATGGTAATAAGTCTTTTCCTTTTTTCATTAAAGCTACTTTGCAAGCTTCGATGCCATTGCACACTTCTGGTTTGACTTCAAATTCAATATTTTGTTCTTTTAATGATTGTTTCACCGCTTCGCTCAATCCGCCAGACCTAGCAAAAATTCGACCATAATAAGATGCATTATCCAATACATCTTCTTCTAAGGTGGTTAAATCAATATCTTTCGAATCAATTAAGGCTTGCAATTCTTCAAAAGTCATAACTGTGTCAACTATGCCTTTTAATTTATCCTTTTTAAATTCCATTTTTTTTGCAGTGCAAGGACCGATAAAGACAACTTTAGAAGTTGGGTCGGTTTCTTTGATGTATTTTGCTATTGCTCCCATCGGAGATAAATTATGAGAAATATGTTGCTTTAAATTTGGAAATTTCTTTTCGATATAATCAACAAAAGCAGGACAGCAGGAAGAAGTTAAAAAGCCTTTTTGTGCCAATTCTTTTGCTTCTTCATATGCGACCATATCGGCACCTAAAGCTACTTCAATAACACTATAAAATCCAAGTTGCTTTAAACCAGCAATAACTTGCCCTAATTTCGCGTAGCGAAATTGACTAGATATAGATGGAGCGACAACAGCATAAACTTTATATTTAGTGTTATTTTGTGATTTTAAAATAAAATCGATGACATTGGTAATATAAGATTTATCCATAATTGCGCCAAATGGACACTGATAAGAACAAGCACCGCATGAAATACATTCGTCGTTATTTATTTGAGCATGTTTATCCTCACTCATTGATATAGCTTTGATTTTACAAGATGCTTCGCACGGACGCTTATAAGAAATGATAGCATTATAAAAACATGCTTTAGCGCACATCCCACATTCTACACACTTGTTTTTATTAATAACGGCGCGATGATTATCATCAAAGCTAATTGCATTTAAACGGCAGGCTTCTTCACAACGATGGGCCAAACAACCTCGACATGCATCGGTAACATGATATCCACCAGTTGGGCAATCATCGCAAGCTATATCGATAACTTCAATGACATTAGGATTATTGGCGTTTCCTCCCATAGCTAATTTAACGCGCTCGCTCACTATTGCTTTTTCTTTATAAATACAACAACGTGTAGTCGGCGTTTTACCGGGAACAATAATATTTGGTATATTTAAAATATTTTCTAATAATTTGCCTTTCCAAGCAAAGCGTGCCACCTCACGAAGAACACGATATTTAAGATCTTGAACTTGTGTATCAAAGTTTTTTGTTTTCATTTTTTTCTCCTTAATCGTAATTTAAAACAACATTTTTCCCCATCAATTTTAAATTGTACGCTAGCGATTCGACAAGTTTTAATTTCATCGTTATATCAATTGGCAATCCTTGATGAGCAGAATTGATAGACTGCCCAACAAAAAATTCAACATCGCTAGCTTGAATAAATAACATATCCGCCAATTGATTGGCACCATCTTTTTGTACAAAAATTTTTGGTTTAAGATCTTTTGTATCCAAATACATATTAGATAATTCTAATAAACGGCGCAAGGTTAAAACACCTTCGGTAACTAAATCGACTCCATCAATTTTAGCCATAGGCGGAACATCAGCATCTAAATAAGTCAAATCAACTTCAATTGGTTTTTTTAAATATCGAGCAACTATTGTTGAACTTGTTCCACCACAAACACATGTTTTGTCAGTATTAGACAAAAATTTAGAAACATAATAATCATCTTTTTCCTTTTCAACCGGTGGTCCAACCATGATGTTAACTTTTAATTTTTTACGAATCTTAATGCAAGCAATCGTCGTATCATCGCCTGGTTTAGATAAATATAAATCATTGCATGAACTTGCTAAATTACAAGCCAATGTTCTAGCTGACATATCAGGCTTAACAGTCCGATTTAAATAATCCATGATGTCTTTTCTTTCCCATCCAAAGTTTAATGTGGCACCAATGCCAGCATGTATAGCCCCATCGCTCATAGTAACGATAAAATCGTTATTTTCTAATTTAATATCAGATTTATAAACAACTTTGTTACTAATTATCATTTCTTGGCGATCAAAATCTTTACAAATTCCGTTGTGAATATATATCGCTTGTGGATTATCAAATTCAAAAATGAATCCTTGACCTTCATGATTAAGGTGCACGACCGTAAATGTCGAATAGGCAACCCCTCTTTCTTTGCAAACTGGCAAAGAAGAAATAAGAGTTTCTATGCATTCAACAATTGAAACATTGTTAGATACCATCGTACAAAGTATTTTAGATGTCAATGTCGATAAAATATTAGCTTTAACACCACTACCAAGTCCATCAGCTAAAACTAAAGTAATAAAATCGCCATTTTGGGCGTACTCAACTTTATCGCCGCAAAGTTCTTCGCCGACATGATTTAAAGATGTATAACCATAATCGATAAAAAGAGCCATTATTTATCCTCGTGCTCGTCTTTGTTTTCTTCAACTAGACTTTTTTTCAAATTTAATATTGCAACCTTGGTTTCAGCAACTGTTTCGCCTAATACAGAGGCGATTTCTTGTGCAACGCGCATTTGCTTGTTGATGACTTCGTTAGTGATATCAATTGTATTTTGACGCAATTGATCATATTTTTCTTGGGCTTTTGTCTTTTCGGTAATATCTTTTAAAACCGCAAAAGCAGAATGTTCATCTTTTAATGCGATAACGCTTATTTCAACGATAGTGTTAGTCTTATCAATCAATATTTTTTGATGATATGTATTTTTCTTTTTCTCAATTGCTAAAATAAATGGAGTAGAATCAATTACTTCGTAAATATACATATCTTTTGCTTCTTTTGGAGAAACTAAAAGCATAGAAGAAGCGTTAGAATTAATTTCCTTAATTTTATAATTAGAATCGATAACTATTATACCATTAGGCATATTTTGAATAATTTCGTATGACATTGATTCTGCTTTTTTACGCATATACGGCACGCACATTTCAATATCAGCATATCCGTTAGCGACGGCCCAAGCTTTTTTACGGCAAGTATCATATCCGCACGCCCCACAATTTAATTCATCATCAGTCGTAAATTTTCCAGTTTTAGCTAAAATAGCTTTAATTTCATCTTCGCTAGGCTGTCTTTCAATCGGATTAATTGGGTTAAACACGCATGAAAAATCAATCCCAGCAGGAATTTTGATTTCATCTATTCCACCATTTTCTAAATCGCGGTGAACGTATCGTCTAATCATTTGATTGGCGTTGATTGCAGTTCCTTTTTTAATTAAAGAACACGGACCATTAACGCAAGCGTGTTCACATGAGTTCAATTCTAAAAACATATGAGCAAAATCATTGATATTTTCTAATGCTTCTTGACATTTATTGATTCCATCAATTGCTACATATTCATACTCGCTTTCTTGATTATTCAACGATTTGATAATGCCACGCGAAATTGGATAATATTTAGCCTTATTAATCTTTCCTGTTTGACTAGGTTTATTTAATGAGGAATCAAGTTTTATTCCGCGCTCATCAAATAAAATTTTTAATTCCTCAAAAGTTAGAACTCCGTCGATGATTTTGCTTTCATAAGCTTCTTGTTTTTTTGCAATACAAGGACCAATAAACACAATTTTGGCATCTGGATAACGAACTTTCAATATTTTGGCATGCGCAACCATCGGTGAAACCACTGGCGCTAAATATTTCAATGCATCATGATAATACAATTGAATCATTTTGTTGATGGCTGGACATGCCGAAGTAATGAAATTTTTGTATGTCTTTTTGGCTAACAATTTTTCATATTCGCGAGTTACGGCATATGCACCAATTGCCGTTTCTTCGCCATTTTCAAACCCTAATTGTTTTAAAGCCAATAGCATCGAATCAAAACTCTTGAGTTCAAACGAGGAAATAAAAGATGGCGCCACAGAAGCAATGACATGTTTATTATTCGCTAATAAATCCTTAATTTCTTGAATAGAATTATGAACTTTTTTAGCATTTTGTGGGCACACCATTGTACAGGTGCCACACAAAACACATCGCGATGCAATAATTTGCGCTTGATGGTCGATTACTTCAATGGCAGTAACAGGACAATGTTTTAAACATTTGTAACAATCTTTACATTTCGCAGGTTTGAACTCTAAGAAATTGATCATATTTTCTCTCCTAATATAGGATTAAACTATTTGATTTTCGATTTAATTTCTTTTTCAAAGAAATCTTTAACGTCTTTAGGTTCGACAGAATAATGGACGCCGTCAACATTGACATTGACGCCTTTTTCATTGCATTTTCCCATGCAAAATGCTCCACCAAGATTAACGCTGTCTTGCAAATTATTTTCTTTTATTAAATATTGCAATTCTTCCACTACTTGTCTTGAACCTTTTAAATGGCAAGAACTTCCAATACAAACAGTAACTTTAATCATAATTTTTCTCCTTTATTCATGATCATAAATGTTTAAGGCGTGTTTTAAAAACTCAGCTTGTTCTTTTTTAGCAGTTGGCAATTGTGATGCAGCCACCAAAGGAATCCAGCGTTGAACATAAGTTTTTGCAGTTCCAGTTTTTGATACGTAAGCATCCAAATATTTTTCAGCTAAATCTAAATTGCCAGTCAATTGGAACTCAAGATAAGTCATAGCAGCGTCATAAGATGAGTTGCCTTGTGCAGCGTGTGCCCAGTCTAAAATATATGGTTTATGATCTTCATCGCTAATAACGATGTTAGATGGATTGAAATCGCCATGCAACACATGTTCATGAGTTGGCATAGAGGATAATCTAGTATGCAATTCGTAACGAACGGTTGCGTCTAAATCACACATCGCAATTTTTTGCATGACTTTATCTTTAATTTTATTTAAATGTGGCAAACTTTTTGAGTGAATTTCTAATTGCAAATCTAAAAATAATTTCAAATATTCATCCATTTTTTCTGGATGTTCGTTCATCAATTGCTCTAAAGTTTTACCTTTAATATATTGATAGACAATCGCCCATTTACCATCGATGGTTGTAACTTCATATAAAGTTGGGATATTTAATCCTGTCTCCTCAACGCGAGCATGATTCAATGCTTCGTTTAAAATGTTGGATTTAGAATAATTTTCGTCAAAGACTTTGTAAATTTTACCATCTTGACGATAGACGGTTTTGCTAGTTCTAACAGCAACGATTCTTTTTTCTGACATATTTATTTACCTGCCTTTTTACCATAGTAAGCATTTAAATACATTTGTTTAATTTCAGACATCAAAGGATATCTTGGATTAGCACCTGTGCATTGATCATCAAAAGCTTGTTCGACCATATCATCTAAACGATTTAAGAAGTCAGCTTCATCAATGCCATAATCTTTAATGGTAGGTTTAATGCCAATTTTAGCCTTCAATTCATTAACAGCATCAATTAAAGACTCAACTTTTTCATCATCAGTTTTGCCTTTCAATCCTAAAGATTGAGCCACCATCGCATATTTTTCTTTGGTGTGAGGATGATCGTATTGTGGGAATGTTCCCATTTTAGATGGCACATCGCTAGCATTGAAGCGAATCACTTCTTCTAACATTAAAGCATTTGCAACGCCATGTGGCAAGTGATGGAAAGCACCTAATTTATGAGCCATTGAGTGACAAACGCCCAAGAAAGCATTAGCAAACGCCATACCAGCCATGGTGGCGGCATTAGCCATTTTTTCACGAGCTTCAACATCGGTTTGACCATCGTTATAAGCCCGAGGCAAGTATTCAAAAATCATTTTTAATGATTGAATAGCAAGCCCATCCGTATAATCAGTAGCCATCATAGAGGCTAATGCCTCTAAATCATGAGAAACTGCATCGATACCGGAAGCGGATGTCAATCCTTTTGGACCACTCATCATCAAATCGCAATCAACAATAGCCATATTAGGCATTAATTCATAATCAGCCAATGGATATTTAGTGCCAGTTGATTCATCAGTGATGACTGCAAAAGGGGTTACTTCAGAACCTGTACCAGCGGATGTAGGAACAGCGATGAAGAAAGCCTTCTCACCCATTTTTGGGAATTGATAAACTCTTTTACGAATATCGCAAAAACGCATTGCCATATCTTGGAAATCAACTTCTGGATGCTCATATAATACCCACATAATTTTTCCAGCATCCATTGCTGAACCGCCACCGACAGCGATAATTACATCAGGTTGGAATCTAGTCATAATGACCGCACCTTCTTTTGCACATCTTAATGTTGGATCTGGTTCAACATCAAAGAATGTTTCATGTTCAATGCCCATATCATTTAGACGATTTTCGATTATTTTAGTAAATCCTGATTTATATAAAAATGAATCGGTAACAATAAATGCTCTTTTTTTGCCATAAACATCTTTTAATTCGTTTAAAGCAACAGGCAAGCAACCTTTTTTAATATATACTTTGCTGGGCGTTCTAAACCACAACATATTTTCTCTCCTTTCAGCAACCGTTTTAATATTCAAAAGATGTTTAATTCCAACATTTTCAGAAACTGAGTTTCCGCCCCAGGAACCACATCCTAAAGTTAAAGATGGCATTAATTTGAAATTGTACAAATCGCCGATTCCGCCTTGAGAAGATGGCGTATTAATCAATATACGACATGTTTTCATTGCTTCTTGGAAAATGGCGATTTTTTCTTGTCCAACCTTAACATTTAAATATAAAGATGAGGTGTGTCCATATCCACCATCCGCTATTAAATGTTCAGCTTTAGCAACGGCATCATCAAAATCTTTAGCGCGATACATCGCTAAAACTGGAGATAATTTTTCATGAGCAAACTCTTCGGAAATATCAACCGATTCAACTTCACCAATTAAGATTTTAGTTGTTTCTGGAACTTCCACACCCGCTAATTCGGCAATACGATGCGCTTTTTGACCAACAATTCTAGCATTCAAAGCGCCATTTATAATGATAGTTTTTCTAACTTTTTCTGTTTCTTCAGGATTTAAAAAATAGCAACCGCGCTTAATAAATTCAGATTTGACAGCATCATAAACTTTATCCAATACAATCACGCTTTGTTCAGAAGCACAAATCATACCATTATCAAATGTTTTGGAGTGCACTATCGAGTTGACAGCTAAGATTATATCGGCAGTATCATCAATGATGGCAGGCGTATTTCCAGCACCAACACCTAATGCAGGTTTGCCAGAACTATAAGCTGATTTAACCATTCCAGGACCACCTGTTGCTAAAATAATATCAGCTTCTTTCATCAATAATGTAGTCATGTCCAATGATGGAACATCAATCCAAGAAATTATTCCTTCAGGAGCTCCAGCTTTTACTGCTGCATCTAAAACGATTTTTGCGGCGGCAATGGTTGATTGTTTTGCTCTTGGGTGAGGAGAAATAATAATACCATTTCTTGTTTTTAAAGCTATTAATGTTTTAAAAATGGCTGTTGAAGTTGGGTTGGTAGTTGGAATAACCGCTCCAATAACTCCGATTGGTTCGTAAAGTTTTTTGATTCCATACTCTTTATCTTCTTCAAAAACACCACAAGTTTGCGTATGACGATATGCATTATAAATATATTCGGAAGCAAAGTGATTTTTAATAACTTTGTCTTCAACGATTCCCATGCCTGTTTCACTCACAGCCAGCTTAGCAAGTGGGATACGTGCTTGATTGGCGGCAATGGCAGCTGCCTTAAAAATAGCATCGACTTGTTCTTGAGTATAAGTAGAAAATTTTACTTGTGCTTCTCTAACTTTTTTTAATTCAAGTTCAAGCGATTCAACACTATCTACAATTTTTCTTTCCATAAGCATTATTCCTTTTCTAAAATTTCCTTCATTTTATTAGTTAGAACGGCTAATGAAGAAGCAATATCTTCATTCTTCACTGCTATATGAGGCTCGACCTTCAGTTGCGTCGGCGCCCAATTCCATATGGCTCTAATCTGCGTCTTTGACAAGCGGTTGGCAATTTCTTGTGCAACTTGTTTAGGAACAGTTAGAATAGCTATATGAATATGGAGACGATCAATTAAATCTTCTAGTTTTGACATTGGCATAATAGTTACACCATTGATTACAGATCCAACGATGTTGCTATCAATATCAAAGCCAAGACAAATGTTAATCCCATAATTGGAAAAGCCTGGATATGACAATAATGCTTGTCCTAAATTTCCACATCCAATTATTACAGCATCTTTAGTATTATCATAACCTAAAAAAGCTTCAATGTCCTTAATTAATGCAGAAACTTTATAGCCCAATTTTGGTTTGCCTTCAACTGTAGTAAGAATTGACAAATCCTTTTTGACTAAAATAGGATTTAAATTCATCTTTTTTCCGATAGCCGTCGATGAAACATATTCGATACCTTCTTGCTGCAATTCTTTTAAATATCGCAAATACGATGGAATTCTTTGAACTGCCGCTAGCGAAAATGAAGCGAGATTTTTGCTTTCCATTTACCCTCCTTTCTAATCGATACTTTTTGTATCGATATTATTATATCTATTATATATATTGTTTGCAATATATTTATAGACATATTCAAAAAATAAAAGAAATTGTCGATTCAATATCTGTTCTTCTTATGCGAATATCATAAGCTTTTAATATAGCTAGTACACTATCGCTTGGATGTCCATAATTGTTGTGTTTGCCAACCGAAATGATGGCCTGTTTTGGACGAACACAATCAATGAAATATTCACAAGTAGATGTATTTGATCCATGATGACCAATCTTTAATATGTCACAATTAAGCTGTGGATTATCTTTAATTATTTTGCTTTCAACCCATTTAGGGGCGTCGCCCATTAGTAAAAAGCTCGTATTTTTTATTGCAAAATATAAGACTAAAGATTTATCGTTATCGTCCATTTCATCACTACTAGCGTATATATTAAGATTTTTTATAATGAAATCATCGTTAATAATCAAGGGAAATTCTTTTTTGTGATCTATATATTTTTTGACAACAAAATTTTCATTTAACGACGCAAATGCTCCATTATGATCATAATCATCGTGCGTGACAATGACATAATCTAAAGAATAAATTCTTTTCTTTTTTAAAAATGGTATGAGTGTCTTTTTAGCGATATCTTGATATAAACTGCCTCCAGTATCAATTAAAATTGTCTGTTTTTGATGAATGATTAATGTTGAATCTCCTTGACCTACATTAATAAAATGAATTTGACTTCCAAAAGTTTTTTCAAAAGGAAAAAAATACATGCATAGACAAAAAATGGGAACAAAACTTAATTTAAATATCGGCCTAAATTTAATAGCTAAAATATATAAGCATGACAATAAAATCATTTCATAAAAAAATCCAAGTGGAATACTCATCGGTGGACAATGGACGTTCATAGGTATTGTGTCAAATATATCTATTAAAAACTTAAAACAATTAATTGTTGAATTTACAAAACCAAATAATGGCACAAAATAAAAGCAAAGCGTTAATAAAAATGAAATAAAAATAATTGCTGGCGACAAAATAATTTGAATAAGAGGACCAAGCAAAGATATTTCATGATAATAATTAGTTTCAAAAGGAATAAAAAATAACCAAATAGAAACATACATCAATATTTTTTTATGCTTGGATTTTAAAAAAGAAAACGAGTTATTTAAACAATGTGTATATAATGACATTAAATATCCTAATACAAAACCATCTTGGTAGGCTAAAAATCGATTTATCATTAATAAAATCAAGCCTGATATAGATAAAATAGAAAGATAATCAAATTTCTTTTTTAATACATATTTATTAATCCATTTTAATATAAACAAATAGCATATTCTAAATATTGAGAATTTAAAAATTGCAAAAATTAAATAAGGCGACAAACTTAAAAACGCCAAAAGCTCTGCTGTCTTATTTTTAAATTTTATAGAATATAATTTAATTAAAACATTTAAAATAAAATAAACATACAATCCGCTAACTGTCGAAAATCGATAAAGATGCAAATTAGATAATGTTTGGTTAAATTCTCCTTTTATTGTCGAACCAAAAAATAACGAATTGATAAAATCAACATTATTCGAATCAAATTTATCAAGAAAATTATTCTTATGTTTTTTAAATCTGATTAGCGATTTGAATATTTCTGTCTTGTTTTTGATTAACAATTGATATTTGACACCTTTATCAGTTAAATATTCATTAAAATCAAAGTTGCTTTCTAAAACCTCAAAGTCAATTATTTGCTTTTCTCCACTTATTTTTAAAACATCCCCTACTTCGCAATCATTATTTTTTTCATAAATATAAAATTTTTCTAACCCGCAGGAAAACAAATAATAATTATCTTTGCTTTCGATTACAATGCCATGATAAGTTTGCTGATTTAAATCAAATTGAATAAAAGTCATTCCAACACCAATTAAAAAGAAACCACTAAATAAAATAACTTTTTTCCATTTGAATCGATATACGATATATAAAGCAAATAAAATCGATAAAATAAAAAAGAATATAGGCGATTTATAAGTCCAAAGTCCAACCCATATTCCTAAAAAAGCAATTAAAAATATCATTCGTGGAGAATCACATAATCTCTAACTTTTTTATATGTGGCTGGTCCGATACCATAGACATCTTCTAATTGCTCAATAGTTTTAAATTCACCATTTTCATTGCGATGAGAAACAATCGATGTCGCAATAGAAGAAGTAAATCCATTTATGGTCATCAATGTTTCAGCACTATCAACATTGATATTTACCTTCACGATAGCATCGGTAGCACAAATATCAGTTTTATCGTATAAAGGTGGAATGTAATAAGACATTCCTTTTGTCAAAACTGCTGTTTCAAAAAAACCTCTTGCATCCGCATTGGAAGTCAATCCCCCTGCCGTTTCTATTAAATCGGACATAATTGCTCCTTCTTGCAAAACATATGTGCCAGGCTTTTCTATTTCGCCTTCTATTGATAATGAATAAACATTATCTGGTTCAGTCAAATTAGTTCCTGGAATGTTGTTATTTAAATTAGGATCGATAGCCATAAAACCAATAATGACTATAAAAGCGGCAATTACAACGCCAATAAGTAATTTTACCATTAAAAAACCTCCTACTATCTATAGGAGGTATTTATTGTTTTTTTCAATAAATTTATTTGTTATTTACGTTTGCGGATAAAATTTCAACTTGGTATTCTTTTTTAACCTTAACAGTAATTACTTTCCCTTTTTCTTGGTCAATCAAAGCTCTTCCCAATGGACACTCATTAGAAATTTTGCCTTCGCTTGGGTTCGCTTCGCTCGTTCCGGTTATAGTATAAAAATATTCTTTGTTATCTCTTAAATCTTTGATATGGACCGTTGATCCTAATCCAACTTTTCGAGTATTTTTCTTGACTTCGTCAATGATAATTGCGTTATGAAGAATATTTTCTAATTCGATAATTCTGCCTTCAACTTCTGCTTGACGAGCACGAGCAGCATCATAATCAGCATTTTCACTCAAGTCGCCTTGTGCTCTGGCTTCAATTAATTGACGTTTTACCTCTTCGCGAGTAACATCGATTAATTGACGTAATTCTTTTTGGAAATTTTCATATCCTTCTTTTGTTAATTGGATTTTTTCTGCCATAGTATCTACCTCGAATCATTCGATATTATAGCAACTTAATTTTATAATTTCCATATTTTATTTTATGAAAATATGTTTATAATAGAATGGCTATGAAAGAGAAGTTAAAAAATATTTTAGTTTTGTTTTATACCTTCTTCAAAATTGGATTATTCACTTTTGGAGGTGGCTATGCAATGGTTGGCATCATTCAAAATAATATTGTTGAAAAAAAGAAATGGATAAAACAAGATGAGTTTTTTGAGATATTAGTAATTGCTGAATCAACTCCCGGACCAATATCGGTCAATGTTGCAACATATGTTGGCTATAAAGTTGCTGGAATAGTCGGCTCAATTTTTTCTACTTTTGGTCTAGTTTTACCATCACTTTTAATTATTTATGTGATATCGTTATTTTTTGACGAGTTTTTAGCCTTAGAAATAGTCAACAAAGCTTTTAAAGGCATAAAAGTAGGTGTCATGGTTTTATTGATTACAACGATAATAAAATTAGCAAAACAAATGAAACGAGACGCATATTTTTATATTGTCATGTCGATTGCTTTAATAATCATGATTACATTTAGTATCTTTATTCCTGATTTTACTTGGATTTCATTAATTTTAATTGGCATTGGATTGGCGTTAGGAATTATTAATACCGCTATTGCTAATCATCATCAAAAGGAGAAAATTAAATGATTTTTTTAGAATTATTTGGTGTTTTCTTTTTGATTGGTTTATTCACTTTTGGTGGCGGTTATGCCATGATTCCATTAATTGAGGCTCAAGTTGTTTCTCGCGGTTGGATGGAAGTCAGCCAACTTTACGATTTTATTGCTGTCAGCGAAGTAACTCCAGGTCCATTTGCCATTAATATCGCTACTTTTATCGGATCATCACAAGCAGGATTTTTTGGTGCTTTTTGCGCTACTCTTGGCGTTGTTTTGCCAGCATTTATTGTCATTATATTATTGGCCAGTGTCCTAGCTAAATTTTCAAATTCTAAATATATCAAAGGTGCCGTTAACGGCGTTAAGCCAATCATCATTGCTTTAATTAGTTCAACGGTCATATTGTTAATGGTTAAATCATTCTTTTTTGGTGGCAATTCATTAACTTCTCCTTTTATTATTGATCGGACAACAATTGCTTTATTTGTCATAATTTTTATCTTTACATTGATATATAAAAAAGTGACAAAAAAGAATTTCAATACAATATTATTGTTGATATTATCTGGCATTTTTGGAATGATTGTTTTTTAATTGATTTTATTCGACAGTAACGGCTTTTGCTAAATTGCGTGGTTTATCAACATTTAACCCTTTTTCTAATGAAACAAAATACGCTAAATAAAAAGCAAATATAGATTTCAATAATGGCGACAAATAAATTGGTGTATCATCAACGACAAAGGCATCTCCTTCATGTTTTAACGATCTTGAAGATATAATAAACGTTTTTGCTCCTCTACTTTCGACTTCTTTGATATTGCCACGCATTGATAATGCGACAATTTTATCAGAAATAAAAACGATAACTGGAACATTTTTATCAATCAATGCAATCGGGCCATGTTTTAATTCTCCGCCTGGAACGCCTTCTGAATGAATATAAGAAATTTCTTTTAATTTCAGTGATGCTTCTAAAGACATTTCATAATCATACCCTCTTCCTAAAAAGAAAACATCGGGAGAATTTTTAATTTGTCTAGCAATTTGAAGAATTTGTTCTTTTTGAAAATATATCTTACGAATTGATTTGCACACATTATTTAAATCATCTATGACATCAATATTGTTTTTGCAAGCCTCACAAAGTAAAGCCAAAGTCGTAATCATTGCTGAATAAGCTTTTGTTGAGGCTACTGCCACTTCTAAACCTGCATACAATAAAAGTGAATATGTAGCATTTCTTTCCATTGTCGATCCTTTAGTATTGGTTACCACTAAAATAGGAGCACCTAATTTAGATAGCATTTGCATGCATCTTATTGAATCTGCAGTTTCTCCAGATTGAGATAACATAATATATAAAGTTTTATTGCCTAAAAATTTAGGATAATAGGCCCATTCAGAAGCAATAAAAACACTTGTGTTTTTCTCAAGACTTTCAAAGTATCTAGCACCTATCAACGAGGCGTGATAAGATGTTCCGCAAGCAATGAAAGTGACATGATCGCATTCATTGATTGCTTCTATTAATTTAGAATCAAAATGAAACTTATCCTCATAGAAATAGTGATTCATAATCCGTTTGATGACAATATCAATTTCTTCAATTTCCTTTAACATAAAATGCGGATAACCATTTAAGTCTTTGACCAAAAGTTCAGGTTCCTTATTTGAATAAACGATATCAATTGGCCTTCCATTACAAAATAAAAATTGATTTGTGCTAGTTAAATATCCATATTGCCCGTCTTCTAAATCAATAAATTTTTTAGTCAATTTAATCATAGGAGCAGCGTCGCTTGCTAAAAGATTAAAATCATTGCTCACTCCGATTAAAAGCGGAGATGCTTGTTTATAAAAATATAATTTATCAGGTTCGCTTTCATGTAATAAAGCGATGGCAAAAGAACCCTTTAGTTTTTGACCTATTAAAAATAACGATTTCAAAACATCATTATTTTGCAAATAGTAATATTCGATTAAATTAACAATTGCTTCACTGTCAGTTTCGCTTTTAAATTCAAATCCTTGCTGAATTAATTCATCTTTGATGTCTTTATAATTTTCAATAACACCATTATGAACAATAGCGAAATGTTGATGAAAACTCAAATGTGGATGCGCGTTAGTATCATTTGGAACACCATGAGTTGCCCATCTTGTATGCCCAATTCCAATATCAGAATCGATGTGATTAGGAATTTTAGATTCTAAATTTTCAACAGTCCCCTTAAATTTATAAACATTAATTTTTTCTTTTAAAATAAATGCAATACCGGCAGAATCATAACCGCGATAATCCAAATCTTTTAATCCGTTTATTAAATATTTTCTTAAATCCATATTGCCTTTACAGCCAACAATACCACACATAGAACTACCTCAAACACGATTATTTTATCATAGCATATGATATTTTAATATATAAATGCAAAAATAAGATTAAATTTGCAAATTTGTTTTTAAAAGCATCGTTTTATTTACAAAAACGCTTAATTTTTTTCTAGTTCAGTTCTTTGTTTTTTATTTTATAGTAGTAATTTGTTTGAAAAAAACAATTTTTATATATAAAATCACTGTTGAGGACAAGAAAATGGCAAAATATACTAAACAACAGATTATAAAGATGGCAAAAGATAATGATGTCAGATACATAAGGCTGCAATTTTCTGATATGCTTGGAACGATTAAAGCAGTCGAAATTCCTATTTCAAAATTAAAAGATGCACTCGACGATAAAATTATGTTTGATGGTTCTTCGATAGAAGGATTTGTTCGAATCAAAGAAGCTGATATGTATTTAAGACCAGATTTAAATACTTGGTTAATCTTAGGATTTGAGGATTTGAATTATGGGAAAGTCGCTTCGCTCACTTGCGATGTATATACGACCAAAGGACGACCATTTAATGGCGATCCTCGCTATATTTTAAAACGGGCACTGCGAAAAATGCGCGAATTAGGTATCGATAGTCTTAAAATTGGATTTGAACCTGAATTTTATCTTTTTAAACTCGATGAAAACGGATTGCCGATTGTCAATACTAGAATCGACAGTGCAAGTTATTTTGATTTAGCGCCAATTGATGGTGCGGAATATGTGAGAAGAGATATTTGTTTAGAATTAGAAAAATTAGGATTTTCCATTCAAACTTCTCACCATGAAGTTGGTCCTGGTCAAAATGAAATAAATTTTAAATACGATGACGCATTAACAATTTGCGATAAGGTTCAAATTTTTAAACAAGTTGTTAAAGTAGTGGCCAGAAAACACGGATTCCACGCTTCTTTTATGCCAAAACCAGTCAAAGGTTTAGCAGGAAGTGGAATGCACACTAATTGCTCTTTGCAAGATAAAGATGGCAATAATCTATTTTATGATGAAAAAGACAAAAGTGGCCTTTCGTTATTATGCCGAAAATGGATTAGCGGCATTATTAAACATACAAGATCTTTAACATTTATCACTAACCCTACTGTCAATTCATATAAACGACTAGTGTCTGGTTATGAAGCACCGATATATGCATGTTGGAGTGAATCTAATCGATCAAGTCTAATCCGAATTCCTGCTTCAAGAGGTCAAGGAACAAGAACAGAAATCCGCAACGTTGATCCAACTAGCAATCCTTATTTAGCAGTTGCGTGCATTTTAATGAGCGGTTTAGATGGAATCGAAAATATCGATGAAAAGCATTTGATTCCCCCTGTCAGCGACAATTTATTTGAATTAAGCGATGATGAGATTTCCCAACGTGGTATTGAACGAATACCTTCGAATTTATACAACGCCATTAAAGCATTTAAAAAAGACAAACTTTTAAAAGAAACATTAGGTGAACACACTTGGTCAAAATTATTGACCGCAAAAGAATATGTATGGGATCAATATTCTTTAGAAATAAGCGATTTTGAATTAAAGCATTATTTATAAAATAAACGAGGATCACTCCTCGTTTTTTTCATCATCTTGGAAGGCGTTAAATACTTCTAACACCTCGTCAAATTCCTCGTCATCATCTATTTCGATTAATTCGCCCTCGTCTGTATATTTCATTGCCATAACTTCATCAGGATTATCTAATTCAAAAAATAAAACGTATTTAGTGTTTCTTTGTTTATTTTCATATTCAAATAAAATTTCCACTAAATGTTCTTTTTGATTAGAATCAATTATTACCATTTGATTTTCGTTTGGTGTGATCATTGTTTTGCCCTCTTTCTTAAATATACATCAAGTATTTCTTGAGCAGCAACAATATCGACAATATCTTTTTGCTTTTTTGCATTAATATTCATCATAGTTAAACTTTTATGGGCGCTGACACTAGTCATTCTTTCGTCGATCATTTCAACTATAATATTTGGCTTATTGGCTAAAATCATTTCTTTAAATTCAAGACATTTTTTTGACATCTCGCTTTGTTCTCCACTTAAATGAAGAGGCAAACCTAAAGCAATTTCATCTATTTGATTTTTTTCCAATAATTCCAATACCTTTTTTAATGGGACATTAAAATCATTAGCTTTAAATCTTACTAATTCCAATCCGTGTGAAATGCCTAAAGAATCGCTTATGGCAATGCCTAATGTTTTTGTTCCCAAATCTAAACCAATTGCTTTTTTCATCATTTGCTCAAAATACCTTTAACTAAATCTAAAGCATCGTTAATCTTTGAATTATCTTTACCAGCTCCCATTGCAAAATCTAAGCGACCACCGCCAGAACCATTTAAAACTTTGCATGCTTCGCTGACAATTTGTCCTGCTTTTAAACCATCTTTAATTGCTTCTTTTCCTAATGCAACACAAACAGGTATAGATTTTCCATCATTAGCAATTAAAACAATAGCATAGTCTTCATAACATGTTTTTAAATTATCGACAATATGAAGTAGTATATCTTTAGATATATTTCCTAAATATGAACAAACAATATAATGTCCATTAACCATTGAGAATTGTTCTTTTAAAGATTCGCTCATCACATTAGCGATTTTCTTATTTAAAGCATCATTTTGTTTTTTAAGTTCATCTTTTTCAGCAATAATAGAATTTAGACGATCTCCAATTTCTTTATATGATTTCGCATTAATTTTTTCTTTTGCTTGATTTAAAATATTTTCACGACGCTTAATTTCTTCATATGCTCCATAAGACGTTGCAAATTGAATGCGACGAACACCAGAAGCAATTGAAGATTCGGAAATGATATAAAATACACCAATATCAGAAGTATTTTTTACATGCGTTCCACCACAAAATTCTTTTGATATGTCACCAAAACATACAACCCGAACCATATCACCATACTTTTCGTCAAATAAAGCTTTTGCTCCTATTTTTTTTGCTTGATCGATAGGTAAAACGTCGGTATGTGAAGGAATAGCTTGACATATCCATAAATTAACTTGTTTTTCAATCAGGTATAATTCTTCATCGCTGATTTTTCCATCATAATTAAAATCAAAATGAACGTAATCTTCATTGACCTGGCTACCGGCTTGATTGATTTCACTATTTAAAATGATATCTAAAGCAGCTTGCAAAAGGTGGGTCGCTGAGTGATTCCTCATAATTTTATAACGTCTAGTTTGTTCAATTGATAAATTAAATTTATCACCGACTTTAACTTCACCATACAAAACTTCAACGCTATGGAGATGTTGTTTATTAGGCGCTTTTATGACATTGTTAACTTTTAAAGAACATGAATCGTTACTTATTGTGCCTATATCAGCAATTTGTCCACCGCTTTCTGCATAAAAATTAGTGGCATCAAAAATAACTTCGCCTTTATCTTTAATTGAATCGACTTTTTCACCATTGATAAACAATCCAATTACTGTTCCTTGAATCGGCTCGTCTCCATAAGTAAAATTAGATTCACACTTAAAATCAAGCAAATCTTTTGATTGACGATTCATGCTTTCTAAACCATTTCTTGCCTGACGAGCTTGTTGTTTTTGTTTTTCCATTTCTTTTTCAAAGCCATCAATGTCAATTTGAACACCATGCTCCTGACAAATTTCTTTAGTTAAATCGATAGGAAAACCAAAAGTATCATATAATTTAAATGCATCTTTTCCTAAAAGAAGATTAGAATGTTCAATCAATTTAAGCAAAATTTGTTCACCGTTTTGCAAGGTTTTCAAAAATTTTTCCTCTTCGGCTTTAATTGTTTTTTCAATTCGAGTTTGATTTGCTACCAATTCAGGATAATATGACTTCATCACATCGATAACTGTCGAAACTAATTTATACATAAATGGCTCATTAATACCAATTTTTTGTCCGTAACGCATCGCTCTTCTAATCAATCGTCTCAGCACATATCCACGACCTTCATTAGAAAAATTTTCACCATCGCTTAAAGCAAATGTGCATGCCCTTATATGATCAGCAATAACTCGGTATGATGCTTTATATTCACCTTCGTATTTATGTAAAGCCAACTTTTCAGTTTTATGGATGATAGGCAAAAATAAATCTGTATCGAAATTAGTATCGGCTTCTTGCATGATGCAACAAATTCTTTCTAAACCAGATCCAGTATCAATGTTTCTTGATGGAAGTTCCTTATAATTTTTACGATCAACACCATTTATTGCGTTATATTGGCTAAAAACAATACCCCATATTTCTATATAGCGGTCATTTTCCATGTCTTGTTGAAGCATTTTAATTCCAAGATGATTAGGATCGTATTTCTCGCCACGATCATAAAATACTTCTGTATTAGGGCCGCATGGTCCTTCTCCTATTTGCCAGAAATTGCCTTCTAGAGGAATGAGATGATTTTCATCTAAACCTTGTTCAATCCACAATTTCTTGGTTTCTAAATCGCTTGGATAATAAGTGACATAGATTTTATCTTTATCAAAATCAAACCACTGAGGACTCATCAAAATTTCATATGCCCATGCAATGACTTCTTTTCTAAAATAATCGCCAATTGAAAAATTCCCTAGCATTTCAAAAAATGTATGATGTCTTGCAGTATGACCGACATTTTCTATATCATTCGTGCGAATAGATTTTTGAACATTAGTAATTCTTCTTGACGGTGGTATTTCACTTCCATCAAAATATTTTTTCAAAGCTGCGACACCGGAATTTATCCAAAGTAACGTTGGATCATTATGAGGAATTAAAGAGGCTCCTTTTTCAACTTTATGGCCTTTTCCTTTAAAAAAATCCAACCACATATTGCGAATTTCGTTCGAGGTTAAATGTTTCATATTAAGCTCCTTTGACAATAAAAAAGTTCCCTAAGGAACGATTTAACGCGGTACCATCCTTATTCATCTATTTAGATGCACTTAATTGTATCCTTAACGGGGATTGCGTCTGTGATTAGCAGAATCAAGGAAGTGGCCCACTTATCTATTTAATCCGCCTTTCCAGCAACTAGCGTTTCCTATATTAAACACTGATAAGATTTGTTTCCTTATTGACGGATGTATTCTAACATATTGATTTTAAAAGATAAATATCTTTTTATTGTTTATGATTAAAACGATATTAAATACCTTTTGCAAGTATATAGCAAAATTCAAAATTATAATTTGCATTCCATTAAATAACGCATTTTAATAGTGCCATTGCTCATGTTATCTTGAATAGAGTCAATAACTTCAAACCCACATTTTCGATAACATTTTTGGGCATTAAAATTATCACAGTCAGTGAAAAGCCTACAATATAAAAAGCCTTCCTTTTGCAATCGTTTAAGTAATCGATTTAAAACCATTGTTCCAATTCCTTGCATTTGATAATTTGGAAGTAAAACAGCTATTTTTAAAAAACAATCTTATCATTTGATAATAAATTATTAAAGGCAAACCAACCGATTTTAATATTGTCTTTATAAATGATAAATCCATTTTCATCTTCATCGTTTTTCCAT
The DNA here is from genome assembly GCA_949283025.1 of uncultured bacterium. Taxonomy (GTDB): domain Bacteria; phylum Bacillota_I; class Bacilli_A; order RFN20; family CAG-826; genus CAJOOD01. The sequence continues at coordinate 106,739 of CASDRB010000005.1, forward strand.
ATATTTATAAAATTAGACCAATCATCTTTGGTTGTTAGAACCTCGTTAAGCCTTTCCAATATGAAAGAGTTGTTCATTAAAGCAAATAAAAAATGGACATCTTTTGAGGTTATTTTTTTAATTTTTATCTGTGAACAACTCGTTAATTCCATCACATTAATATAAGCAAATTAAATATCTATCCTTTTGCCATTAAAATACACTTCTTCAATCAAACCACCACCAAGGCAGATGTCTTTATCATAAAAAACGCAGGCTTGTCCAGCGGTAATGGCTTTATACGGCTTATCAAATAATACTAAAATAGTGTCGCTATCAACAACTTTTATTTTAACTGGCAAATCTTTTTGACGGTATCTAAACTTAGCCATTAAATATTCATCATTCACAAAAGGTCTTGTGATATAATTAATTGTTTTCAAAAGGCAAGAATCACTATATAAATATTCGTTTTCGCTACCTGATGCCACGTATAAAATATTGTGCTTTGCATCTTTTTTTACAACGAACCAACCATGAGCATCTTCCCCATGTATTCCACCAATATTTAATCCTTTTCTTTGTCCGATTGTGTAATACATCACTCCATCATGTCTACCTAAGACACGATTAGTTTTTATATCGACAATATTACCAGGCTGAGCAGGAATATAATTCTGTAAGAATTGTTTAAAATTTCTTTCGCCTATAAAGCAAACTCCAGTCGAATCTTTTTTGTCCATGACCGATGATAAATCTAATAGATGCGCAATCTTTCTAACTTCAGTCTTATCAATATCTCCTAAAGGGAATAAACACGATGATAATTGCTGCTGGGAAATCTGCGACAAAAAGTAAGTCTGATCTTTATTTTTATCAAAAGATTTAAGAAGATATGAAACACCATCTTTATCAATTCTTTTAGCGTAATGTCCCATCGCTATTAAATTAAATCCTTTGCTTTTAGCAAATTTTAAAAAAGCGTCAAATTTAATATATTTATTACAAAAGATATCTGGATTTGGCGTTCTAGCTTTTTGATATTCGTTTAAAAAATATGTAAATACTTCATCCCAATATTCTTTTATAAAATCAATTCTTAAAATAGGGATTTGCAATATTTTTGCCACAGCACAAGCATCATCCCAATCCTTTTCTTGTGGGCATTGTTCGTTATTAATTGTTGGATTTCCTAAATAATCATTATTAGCTAACGCATCCCAATTGCGCATAAAACAACCAGTTACATCGTAACCTTGTTTTTTTAATAAATATGCCGCGACAGCACTATCAACGCCACCGCTTAAACCAACTAATACTTTTATTTTGGCCATAACTCGCTTGAATCCAATATCAATGTAAAAGGTCCTTCGTTAATTGAATTAACATCCATAAATGCACCAAAAATACCAGTCGAAGGCATTTTGTATAATAATTCTAATCTTGCATTAAAATATTCATATAAATTCAAAGCATCACGTGGATTTAAAGCATCAATAAATGATGGGCGTCGTCCTTTGGATGTGTTGGCATATAAAGTAAATTGACTGACTGATAAAATATCTCCACCAACATCACTTATAGACAAATTTATTTGTCTATTTTCATCACAAAAAACTCTTAATTTTAAGATTTTGTCAACCATTAAATCGACTGTGTCTTGATTGTCGCCATCACAAAAACCAACCAATAATAGCATTCCTTTTTGAATGGACGCAATCTTTTTTTGATCAATAGAAACAGAGGCTTGTTTGACAGTTGTTAAAATTACTTTCATAAATTCCTCTTATATTATAGAGAAAATTGAATAAAATTGATATAATCAAATAGAAATTATGAATCATTTAACTCCTTTAGCGTTTAAAATGCGACCACAAACACTTGACGATGTCATTGGTCAAGATCATTTGGTTGGTTCAAATGGCTTTTTAAGACAGTCAATTAAAACAAAAACAATGTTTTCAATTATCTTTTTTGGTCCACCAGGATGTGGAAAAACAACTATTGCTGAAGCGTATGCTCGTTCAATGGATGTTAAATTTATTAAATTAAATGCTGTCACTTCTAATAAAAAAGATTTAGAACAAGCAATCGAAGAATGCCGAATGTTTGAAAAAGCATTTATCATAATGGATGAAGTTCATCGCCTCAATAAGGACAAGCAAGATATTCTTTTGCCATATGTTGAAGATGGAACAATATATTTATTAGGTGCTACAACTGCTAACCCCTACATTTCTATTAATCCTGCCATACGTTCAAGAGTCCATCTTTTAGAAGTAAAAAAATTAAGCATAGCTGATGTGAAAAAAGGTTTAAAAAAAGCAATAGAATCTCCGTTTGGATTAAACAATAAAATAACGATGGATGATGATGCAATCGATTATATAAGCCAAATTTCAGGAGGCGATTTGAGGTTTGGTTTAAATTATTTAGAAGTCTTATCGATGAGCCATGATCATACCATTAGTCTAAATGATGTAAAGCAAACAATTAAAGTTCCTAATTACTCTTTGGATAAAAACGATGATGAACATTATAATGCTGTGTCAGCCTTGCAAAAATCTATTCGAGGTTCCGATGTCGATGCAGCTTTATACTATCTTGCCAAATTGTGTGTGGCTCAAGATTTAGAATCTATTCAAAGAAGATTATTGGTTACTGCTTATGAAGATGTTGGTTTAGCTAATCCTCAAGCGGTAGATCGCACATATCACGCTTGCCAAGTTGCTAATATGGTCGGATTCCCTGAAGCAATTATTCCTTTAGGTTTTGCCGTGTGTGATTTAGCGTTGTCTCCAAAATCAAAAGCTAGCCAAAAAGCGATTTCAAATGCCTTTGAATTTGTTAAAAAGAAACCTTTAGATGTTTTAGATTATTTAAAATTAACTCGCGTCAATGTGTCTGAGGAAGATTCCTATCCTTATAATCGACCAGATTTATGGGAAAAAATTCAATATTTGCCAGAAATGATAAAAAATATCAGTTTTTATGAGCCGACAGGCACAAGCAAATATGAACAAGCCTTAAACGCTAATTATCATCGCCTTAAATCCATAAAAAGAACGACTAATTTGAGAAAATTAAAAGAAAAAAAGTAGCATAGCTACTTTTTATTTATAATTATTTTCTATAAATTACTTTATATAGTCGTGAACAATAGGAGCAACATCTATTTTATTAGTAGTAATTTTAAATGAATCGTGAATATCTTTTAAAATTGATTCGTTTTCCTTCACATTTGTATAAATTTTGCAAAGAACTTCGCCTTTTTGAACAAAATCACCGACTTTTTTATTTAAAACGATGCCTGCGCTCATATCAATAACATCATCCATAGTAGCGCGTCCTGCACCAAGGCGCATTGCGCTTTCACCAATTTCTAAACAATTAATTTCGCTGACGTATCCTTCTTTTTCGGAAACAACGTCTTTTATAATGGATGATATTTCAAATTTTTCAGGATGTCTAATGTAACTGACATCTCCACCTTGAGCCTCAACAAATTGACATAGCTTTTCAAATGCTTCACCGCTGTCGATTTTTTGTTGTAAAAGCTTTCTAGCTTCGCCTTCGTTTTTGCATATTTTTGCTTGCTCTAACATAATAGATCCGGCTCTTAGACATAACTCAACAAAATCTTTTGGACCATTTCCATGCAATGTATTGATTGCTTCTTTAACTTCTAAATTATTTCCAATTGCTAAACCTAATGGCTGGGTCATATCGGTGATGATTGCTCTAGTATCTCGATGTAAGCCGTCACCTATTTCAACCATTGTTTTAGCTAACGATTTTGCATCGTCGATATTTTTCATAAATGCACCGCTACCAAATTTTACATCTAGTAAAATTGTGTCGCTCCCAGATGCTAATTTTTTAGACATGATTGATGAAGCAATAAGCGGTATTGATTCTACTGTACCTGTCACATCTCTTAACGCATACATTTTTTTATCGGCAGGAACTAAATTTGCTGTTTGACCAACAATTGCCATTCCCACTTCTTGAACTTGCTTTATAAAGCGTTCACCGCTAATAGCGACGCTCATGCCAGGAATCGACTCCAACTTATCTAATGTCCCACCGGTGTGTCCTAAACCACGACCAGACATCTTAGCTAATTTGGCACCACAACTAGCAACAAGCGGTCCTAAAACTAAAGATGTTTTATCACCCACACCTCCTGTTGAATGTTTATCGACTTTTACACCTTTAATTTGGCTTAAGTCAATCGTATCGCCGCTGTGTTCCATTGCGTCTGTTAAAACACATATTTCTTCTTTGTTCATTCCTTTGAACACAATGGCCATATTTAAAGCAGAAATTTGATAATCAGGTATCTCGCCTTTTACATATCCATTCACATAAAATCTAATTTCTTCTTCACTTAATTGCTTTCCATCACGTTTTTTTGTGATAATATCAACCATTCGCATATTAAAATACCTCGCCAATATATTTTAGCATAATTTTATTTAATTAAATCAAAAATGATGTAAATTATTATTATGGATTTTCAAACTCATCTAAAATCATATTTAAATAATGAAGAAATAGAATTATTGATGGATAGTTTAAAAAAACCTGCTGCTCATGGCCTACTTTTAAATATTGATAAGATGGATGAAAAGATTTTTTTAAAAAAATTCCCCAATATTATCAGACATCCTATCGTAAAAAATGGTTACATTTTTGATAAAAGTATTTATCCTTTTGGCCAATATTTTTATCATGAAATGGGTGTTTATTATTTGCAAGAACCATCTGCGATGATTGTATCTTATTTGCTTAACCCTCAAAATGATGAAACGATTTTAGATATGTGCGCTGCTCCAGGAGGCAAAACAATCCAATGTTCTTTATTGATGAAACAAACTGGCGTTGTTTACGCCAATGATATTTCTTATTCAAGATGTTTGACACTTCTTGAGAATGTGGAAAGAATGGGATTAGGAAATATTTTAATCACTAACAATGATTGGTCTAAAATATATCAAAAATATCTCAATTACTTTGATAAAATAATTTTGGATGCTCCTTGTTCTGGAAGTGGAATGTTTCGAAAAGATAATAAATTTGTATCTGATTGGACATATTCTAAAGTATTAAAATATGCTGATGAGCAAAAACGATTGATTAATATCGCCTATCAAATGTTAAAACCAGGCGGTGAATTAATATATTCAACATGTTCTTTTTCAATGGAAGAAGATGAGGAAGTAGTTTTATCGTTGCTAAATGATTTTGATGATGCTCAAATAATTGACATTTCTAATCAAAGTCCTCTTTTTTATGTAAATAAGAAAAAGCCAATCGGTGTTCATCTATTCCCTTATATTTTTGATGGTGAAGGCCATTATATATGCAAAATAAAAAAATCCTCGTCAATAGCAAATAATCCTAAAATCAGTCAATTAGAAGAAAGGTGGTTTGGAAATTTTTTGTTTACATTACCTAAAAAAATTAAAATTGATCAATTGAATATTATAAGATTTGGACTAAAAAAATATGAAAAAAGAGGACAAGATTTAATTCCTTGTTACCATTTCAGCCATCATCAGTCAGCAAAATCATTTATTCCAAACTGCATTGATATAAATATAATTGATACGCGCGCGTATGTAAAAGGAGAAACTGTTGCCACCAATATTGAGCCAGGATGGTATTTGCTTTCATATGAAAATATTCCATTTTCCTTTGCAAAATCAGACGGTAAATTATTAAAAAACCATTACCCTAAATATCTAAGGCAAAAGAAATTCATAATATAAAACGCTTGTAATTTATTACAAATAGTATAAAATAGGGAATAAACTTTATTCGAAAGGAGAAAAAGTATGAAGAAAAGTTACTTAGTTGGATTTACATGCTTACTTCTTGCTGGTATTACTTTAGCAGGATGTAATCCATCCAATCCAACTACTACAACATCATCCTCTGACACTACCACAACTAGTCCAAGTGGTCCTGTTGCTAAAAAGATGACTGTTGGTCAACTAACGGAAATTGATTTAGAAACTAGAAAATCAGTTTACGATGGCGAATTAGTCTATATTGAAGACGTGGTTGTTTCTACAATTATTGAAAATTCTTTTATCGTCCAAGAACAAGTTCTTACCGATCAAGCTAATCCTCTTCGCCATATGGAAATTTTAGGTTCTGATACCGTAGTTAATCATATGGACGTTGTCAAAGTCGAAGGTATTGTTTCAATGAATTTAGGACATGTTTGCATCAGCGATGCAACCGTCACTATTACCGAATCATATGAGACGACTGATAAAGGCGTTTATAACTTTATCAACTTTGGACGCACATTCTTTAACAATTATGCATCTATTCCAAATTCTGGCATGATTGTTAATGGTATTGTTCAACCTTGCGGTGAATTGACAACATTAGAAAACGGCAAAGGTGGTACTTTTAAAGTTGTTTTCCCAGGTGAAGACACCAACACCGAAAACCCAGATAATCCATATTTAATTGATTTAGTAGTTCCAGCTAATGTTTCTGCAGACGCAGTCAAACGTTGGAATGAAGAAATTGTTCCTCAAGTTAATAAATTAGGCGGATTATCAATTTTTGCTTCAGTTTATTATAACGAAGGTTATTTTGAATTAATTTGTGATGAATTTGGTATTTTAGCAGGATCAATGGATAGCGCTGGCAATTTCTCATATGCTACCTATGCTGTTGAAATTACAGATGTTTATAAAGATTGGGCAAGCGCTTCTGCAGCACTTTCTCCAAGTTATATTTTGCCTTCTGATTTTGCCACATTCCCATCATTAGCTAATGAAGATGTCTTCTCATTTGTGGTCAATACCGATGATTATTTCTATGATTTTGATTCATTCGGTGGCTTAATTACAATTACTTGTAATTCCTATAATGTTGCTAAAGTCCTTGAAGACTATACTAATGCTTTGCTTGAAAGTGGTTGGGTTTTAGCAGCCGAACAAGATGGATACACCGTTTATCAAAATGAAATTGGTACAGTTTTATTCTTCTTATCATCCACTTTAAATAGTGTTGATATTGAAATTCACAACTACAATCCTGCCATGTACACTGCTGAAGGTGCTTCTAGTGCTTCTAGCATGATTGAAACATACACAAGTTATGTTCAAGCTTATGAAGCTTCTAAGATTTTAAACTTTGGTAAATTGGATGAAACTGGTTCTGAACCTGTTTCTAAATGGACAACTGCTCTTGTTGATCCAAGCAATGCAATTACAAGTGCTAAATCACAAGTTTATTTGACAACATTCTTTAGATCGTATGAAGAAGATTTAATTGAAGCCAAACAACTTAATGAATACATTCAAGTTATCTATCAAGTTTCTGGTGAAAGCACTCAAGAAATTAATACTAACGCTAATGCCGTATACACCAACTATGTTGATGATTTACTTGAAGCTGGATTCGTCTTATCTGTTTTTAAAACCGATGATGAAGGCAATGAAACATTAGGTTATTGGAATGCCGAATCTCGCGAAATGGTTTTGGTTAAAAATGTTTATACTGGCTCTGGATATTTCTTTGCACTAGCATTGGATGTCTATGTTTATGACACCTCTCTTCCAGCCCCTGCTCCAAAAGCTTAATCAAAAGATTTAAAATCAAAAAAACAAAAGGACACATATGTGTCCTTTTTTATATACTTTTATTTTTTTATTATAACAATTTATATTTTTTAGGCTCTTTAGCAAGCATGTAATTATGGTCTTTAATTCTAAGGTCGAAACTTATTGTCTTTTGAATCATTTTTTGACAATACCCCGCTACTTGTTCGGTTGTCTTATCAGCATAATCTTGATATGTTAATGGTTTTAAAAATTTAATGTGTATCGGATAACGTTTATAGTTTGGCGAACCTTTAAAAACACGATTAGTGCCAATAATGGCAAATGGGCAAATTGCGATTTTGGCTTTCATCGGTGTTCGAAAAGTACCATGATGAAATTCTTCAACTAATCTTCGATCATCTTTTCGACGAGTTCCTTCAGGAAAAATTGCCCAATTCTTCTTTTTAGAAGTCATTGAATCGTAAACCTTACGCATGACTTTTAAAGATTGTTTTAAATCGTTTCGATCAATAAAATCGCCACCCAAAGCTTTTAACGCTGTTGAAATTAATGGATATTTTAAAATTTCAATTTTACCAATTAATGCAAGTGGCTGTTCAAAAATGCCTAAAAGGGCGATTCCATCATAATCACCTAAATGATTGCCAATAAAACATAAGTTTTGATCTAAAGGTAATTGTTCCAAGCCTTCCACTATCATATCTATATTTAATGATTTTTCTAATTTTTTGACGAGTCGATGTATTTTTTTATATCTTTTTTGCAAAGGATATTTACTCGGATTCATCGAATATCTTTTTAACCACGCTAAATATGCCCACATAATTTGAGGGACGATTGTAAATAAAGGTTTAGCGTAACGTCTAATTAATCCCATAGTTTTACCTTTTAATTAACCAAATAATAGAAAATGGGGATTGAGTCACATGTTTACAATACATTTCATGAGGTGATTTACCACCTTTTGAAAAAACAACATCATAATAATCATCCAATTCAAAATAAATCGTTTGGTTGCTCGGATTGATACAAATCATTCCATTTTTTTCGCCATTTTCAGTGTGAATATGATGCACTTTTATGCGCATCCCTCCATTATCAACTTTGTTCAACTCGTGAAAAATATCGCATATTTCGTCTTGTTTTATTGATTTAAAAACACCGACTTTTTGTCGAAAAGCAATCAAATCTTTAAAATATAACGCCATTTCAAAACGCTTGTCTAACACTTTATAATCCATCATGTTATATCTGTCGCCCATATTGTAAGTATTGTCTTCTAAATGCTTTGATAAGCCAATTTCTTGCCCCATGTGATAAAAAGGTGCGCCAAAAGAAAAAGCAATCATCGTATTAGCAAATTTAACTCTTTGCAAACGAACATCATCCTCTTCATCTGGCAACGAATGAACTAATTTATCATACAATGTGCTATTATCGTGGCATTCAATATAATTAATGCTTTGTCCAGCGTTTAAAAATCTTCGATTAAAAGTATAATCAACACAACTTCCTAACATAGCAAAATAGGCACCATCTACATATGAATAGTCACCATTTATATATCCTTTAGCCGCTAAATCAAAGCACGATCCTTTTAAAATATCGCGATATGAATCGTTAAAAAATCCAACTCCATCCATTTTAAAAGCATTGGGAATAGATGCTTGATGATTGGACGGGATGCCGGTTGGGATGTGCCAACCTTCACCATAGATAAAGAAATTTTTCTTTTTATGATTGGCAGCGTTTTGAATTGCCTTTATGGTTTCAATGTCTAAAAGACCCATTAAGTCAAAACGTAAACCATCGATATCAAACATATCAATTAAATAACATACAGAATCGATGATTAATTTTCTAACCATAGATTTTTCACTTGCTAAATCATTTCCACATCCTGATCCATTAGTGATTCTACCTTCATTATTTTTTCTAAAATAATAACCAGGGACAACTTTTTCAAAAAGAGATGATTCATAAGAAAAAACATGATTATAAACAACATCAATGATGACGCCTATTTTATTTTTATGAAGTTCACTTACTACTTTCCTAAATTCTAAAATTCTCTCACCAGCAATTTCAGGATGCAAAGAATACGAACCTTCAAGGGCAAAAAAATGAGTGACGTCATAACCCCAATTATATGTTTTATCAGTGTTGGCATCATCAACATTAGCAAAATCTAAAATCGGAAGCAATTGAACATGAGAAATACCTAAAAATTTTAAATAATCTAAGCCAGCCGGATGTCCGCCTTTGGTTTTTCGACCAGATTCAATTAAACCTAAATATTTGCCTTTATTAACTATATCGCTAGATTTATCGATTGTAAAATCACGTATATTCAACTCATAAATACACGATTCAGATAACGTTTTATTTAAATCGGAGTTATTGAATTTAATTTTTCTTTTAATTTCATTAAGGTCGACGACAACACTATATTTTGAATTTAATGAAATGCCTTTCCCGTATGGATCATTAACGACTCTAGCCACTTCAGAATTGGTGATGATATATTGATACGGAATATTTTTTAAATCGCCTTTAACATCTAAACGATATACGCCTTTATCGCTTCGTTTCATTTTATAATTTGTTTCACCATTAGAATAATAAAGGGTTAAATAAACATCGCTAGCAAGTGGCGCCCAAATAGCAAAGTTAGTATGATTAGGATAATATGTGGAACCTAAATCATCACCATCGTAATAAAACATCTTGTCAAAATCTTCAAAATAAATAATTTGAGACACATCCAAAGGAATTGCACCAAAATTAGGAATAAATACTTCATAATGATGTCCGTATTCATATGGCTGTTTTAATTTTATTTCCACAAAGCGAACATTATTCATCGAAGTTGATTTTGATGGTGTGCATCTTTCGATAATTTTAAAATCTTTTACGATGAAAAAATAAATATCATCACTAGTTCTTTGCATGGACGTAAAAACCATGACATTAATAGTGTTTAACGATAATAATTTAGCGTGATAAAATGATGCGTTCATATTTTAAATAATTGCAATTGCTATTGCATACTCCTTTTCGTGCGAAATAGAAATATTTTCAAAAATTTGGTCTCCATGCACTATAATAGGACACCCTTTATTATTATAAAGGACTTTGATATCTTTTAAAGCAATTTTTCCTAATCCTGCACCATTGGCTTTTAAAAAAGCTTCCTTTGCAGCAAAACGACCAGCAACGAATTCTTGCTTGTTCGTCTTGTTTTTTAATATTTCTAATTCTTCATTACATAAAACAAAGTTTAAGAAGCGGGAATTCAATTTGATTCTACTAATTTTGACAATATCAATTCCTACACCCATCTTTAATATCCGCCATCTTTATTATTAGAATTTTCAACATATTCATTTAAAGATTCAACTGAGCTGACTTCATCGCTTCCTACTCCGCCTTCAATATCGTATCCAGAATCATGTATTAATACTTTGCAACCTTTTGCTGTGCCTTTAGCTTCGACAATTCCTTCAGATTGCAAACGAGCAAAAATACGTCCTGCTCTTGTAAATCCAAAGCCGAATTCTCGTTGTATTTTAGAAATAGAGGCATATTCTTGACTCATGACCATCTCTTTAACATCTTCATATTTTTCATCGACATGCTCACCGCGAGCCTCGTCAGGATTAAATCCTGCAAAAGGTGTTTGCACATCTTTGCTATGATCTTTTAAATCTAAGAAATCTGGATGATAATCAGTCGTCATCGTCGATTTTAAAAATTCCACTACTTTTAATATTTCTGAATTTTGTACAAAGCATCCTTGCAATCGGACGCAACCAACTTTTGAAACCGCGGCTGATTGTACTAACATATCACCCTTGCCCAACAATTTTTCAGCTCCACCCTCGCCGATAATCGTAATAGAGTCAACACTTGATGCAGTCATTAAAGCAACGTGGGTCGGCAAATTACCTTTGATTAAACCAGTGATGACATTTGTTGAAGGTCTTTGCGTACAAATAATTAAATGAATACCAGCACTTCTTGCTTTTTGTGCCAAAGAAATAATTGGTCGTTGTATATCTTTAACTCGATCGACCAAATCTGAATATTCATCTAAAATTGCCACATAATAAGGCATTTTGTCTAATGTTGGATCTTCATCGCACAACTCATTATATTGCTGAATATCAGATACACATTTTTCTTCTAACAGCGAATATCTTCTTTCCATTTCATCCACTAATTTGTTCATGCAAACCAAAGCTTCTTCTGGCTCAACAATGTTAGGACATAACAAATGCGGCATTTCTTTATATTTAGACATTTCAACACGTTTAGGGTCAATTAGAACTAGTCTTAAATCATCAGGATTGTTGCGCATGATTAAAGTCATGATTATCGAATGAACAAAAATAGATTTACCTGAACCAGTAGTACCGGCAATTAACATATGCGGCATTTTATATAAATCTGTCCAAACCACTTCACCTGAAATGTTTTTACCAAAAGCGACAGCCATCGGATTTTTTTCACGTGGCGGCAACTTTTCTAATATCTCTTTAAAGCCAACAGTAGTGACCATGGCGTTAGGTACTTCTAAACCAGAATAAGTTTGTCCAGGAACAATCGATTCAAAGCGAGATGAAACGCCGCCTAAACGAATGGAAATATCGTTAGTTAAATTATTGACAGTTTTAAACATAGCTGTTTCAAAATATTCAATATTGTATCTTGTGACCGATGGCCCAATAACATATCCACAACACTGCGCCTTAACTGAAAATGTTTTGAATATTCCATTGATGACTTCCATTCTTTGAATGGCGGTTTGAGTATTCTTTTCAGTCGCAGCCGAATTTTCATATTCATTAAGAAGACTAATATCAGGTGGAATAAACTTATGAGTAATTTTAATTGGTTTATTTTCAATAATTTCTTTAGGTGTATTATCTATTTTAATAGATTGAGATGAAACATTTTGCTTTTTAACAACGACCGGATCAGAAAACTCAGGACTAATTGCCACTAAATCATCTTTTTTAGCAACTGCATCTTCTGAAAAATCCAATTGTATTTGTTCTGGTTTGATTTCTTTTTTGGGTTCTATTGCCGGCGTTGTTTTATTGACAGGCGTTTGATTAACCACAGTAAAATCATTATTTTGTAAAGATGATGGAATCTCTTTGTTTTGTGAGACTGTATCAACATGAGGAGGCGCAAAATCTGGTCCTACTTCTTTTTTATAAACAGCTTTTGTTAAACCACCTGGTTTTTGAACAATCATGCTAGGATAAATTGATGAAGACATAGCAATATTTGTTCGTTGAGTCTCAAACTGATTACTTGCGGGTTCTTTTACTTTCTCCGGTTCATTAAAAACGGGTTCATTTCTTAAGCCAGCACTTTTAATAGCATCACTAGATTTATCTTTTATTTCAAAAACGAAATTTGGATTAGCCGCACCATAATCTTCAATTTGTTGTTTGATAATTGCTTTTTGTTTTTTGTTTTTATTAAACTTTCTTTGCAAGGCATCAACAATAAATGGAATTGCCCCTACGATAAGTCCAATGACAATTACAAAACTAGAGATTAAATATGATGGAAAAGTGTTATTAAAAATACTGTTTAACGAAGCAGATAAAAAATATCCGATGTATCCACCACCTATGCTTTGATTGCCACTTTGAAAAAGGAATGGTAATTTAATTTCGCTATAATAATTTGCAAAATGGCTAGCATAAATTGAACTAAAGTTATCAATATAGTAAATAGTCTTATAACTAGTTAAAGAAATTAACGACGATATTCCTACCATCATGACAACTATTCCAGAAATAATCCAAGCCATATGCTTAAATTTAATTCGACGATTAGCAAATACCAAACTTATTCCTTTAATAATTAATAACAACAAAAATAAATATGTCCCAAAACCAAATAAAAAATTAGGAATAAAAGTTAGCGTTCTTGCCACATAACCAACATCCATTATTAAAATAAATGCAAAAATGCAAAGGCATAAGCCAGAAAAAAGCATAAAGTTTTTTTCGTTGACTGGTTTGATTGGTTTTTCGTTTTTTTGTCCCATATTAATTCCCCTTTATCAATCAATTTCAATGATGACGGGAACAATCATTGGATCGCGCTTTAAATTATGGCGAATTGATTTAGTGATTTTATCTTTAATTTCGTCGCACACTTTTGCATTATCAAACCCTCCAGCTTTATTTAATGCATCTGCGATTTCATTAATATAAATATTTGTGATTTGTTTTAATATTGGCTCGGCATCTTTAACAAAGACAAAACCTCTCATTTGGCAATCGGGTTTTGTAATCATTTGTCGCTTTGTTTTAGAAATAGTTGAAGAAATAACTACGACCCCTCCATATCCTAATTTATTTCTTTCATCTAAAATTCCACTTGATACATCGCCAACGCCCAATCCGTCTATTAAAATTTCACTAATGTCAATATCTTTATCTGGCTTTGCGATTGGACGGTTGACACCATCAAAAGTAATCTTAAAGCCATTGTCTAATATAAATACATTTGTATAATTCAAACCTATTCCCATTGAAACTGCTAATTTAGCATTAGCTAACATTTGTGAATAAGAACCATTAACTGGTAAATAATATTTTGGTTTTAATAAAGATAAAACCATTTTTAAATCATCGGCACGAGCATGCATTGCAGCCACGTCTTTCTTTTTTAAATAGACGACTTTAGCTTGCGTTTTAAATAATTCATCGACAGTGGCCGAAAAATGATCTTCTAAGTTATCACCAGGAGGAGCGCACAACAAAAATGTATCCTCGGGTGTTAAAAATATTCTCTTATCCTCGTTTTTCCTTAAACATAATTCTTGAACTTTATTAAAAATAGTATCGCCATGACCTAGCATTAAAAATACCAATTCGTTTTCTGGATATCGTAAAACATCTTGATAATCAATCAAATTTGCCTCAGGTAAAATTATTGCCCCACATCGTTTAAAACCTAAAACAATTTCTTTTGTTGCCATATCATAAAAAACAATTTTTTTATGATTTTCCACCGCCAAATTTATAATTTCAACTAGACTATATGAATTTGGCCAAAAAGCAGCCACAAAAATTCTTCCTTTTGCATCATTAAAATAAGGTTTGATTATATTTGTAAATTTATGATGTGGAGAACAATACCCATCCAAATTTGCACCTAATGACTCTGTCATTAAAAGCAATGTTGGCGACTCGCTAATTTTGCCAAGAGCAGGCAAATCAAATTTAAAATTAGCTGATCTTGTATCATAATCTACAATAAATTCTGAAGTATAAACCACAAATCCTTGATCGGTCCAAATCGCAACTCCAAAACTATCTACTGAATTGTGAAATGTTTGGAAAAAACAAACTTTTCGGTTGGCGATAATATGATTGGATGTAGCATTCACAATATGGAAATCATATTTTAATCTTCTATTTTTAAATATTGAACGATTATCAATCACCACTCTAGTTGCTTCTGTACAATATACTGGCGCTGGTGCAAGTTTATAAAAAAAGGCAATAGCGCCAATTTGCTCATCGTGAGCATGAGTAATAATATATGCTTTAACACGATTCTTATTTTTTTCGATGTAAGATGTGTTTGGAATCAAAAAATCAATACCTGGAGTGGTTTTATTTGGAAACTTTAATCCGCAATCTAAAACAAAAATATCATTGTTTATTTCAACGACGGTCAAGCACTTTCCGCGCTCATCTAAACCACCAAGAGCAAATACATTTACAATATCGCCCATAAAAACTCCTTTCATTATAAGAAACTACAATCTTTTTTATATTATAAAAAATAATCTGATTTAAGTAAATAATTATTCGATATTTTGGCAAACAATAATATCGCTGTTTAAATTTAAAACATTTTTGATTACTATTTGACCAATATGACAAGGTGCATTGATTTTAACTTTATTAATTTCGTTCATTACGGCGAATATTTTATCTTTTGGTATTTCAGGAACCGTTTTAACAGCGACGACACAATCAAGACGATTACAAACTCGAACAGTCGAAGTAATAGTTCGCATTGGATGCGTTAATTCATTGATAGCGTATTGTTTTCCTCGCATACAAAAATTGCCAGTTACATTAAGTTGATCATCAATTTTTAATCTGCATCCTCTAGGACATATAATACACGTCAATTCCTTCATATCATTTCTCCTGAATTTCTACTAAAATATCACTATTATTGATTAAATTTATATCGTTTACATTAATTTTAATTATTTCCATTTCACTAGGAATTAAAGCAGTTTTAATCAATTTTTTGATGACATTGTCGTCTTGTTTAACGATGACATTAACGTTTTTACATGGTTTTTTTACTCTGAATTTCAATTCAACTGGTTCAGTATTTTCAACTTTGATATATTGGGGTATCACATATGAAATGTTATGTCCATTTTTTACAATAATTGTTTGTGAATGTTTGCTCAAACCTTTAATATATAGCGCCGCCCCATGGCCAGCTGTTCTTCCTTCTTGTGTGACAAAGTCGACCAAATCATGCACATGAAGGCAATTGCCACAACAAAATAGACCAGGAGTTTGAGTTTCCATATGTTCATTAACATATGGTCCTTTTGTTGAAGATATGGAACAAGTCGTGTTATTTAAAAGACCAACATTAGGAATTAGGCCAACTGACAATAGTAATGTGTCACATTCAAATTCTATTTCTGTGTTTGGAATAAACTGCAAATTTTCATCAACTCTTGAAACAATAATTTTTTCTAAACGTTCTTTACCAATTACTTTAGAAACAGAATGGCTTAGATACAATGGGATATCATAGTCATTTAAACATTGTGCAATATTGCGATTCAAACCATTGCTATACGGCATTATTTCTAAAACCGCTAATACTTTTGCGCCTTCTAGAGTCATTCTTCTAGCCATGATCAAACCAATATCACCACTTCCTAATATCACTACTTTTTTTCCAACTAAATATCCTTGTAAATTAAGATATTTTTGAGCTGTACCTGCGGTAATTATACCGCTAGGTCGATCTCCAGCTAATAAAATTGCTCCAGCGTTTCGCTCATAACATCCGGTTGCAAGCACGACCGCTTTTGCTTTTATTATTGATAATCCATCTTGACAATTTGAATAAACAACTTTTAAATCTTTAGTTAATTCAATAACTGTTGAACTTAATTTATATTCTATATGCAGTTCATTAATTTGTTGGACAAATCTGGATAAATATTCAGGTCCAGTCAATTCTTCTTTAAATTCTGTTAGGCCAAATCCATTATGAATGCATTGATTTAAAATGCCACCTAATTTATCATCTTTTTCTAAAATTAAAATATCTTTTATACCTTCATTATATGCTTGAATAGCTGCAGCCATTCCGGCGCTTCCACCACCAATAACAACTAATTCTTTTTCAATCATCATATTATTTTCCATCCTTTAAACGGCAAACAAGAATATTGGAATGGTTTTTATCATATAAAACATCCAAAGGAGAAATATGATATTCTTTAGCTAAAATTGAAACAATGGATGGTTGACAAAATCCACCTTGGCATTTTCCAAATCCAGCTCTTATTCTTTTTTTAATAGCTTTAACTGTATAAGGAGGAACGCTGCGTTTAAAAAGATCTTTAATTTCGCCAAGACTAATTTTTTCGCATCCACATATGATTGTTCCGTATTCAGGATTTTGTTTAATCAATTCATTTCTTTTTTCATTGCTCAACGATTTTAAATTAATATATGGCTTAATTTTAGGATTAAAGTCGTCTTTAGGTGTAAGATTGATTAGTTTTGATACAAATTCTTCTACAACATATTTTGCAATAGCTGGAGACGAAGCTAATCCTGGTGATTCGATTCCACCTACTACAATAAAATTTTTAGAACTTTTAGCGCTTTCTATAACAAAATCATGCCTAGTAGATGTGGCTCTTAAACCAGAAAAACATCTTATGACGTGCTGAAATGGAATATTTGGTATCATTTCCAAAGCTGATTTTTTAACATTTGCTAGCGTCAAAGAATCAGTCGAAAAATCTTCATTATCATCGATAAATTCGCTTGACGGACCAACTAAATAATTTCCTGAAGTCGTCAGCGTTATTAAAATTCCTTTTCCTTTGTTGGTAGGGATAGGAAAAATAACATGATTAACTAAACCAGGCGCATAGTGATCTAAAACATAATATTCGCCTTTTCGAGGTGTTATTTTCCAATCGCATGGTTCGATAAAATTTAAAATTTTATCGCTATTTAATCCAGCAGCGTCAATCACAATTTTGCTTTGATAAGTTTGATGATTGGTTTTAATTTCAAAATAGGAATTGCAATTGACAATATTTAAGACTTCTTCATTTAAATGAAGCTCAACACCATTATCGCATGCACATTCCATAGCGTGAGCACACAAATTAAAAGGATCTACAATTCCACATGTCGGTGCTAAAAGTCCCATTTTTAAATTAGGATTGATATTAGGCTCTATTTTAATAATTTCTTCAGCACTAAGAAGTTGAACATTCACTCCGTTTTCTTTAGCGCGTTTAGCTAAATCGTGTAAAATCAAAACCTGTTCATCAGATAAAGCAATTGTTAAAGATCCAATTTGTCCGTAGTTAACATCTAAATCTTGACATAGTTGTTTAAACATTTTATTACCAAGCACATTTAATTTGGCTTTTAATGAATTAGGTTCAGGATCATAACCAGAATGAACAATGGCAGAATTAGCCATACTCGTTACATTGCCGACATCATTTTCTTTATCAACGATTAAAACATCTAGATGATATTTTGATAATTCTCTAGCAATGAGTGAGCCTACAACACCAGCACCAATGACAATAACATCTCTCATATGTTACTATACCAATTTTATACTAATTTATTACTAAAAAGATTATTATTACTATTTTAGTAATATTTCTTTGAGATGATTTAAGACTTTTTCTTTCATGTCGTCTCGTTTTAAAGCAAAATCAATTGTTGCTTCGACATAGCCATATTTATCTCCAACATCGTAGCGTCTACCAATAAAATCATAAACGATAACGTCTTGTCTTTTTGCCAAAACTTTAATAGCGTCTGTCAATTGAATTTCTCCACCTTTGCCTGGTTTGGCATCTTTTAAAATATCAAATATTTCAGGCGTTAACAAATACCTTCCTAAACATGCTAAACGAGAAGGAGCTTTATCGATATCTGGTTTTTCAACCATATCTTTTAATAAAGCGATTCTATTTTCCATTGGTGCTTTTAAAGACATAATGCCATATTTATTGACATTTTCTAATGCTACATTTTGACATCCTATTATTGAATTATGATATATATTATATATATCAATCATTTGTTTGGAGACATTATCGCCATGTGCATTAATAATTAAATCATCTCCTAAAATAATGACAAATGGTTCATTTCCAACTGCTTCTTTGCAACATAAAATTGCATGTCCTAAACCTTTCATTTCATGTTGATAGACATAACTAATTTTGGCCATTGTGGCAATTTGTTTAATGGCTTCTGCTTCTTTTTGTTTGCCGTTAGAAATTAAATAATTTTCATATGCTTCATTTCTTTTAAAATGTTCAATAATATCTTTTTTAGCATCAGAAATAATCAAAATAACTTCTTCAATACCTGCATCAACTGCCTCTTTGATTTGATATTGTAAAGTAGGAATATCAACAATCGGCAACATCTCTTTGGCTAACGCCTTTGTCGCGGGAAGAAATCTAGTCCCTAAACCAGCGGCAGGAATAACTGCTTTTTTAACTTGCATAACAATTTCCTTTCTTGATTTTACATCACTACTAATATAATTGATAATTCAATTATAAAGTATAGGTGCGATAAAAACAATAAAACTAGCAATGACAAATAAAAAGGATGCATTCGCATCCATTTTATGATTTATTTTTTAAATTTTCTTGGACCTTTGATAAAATTATCAATTTTCTTTTTGGTCGATTCAGGTTTTTCTTCAAAATTTTCAGGTTTTTCTTCAAATTCTTTATGAGAAACTTTAACTTTACCATGATCATCGATTTCGATTACTTTAACTTTTAAAGTATCGCCAATATTGACTACATCGCTGGCTTTATCAATAAATCCCCATCCTAAACGTGAAACATGGCACAATCCTTCGCAGCTTCCAAACAATTTAACAAAGGCGCCATAATCCTCAACTCTAGTGACGATTCCTTCATAAATTTCACCGACTTTGGCTTCTTTAACAATATCGTCAATCATTTGTTTAGCGCGATTAATCACATCACGATTCATATGATAAATGGTAATTTGTCCACTATCCTCAATATCGATTTTGCAATTATCGCATTTTGCAATAATATCATTGATAACTTTGCCACCTGTGCCGATAACTTCTCTAATTTTATCAGCATCAATAAAGAATGTTGTCATCTTAGGAGCATATTTTCCAACATCGCTTCTTGGTTTATCAATTGCTTTTGCCATTACTTCGCGGATTTGTGCTCTAGCGACGTGAGCTTGATCTAAAGCTTCTTTTAATACTTCTCTTGTCACGCCTTTAATCTTAATGTCCATTTGCAATGCGGTAATACCTTTTTCAGTACCAGCAACTTTAAAGTCCATATCGCCAAAATGATCTTCTAAACCTTGAATATCAGTTAAAATTGTATATGGATGCTTTCCATCTAATGGACCAGAAGATATTAAGCCCATGGCAATGCCAGAAACCATTGCTTTGATTGGAACACCGGCTGCCATTAAAGACATGCAAGATGCGCAAATGCTCGCTTGCGAAGACGAACCATTAGATTCGACAACTTCAGCAACAGTACGGATAGTGTATGGGAATTCTTCTTCGCTTGGAATCACATAACTTAAAGCTCTTTCTCCTAAAGCACCATGACCAATTTCTCTTCTTCCTGGAGATCCCATTCGACCAACTTCGCCAACAGAATATGGTGGGAAATTATAATGATGCATCCAGCGTTTGCTATCTTCTTCAGTCAAATTATCTAATAATTGCTCATCAGATTTAGCACCTAAAGTTGTGATAGAAATAACTTGAGTTTGCCCACGAGTAAACATTGCTGAACCATGAGTTCTTGGAAGCAAATCGACTTGAGCATCTAATGGACGAATCTCGTCTACTTTTCTTCCATCTGGTCTAATTTTTTCTTCGGTAATTAATCTTCTAACTTCGTTAGCGACCAATCCTTCTAAAACTTGTGAAACCATCGACATGGTTTTTTGATGAGTTTTTTCATCAGGATACAAACGAGTATCATAATCATCTAAGATTTCATTTTCAATTGCATCAATCGCGTCTTGTCTTTCTAACTTATCAAAAATAGAAATGGCTTTGCATAAGCGTTCTTTGCTTCTGTCGGTCACATCTTTTTCGATAGTTTCATCAATTTTATAAAGTTCGACAACACGTTTTTCTTTGCCGATTTCTTTTGCAATTTCAACTTGCCAATCGCATAAGCGCTTAATGGCTTCATGGCCAAACATTAAAGCATCCAACACTTCATCTTCTGGAACTTGATTAGCTCCAGCTTCAACCATATTAATTGCATCTTTTGTTCCAGCAACCGTAATTTTAATATCGGACTTGCTCCATTGTTCAACAGTTGGATTAATAATAAATTTGCCATCGACGCGTCCCACATAAACACCAGCGATAGGTCCATCAAAAGGAATATCGGAGATGCACAATGCTAAAGACGAGCCTAACATCGCTGCCATTTCAGGCGTCGCATCAGGATCGACAGACATGACAGTGTTAACTATTTGCACTTCATTTCTAAATCCATCCGCAAACATAGGACGAATCGGACGATCAATCAATCTTGCAGTTAAAGTGGCGTGTTCGCCAGCACGACCTTCTCTTCTTAAAAATGAGCCAGGAATCTTACCAATAGCGTATAGTTTTTCTTCATATTGAACAGTCAACGGGAAGAAATCGCCTTCTTTTGGAAGATCAGAGGCACATACTGTGGAAAGAACTGCTGTTTCATCATATCTAACTAAAACGGCACCATCAGCTTGCTTAGCGATTTCGCCAGTTTCAACAACGAACTTCTTTCCTTCGAATTCTAATTCGAATACTCTTTTCATTTCTTTTTCTCTCTTTCTTAATATATACGCAAGTGATTATAACATAATCAAAATTAAAATAACATCTATAATTAAAAAAGACCGCCGAAGCGGTCTAAATGAATTACATATTTTATTTTCTTAAACCTAATCTTGCAATTAAGGTCAAATATGTTTCGCGATCAGTACGAGCTAAATAATCTAATAAAGCACGTCTTTGGCCAACAAGAATTAACAACGAACGTCTTGATGCGTGGTCTTTATCATGAACTTTTAAGTGAGCGGTTAAACGATTGATTTGTTTTGTTAAAATCGCTACTTGAACTTCGGTTGAACCAGTATCTTTTGGATTTTTACCATATTCATTGACAATTTCTTGAATTTCAGTTTTGCTCAATGCCATTTGTTTTTCCTCCTATTTTAATTCTTAGCTTAATCATCGGATAGCGTCGGAGTGTCGCTATTCAGCGATTAA
Organism: uncultured bacterium; assembly: GCA_949283025.1. Lineage (GTDB taxonomy): Bacteria > Bacillota_I > Bacilli_A > RFN20 > CAG-826 > CAJOOD01. The sequence goes on from CASDRB010000005.1 coordinate 128,896, forward strand.
GTTGCGCATGTATTAATATACATATTAAATCTTTATTTGTAAAGTCTTATTTTTTAATTGTTTTTTTGCTTCATCAATATCAGATAGCACTTGTTTTTTTAATTCCTCAATATTGCTGAATTTTTGTTCTGAACGAATAAATTTAATAAAATCGCATTTAACTTCAAAGCCATATACTTCATTATCAAAATCAAAAATATTAACTTCGACGATAGGTTTGTCCAATTCATTGATTGTTGGATGGACACCGACATTAGCTAGCCCATAATATTCTTGATGATTGACACATACTTTACATAAATAAACACCATATTTGGGCATGACATAATCATCATTAATTTCAATGTTAATAGTATTAAATCCTAAATGTCTTCCTTTTCCAAATCCGTGTTTGACAACTCCGTTTATACTATAAGGACGATTCAATAGTTTATTGGCGTGTTCAATTTGGCCATCTTTAATCATTTTCCTAATCGAAGATGATGAAATTTTTTGGTTGTTTTCAAATCTTATGTTGATTAAATCAACATTAAAGTATTTTTTTAATAGGTCTGGTGTTCCTTTTCCTTGATATCCAAATGTAAAATCTTGTCCGCAAATCAAAATTTGTGGATTGATGATTTTTAACACTTTAAAAATAAAATCATCCGGCGATGTTTTAAGCATTCGTTCATCAACTTTTAACAATAACAAATATTCAACGCCCATTTTTTCAAATAGACTTTTTTTAAATTCTAGTGGCGTTATTTCCTCGTTTTTTAAATCGATGTTTTTAGGTGAAGATTCAAAACTTAAAACACCAATTGCATAAGAATATCGCCTTGCATGTTCAATCAATTTAGCATGACCAATATGAACACCATCAAAAAAACCCAAGCATAAGCTGATTGGCTCATCAATTTTTATTGGATGATCAATATCAAAACTATAAATCTTCATTAAAAAAACCTCTTAACGATTTGTATAAACCATCGCTAACTTTTTCATAAATTGCGAGCAATTTATCATTTTTATTAAAAATAGCAATTCTTTCATCGCTTTCATTTAAAAATAAACGTTTTCCATTTTTTATATCTTTTTCAATATGCTCATTGACCACCACATGTTTAAAAAAGTTTAAACATCGATTAAAAGGAATAATAGAATCAGGGCATACAGTTTCAAAATTACTAGCCTGATTTAACAAATAATGCCCCACTTTTGTTCTTTGTAAATTTAATAAATGTCCGACACAATTTAATTGTTCAGCGATAGTTTCACCTAATGTGCGTATATATGTACCTTTAGATACATGAGCTAAAAAAGTAATTGTTTGACCATCAAAATCAATCAATCTTAAATCAAAAATTTCAATGTCTTTTTCTTTTCTTTTGACTTGTTTTCCTTCTCTAGCATATTGATACAAAGGTTTGCCTTCAACTTTAATTGCCGAATACATCGGTGGCAATTGCTTTTGTTTTCCGATTAAACGATTAAAAGTCGATAATATATCTTGCTTAGTTAAATTAGGAATAGGCGTAGTTTGAATAACTTTGCCATCAACATCTGCAGAATCAGTTTTTTCACCAAGTTTTAATCTTGCAATATATGTCTTATCAAAAGATTCAATAAATTGACCAATTTTAGTGCCGTTATTAACTAAAATAATCAATAGACCAGTCGCAAACGGATCTAAAGTTCCACAATGCCCAATCTTTTTTAAATTTAAAAGATGTTTTAACTTCGTGCATACGTCTTGCGAGGTCCAGCCTTGTGGCTTATCAAACAAAATAATTCCATCCATACTTTATTTAACTTCATTAAAATAATATAATTATTTCATTATGAAAGCAATTAGAACCATTTTAGCTTGCATGCGCAAAGCCGACCAAACATTTAATCTAATTAATCATGGCGATAAAATTGTCGTTGGATTATCTGGTGGTAAAGATAGTGTTGCTTTATTATATTGTTTGAATTTATATCAAAAATTTTCACATAAAAATTTTATCGTTCAACCAGTGTATTTAGATTTAGGATTTCCTAATTCTAATAGCGAGCCATTAAAACAATTTTGCCATTCATTAGGATATGATTTACACATCGAAAATTGTCAAGATGTGTATAAAATTTTAACCATCCAACAAGAAAAGCAACATTTAAATCATTTGCCATGCTCGATATGTTCTAAAATGAAAAAAGCGGCAATCAATAAAGTAGCAAATAATATCAAATTTAATAAAGTTTCGTTTGCCCACCATGTCGATGACGCAATTGAAACGCTATTTATGAATATGATTTATGGTGGTCGTTTTGCAACTTTTTCACCTATGATGGAACTACAAAGAGCTAACATTACATTTATTCGCCCTTTTATTAAAGTGCATGAAAAAGATATTATCCGATTAATTAAAGAAGAAAATTTGCCTGTTTTTGCTTCAGGATGCCCAGCTGATAAAACGACAAGTCGTCAAGATATCAAAAATATTTTAAATGATTTTAAAAAGAAATACCCCACTAGCGAAGATAATTTCTTAAATGCTTTAACTAATTATCATCAATTAGATTTATGGGGTGATGAAATTTATTATCAAGTCAACCAAAAAGGTTTAACCATCAAACCAGTAGTGACTTCTATTGATAAATATCATGAACTCAAAATTCGTCAAAAAGTATTTGAAAAAGAACAAAGTGTCTCGTTTTTAAAAGAATATGTTGATGATCAAGAACTTATTAGTGAATCTTTTTTAATTTGTTTTAAAAATAAAATAATAGGTTGTGTAAGATACATTAATCAAAATCGCCAAATCATTATTCAACGACTAGCGATTTTAAAGCCTTATCGCCACAAAGGATATGGATATCAAGTAATGATGTTTTTAAACGATTTTTTAAAAAGCAAATACACACCCGCTACTATTACTATTCACGCTCAATATTATCTCAAAGATTTTTATTTAAAACTTGGATATAGCATCCAAGGAAAGCCGTTTTATGAAGCTAAAATCAAACATATTACCATGGTGAAAAATATATAGTTATTTTAATTTATCTGGTACTGGTAAATCTAATTGATTAAATAAATATACGTAAGTTTTTTTCTTATTTAAATCATATTCGTATGCATTTTCTATGTCTTGATAAGTTGCAGGATAAGAAACAATAATTACATGGACATAATCTAGGTTATCTAAATTCGCGTATTCATGAATTATCTCTTTCATTTTATAAATTGGACATGGGAGTTCATATTGCATCCATTTAATTTTGTTGATGTTTATGCTATTTGATGGACTAGCTTCTATGCCGCTTTCCCAAGCTGAATGATATTGCCAGCAATAAATATTAAAATCTTTATCAAAATTTCTTTGATATGGAACATAAGAATACTGTGAATAATCTCTAGCTGAACAACTTGTCAAACAACAAGTTAACAAAATAAGACCGACATTAACATTAAACAATATCTTTTTCATAGCATCATCCACTCATCAAGATAAGTTTTATTTAAAGAGATATTAAAAAAGGTAGTTCGTAATAAGTTCCATCGTCTAAAATTATTTTTCTACTTCATAAATAACATCATAACGATTTTTATAAATTAAATTATAAGCAGCAAGATTTTTTGTTTATTTAATGCACTGTTATCATTAATATGAACTACTTCATTTTCTTTAATAGCAAAATTAAAATACGAATTAGAATATTCACTGACAAATGGTAAAGTATTAACACACGAACATAGTGTTAATAAGAAAACAAAGATAAATAAGAATTTACTTTTCATAGACCATCAATAAAGAAAACTAGGAATATCTAAAAAAATTATATACATAAATGTATTCGTCTTTATTTAAAAGTTTTTGTTGCTCATTTATGAGTAATTCTTCTTTTAATAAAGGATTGCTTACAATGATAATATCGATTTTATCTAATTCTTCTTCAAACGCAAAAGTATGAATTAAAGTTCTCATATGCTTTAAAGGGCAAGGCAAATATTGCTGTGTCCACAAAGCATATTCAACATCTTCTAAACTATAATAAGTAACAGAACTTTGCCATTGTTGGCCTTTATCTTTCCAACATAACACATGACCATTAGAAAAATGATAACAAGGATATTATAGTTACTCTTGTTATCATTTATTTTTTTATTTATTGATTTTGCCGATTAATTCATCTAACTTTTGTACTTTTTGATAAGTATCATCGTAAACAAATGTCAATTCAGGAACTCTTCTTGTATCCATCCGCTTAGCGAGTTGTGAACGAATGTACCCTTTTGATTTTTCTAAAACATCCATCCCGCTTTCCACTTGATTTTGATCAAAAAACGAGACATACACTTTAGCATGAGACAAATCGTTGGTCACCTTAACTTCAGGAATGGATACGAAACCTAGATGTGGATTTTTTAATTCAAATTGAATGATTTCCGAAAGATTTCTAGTAATGAGCGCTTGCAATCTTTGAATTTTATTATTGGTATTCATTACTTAGATTCCTCCACCATCTCATATCCTTCGATGATGTCATATTCTTTTATATCATTGAAATTTTCAATTAAAATGCCACATTCAAAGCCAAATTTAACTTCTTTGGCTTGGTCTTTTCCTCTTTGTAATGAAGCAATTTTTCCTTCATAGATGACAACGCCTTCACGCATGACGCGGATTAATGAATTATTTTTAATGACTCCTTCAGTCACCATGCATCCCGCGATAGTGCCCAAACGAGAAACCTTAAACAACTGTCTTATTTCAGCTTGACCAGTTACTTTTTCCACCATCACTGGTTTTAATAAACCTTTAGCAGCCGCTTCAATTTCTTCAAGTAAAGCATAGATGATACGGTGTAATCTAATTTCTACTTTTTCTTCTAAAGCTTTGGCTCTTGTTTTAGCATCAGGACGAACATTAAAGCCATAAATAATTGCCTTTGAAGCCGACGCTAATAAGACGTCAGATTCAGTGATAGCACCAGAAGTAGCACGAATTACATTAATTCTAACATTAGGGACATTAATTTTACCTAAAGACGCTTTAACTGCTTCAGCAGAACCAGTCGAATCGGCTTTCAAAACGATATTAATCGTTTGAATTTCGCCCTCTTTTTTAAGATTAAATAAATCTTCTAAAGTAGCCGCTGAGGTCGCTTTTTTCTCTTTAGCATCTTTTAATTGTCTTCTTCTTAAAGCAATTTCTCTTGCTTCTTTTTCGCTTTCAAAAGCCATAAAATGATCGCCAGCTTGAGGCACTTCACTCAAACCTATAACGCTTACTGGCGTAGCTGGAGCGGCAGTTTGCAAGACTTTTTTATGTTCATTAGTCATTCTTCTAACTTTACCATAACAAGTGCCAACAACTAAATGGTCCCCAGTTTTTAAAGTGCCATTTTGAATCAATAAAGTAGCTTTTGGACCTTCTTGTTTATCTAATTCGGCTTCTAAAACAATGCCTAATGCATAACGATTAGGATTGGCTTTTAATTCTTTTAATTCTGCTACTAAAATGATTGCTTCTAACAATTTATCAATATTAATTTTCTTTTTAGCTGATATTTCCACGCAGACCGCATCGCCACCAAATTCTTCAACGACGATATTTTGCGCCATCAATTCGTTTTTAACTCGGCTAGAATCAGCGCCAGGTTTATCAATTTTATTGATAGCAACAATAATTGGAACGCCGGCTGCATTAGCGTGGTCAATCGCTTCAATTGTTTGTGGCATGACACCATCATCGGCCGCAACTACTAAGACAACAATATCTGTAACAGATGCACCGCGACTTCTCATCGCTGTAAATGCTTCATGTCCAGGAGTATCAATAAATGTAATTTTATGGCCGTTAATTTCTTTTTGATATGCACCAATTTCTTGAGATATGCCACCAACTTCATAATCGACTAAATTCGAATCTCTAATCGCATCAATTAAAGTAGTTTTACCATGGTCGACATGACCCATAATAGTGACAACTGGCGCTCTTTCTTTTAAATCATTTGGATCGTCTTTAATTTCTAATTCTTCAAAATTTTCAGCTTCAACTAAAACCTTTTTTTGAAAATCATATCCAAATTCTAAACAGATAGTTCCAATCATTTCATCATTTAATAATGTGTTGATTGTCATCATTTGCCCTTTTAAGAAAAAGTATTTAATAATATCGCTTGCTAAGATATCTAAACTTTTTGCTAATTCACCAACACTAATAGCGCCAGTATACACAAACACTCCATTATTAACTTTAGAACTAGATTGTTTAGAACTAACTTTAGTTGATACATTAACTTTTCGATCAAATGTGGGTTTTTTTGCCATAACATCACCTTCTTTCTTTAAATTTATTTAATTAAGAGTTGATAGATTTGCTCATATATTAAATCATCAACATCACATTTTAATGCTTTCTTAAGCATTTTCTTTTTTTTAATAAGGTTAAATAAAGATAAATCTTTTTTAACATAAGCACCGCGACCAGCTATATTTTGATTTAAATCAATAACAACTGTTCCATCTGGGATTTTACAAACTCTTATTAATTCAGTTTTTTTTAATAAACCATCATATGCTAATGGCTTTCTTAATATTTCTTTTTTGCTATTCATTATTTATCATCGTCATCATAATAATCGTCATATTCATCATAATCGACATCTTCGTCGTCGTATTCATCACCATCAAATTCGTCTTCTTCTTCAAATTGACGCAATTCTTCTTCGGTATAAATAGACATTCTTTGCGATGGATCAACGCTAGTGACGATACCAGTTTCGTGCTCTTCGCTATCCTTTTTCTTTTTCTTAAATTTAGTTTGATTGGCTTTAGATTTTTTAGCTTCGTCAGCCAATTCTTTTTCTAAATCTTGCAAAGTAGTCGTCGTTTTAACTTCCATAGTTGGAACGACAGGCTCGACTACTTTTTCTTGTTTGGCTGGCTCTGGTGTGACTTCGACTTTTTCTTCGATGACTTCTTGATGAACTTGTGGTTGTTCTAAAACCTCATCTAAACGATCAGCTTCTTCTTCTAAAGTTTCAATTTCTTCTTCACTCAACTCTTCATCATAATGTCTTTGATCAGGAGCAACATAACCACTTTGTGCCAATTCTTTGGCTTGTTCGGCTTTTTGTTGAGCCTCATAAGCAGCTATAGCTGCTTTTTGTCTTTCTTCGACATCCATTCTTTCTAATTCTTCATAAGTTTGATAAGTGTCGCCATCTTGAAGAGCTTGATCTAATTCTTTAATGGTAATGTTATATCCAGTTAAACGAGACGCTAAACGAACATTGACCCATTTGCGACCTAACGCTAATGAAAGGGTCTCGTTATTGACCACCGCTAAAGCAGTCTTGTGTTCTTTATCAACATTAACACCGACAACTTGAGCTGGTTTTAAAGCCTCGATAATAAATAATCCAGCATTTTCACTATAGCCGATGACATCGACTTTTTCTTTATTTGATGAGTTGCCTAATTGAGCGACCACTTTTTGAATTCTTGTCCCGTTAGGACCAATGCAAGCACCGGCAGGATCAACATTTGGATCATTACTATAAACAGCGACTTTGCTTCTTTCACCAGCTTCACGAGCGATTCCTTTAATAATAATTGTGCCATCATAAACTTCGTGAATCTCTTCTTCAAAGACACGTTTTAAATACCCTTCATTAGCACGAGATACGACGATTCGCGCCCCTTTTGGTCCGCTAGCTACATCGCTGACATACAATTTAATAATATCTTTAGCGCGAAACTTTTCGTCGCCAATTAATTCTTTTTTAGGCACAAAAATAGTGGCCCTAGAAATATTGACAGAAAGACCATTTTCTTCAACTTTTTCCACTACACCGGTAATCATTTCGCCGATTTTATCTTTATATACAGTGTATAAAGCTTCTTTTTCAGCTTCGCTGATTTTTTGTTTTAATACAGATTTAATAGATAAAGCGGTCGATTTAACAATCTCTTCTGGCTTACATGGAATACGATAATAATCTCCAACTTTATAATTTTTGTTTTCTTTTTGAGCGTCCGCTAATGAGATTTCTAAAAAGTCATCTTCGACTTCATCGACGACAGTTTTAAGTTGAGCCATATCAATCGTACCTTTTTCAGCATCGATATTAACTTCAACCAAAGCATCATCGCCCCCTAATTGTTTTTTTAAGCCTTTTGTCATCGCTTCTTTTAAAGCGGTTAAAATGCTTTCTTTAGAAATACCTTTCGCACTTTCTAATTCGTTTAATGCATCTAAAAATTGCTTGGCATCAATCATTTTTGTTTACTCCTTTAAAATTTAATAGCCAATCGCGCTTTAGCGATATTTTTTAATGTTAATTCTGCGTTAAATTCACGCGTTTTGATTTTATAATTTAATACAAGTTTTTCATCATCACAGTAAACGATGCTGCCTTGCATGATGTTTTCACCCTTATAAGGATTGATGAGGTGAAGTTGTACGTAACGCCCGACATAATCTTTTAATTTATCAATAGAAATCGGTTTTTCAGCCCCTAGTGAGGAAACATCAAGCATATATGATTCATCACCAGTATCTAATGTATCTAAATATTCTGATAGTTTCTGGCTGATTTCGCATATCGCATTCATATCAATCGGCTCTATTCTGTCGACGACAATTGATAAAATTAAATCACCTTTTTCTTTTTTGGATGTTAAAGAAATTAAGTCGTATCCTAATTCTTTTACCTTATCATTTAAAGCGTCTTTTAATAAATTTACGTTCACTTGAACCTCCTTTTAAATATAAAGAGTGGCCCGAGAGCCACTCTTATTAAAATTAAGAGTTATCGATAGTTTCCTACCGCCTTTAATCATATATGAGTCGATAAGAAGAGTCAATAATAATTTAACTTTAGTTAATTTTAAAAACAAAGGGAATATTTGCTTCTTCCATATCTTTTGCAACATTTATTTCATCACCAGAAAGAATTTTAAAGTATTCTTCATACAAAATTCTATCTTCAGGATTTTCTACTCTTGTAGTGTAATTTGTTTTTTCATTAGGACTAGTGTTAGGAACTCCAACTAGGGTCGTATTGTTTATATATTTAATATCTTCTCCATTTATTGCTTTATATGTTGCATATATTTGAAAAGAAGAATTATCGTTTCTATATTTCCCAACCTGTTGCGAAACAACTTCAAAACTATATCCTTGTTGTCTTAATTCTTCCATTTGTCCAACATATGAGTTTGATTTAAGTAAACTTTCTGCCGAATTATAATTTGCTATGTCATAGTAATCAATAATTTCTGTACCAACATTATTTGTGTATATTGCATCGTAAATAGAATCTATATTGTCATTATATCCTGTTCGCAGTTCATATACTTTTAGTTCACTATTTCTTTCAAAAACTGCATTGGTCAACAACTCATTATCTTCAATGCTAATGTTTACAAGTTTAACTAATTTACAATTTGAAGGCATCATAGTTGAAACGAATGCGTTAACAGATGCATAAGACACTTCATTCTCTGGAATTGTGTATGTTAAAGTTTCAGACCAATCTGATTTATATAAACTAGTTGACCCATCTTCATTTTCTATTTCTGCAAGAGCTTGAACTTTAAATGTCGTGATGGAATCTTTTACGACATAAAAATAAGAGTTTTCACTCGTTTCAAAATAATCATCGTCGTCGTTAATAGAAATATAGTAACTATCAGCTTCTTCCACTGCATCCCATGAAAGAATATAATTCTTGTCGTCATATTGTAAATTTTTAGCTTTATCTGGTTTATTTTGATTAGAGGTTTCAAATACTCCCAACATATTAAGGATTAAAAATCCTCCTAATCCAACACCTACTAAAGCGATTGCACCAACTAAAACATTAATTACAACTTTTGCTGTTTTTTTCATATGTAATTCACCTTGATAAATATAGGAATATTTTATTGTAAAATATTTGCCATATCAACATAATTAATTATTGTTTATCTATTATCCTTACTAAAATCTTTTTAACTGTGTGATGTTTTCCTAAAGCAATTACTTTTAAAATTAGATTTTTATATTCAACCGTATCATTAATATTTGCAAAACGATCATCTAAAAGTTCAATAATAAAACCACCTATTGTTACATATTCAGTATCAATACTATTAAAATCTAAATCAAAATGTTGACAAAAATCTTCTAAATTTAAGCCACCATCGACGATAAAATCACCATTAGAAGTTTTATCAATAATCGTGTTTAAATGGTCATTTTCATCCCAAATCTCACCCACTATTTCTTCAATGATGTCTTCTTTTGTAATCATGCCTTCTGTTCCACCATATTCATCTAAAACGATGGCGATATCGGTTTTATTGGTGTTAAAAAATTGATAGACATCATTAATTTCAGTTGTCTTTGGAAAAAAAGATATAGAATGGACAATATCTTTAATTGATTTTGTCTTTTTTTCTAATTTTAATTTAATTAATTCTTTACTGGTTACATATCCGATGATGTTATCGATATTACCATCAAAAATAATAATCTTAGAATAATTAAATGTATGATAGTTATTGCAAATTGTGTCAATATCAGTTTTTATATCAAAACCAAATATTTTTGTGCGAGGAGTCATAATTTGAAAAATTTCTGTAGATGCATAATCAATTGTATCTCTTAATAATTCTGCTTTATCCTCATCAATTAGACCTTGTTTTTCCCCTTCATCAATCATTTCATGAAGTTCGTCTTCTTTAATTTGCACTTTTTTTACTTTTTTATTGATAGGATAGCAAATTATGGCTCCAAAGCCGCCGACAATAAAAGTAATTGGCAAAGTTATATAATAACAAACGCTGATTGCAAAAGAATACCATCTAGTCAATTTATAATTATAAATTTTTCCTAATGATTTAGCGATGATTTCACCAAAAGTAATCTTTAAAACTAGCATGCACATCGAAGCAATTAAACCGATTGATTCTTGTATTTTAGGATCGCTGATAGTTAAAATTTGGATGGCGATGGTAATACCCAATAAAGTTGAAATAGTATCTAAAGCAACATTGATTGTGTCGTTTAATAACAATATTGTCGAGATAGTTTTATCATAATTTTTACTTAATTTTAATGCGCGATTCACACTTTTGTTTTTCGGGTTAGATTTTAATGAATGTTCCAATTTTTTAATAGATACGCTTCCATATGCCATGTCAGCGCTAGAAAAAAAGATACTTAAAACCATTAATATCGCTAAAAGAATGCTATACACAATTATTAAAATCATTGTTTTGCCTCCTTTTTAATAGGAAGTAAATTAGGATTTTGACCAACTAATTGATTTAAAATATCTTCCATCGTAACCATTCCGATTACTTCTTCTTGATGGTTTTTGACTAAAGCAAGATGGATTCTAGTTTTATTTAATTCATTAAAAATATCATCAACTTTATCATCTAAATAAGCAAAGACAGGTTCTAAAACAACACTTCTTATATCTAAATGACGGTCTTTAGCGTATTCTTTAAAATAACGGTTGATAGAAAAAATACCTACAAATTCATTTTTTTCTAAATCAAATACGGGAAATCTAGAAAATGAACTATTCAAAATTATTTGATTGATTTTTTCAATAGTTAAATCTTTGTTAGTTATATAAACCATTTGATTTAATGGGGTAAAAACAGATTCAATGCTGATTGAATCAAAACTGAATGCTTTTTTTAAAATTTCCATTTCATTGGGCTCTAATAATTTTTCATCAGGATTGACGATGTTTTCATCGCTGATAGCTTCATCAGCTGCCATGACAAAATCTTCTTTAGATAGCATATTAGTCTCTTTGATTTTAAATATTTTATGAACTAATTTTAAAACTAATCTAAAAAATAAAATAATTGGATAAAAAATAATTCCAACAATAAAATCTGGCCATGCTAGGACATAAACCATCTTATCAGGAATTGATTTGGACAAAATTTTAGGAATAGTATCTGCCACTATATATAACAAACTAGCCATTACAATCGTCGATAAAACAGCTTCCACTGAATCTCCTAAACCATAAGCATTGCATAAATTATAAAATAAGACCGCTGAAATAAATGACATGATGGTTTGAGCGATATTGTTTCCTACTAATACACTTACAAGTGTATCTTCAAATTTTTCACTCAATCGCACAATAATTTTTGCTGTTATTTTTCCTTGCGAAGCTAGCACTTTGAAATGATACTTATTACAATTAGAAAAAGCATTTTCAGATGCTGAAAAAATAGCAGAACAAATCAATAATAAAGCGATGATTATCCAACATAGCCAATCTGGCATGCCAAAAACCGTGGCACTAGGGCCAGGGTCATCAACAGCAGATAAAACTAGTGAACCAGTTATATTCATATTACTATATATTTAAACAAAAAATATTTATTATTACAATTATAATTTTAATGAACGATTTTTTAAAATTGTGATAAATAAGGCTAAATCAATTTCATTTGTTATTTTAAAATTATCGCGATCGCCGCTAACTAAATATAGTTTTTGTTGATTATTTAAAACAAGTTGACAATCATCACTTGCATCTAAAATATTATATTTAATAGCATTTTGATGAGCATTATAAATAATGTCAAATCTAAATGATGAAGGCGTTTGTTCTTGATAGGTGACACTGCGGATTGGTATATCATCAACACACACGCAATCATTAGTATGCACAATAGTGTCAATCGCCTTAATCGCGGTTAAGCAAGCATGATGTTTTTTACAAGTATCGATATTGTCATATATGATTTTTTTGCTGACTAAAGGTCTAGCGCTATCATGAATGACAATTATTTCATCATCATCAACCCATGGTTTTAAATAAGTAAGGGCTAAAAAGACGCTTTCTTGGCGAGTTTTTCCACCTTCAATAATGATAACTTTATCATTTTTATAAGTCTTTTTTAATAATTCAATCTTTTCGTTTGGAACAACTAAAATAATTTTTTGAATTTCTTCAACGCTTAAAAACGTATGAAGTGAATACATAAAAAGAGGTTGACCATCAACCTCAATAAAACCTTTAGGAATATTATGCGATTCCATTCTAGATCCAGAACCAGCAGCAAGTAAAATTCCAATTGCCATAATTATTCTTTTTTATAGCCACAAACTGGGCAAATGTCTAAATCATCATCGACTTCAGCCCCGCATAATGGACAAACCCATGTTGATTTGTTTTGATTTTCGCTAGTGGCAAATTCAATTTTTTCTTCCATAATTAACCTCTTAATATTAATGATAAGGATTAACGGTAATAGATCCATCAACGCAGACGACAATCGTCGTTCCTGCACTTGCTAACCAGTTAGAACCCCTCGTTATATTTTTCCAATCTGATTTTCTTCCACCATAATTAATTCTTGCCAAACGTTTGCAACCAAAGAAAGCATTATAACCAATTCTAGTGACGCTCAATGGTATTGAAACAACTTTTAAATTAGGGCAATTAGAAAAAGCAGAAGGTCCAATTTCGCTAATTCCTAAAGGAATAATAGCGATTTCCAAATTTTCATTTTGTGAGAAAGCATGTCCACCAATTGAAGACAATTTTTCAGGCAAGCCCTTACCTGGAGCATACTTCACTTGAGTGATTACGGTAGGATTAGTAGATGGTTGAGCAACATTAGATTCATTGGGTTTATTTTGCATTCCAGGAGTTTGAATAACAATTGGTGCTACTCCACCCATCGACATTGGATAACCATTATTTTGCATTTGCTGTGCCATCATCTCTTGTCGAGCTTTTTGTGCTTCTAAAATTCGTAAAGCTTCTTTAATATAAATTCTATTTTTAAATGCAGCAGCATAAATAATTGTTAAAATAATTGCAACAATAAATACTCCGCCTAGACAAAATAATGAGTATTGAATATCAATAGAAGTTGCATTTATGACCCCATAATCTGGTAAATTTTTGCCAACAAATAATTTTAAAATAACAAAATGCATTGTAACCACAATAGCGCTCAATATTACCTGGAAAGCAAATATGGCCCAAAACAAACCTTTTGGAACTTTCCAAGGAATGACGCCAGCAAGCAATCCAACCAAAGCAAAAATGACAGCAAACAAACCTAATAATGCAATAATAACCAATACCCCAAAAACAACATAATTAAATACTTGCGTGAATATATTTGCATATTGAGCAGGGAGCATATTGGCTATGTAATTGTCAGTAAAATAATTAAAAGCCGCGCTCGGTTTAATATCCTTTAAAAAATTATTTAAAACAAATTTAGCATAATCAATAGCGTAAACATCGTGAAAAGTGTATTTGCCTCCCGCAATTGAATCGCCAAATTTAAAAAGTGGAACATACCATAAAACGGCAGCTAATCCACCAATACCTAAAAGTAAAAAAATCGATGAAAAGATGGTTCCCGCAGACCAGCGCTTAACCACTTTCATCCCATTAATTCTATTAATCGTGTTCATACATTATTATTATATACAAAATGTTATTTTATTTAACACTAAAAAATGCTTTTTTTCATTATTTTATATTTAGTTATTTGTGCAATTGACAATAACGAGTCAATCAATTATATTAAAGTTAGAATAGGTTTGAGACACCCCCCGGTTTCCACTCCTCAATAGGAAAACTAGTCTTATAAAAACACGTTAAATCTATTCATGTTTTTTGACACCAATGAGGAGGTAAAAGCTAGGGATTTTTTATTTTGTTTGTTTGAGAATATCTTTTATTTAGAACTAAATTTTTAAGTGCAAGAAAGGAGCACATATAATGAAAAAACTGTTCTATGTTCTGATTGTTCCGTTACTTCTATTAGCAGGGTGTACAACCACAAACACTTCCAGCAGTGAAACAACAAGCGAAGTGCCTACTACATCAGAAGTAAAACCAACATCGATTGAGATTACATCTCCATCATCCCAAACAACCATCTTAGTCGGTGAAACATTGCAATTAAACGCTGCAGTTTCACCATCAGGAGCTTCACAAAGTGTTACCTGGTCTTCATCATCAGATGCATTAGCCACTGTCTCAAATAATGGTTTAGTTACCGCGGTTGCACCTGGAAACGTCATTATCACTGCTAAATCAGTCATCGATACAAATATTAGCGGTGAATACGCCCTCATTGTTGAAGAGGCACCTGTCGTAGAAGTACCTCCAACATCTATCACTGTCACAGGTGAAACAACTGTTAAAGTTGGTGAAACAATTTCTTTAAGTATTAGTGTTTTACCAGAAAATGCGGTTGACACTGTGACTTGGGCAACATCAAATGAAGAAATTGCTAGTGTTTCCAATCGTGGCGTAGTAAAAGGTATGGCAGAAGGAAGCGTTACTATCACTGCTACCTCAACTTTAGATACTAACGTCAAAGGAACATTAAACGTTTCTGTTGAAGAAGCCGATATTCCTGATCCAACCATCGATTGGGAAACAGTCGAATACACAACTCATGACGAATTCGTCAACATGGAAGCTGATGCACCAGTAAAAGTCAAAGGTGTCGTCACTGCAGTTTCTAATGTTAAAGATAATCAAATCAATTACTATATTCAAAATGGTACCGAAGGTTTTTATGTCTATGCTCAAAATGCGACATATTATCCAGTAGAAGTCGGTAAATCATATGAAATCGGCGGATTTTATAAATACTATTTCACAGGCACTCACGAAGTTGTTGATGTTGAATATTTTAAAGTATTAGAAGAAGATATCGTTGCCGAAATTAATGATTTAAGCGAAGTAAACATCGCTGCATTAGATGAAACTACTCCATTATATGGATCTTTAGTTAAAGGTGAAAAATTTGTTGTCACATCCGTACCAAGCAAAGTTACTTCATCATTTAATTTAGGTGTAACTTTAAATGGAAATTCTCATACGATGCGCATTGATTCAACATTGATGTCTGATCAAGAATTTGAAGCTATTGGCGAAAGAGTTTCCGCCTTGCAAGTCGGTCAAACCTTTGATTTAACAAAAGGAATTATGTCGGCTTATGGTTATGGAACACCAAAACCACAAATTTTAGTTTTAAGTGCTGATGATATCGTTGAATCTCAACTTACCCCACAACAAAAAGTAGATTCTGTTAAAAATGCATTACATGTTAGAGAAAGCCTTGATAATACTGTAACACAAATCAGTTTGCCAACTACATTTGACGGGTTTGATGGTGTTACTATCTCTTGGCAAACATCAAATGATGCATTAATTACAACTGCTGGTGTTGTCACTCATCCAGAACGTGATACGCTCGTTAAATTAACCGCCACCATCGCTTGCGAAGATGTCAGCGAAGTTGTCGAATACAATGTCAATGTTTTAGCCAGCGACGATTCTTATTATTCAGTCGTCCACACCTTAGATTTAGAAGATGCTTTGCCAGCTGAACAATATGCTACATCCCCTTCTAAATCCGGATACGCTGAAGGCAATATCGATTTAGGAACACCTAACGCTACATGGATGTTAAGAAATGCCTTAATCGGTCAAGATACAGGTGATGTTAGAAATGGCGAATGGTCAATTCGTATTCAATCTTATCCTGATTCAACCTTAGACGATACTGGCCGCGTCGAATTAAAAGAAGATTTAAGCTTTAACACTGTTGAACTTCGAGTTTCTGCCTATGGTTCAGATCCATATGGAACTTATATCAATATTGCTTATTCTACAAATTCGGGCGAAACATTTGTTGATGTAATTAAAATCAAAATAGCTGAAAAAGCGTTGAATTTATATCGTGTTTCTTTACCTGAAACCGCCAATCGTGTATCTATTTATCAAACTGGTGCTACAGCAAGAACACGTGCCAATATCGACGATATTCGTTTGCTCAATGCATAATAGGTTTTAAAAATGAAAAAGATTAAAAAAATTGTAGCGATTTTACTCTTTGCTAATTTATTAGCGCTTGGAGCATGCACAACCACACCATCTTCCTCAAATACAAATGATGATATATCAACATCTTCTTCTACAATTGATGCTAGTGGATTAAGCATACAATTAGATGGACAAGATGTAAATGAAGCATCAGTTTATGTGGGTGAAAATATTACTTTAAAAGCCGTTGTTAATCCTTCAACGGCTTCTCAAAAAGTAACATGGACAACTTCAAGCGATGCTATTGCCATAGTAAATGATGGTGTTGTGACTGGCGTTTCTGATGGAACAGCCATCATCAAGGCTACCACTGAAAATAACATATCTAAAAATGTCTTTGTCAAGGTTTCTACTAAACCAGGGCAAACTGGTGTTGGAAGCGGTTTATCACCCGATGATCCTATTTATATAGGCAATGAAGGAGAAGATGAACCTTTAGAAATTTATTTCATTGAAACAATGCGCATTTATTCTGATGCTATCTTTATTAAAAAAGGCAATGTCGAAATTTTAATTGACGCTGGATATGAAGAAGATGGCACTTATATTTCTTCTTTTATCGATGAACATTGTGAAGATGGAACATTGGATGCTTTGATGTTATCTCACTCAGATGGCGATCATATTGATGGTCTAACCAATGCTTTACAAAATGTTGAAAACATTTCTTTGATGGTTGACTATGGTGGAATGAACAATGGTAAAGTTGGTCAAATTCGCACCAAATACATCGAAAATGGGATGCAATATCATTCAGCCTATGATTCGGTTAACTTCCTTAATGGTGGATCAAATTATTATTATTTGACGGATGATTTTTACTTCCAAGTTTTGGATACTAAAAACTATATTACCTCCACCGATACTAATGCCTCTAATCCTTCCTCTTTAGCTGTTATTTTCTATTATAAAGACTTTACATTCTTTACTGGTGGAGATTTAACAACAGCAAGTGAAGGTGATTTAATGAATAGTGAGATTCTTCCAGAAGTCACCTTATTTAAAGCCCATCATCATGGCTCACACGGATCTAATAGTCAATCATTTTTAAACGAAATTAATCCAAAATTTGTAGCGATTTCTGCTAGTCGTGCCAGCGGATATGGTAGACCTTGGACTGGTCCAAGTCAAAGCGATACTTATAATTTAGATGCTACGACTGGTCATCCAGCCGATGAAGCAGTTGAACGAATCTTTAAAGCGCCAAGAATTAGTGAAAATCACAACGTTTATTGGAACGCTATCAATGGAACTATGAAATTTACTACTTATGGCGAAGATGATTGCACTTTTGAAGGTTCTCCAACTCGCAAAGGATATTATGATTTGACCTTAACTGATGGAATCCCTGTTTGGAACAGCGAATTAAATGATTGGGAAAACAAGGTTACTGGCGAGGAAAATCTTAAATTCTGCGACACTAAAGCCTTTAAATTTAGAGGCTACGAATCATTTATCTAATCCTTTGATTATATAATAAACAAAGACTGCATTACCGATGATGCAGTCTTTTTTATAATTATAAAAATAATTAATTATCTTGCAATATTATTAGCGTTTTTAACATTTATTTTTGTTGCTGACAAAGTGGCGAATAACGAAATAATAAGGGACAATAATATCAACGGCAATAAAATTATTACAAACAACTGCCAATTAAAATAATTTAAAGGGGCGACAACTAGCATCAAATCGCTCATTAAATATATATTTAAATTATATATGCATATTAGATAGGGAATCATGGCAGTCAAAAAACAAATTAGCGAGATAAATACTGTTTGTATTGAATTAACCAAAAATAACTCTGTTTTAGATAAACCAAGCAATTGTAATATTCTAATTTCATTAGCACTTTTATCCATAATTGTTTTTATTAATGCAATAAATGAAATGATAGTAATTCCTAAAAAAACCAAAGAAATATATTCTAATAAAACACCTAAAGAGTTTTCAAATTCCTTCATGTTTCTTATCGAAGGGTCAACACGATGATATGATACGTATTCGTCGCCCATTTTGGCTAATTTAGTATTAAAATCATTAGTGTGTTTTACTAAAACACCACAATATTCGACATCCATTTTTTGACCAAACGCATCATAAGAGCACAATTCAATAAAATCAGTTTGATAAAAAAAGATATCATTATGCATTTCATATGTATCAATATAATATGTCATTTGTTTATGATCTAATCTATTTTCGTTTTTACTACCTAGAATAGGATAATTCGTATCATAAATTCCGACAATTTTTAAATCTATTTTCCTTTGGATAGTCATATAGCCCAAAGTAACATTTAATGTTTTATTATCAATAATATTTTGCAATTCTTCGCTAGAAAAATTATATTCATCTTCAATCCAGCCCAATTGAGCGCATAAATGCACAGTTAATATCACTTCGTAAGTGTTATAAAATAAAGAATCTTTTGGAGTAGTTCCAAACAATGGATAATTTATCCATGTCATATATTTTTCAGAAAATGGCAATCCATAACTAATCGATGGTTTGTTAGGATTTCCATCCTCAGCTACAGTGTGAAGCGCTTCATCGTTGCCTAAAGGAATCACGTTTTCATCACCGAAAACATCGCCGATAGCATTTAAATCATCATCATTTAATAATTGCACATCAAAATCAACAGTTTTCTTCCCAACTCCATAATAATTAGCGCCGGAATTTATGACACACCTATTTTTTAAATCAATTTCATCATATGAAAGAATAGATGATGAAGTCATTGCAACCCCCACTGTTAAAAAAGTAGATATCATTAAAAAAATCAATTTGCCAACACCGCTTTTTAAAAACGAAAATGCAATCTTTATACTTCTAATCAATGGAAAACGATATGTTGACGCACTATCATCATTTACTGTTAGTTTATCAAATGCATCATTGATAGTATTATCTTGAGTTATATTGCCGTTTTTAATAAAAATAATACGGTCAGCATATGATTCCATCAATCTTTTATCGTGGCTAGCAACAACTACCAATCTTGATTTAGAAATATCTTTTAATAAATTAGCAATTTGAGTAGCGTTGTTTTCATCTAAATTGCCGGTAGGTTCATCGCACACAATTATTTTAGAATGTTTAATTAAGGCTCTAGCAATTGCGATTCTTTGTTGTTCACCACCGCTTAATTCGCAAACTTTGCGTTCTAAAAACGACTCATCCAAACCGACTTCTTTTAATATTTTAATAGCGTTGTCCAAATCAAATTTACTACCTTGTATTTCAATAGCGATTGCTAAATTATCTTTAACGGTATAAGTATTGATTAAATTGAAATCTTGATCGACAATACCAAAAACATGTTTTCTAAAATTTAAAACATCCTTGTCTTTGAATGTAGTTGTATCTTCATCATTAATAAACAATTTGCCTTGAGAAGGTTTTAATTGCAAAGAAAGTAATTTAATAAACGTTGATTTTCCCGAACCAGATGATCCTTCCAATAAAACAAAACCGCTGTCAGGCAATGTTAAAGAAACATCATTTAAAGCTATAACATGACGTTTTTTAATCTTATAAATTTTAGAAATATGTTTAAAAGTAATCATTTATAAAAACCAAATATTGTTCATAAAACCTTTTTCATTTACATCTAGGCCGTCTTCAGAATAAACGTATGTAGAAATCTCAAAATATGGGCTATCAACAGGAAGAGTAAAAAAAGTTGTTTTAACGCCTGTAAATTTCAAAAAGTCATATTCCCAATTTTCATCATACCCCAAACTCCCAGAATTAAATTTTGTACAAGTGTAATTATATTCAAAACATACTGTAAAATAAACTTTAAATTTTTGTCGAACACATGGTCTAAATTTTTTTGTTACATTACTATTATTTTCGTAATTGAATTCTCTATTATAATTTAATTCTAAATTCAATGATGTTTCTTGATTTTGCTCAATAGTTGTTGCTATAGATCCGCCTACTTTCCAAGTTATTGAATTTTCATATTCGGTACCAAAATTAAAAAAATCAAACGAAGTAGCTCGACCTCCGAGCGTCGTGCCATACGCTTGTGATATTTGCCAATAAAGTTCTGTGCTAATAGAGCTTGCTTCAGCTTTAAATACAGTATAGGAAGTATTTAAATTAATCTCAAAAGTAATAGAGTTTCCGGGCTCAACTGATTCAGGAAGTAATAAATCATATATGGGAGTGTCAATATAACTATCAAATGTATAAGTATTATATTGGTAAATAGGGAACGATTCATAAATTGGATTCTGCCAAGGAGCCCAATTAGATTTATATACAATAAAGTCATCATATTCAATAAAATCAGCATTCTCAACACTCGAAATATCTCCTAATTTCAAATCGAAACCATTAGAAAAAGAACGAACATTGTCATTATTCTCATAACCTGATACATCATAATTTGTAATTGGCATTATATAAGGAGGATTAACGGGGCCAACTACAATACCTGGAGAAATTTGAAAATTTGGAACATTACTGAGCAAAGTTCCGCAAAAGAAAGAAACAAATGCAATATTAATAACCATAAGAAACTCTTGTTTATTATTTTAATATAAATACACTGATGAGGCAAGATCTCACAAATTAATAACACGAAATAAATACTAAGTATTTATATCTATAAAAAAGACATCTATTTTAACAAGATGTCTCGTAAATTCAGATGGTGCCCCATCGCAGAATCGAACTACGAATAGATCCTTACCATGGATCCGTTATGCCATTTAACTAATGGGGCATCACTTGCTGTTGCAAGCAAAAGTAATTATATAGATATTTAATAATAAATACAATAATTTTATTTCTTTTCAATTACTTCTATTAATTCACCGCTCAAATCATAAATCAAAGCATTATTAATTTTAACTTTTACATAATCGCCATTTGATAGTTTTTGATGACTCGTAAACATGATTTGACCATCGATATCATCAGGGGCATTCCAATAACTTCTTAAAAGATAAAATTCACCTTTTTTCCCTATTACTAAACCATTCATTATCTCGCCGATATGCTTTTTATTTTTTTGATAAGAGATGTGGGATTGTGCTTTCATTACTTTATCTAAACGTTCTTTTTTCTTTTTTTCACTTATCTGACCCTTAAAATTATAAGAAGGCGTATCTTCTTCTTTTGAATAAGAAAAAGCCCCTAAGTGATCAAATTCAACTTCTTGCATAAAATTAATTAATCGATCAACATCATCATTAGTTTCATTTGGAAAACCGACCATGACAGTTGTCCTTAAAATAGCGTTAGGAACTCTTGATTTTATTTTATTAAATAAATCAAGTAAAAATTGTTTATCGCCGCGTCGATTCATGTCTTTTAAAATATGAGACTCGCTATGCTGAATAGGGATATCAAAATATGGCGTCAATCGCTCTTCATTTTTAAATAAATCAATTAGTTCATCACTAATTTCATCAGGATATAAATACAATAGGCGGATATATTTAAATTCTTTAATTGTCAAAATCTTTTTTAGCAGTTCCTCAATTTTAATTTGATGATATAAATCTAAACCGTATTTGGTGGTATCTTGGGCAATCAACACCAATTCTTTTATGCCTATATTTGCTAAATTTAAAGCTTCTTGATAGATATCATCAATTGTTCGAGAATGCAACGGCCCTCTAATTAAAGGAATAGCGCAATATGTGCAATTATTCGAACACCCTTCCCCAATTTTTAAATAAGCGCTAAAATCAGAAGTACTTATTGTCCTTTTTTGATAAGACAATTCTTCGTTTTCATTTGTTAAATTAGGAATAATTGTTTGCACCATTTTTTTAAAATGAGAATAATCATCAATTTTTATAAGTAAATCCATCTCCGGAATTTGTTTTTTTAATATTTCATAATATCGTTGAGCCAAACAACCAGTCACAATAACTTTTTTATGATAGGTAAGCATTTCAAAAATTGTATCAATCGATTCTTTTTTAGCATCTAAAATAAAACCACAAGTATTGACGATGATAATATCAGCTTGTTTTGGATCAACAGTGATTTGATAGCCACTATCAACAAAAAATTGCAAAATCATCTCGCTATCAACAAGATTTTTACAACACCCTAAAGATACAATACCAACTTTTGACATATTAGCGTTTTTTTACAAATACGATAAGGTTATATAAAAATACAAAAATAGAAATAACAAATAAAATAATTTCACTCGTATCTTTATAACCCCAATCGTTTAAAGGCAAATTAACAAAAACCAAAGATGTATATGCTACTAAAATAGCTGAACCAATAAGCATGAATAATCGACACCAAAAACGCAATCGCGCGATTCTAAAAATTATTGCAGTTAAAAAAACTATTGCACAAATTATAATCAGTACTAATCCAACAATATAAATATTGGCAGTGTCGTTATTCATGGTGTTTAAAAAAAGCATAACTTTACTCCATTCTTAAAGCGATGACTGGGTCTTTTTTTGCGGCGATAGAAGAAGGAATTAATCCAGCAATCATCGTAAGCATAACCGATATCAAAGGCAAGAATACTGCACCATACCAAGGCACAACCACCTGCAAACCGACTTGAGTGAGGTAATTGATGATAAGCATAATTGGAATATTGATTAAAGAAGCAATACCAATACCCAGCAAACCTGCCACTAAACCAATTATTAAAGTTTCAGCATTAAAAACTCGAGAAATATCTTTTTTGCGAGCGCCGATAGACCTTAATACACCAATTTCTTTTGTTCTTTCTAAAACCGAAACATAAGTAATGATTCCAATCATTATAGATGAAACCAATAAAGAGATAGAAACAAAAGCAATCAAAACATAGGAAACAGAATCGATGATAATTTGAACTGAATCAAGCATTGTTCCAACCGAATCATTGACGGTTATTTTTTTAGAATCAGCTACTTGTTGATTGTATTCATCAATCAAATCAAGGACTTTGTTTTTGTTTTCAAAAGAACTAGGATAAATCAAAATCTCATCAGGGGAAGAATAATCGACATATCCAAGATGGTTTAAATTGTCATTTAAACTTTCGCCGGCCTCTTCATTAAAAAGTTCTCCAGTTAATACATTGTATTCTTCATTAACTAATTGGTCATGAACAACTGTAGCGTTTTTATATAATTCATCGCTTGGATTAATTGTTTGTTCAACGACATATTTATATAAATCTGGATGATACCCAATCGCACCAGAAAAAGAATCGCTCGTCACGCCTGGTTTTGGTCTAATGATGCCAACAACTTTCAATTGCAATGAATTATTTAAAATATTTAATAAATTCTCTTGGTTGTAATCAACACCTTTGTATGTATTGACATAGTGATATCCTAAAGAAGAATCATCGTATACTTTTTGATAAGTTTGAGTATCAAGTAAAAGGGTAAAACTCAAATTCGTCAAATCGTCAAAAGACGCACTAAATTTTGGATCTTCAGCAGGTTCAGGAAGCAACGAAACATTTTGATATATAAATTGGGAGACCATATATGACATATCTTTTAAACCGATGCCATATAAAAATAAATCGGATATTTCATTATATGAATTAATTTTGATAACAACTTCGTTGATATTAGTAGGCAAATGACCTTGCAAAACATCAAATTGTTCCTCTAATAATGGTTGATTATTCATCAATGTTCCAAATGGATTTCCACCACCAAAACTCATCAAAGTAGTCAAATCTCCTACGACCATATTAAAAGCTTCTTGATAAATTTTATCTTCAACCGCTGTTAAAGGTTCACCGCTTTTAGTCCTATATTGATTAGCTTGATAAATATATGAATCATGGTGATCATCACTTATCGGAGCAAGGCGGATAGGATGATCAACTTTTTGCTGATTAAAATCATAATTAGCAAAGATATTTAATGGGGTTGAATAAGTGTATTGAACATCATTTGTAATTTCTTTTAATCGTTTAGCAATTTCTTCTTGCTCGATATATTTTTTAAAAGTTGCGGTATCGTTATGTTGTTTTTTGACTAATTCTGAAAATAAATCAGTCATCGTTGAATTTTCATAAATTTCATCTGATTCTGGATATTTTTCCATCCCATCATGACTAGAAGAGCCACCAAAAAGAAATGAAGTAGGATCAGAATAACTTTCTTTGTTAATCACTAATGGGTAAGTTGACATAGAATTGACTTGAATCCCTTTAATGTATTGATCAAAACCAAATGATAAAGATAAAATCAAAGTAATCCCAATAATGCCAATAGAACCAGCAAAAGAAATTAAAAATGTACGAGCTTTTTTAGTCATTAAATTATTAAAAGATAAGGATAAAGCTGTCCAAAAAGACATTGCAGCTCGCTTCTTTTTGCCTTTTTTGTTGTCAAAACTATTAATCTGCTCAGTTTGTTTAATCGTTTCATCTTTACCATCATAAGGATTAGAATCATGAGTTAAAACACCGTCGCTCATGTTGATGATACGCGTTGAATATTTTGTAGCTAAATCAGGATTATGGGTAACCATAATTACAAGGCGGTCTTTTGACACATCTTTTAATAAGTCCATAATTTGAAGCGATGTTTCGCTATCTAATGCACCAGTTGGTTCATCCGCTAAAACAATTTCAGGATTGTTAATAAGAGCCCTTGCAATAGCGACACGTTGCATTTGTCCACCGCTCAACTGATTTGGTTTTTTCTTCTCTTTGCCTTTTAATCCAACTTTTTCTAAAACTTGATACGCTCTTTTTCTTCTTTCTTGTTTTGACACACCAGAAATAGTCAAAGCTAATTCGACATTAGATAAAACGCTGATGTGAGGAATCAAATTGTAAGATTGAAAAACAAATCCAATTGAGTGATTGCGATATGTATCCCAATCTCCATCTTTAAAACGTTTAGTAGATTTGCCATCGATTATCAAATCGCCATCGCTGTAGCGATCTAAACCACCAATTATATTTAATAGCGTGGTTTTCCCACAACCAGATGGTCCTAAAATAGCGACAAATTCAGAACGTCTAAAATTAACAGAAACGCCTTTTAAGGCGTTTACTGTATCATCACTCATCACATAATCTTTTTTAATATCAATTAGTCGCAACATAGTTATTTATTCAGTGGTAATTTTTTTAATTTCCATTCCCAGTTTGGTGAACCAAATGTTCCTGGCCAGTTTAATCGAGCGCGATTATCTAATAATAAATAATCTTGCAAAGGAATAATGGTCATGCGTGAAGGAACTTTCCAAACATAATTCATAAATTGTTTTAAAAAGTCTTTGTTAACATCTCCACCAATTTTATTTATGACATAGTTTCTTGAATCTTGAGACATATTCAAATACCATTGTTTGATAGTATCGTTGTCATGAGTTCCAGTATATACAATCAAATTTGAAGTATCCTCGTATTTAGGTTCAAACATCTTGAATTGAAGTATATACATACCTGGCAAATTAAAATCATCTCGCAACTTATAGACGCGGTCATTCATATATCCTAAATCCTCAGCGATAATTTCAGTATTAGGATACTTTTTGAAAAAAGCATTGAATAAACCATATGAAGGTCCATCAATCCATTCGCCAACACGTGCATCACTTCTTCCATAAGGAATAGCATAATAAGCATCAAATGCTCTAAAATGGTCAAGGCGAATAATATCGCAAATTTGACCAACCGCGCCTAAACGATTGACATAAAATTCATAATCGTTTTCTTTCATCTTGTTAAAATTAAAGCACGGATTACCCCAATATTGACCATCCTCGCTGAATCCATCCGGAGGACAACCTGCCACAGTCTTAGGATTATAATTTTCATCAAAATCAAAAACATCCTTATTTGCCCAACAATCAACAGAAGTATATCCAACATAAAATGGAATATCTCCAATTATTTTAATGCCATGTTTATGTGCATAATTGCGGATTTTAAACCATTGTTTATAAGCAATCATTTGACAAAAAATCAAATATTCAATTTTATTTTTGTATTGTTTTGGATATTCGTTAACTTTATGATTTTCTAAATAAAATTTATGATCATCGGGCCAAGTATTCCATCCAGCACCATTATTTATTTGATAAAAGACATTAAAAATAGCGTATTTTACTACCCAAGGTTGTTTTTTTATAAATCCTTTTAAACCATCAGGATGATTTTTAATCCAATGTCTAAAAGCGCGATGAAGATATTTTTCTTTGTATTTACCTACACCGACATAATTGATTTTAGAAGCGTTATCGCGGTATGGTTTGACTTCATCAAGCATACCTTCTTTTTTTAAATAATCTAAGCAAATGTATCTTGTTTCTATTGCTTCAGAACAAGTGGTCATGTATGGTGACCAACCAGGACCTAATGGATTGATTGGCAAAATTTGCCAATATTTAAATCCTTTTTGTTCTAACCATCTAATAAATGAATAAGCTGAGTCTCCAAAATCACCGATGCCATGATGGCCTGGCAACGATGCGACAGGGAGAAGAATACCTTTATTTTCCATGCCTACATAATAAGTTATTAAATTAAAAATTTAAAGTATAAATTGTAAAATATCATCACAAGATGACATTTCCATCATTGATTGTGTTTTCACTTGTCGGCAATTCAATAGATGAAGTATCGACATAAGTTTGACATTCTTTAAAAATTCGATCAATGATTTTTTGCCTTCTAATTAAAATAATTAAAAAGGAAATCAACATGAAAGCACCAATGACTAAAATAAATGTGAAAATGCTATATAAACAAATTGTGGCAATTGGTTCTATTTTGTATAACGACCATCCAATTATGATACCAACGATGCCTAATCCTGTTAAAATCAAACCAGCAAGCGGCACTTTTTTTAAAACACGATAATATTGTTTTTCTAATTTTTTAACTTTATTAATGTTTGGACAATCAAAGCGAGAAAACACTAATGTTGAAGTGTCACTTAAAATATTTTCGTCTTGTAAAATCCAGCCGAAACGATAGTAAACTTTTTTTACTTCTTCCACTTTACCACTTGCAATTTTAATCGTTTTTGTTTCCATCATTTAAAAGCTCCAGTGCTTCTTTTTTGATTTTTGCTCTCAATATCGGACCTTCGTCTAAAACTTTTTTCATTTTTTTAACTCGATACCACAAATACAAAAAACTTAAAATAGAAAAAATTAGGCCAGGGAGTCCCATGCTCAATAAATACAAAGACAAATTAAAATCTTCTTTTGGTGTGACCATCCATGTCACTAATAATCCAGTCAGACACGCAAATGATAAAATAGTTAATAAAATCAAAGGCCATAAAGGCGGATAATCAAAGCTAAACCATTCTTGTTCCAGCTGCTTTAAGCGATTATAATTTTTAAGATTTGGATCTCTTTGAAATTGAATGTAAGTATATTCTTCGTCTTTATTTAAATTAGCAACTTCCCATCCAAAATATGAATATTCTTCAATATATCTTTCATATGTTGCTAAACTGCACTTTTTATCTAACTTTTCCATGTTGTTTATTTTATCTTACTATGTAATTAAAAACAATTATTTGCCACTTTTTATTTTCTTTAATAAATCGTTTTTGTGTTGAATTTCTTGAGCATTCAATGGTCTAAAAAATGAAAAGAATAATCTTTTAAAAATCTTAGTTAAATTGTCTTGTTGGGCCGTGCTCATTTGATTAAAGCGCGAAGAAGCATAACTAAAAGAACGCCACAAATCGCGAAAAACTTCATGCGTAGTTTTCATTCCTGAAGCCGTGAATAGTTCATAAACATTACCACAAAACAGTTTGATTTCGTTTTCGCTTAAATGCATCAAAGCGTCTCTAATTGCGATATTGACGCGAATAGAAATTTTAGAAATTTGATTCGTATAAACAAAATCGGTCCCATCAACTTGCCAATAATAAAATGAATGCTGTAACAATAACCCACCATTAGCTTTAACAATTTTAAACTTCTCTTGATGTTCAAATAATATGCCAACAATTGAATAAGGTGGTATATAAGTCGTTATTCTATTTTTAATTTTTTGATATCCACTCGCATGGATTGAAAATGGCAAAAAACCAGGACCATCAAAATTGTAAACATTTACGATGCGATTTTGAATGTCTGTATGACAAAAACTAGCAGCATGCATCGCTAAATTTCCACCTTTGGAATGTCCGCCAACTAATATTTTCATATTAGGAAAATCTTTGGCGATTTTTTCTAAATATTCCACCGCGCTATTTTGAGCTCTAGTTTCTTTTTGATATGCTAAATCAAAATCTTCTTTCCAACCAACCAAAGTCGTATCAGTACCACAATAAGCAACAAAGATGCCGCTTCGTTCCTGATTGATAAAAGTTAGAGCTTTAAATTGAGTTTGTCGATATTCATCAATATCTTCAAAATAATGATACAATTCTAGAGAATTAAAACGTTTAGAATCTTTAACGGTCCTTGCAAATTTTAAATCAGTATTAGGCATCACACATTTTTTATAAGCTGTAGGATGATCAATAAATTCGTTTAATAAGGCTAATAATCGATCTTTTTTTCTAAAGCCTGGCTTAGGAACTCGAGGCAATGGCAAATAAACAATCGCTGTTAAAATCAAAGCGTCAATATTATTGAATTTTTCTTTTTGAAAAGAAATATTTTTATAGTTTTTTAAATATTTAAAAAGATATGCCATATTTTAATTATATTGACTTATGTTTGCAAAAACAAATTAAACCAAGAAAATAAATTTATTTATTATTATTTGATTTAGTATCAATGGAGACACCTTTATATTCAGTTTGATATCCTTGGTTTTCTTTTGGCCTAAGAGCATTTGGAAAATAAACGTCTGTCTTAATATCGTGAGCAATTTGTTGAAGTTTGCCGCAAATAAAACTTGGGTCTAAAATGTCTTCTAAAACCACTTTTTGATCATTAGCGACAATATAAATATCCCCAACCTTGCACATTTTTTCAACTATTCCAATTTTTAAATTGACACTAGTTAACGATGAATAATACAAACTGATAATGTTGCTGCCAATAAATCCTTTTTTGACTAATATTCTTTTGTCAGTAAAAGCATATTCTTCAATTTTTTGTCGCTTACTAGCAGATATAGTAGAAAAAACCCATATCCACACAGGAATTAAATGAAACGCAAAAAATACGCATAAAAAAGCAATCATAAAAGGTGGCATTTCAGGAAATGAAATGACCATAAAAGCAATAAATCCAGCATCAAAACATAGCCATATTAAACCAAATGGTAAAAATTTAAGAAAAGAATTCAATATAAATGATTTTCTTAATGGTTTTCCTCTCCATAAAATTTTCTCATCTTTTTCTAAAATGTGGTCGATGGAAGTTGCATTAAGATTTTGATTTGGATTAATAAAATAATTTTCGTTAATTTTTTTCATAGTTTTATAATAGCATAAATTAAACTGCTATTAATGTTTTATGTACAAATTAAATTTTTAAAATATTTTGAGCGGTCGATAAAGAATGGATGAATAACTCTTTGCTGCTCATTTTGATTTCATCTAATTCTATTTTTGTAATTTGATTATTGAAGTATGTTTTATAATAATAGCCATTTAAAGTCATAACGCATGAATATCGAGTAATATCGTTTTTATTGTCGTGGCTTAAAACTGCACCGCTTACCATCGCTACGCTATCAAGAATATGAAAAACTTGGCTTACGCATGATAATTCATCATCGCTGCATTGAGAAAAATATTTTAAATAAAATGCTTTAATAAATCTTGAAGGCGAAGAAAAATCACCAGGAAGACCAATTCCTCCTAATCCTTCGCAAAAATTAGTTATTTCATAATCATGGATTAGTAATGAATCAGGATTTTTATTAGACAAATGCAGGTATTGTCTTACATTTTCTTTATGAAACGCAAATGGCGGATTATTTGTTAAAACTCCAAAAGGATTTTCATTTATCTGCATTACTCCTTGAATACATTCTATTACAATACTTTTATCGTTTTGATCTGATATCATCCAATGCAAAGTCGTGTTTGGTATTTCTTTTGAAAATGGGATATCGACAATTGTTAAATCTTTAATTATTTTTTTAACTTCATCAAGGTTTTGGCATTGCCCTAATATAAATGGAAATAGTTCATATGGTGCAATCATATTTTTAGTCAAATTATCGCTATGATAATATTTAGCATTATTAGGAAAATTTAAACCAGCTAAACATAAACCTTTTTCGTTGATTGCTTCAGCGTATAAAGGATAATTATTAATGACGCTAGCCATGCCAATCATCGCATATTTATTTTTAAATATAAGACCATTTTTAAAATTAAATCGGTAGCATCTAGGAGTAACCACAACTTTTTCATTAAAAGAATACTCTAAATCTAAGTTTCTGCCAAAATACATCCGATTTTGTTTAAAAAACGTTAATGCGGTACACATATTTAAATCCTAAATTGATATTAATCCTTATCGCAAAGCAATAAAATTCCACCAATAAGACTAACAAATAATAATGTGCAAACTTTAAAACCAACGCTTAAAGTTACTTCTCCTTTATAAGCTTTATACACCTTAATAGTCATGGGGATGCACCAAATTAAAGGAATTAGTAGCCATCCATATGCGATGGTGCTCAATAAACAAAAAATAAACGCTGCAATTTTCATAAAAAATCTCCTATCTTTTAAAAAATTGAGTTAGTTCATAACTTGATTTAATTATGACACAAAAAGAAAAAATATACATTAATGATTTCAAATTAACAAAAAACATTTTGCCATGTCGACAAAATGTTTCATTTTTAAATGGTGGCCCAAGCCGGGATTGAACCGGCGACACAAGGATTTTCAGTCCTTTGCTCTACCAACTGAGCTACCGGGCCATTTAATAAAAAATGGCGGATCATACGGGAATCGAACCCGTGGTCTTCTCCGTGACAGGGAGACATGTTAACCGCTACACCAATGATCCGTACTTTTTGCTGAATTCAGCGTTATTATTATCTATGATATGATAAAAAAAATCAAGCAATATTTTTAAAAAGAAAAAAAGAGTCTTCGCTAATTGGAAGACTCTTAAAAAAACTGAGTTTAGGACTAATAATTTTCAGCTAAGCGTTCAAAATATGCTTGTGGATGAGCACAAGTTGGACAAATTGTTGGAGCGGTTTTACCAACATGAATATGTCCGCAATTGCGGCATTTCCAAACTACCACATCATCGCTGATGAAGACTTTGCCATCTTTTACTCTTTCTAATAATTTAAGATAGCGTTCTTCGTGTTTGGCTTCAACAGCAGCGACGGCACGGAATTGACGAGCGATTTCTTTAAAACCTTCTTCATCAGCTTCTTCAGCCATTCTTTTATACATATCAGTGTGTTCATAATTTTCACCTTGAGCAGCGGCTAACAAATTTTCTGCAGTTGTTCCCACTTCTCCATTAGGTTGAAGTAATTTAAACCACATTTTTGCGTGTTCTTTTTCGTTTTCAGCTGTTTCTAAAAATAAAGCAGCGATTTGTTCATAACCTTCTTTTTTAGCTTTTGAGGCAAAATAGGTATATTTATTTCTTGCCTGTGATTCTCCAGCAAAAGCCTCCATTAAGTTTTTTTCAGTTTTTGTTCCTTTTAGATTCATTGGTAATATCCTCCTAGTAATAATTATCATACTATTTAATTAATTAAATTAAAAGTGAGATGCTTAAAATCAATCGTCTTTAATTTTAATATATTCATATGTCGCATAACTTCCAAACTGATTAATTCTTTTTTTCATAGTTTCATAAGCAATATTTCTTAAATTATCAATTTGTTCTTTAAACATTAGATTATTATTTTTATAAAATGGTCCATCTAAATATATTTCCATTTTCGGCTTTTTAGCAAATCTTCTTTTTTTATAAATGGTAGTCGCAACAATAATTGGAGCATTAAATTCAACAGGATAGCGAAAAGATACTGATTTAAAAGGCCGAATGTCATTATAAAAGGGCCAAATATGTGCTTCAGGATAAATGATAATTTTATGTTTATGGTTAATATGATGATGCAGCGCTTCATGGAAATTGCGATACATCTTTGGAGAAACAGGGATGGGAATCGCGCCTAAAAAATGCACCACTTCTTTTAATCCTTTTATTGAAAAAGTTTCAAGTGAAGCGATTATGGCGCTATATTTACTTTGATTTACCAAACATACATGATTAATTGGATCAAAACTGCTAGTGTGATTTGAATATAAAAAATAACCAGTTTTTTTAACCCTTTTCAGCACTTGTTTATTTTTCACTTTTGTTCGATAGACGATTTTAGAAAGTATGTTTAAAAAAGGAATGATAAAAGTTAAACGTGCTATATGGACAAATAACCAATATAATTTATGTTTATTAACATAGTTAAAATCGCTATTAATCTGTTTTGATTTTATTTGCAATGTAGCGAAATCATCATTGATTTCATCGCGATAATAATATTTAATTTTGTTTCTTTTGGCCATATTTTTCAACGACTTCTAATAACATTTTCTCCATGCGATCCATACATAAATCAAAATCGAATTGTTTAGCAAAATCAATATATAGCTGCGATGCTTTTTCTTTTTCTTTTGGATGTTCAATCCACCAATTGATTTTGTTTGTTAAATCTTTGACACTATTGTATTTGAATCTAGATTTATTGACTAAAGCAAATTTTGATGTAGCGCTTCTTGGCGAATCGGAAATTAAAGGTACTAGCCCACAACACAGAGCTTCTAAGCATGAAATTGCTTCAATTTCAATTTGAGAAGTATGAACATATAAATCTGAGTAATTAATAATTTCTACTAATTTTTCGCGATTGCATAGTGTAAATAATGGTCTATTAATTAGTTTTCTTTCCGCTAATAAAAACAAACTCTTTTTCCTTGGTCCATCGCCAGCAAAAATTAGTTGAATTTTTGAATTATACTTTGATTTTGCTACTGCGTTGATTAACATCTTTTGATTTTTCTCTTTAGAATATCGACCAGACATCAAAATAACAAATCGATTTTCATATGCTTTTGGCTTGTTAGCTGGTTGCTTATGAAAAACTTTGTTGACACCATTTGAAATGACGTATTCGCTTTTAGCTTTAATTCCAAATTTTTTAACATAATCGCAAATAAATTGAGTAGGATAATGGATGGAATCAACGTATTGATATACAGATTTATTTAATCTTTTATAAGTATATGCATTTATTTTTTTAGAATTCATAGCAAATATATGCGAAGTAATGTTCTCGGCTTGAACATGAAATCCTGCTGATAAAGGAATGTGATGTTCGTGAGCATACACCGCTGCCATATGACCAGCACTAAAAGGCATCATGACATGAATCACATCGCTACCATCACATGCGGCTTTAACCGTCTCTTTGTCGTATTTTGCTAATGAAACGCCGTTTTTAGCAACATATTTATTAAAAACACCGAATGATAAATGAGGCAAAACATAAAAACCTGGTTCGCCTTTTCTAACTTCATCTGGACATAAAATTTTAACTGTGTGACCTTTTGCTTTTAAAGAATTGATGAGGTTATACGCTGCGATTGACGTACCATTATTGGGCTCACCTAAAACATCGCATACAATTGTAACTATCATAGTAATAATATTTTAGTTGAAGAAATATATCTTGTAAAGAAAGACAAAGTCGATAAATTTATATTGCGCCTATTTTTTAACTGATTTTAATGATTAATTTTTATTCCTTATTAATAATTTTCCAATGACCGTATCTTTTGCCATTGACTCTTTTAATAATATTTTGATTTACCATTGCTTTTGTAATATTTCTAATTGTTCGTAAGGAGACATTTAACTCTTTTGCCAATTCATTGCTTTTGATATATGGATTATTTTTGATTAAAGATATGATTTTTGATTTCTTAGAATCGCTATTATTTAAAATAAAAGAAACATGTAGCTCTTTATTTTTTAATTCATTTTTCTCATGTAGTAATAAATTTTTTAAAAATTTAATTAAAAAAGAACGATCTTCATATATGCCATTTGAAATATTGGTGTAATTAGCGCGCACTAGAGAATTTCGAAAATACCATGCATTTTTTGCAAAAGTATCGTTAGTTACATCAAAACCTAAACTTCGTAAATATTTAATAAAAAACACCGCCACTGCACGAGTATTACCCTCTTCAAAAATATGTATTTGCCACAAATTAGCAATAAATAATGCAAGATGTTC
This sequence comes from uncultured bacterium, assembly GCA_949283025.1. GTDB lineage: Bacteria > Bacillota_I > Bacilli_A > RFN20 > CAG-826 > CAJOOD01. The sequence continues at coordinate 163,943 of CASDRB010000005.1, forward strand.
AATTGTTTCATCAATAGTTAATAACGAATAGCGAAATCTTTTTTCTTGTTCAAAATCGTATTGAAGTATCGTTCCTAATTCACGATAATCGCCATAAGTCACAGACGCACCATTCAACACCCATTCTTTTTTTGAAAAATTATATGTTCTTAATTCGCCTGGTCTTTTTAAAATTCCTTCAAACAAAAACTTATGGATAGTCAATAATTGCCCTATAGAAAAAGTAAATGAATCTTCGGATATGATTTTTGCAATTCTCGTTGCAACTTTGTCGGCTTCTTCGCTACGAGTTTGTTCATTTGATTTATTTTGATAATACGAAGTTATAAGTTGATCTAGTTCTTCAAGAGTTATCTCTTTTTTTATGTATCTTGATGTCTCATTTAAAAAATAGGATGAGTTTGTAAGATTATCAACATCTTGGAGACCGATACCAGTATATATTAAGTATTTATTTGAATATTTTTTATTCATGGCTTTATTATAATAAAGCATATTCCAATGTGCAATTCCAAAGTGCAAAATATCAATAAATTGCACTTTTAAATAACGCAAACAAATAGCTAACATTATAAAATACCTATTATTTGCACTTCAAAATCATTAAAAAAGCATTTTCATTTGAGAAAATGCTAATTTAATTAGACTGGTTGCGGAGGGAGGATTTGAACCTCCGACCTCCGGGTTATGGGCCCGACGAGCTACCGAACTGCTCTACTCCGCGATGTCAAGGCCGTATTTACGGCCTAATATTATTTACGATTTTTACGACGGGCGTTTTCCGATTTCAATTTACGTTTTAAACCCGGTTTTAAGTAGAACTCTCTTTTGCGAGTCTCTTGGATGGTACCTGCCTTATTAACTTGACGTTTGAATCTACGTAAAGCTTCATCTAAGGATTCACCCTCGCGAACTACTGTTTTTGGCATCGATATCCACCTCCTTACTTAAATCGCAATGTTAATTATATAGAAACTATATAGCAAATACAAGAATTTATTTACCTTCCATAATTTTGATGCCGCTTGAAGCACCAATACGAGATGCACCAGCGTCAATCATGGCTTTAGCCTCTTCATAAGAATGGATACCACCACTAGCTTTAACTCCCATAGATGTTCCGACCGTTTTTCTCATCAATGCTACATCATGAGTGGTTGCACCACCTTTTGAAAAGCCGGTAGAAGTTTTTACATAATCCGCTCCTGCATTTTTACTAGCGATGCACGCTCTTATTTTTTCATCATCAGTTAATAAACAAGTTTCGATAATAACTTTTAATAAGATATCGCCACAGGCGTGTTTGACTAAACGGATTTCATCTTCAACATATTTATCATTGCCAGCCTTTAACATGCCAACATTGATGACCATATCAATTTCTGTCGCGCCCATTTTAATACATAAACTAGCTTCGTCAGCTTTGGTATTTGGCAAATTCATTCCTAAAGGAAAACCAATAACAGTACAAACCTTAACGTCGCTATCTTTTAATAAATTATAAGCCAAAGGTACATATGCTGGATTAACGCATACTGACATGAAATCATATTGTTTTGCTTCTGCACATAATTTTTCAATATCAGCCGGCATTGCATCGGCTTTTAAAATAGTGTGATCAATGTATTTATTTAATTTTTCCATAAATTGCCTCCAAAGTTTATTTTAACAAAAAAAATAACCGTTTAAAACGGCTATTTATTTTCAGAAGCTTCTTCAACTTTTTTGGTAGTTTTTTTGCGAGTAGATTTTTTACCGCTAGCTTCTTGTTTTTTAACTTCAGCAACAGTTTGATATTTACCATTGACCAAGACTTGCTTGCCATCATAATAACCACAATGTGGGCAAACGCGGTGAGATTTGATCATATTTCCGCAGTTTGGACAAGTAACTAAGCCAGTTACATTTAATTTAAAATGTGTTCTTCTTAATCTTTTGGTTCTTTTTGATGTACGACGGAATGGGACTGCCATATTTATTCCTCCTTTAATTCAAATACGTGTCATATTATATGAAAGTGCATAAAAAATGTCAAATATTTTTAGACAAGTTCTAAAAAAATTGAAATTATAAAGAATGGTTCTTATTATTTTTATTATAATTTAACTGTTATAATTTGATTAATCATATCTTTGTTTCCTTTAAAGGAAACATCAATATAATTTGATGTATGACCTTTAACCATATTTGTTTTTTCATCATATGATTCGATTAACACATCGACATTTTGCCCTTTAAACCTATTGATAAAATCACGATATAAATTGTCAGATAGTTCTCTTAATATTCTCGCTCTTTCTTTTTTTATTTTAGAATCGATTTGATTGTTTAATTTAGCTGCTTTTGTTCCTTCTCTGATTGAATAAGGAAAAACATGGAGTTGAGCAAAGCCAGCTTGCTTAATAAATTCAATTGTCTCATTAAAATCATCATCGCTCTCATCAGGAAATCCGACAATGACATCGGTAGTTATTGCAATATCAGGGCAAGATTGTTTAAGCGAATTAATCTTTTTTAAAAATTCTTTTTTATCATAATGGCGATTCATCGCTTTTAAAATATGAGCGCTTCCACTTTGCAATGGAATATGGATATGGTGGGCTAAATTGGGTGCCTTTTTATATAATTCAATTAGATTATCATCAATTTCACTTGCTTCAATAGAAGATATGGTTATTCTTTTTAAACCTTCAATTTGGCTCAAAGCTAAAATGACATCATAAAACGATTTATCTTTTAAATCTTTGCCATATCCACCGATATGAATTCCACTTACTACAATTTCTTTAAAACCTTGATTAACGATTTCGTTTGCCTCTTTTACAATTTGTAAAAATTGACGGGATCTCATCTTTCCTCTGACGTAAGGAATTAGACAATAAGAACAAAAATTTGAACATCCATCTTGAATTTTTAAATACGCGCGCACATTTTCGCTATAGGCGGTTTGACATATTTCTTCATATTTAAAATTTAAAGTATCAACATCGACTAAATTTAATGGTTGACGATTGCTTTTAAATTGTTTAATTAATTCAGGAACACGATTTTTATTAGTGTTTCCAATAACAATATCCGCTTTTAATTCTTCAAAAATAAACTTATGAGATTTTTGTGCATAACATCCCATAGCCACAACAATGGATTGAGGATGTTTTTGTTTAAAACTTCTAATATGTTGTCTGGATTTTTGATCAGCAGTTGAGGTGACAGAACATGTGTTGATAATAAAAATTTCTGGGTCATTTTCATCATAAATAAACCCATTATTTAACATCTGTTTTTTTATTGCGTTAGATTCATAAGCGTTGACCTTGCAACCCAATGTATAAATATAAAAGGTATTTTCAATCATTTGTTATTATCCTGACATAGCATCGAATGCATTTTCAAAGAAATAAAATTATTATCATATAGTGCATCGACAAATTGTTGACGATTATTGTTAAAATATGCTTCCACGACTGGCCTTAGTCTTTCAAGCATATGATTTGTCATTGGATGCTTAATGTATTTATCAAATAAGACAATTTTAACATCCAACCTCCCTTGGCAATTGACAATGTATATCGTATTAGTGTCGTAGTTAAAAAATCCAACTTCTTTGCCATTATCACAAACATTGACCAAACGCGTAAAATAAGAATCAAATAAAGACGGACCATAAACATCGAAAGGGTCGATGACGCTTTCATAATAATCGCTTTTTAAAAGTGAATAAGGATAAGTTAATAATTTCTCTGGGTCTTTGCTATAAATCAAATTGACAGGTAAAGAAAAAATAGGAACATAAATTTTGCTATTGTTATATATCATGTATGGCAAATCAGACAATCTTTCTTTTAAAATATTTAAAAGGCGACCTTTTTCTAATTTGTTTAAATCATATTCATTTGATAAGTTAGAAATTTCAGTTTCAATTGTCTTTTTATTAAAGTATGAATTGATAATAATATTTGCTCTAATGATATTAAATTCGTCATCTTCCGTATTTGATAAAAATTCAAACCGCGGTACATGACGCAATAATTCGCGATTCTTAACAAAAAAAGAAAATTCTTCACTGTTTTCAAATAAAGGGCGTCTTTTTTTATATTTTTGCAACGTTTGATAAATCGTCATTGTTTGCTCTCCAATATTAGACCAAGTTGTCCAAGACAAGCAATCGCAGCAGTCTCGCTTCTTAAAATTCTTGATCCTAAAGAAATATTAACAAAACCTAATCTATTCATCAATTCAACTTCTTCGTCTTCAAATCCACCTTCAGGACCAATTAAAATAGAAACCGACTCATTTGGCTTTATATCATTAAACAAATCTAAAGTATGCTTAGTTTGTCCTTTTTGTTTTTCAAAAGCGATAAAATTATGTCGTTTTAGCATAGTTTTATCGATTTTATCCAATTTATACACCCCTTCAATAGTGGGAATACATAAACGATGTGATTGTTGGGCGGCATTTAAAATTATTTGCTGATATCTTTTTAATTTTTTGTTGATATCATCTTTTTTAAAATCGACAATCGTTCTTTTAGAAGTTAATAAAACAATGTGTTTAACTCCTAACTCTGTCGCTTTTTGTATAACCAAATCCAATTTATCACCTTTGACTAGACAATAAAATAAAGTCACATCGTTTTTTAATTCGCTTTCATCATCTAATTTAGAAATAATTTTAACTTGTAAAGGCTTTAAACAAATGATTTGTCCCAAATATAATTCGTTTTGAAATGCCACTTCAATTCGTTCATCAATTTTAGCGCGCATCACATTTAAAAGATGATGGCTATCATCATCGTTAAAATAAGCGATACCATCATTAATTGATTTAGCAAAGTATCTTTGCATTATTTTAAAAACTCCCCGCTGCCATCTTTAAAATCACTTTTTGCAACGATGATAATCCCTAAAATAATATTAGCCAAATAAATAACACCAACTGGAATTAAAATGCTAATAAGTAAATCTAAGTGAACTCCAAAATATATCGCACAAAAAATAGTGACAAGACACAAGATATTAACTACCATCCATAAAATACCAGTCATAATGTATTTTAAATAATAAAATGGCAATCCAGTCCAACCGATTAAAATTGACAACGCCATCGCTATTTTTTTAGATTTTCTTTTATAATCTTTAATCTCGCTTACAGCATCGATTTCTGTCGTGATTTCGCTTGTTTCGGTAGTCATGCCTAAAAATGGGTCTTTTGCCCCACATATTGGACACATGTCCTTATCAAATCTTGATAATCTTGAACCGCAGTTACGACAATTAGGCATATAACCTCACTAACAAAATGCTACCACTTTTAATAATAATATACACTATAAATAATAAATTATTTTACCAACGATTTTTAACTTTTTCAGCAAATCCATAAATGTTTTCAAAATGGATTGTTTTATCTTTTAATTTAAAAACGCCAGAATATTTGCCAAACACTTGATTAGAATGAGAACCAAGTATTAATAATTCGATGTGATCTTGTCGATTTAACACAGGTTCAAATACTAAATTTATATCGCCGCTAGAAGAAGTAAAAGTCCAAGGCTTTAAATACTCTTCTTTACCTTTTTCGTTTAAAGGAATATTAAACTTAACATCGTCTAATTTATAAACTTCTTGATCATAAAAAAGCATATTTTCACTCGCGTTGGATGTATTTCCAAAACCATAACCTAAATTAAATCCAATTAGATGAGTTTGATATTCTCCAGAAGCTGAAGCCCAATACCAAGTATTTTTATATGCCCAAACACCTCTTCCCCAATCTAACACTCCAAATTTATGTTTGAACTCATATTTAAAATTTCCAAATTTAACAATTCCATCACCTAATAACAAATTTATTTTTTGGTTATAATAAAATCTTCTTTTTTGATAAAAAGGAGTGACGATGACCATAGAATGCGGCGTGGTTAAATTCAATTTAATATTCGCTTCAAAATGTTTTCCGTCAACATCCATTTTAGCAATTAAATGACGATTCCCATTGTCATTTTTAAAATGAAATTCATAGTTGCTGCCTTTTTTATATGCATCTCCAGTTACGCTAGTTGTTGGCATATTGGTTCTTCCTAATGGAAACCAAAACATTTTAGAACGATTAATAAATTTTTTATTGACGAAATCCATGATTGAAAAGCCGCATAATCCCATGTAGCCATTATCAGCGATAGTTAAAGCTAGGCCGCATTTTTCGTCACCAATGTAATAATAATCCCATTCTTTAATGGTCAACAATGATGTTTTAATCGCTTTTCGATTATATTCTTTTACCAAATTAAAATGATAGCCAGCTTCGCTGACATAACCTTTGTCATCCAACAAAGGTCCAGGTTTCAACAAATGATTCATACACTCACCACCTATATGAAAAAAATTATCTATGCCTTCTATCTTATTTAATTGTAGCAAAACTAAAAAAATATAAAAGATTAATTAAATTTTTTCAGCAAGTTTTAATGCGATATAAAATTTATCTAAATCGTGATTAGCGTCATGCAACTTATTGAATTCATAATTATCAATAGATAAAACATCGCCGGTTTGTAAAAAATTATATAATTCCAATCCATAATAATTGCACACCGCTTGCACGCCAGCAACTTCCATTTCAACAGTTAAGCACCCTTCTGCTTTGCGTTTTTTTAAACTATTGATAGTCTCATGAAAAAATGCATCAGTTGTCCATGTTTTTGAAATGACATACGGAATATTTAAATCATCAAAAACTTTTGCCACTTTTTTATAATTTTTGATGTCCACATAATCAGAAGGCTTCATATAATGATAAGATATCCCTTCATCGCGGTATGCCGAACAAGGAATAATGTATTTACCAATAGTTTTTTGCTTATCTAAAGAACCCGCAGAACCAAACATGATAAATTTTTCAGCTCCGGTTGCCCAATTGACTTCTATTACATAAGTCGCGCATACCGCGGCTCCTATTGGAGATAAATAAAAACCAATTTTTTTATCATTGTGAATAAAAGCATAAATATATGTCGTCCCATTACAAGATCTTACTTCTCCGATTACTTCGCATTTAAAAGTTTTTAAAATGTAATCAAAAATCGATGATGAAAATATAATTAAACATATTTTAATAATATGTTTTTGTTCACCATAAAACATGCAAGGTTCAATAATCGGCTTAGAATTATCAAACGAGTCAATAATCATAATTAAAATTCCTATTTATATGTTTATTATAATTAATTTAACAATTGTTATACAACCAATAAAATAATCTTTATTCATAAATAAAAAAGCCTTGATTTTACATCAAAGCAATATTGTACAATTTGGCGGAGATGTAGAGATTCGAACTCTAGCGGGCTATTCACCCCTATCGGTTTTCAAGACCAACCCCTTCAACCACTTGGGTACATCTCCAATTGGTGGACCGTCCAGGACTTGAACCCGGAACCAACCGGTTATGAGCCGGTAGCTCTAACCATTGAGCTAACGGTCCAATTTATGTCACAATGGATAAAATCTATTTTGGTGGCTGCGGGGGGACTCGGACCCTCGACCAATCGGGTATGAACCGAACGCTCTACCAACTGAGCTACACAGCCATCTCTATGGTGGAGCTAAAGAGATTCGAACTCTCGACCCCCTGAATGCAAATCAGGTGCTCTCCCAGCTGAGCTATAGCCCCATTACTTTAAAAAATGGTCGGGATGGCAGGATTCGAACCTGTGACCCTCTGCTCCCAAAGCAGATGCACTACCAAGCTGTGCTACATCCCGACTTACTTATGGCGCGCCTAACAGGACTCGAACCTGTAACCCTCAGATTCGTAGTCTGATACTCTATCCAATTGAGCTATAGGCGCAACTAAGGGTGCTTGTATAATATATAACAAATTGTTATATACTTCAAGTTTTTTTTACTTGGAGGTTCCTACCGGATTTGAACCGATGATCATTGAGTTGCAGTCAATTGCCTTACCAGCTTGGCTAAGGAACCATACAAGCGGTATTTATACTATCATTATTCAAAAAAATTAACAACATTTATTTATTAAAAAGCAAACAAAAAATAAACAAAATATATCAATAAATAAAATGTTTAGTTTCAATTATGAAACAATCATTTCAGGAGTAAATCTTAATGATACTAAACCGTTTTGATTGTTATCAAACAAATTTAATTCAATAGGATATGCGACGGTAGGTTCGGTTGTATCAGCACCAAAATCTTGCGATGGCACAGAAAAATATAGTGCATCATATTCAGCTATTTTAGCGGTCGAAAATGAAATTTGTGATATACCAAAATCGTTAGGATATTCTTTTCCGACAGCATTTTCTCCAAGAGAATAGCATTCATATGTTACATCTGATTTATTTGGAACATGCAAAGCGACATCTACTTTTTCACTTTTACTTCCCACAGTGATAGAAACATCTTTTAATTCAGAATAAAAATTATTTCCAATAAGATTAAAATAGTTGATAAATTCATCGACGCTAGATGTAGTTTTATCATTAATTCCTTGAGTGACATCATTATTTTTGCCAAGAGAAACCATCAATTCATTTCAATAATTTTTTGTTATTTCCCAATCGACTTCGTTCCAATGTTTAATTAATAATTGCTTGACACTTTCTTTATGGCTATCTGTTTCAAACCACACTGTACCCATACTTTTATTCCATTCCAACGGCAATGTTTCGCCTGTATAAGTAAAGGTAGTATCGTAACGATAAGATTTTGGTTCCTCCGCAGCTAGACATCATCGCACAAAGCAGAGCGGTCAATGAAGATGTTAAAATAAAAATTACAATCTTTTTCATAAAATCTCATTAATTATTACAAAATGTTTAATAAGATAATTCCAACAATGACTAAACCAATAGAAGTTAATAAAGCAATGATAAATGCCACAATATTTCCACCGCGCTCTTGAGGATTAGCAATCCCAATTCCAGCGATGATAACTAAAGCAATTTGGGCGACAAAACCCTGCAAAAACGCAATAATAGTAATTCCAACACACAAAATTAATCCTAACAATCCACCGATGAATGAAGTTTCCATCATTATGTCCCAACACCATTTGACACAAACGGCAAAAAAGACAGCCAAACCCATGATTAAAATATTGGCAAAGGCATAGACAATTCGCATTTTTCCTGAAGCAGAACCCATTTTTGAAATATGGCGGATAAAATTAAATATCAATGTAAATTTCATATTTTACGCACTCCAAATAATTCATAATATGTTTTTATAATGAGACTTTTGCTACTTTTTTTATATCATATAGTTTTTAAAAAAATAAATACTTTTGCTAATGCTAATCTAGTCATTTGAAAAGTCAACTATCAAAAATGAGTGCATTTCTATGCACTCATTTATTACTTGATATTTTGTTTTTACATCTGTTGATCATTATTTTGTCTTCTTAATTTTCTCAAACGCTTATTTAATTTTTTGTTTATATAAAAATATAAGAAAGTCGTTAATAATCCGCCAACCAAAACACAAAATACGACAATCATCCAAACTTCAATGTCATTAGCTTTAAAATCTTCCCACATTTTGACAACATAGGTGTTGTTAGCACCAAAATCAGCCATAACGACACAACGATCCATTGTTTTTTCATCAGGGAATTGGCAATAAAATTGTCGACCAACTCCATTGATAACATTGCCATCTTCATCTTTTGCATAATAGTCATATGCATAAAAAACCATATCGTTGTATTGAGAATCAAAGTTATCGTCGTTTGAATTAGTGTATTCACTTAATGTTCCATCAAAAAAGTAAGATAAATCGACAACATCCCATTCAGGATCAATAATAAGTAAACCATTATATGTATATGGTTGATTATTCTCCATAACATAAGGATAAATATCGTAGCGAGTCCAATCTTCCATGCTGGACTCATCATAAGTTAGCAAAACGCAATTTTCTTCGTCGTATCCATATTGGCCTTGCTCATTTTCAATTGCGTAATATAATTCAACATCATCATAATTAGGATCGCTATCTTTTTGAAAATGGACATCTTCGTACCACACTTCTGTATAAACGCCATCTTCTAGATAAAATAATGAATACCATTCATCGTTTTCCTCGTCGTAATTATAAATTAAATCTGTGCGAGCATCGTACCAATCTTTCATTAAATCCAACATTGAATCACCGCCAATAAAAGGCGTATATCCAATATAATTTGTATTTTGAGCAGCATTGATAGGATCAGAGATAAAATCTAAAAATAGCAAAGCTAATGTCTCTTGCATTTCACTTCTTGCATCGTCTTTTGGCATGCACCAACCATCAAACCAAATATTTGCGACAGTGGTCGGAACAGCATAATGAAGACCAAATCCATATTCAATGCCGTTTTCATCATTATACGCATCGGCTAAATCCATAGAATAAACAGCATCGCCGCTCCATGCGGTATTGATACCAACCTTACCTGTGACGATATCTTGTTTTCCAGAATCTACTTCTAAGCCAAAGATATTTTGTTTTAATTCTTTCAATTTTTCTAAAACTTTATCAGTGGTTTTTGGATCGGATTGATTTAACAAATGAGAAATCTGTTCGTTGTATTGTTTGGCGTCAATTTCATGATTAACAAATTGATTCCCTAATTGAATCAATGGCTCTCTTTCTACTTCCGCTAAACCGATAAAATAAGTATCGCGAACCGAATCTTTAATAGATATTCCGCCATAGTATTTAGGGTTCCACAAATTCGCCCAATCAGACATATCTTTTAACATTTGATAAGGAGAAAAATCTTCATCTCTATCCATGTATAATTGAAACTCTGGATTAAAAATAATCCCTAATGTTCCCCACATGTATCCAACAGCATAATCGCTGACTTTGTGCTGCACCGCTTTCCCATCGATGTTGGTTTCAGCAGTGATGCTTTCCAAATATTCAATTAATTTTGGCGAAGCATAATCTTGATAATTGTTTAATCCTAGATCAAGCATTTTGTCGCTAATTTTTACTAATGAATCAGATGCCATTAATTTTTGAATTCCATAATCAGAAGGGCAAATCAAATCAAATTTAGCTTTTCCTGTCGCTAATTCATTTAACATCGTTTCATTTGTATCGGTAGTAGAGTATTCAACACTAATAGAAACGCCATAAACATCTTGAATATAATCGACGAATTGATCAGTTAAATCTTTTTCATAATATCCATTGTCCGGATCATTTAAATAGATATAATCTTCCCAGTTTAATAAGCGCAAAACTTTATCGCCTTTTAAACTTTTTAAATCAATTTTTGATTTATCGATTGCTTTTTTATGATAGTTTGGTGCCTTTATATCAGTTTTTACATAATTTGTAGCGCCAAAAGGAATTGCTAAAGAAAATGATAAAGTCATCAATAATAAAGATTTGTAATTCATTAACCAACCCTCCCTTGTGCGTGTGTTTTTTTATGTTTGCTTTGATAATATTGATAAGCTGTAATACCAATGACAGCAATGACAACACAACCAAAAATAATTGTAGTTAATGCTCTCATTTCTGGTGGAACTGGCCATCGTTTAATCGTTTTTTGAATCAATGTTGACAATGTTTCAAAACTTGATTCTTTGGTAAACATAGTAATGATAAAATCATCCAAAGATAATGTTATTGCTAACAAGAATCCAGATAAAATACCAGGTAATATTTCAGGTATCATCACCTTTCGTAAGGCTCTTGAAGGCGTGCAACCTAAATCTAATGCCGCTTCATATAATGCAGGATCCATTTGTTGCAGTTTGGGCTTGACCGAAATATAAACAAAAGGAACGCATAAGACACAATGCCCAATTAACAAAGTCCAAAAAGAAAATAATTGAGTATGGAAAACATAATCTTGTAAGAACACAAATAAAACAGTTAGAGATAATGCCATAACAATTTCGGCATTGACGATTGGAATTTGAGTAACATTATCAAAAGCCTTGCGCCAGCCTTTTTTTAAATAAAACGCTCCAATTGCTCCACTAGTTCCTAAAATAGTTGATACAATTGCGGCAGATAAAGCTAATAAAACTGTATTTCCTAATGCAGTCATAATCGCTTTATTTTTAAATAAAGCTGAATACAAATCAAATGTGAAGCCACTCCATTGTCCAACATATGTTGCGCTTGTAAAAGAAAAAGCAATGAGAATCAAAACTGGCAAATACATAAAAATTAAAATGAGCCAAATATAAGTTTGACCAAAAATCTTTTTTACCATAATCCAGACCCCCTTCCTTGTTCTTTTTCAACGCCCCTTGTTAAAAACATTGAAATACCAACGATGACCAACATAATTAACGCCATGAATGAGCCATCATTCCACATAGCTTGCGAAAAATCTAAATAAATATAATTGCCAAACAATGTGATTTTTCCTTCCGATAATAAATCGGAAATTACATAACTTGACATTGTTGGCATAAATGTCATTAAGACAGCTGAAATAATGCCAGGAATTGTTTGTGGAAAAATAGATTTTGTAAAAACTTGAAAAGGATTGGCGCCTAAGTCAGCTGCTGCTTCGATTTGAGACTTATCCAATTTAAGCATAGTTGTGTATAATGGCAAAATAACAAAGGGCAAATAATTGTAAACCATACCAATTAATGTTGCTAAATATGGGTGATTCCCGCCATTGATGCCCAACCAAGTCAGCAAATCTCTTGTCGCGCCAGTTCTCAAGACGAAGTTTATCCACATAGGTGCGATAAACAATGTTACTAGCACAGCGTTTTTATTAATTTTTTTATCAGCCAAAAAATAAGCTAAAGGATATCCTATTAACAAACAAATAAGCGTCGTTAATAAAGCGATGAATATTGAAACAAATAATACATTTATTTTTGTCCATGTCGTGAAAAAGTTCACTAATGATTCAAAAGAGAAATATCCATTTGTATCAGTAAAAGCATAAAAGACAATTAATAAAATAGGAATGATGATGAATAAAACCAAAAATACACCATAAGGAATACAAAGATTTTTTCTTTTTAAAGCAAATAAACTAAACTTTTTTAAAGTTGTTGCCCCACTATTGGATTTCATATTTATCAATCGATCCTTTTAAAGTTAATTTGATGTCTTTTGGTAAAACATTTATCGAAACAATGTCGTTTTCATTCCATGAATAATCAGTTTCAACAACGAAGTCTTCCTCTTCTTGACTTCTAACTAAAACTTGATAATGGTCGCCTTTATAAACGATAGAAATAATTTCGCCTTTATTTTCATCATTTTCAGGATTGTGGTCTAAAATCTCAATTTTATCCAAATTAATTTCAGCGATGACGTCAGCGTCATTCAAATCATATTTTTTGCCTTCTTTAGAAATTAAATAACCATCATCATCTAATGAAGAACCAGGAAGCAATTGTGTTAAATCGCATTCAAAAACACAATCTGAAATGACCAAACGATTGTTTTTGTCAATCCAAGCATCGGTGAAGACGTTTTTAGTAAGTTCTTTTTTCATAATATGAATCTCATCGGGACCAATGCTCATTAAAACAACATCATCGATATTAAATTCTTTTGTATCTTGAACAACAATTTCGTTTTTGCCCTTCATAATTACATATTCGTAATGTATGCCTTTAAAAACTTTAGAAACAATAATGCCAATTAATTTATCAGCATATTTTTCCTTAATTTCAGGTGTAATTTTTTTATCTTTACCGATTCGTTTTAATTCAACATCTTCAGGTCTGACGACAACATCGACTTTTTCATTGGTAGGGAAATCGTCGACACATTTAAATGTCGTTCCTAAAAATCTTACCAATTTTTTACCCATCATCGTCGCATTGTAAATATTTGATTCACCAATAAAATTCGCAACATATGCATTGGCAGGTTCATTATAAATATCACTAGGAGTGCCAACTTGTTGGATTTGACCAGCTTTCATGACAACAATAGTGTCAGACATAGTCAAGGCTTCTTCTTGGTCGTGAGTGACATAAATAAAAGTGATACCTAATTTTCGATGCATCTCTTTTAATTCAAGTTGCATTTCTTTTCTCATCTTTAAATCAAGAGCGCCCAAAGGTTCATCCAAAAGTAATATTTCTGGCTCATTAACAATAGCACGAGCAATAGCCACGCGTTGTTGTTGACCTCCAGATAATGTGGAAATATCGCGGTCTTCCAATTCTTCTAAGTCGACAATTTTTAAAGCTTTTGCTACTTTTTCATCGATGACTTTAGAAGACAATTTTTTCATTTTAATTACTTCTTCACCATTTCTTTTTTTCACCTTGACAGGTACTTTTTTGAGCTTCAATCCGAATGCTACATTGTCATATACATCAAGATGCGGAAATAAAGCGTAGCGTTGAAAGACGGTATTGACCGGTCTTTTATATGGGGGGAGTTTAGTAATATCCTGCCCATTTAACAAAATTTGACCTTCATTGGGAACTTCAAACCCCGCAATCATTCTTAACGTGGTAGTTTTCCCGCAGCCAGAAGGCCCTAAAAAAGTGACAAATTCACCTTTTGTGACGTCCAAATTAAAATCATCGACAACCGTTACGCCATCGTACACTTTTGAAACGTTTTGTAACGATATGATTTTTACTGAATCATCCATCGCAAAATCCCCTTTCATGTTTAAAAATTTATAACGCAAAAATCATATAAAGAATTTAACAAAATTTCAAACAATTTTTTTACTATTTTTTTTAACATGTTTTTTCAAAAAAAGTATTTTTAATGAAATTGTAGAACTATTCTACATTTTTCTATTTTTAAATCTCGATTATTTCAATGTGTTTTTTGCTCGTAAAAAATCAATGTTTTTTTCTTGAATTTTTCCATGAAATTTTGCAGTTAATTTTCAATCGTTTTTTCAAGTGAATTATTGTCAAATTTTTATATAGAATATATAATGTTAAACATGAAAAAAATTGTCGCACTTTTATCGTTAGGTATTTTTAGCCTAAACATAGCTTTAAATGGTTGTTCTAATAATGATTCGAGCAAATTCACTTTAACATTTGGAACGTATGCTCAAGAAGCATTAAAAATTCATTATTCAGATTTGTCTAGCAAAATGTTAGATGGAGAATCAATGATTGTCGTCACTTACGATAGTGATAATTCAACTTGTTCATGCTGGACGGCGTTTAGCAACACTATTAACCGCGTCGTCGAGGAAGAACATTATTTAATTTATAAGATATTATCTAGCGATTTTAATAATAACGACACTTATGGTTTTTCAACTTTTGATGATCGGCCTGCTATCCACTTTGTAAAAGATGGCAAATTAAAAGAAAAAATTGATTATACAACGACTAATTTAGACCCTTTATTCAAGGGCACCGCCGCCTTAAAAATGGCAATTGAAGAACGTTGTTATAAGCCTAATTATTATTACTTAGATTATACGATGTTGGATGAAAAAATATTGGATAAAAAAGAATTTATCGTTTGCTATTATTGGGAGTCATGTGGTGATTGTAAATATTCTTTCCCCAAATTTTTATATTCATACACAAAAAATAAAACTTTTAAAATAGATATGTTTCTCGTTAATTTAGAAGTTGAAGGTGTCTTGCTTAAAGACGGCATCAAAGATGTCACAAATCAAAGCTATATCGATTTTTTAACGGCTCATAATATAAATCAAACTTCTAATCATCCTTTAGGATATGACCGTGGGTATGTTCCGACATATCAATATTACCAAGGCGGCGTATTAAAAGATGCTTCAGTGTTTTTTAATGACGCTATCAGTCAAAAACAAGATGGAACATATTATGTTTCAAGATCATTTTATAGTGAAGAAAGAGTTAAAAATTTGCATTATTTAGATAAGCTAAAAGAAAATGATGTTTACATTTTAGAAGGTATGGAAATACCAAATGAGCAAATTTCTGAATGGGGAACATGGAACCAAGAAGACGCCTATGTTTATCATGCCCCACTTTTGGAAGCTTTCTTAAACACTTACGCTATTTAAATTGTTTTAATCGATCTGTTATTTGCTGAGCTTTTTCATATATTTTTTCAATGGGCTCATCTAAATAAAATTTACCATCCATATATAATATTTTCCCATTGACCATCGTCATTTTTACATCGTCTTTGCCACCTGAATAAACAATGTTTTTAGCAATATTGTTAATTGGCTGCATATTTGGTCTAGTTAAATCAATCATGATAATATCAGCATATTTTCCAACCGCTAAAACATCGCAGTCTTTTAAATTCATCGCTTTTGCTCCACCAACCGTAGCCGCTTTTAATATGGTCAGTGCTTGGCCAGCGCTAGGATCGTTGTTCAACAATTTTTGTAAAACGCAAGCTAAACGCATTTCATAAAAGAAATCTAATCCATTATTTGATCCAGCTCCGTCAGTGCCAATAGCTAAATTTATACCCAGTTTGTGATATTTATCAATTTTAGCTATGCCGGAAGCTAATTTGCTATTGGAGCCTGGGCAAGTGACAATCGATAAATTTCTGTTTTTGATAATTTTTAAATCGTTATCGCTCAATTCAACGCCATGAAAAATGCCTCCGCCATAATCAAATAATCCTAATTTTTCCATATATTCGGTCGGCGTTAATCCTCCATGTCGCTGTTTACATCCTTCCACTTCATTTAATGTCTCGCTTGAATGTGTATAAATTGGACAATGCAATTGATGAGCAGCCTTACTGAGTTCTTTTAAAATTTCTTCTAGGGCTGTGTATTCGGCATGAAATCCTAAACAATAGCTAACAAGTGGATTATTTTTTGAATTGATGGTGTGATATGCATCGACCATCTCTTGAACTGACTCACGATATTTTGTAACCGTGCCAAGCAAAACAGCTTTATAACCTATATCAAGGCACGCTTTCATCATTTCTAAAGGATTATAATACATATCAAAACAGGCAGTTATACCACTTGTTAAATATTCAGCGATAGAAACTTTACTTAAAATATATTGGTCTTGAGGTTCTATTTTTGCTTCCATTGGAAAAATGCAATCATTGAGCCAAGATTGTAAAGGCAAATCATCAGAAATACTTCTAGCAAAAGACATGGCCGAATGAGCGTGAGCATTTTTAAAGCCGGGCATTAATAAATTACCGTGGCAATCGATAACTTTTTGACACGATTCAGAATATGGCTTTTTATCAATATAAATAATTCTTTCATCTTCAACAACCAAATCACCTTTAAAAATGTCTTGGTCGTCACACATCGTCAAAATTCGAGCGTCTTTAAATAAAATTTTCATATGATCCTCCTTAATGTTGGTAATCTAAAATTAAAATTTTAGAATCACCGCTAATGTAATCTTTTAAATTAAATTTACTATCCTTTGTTTTTATAGCAGATGGAAATAATTTTAATAGCGCATCTAACTGGTTTTCATCCTTATAACCTTTATTATCATAATAATAATGCATCGGCACCATCAATTTTGGTCGGACTTGTTTAAAAATTTCATAAGCTTGCTTAGCTCCTATAGTATAATAACCATTGATTGGTATTAAAATCAAATCTGCACCTTTTAATTGTTGAATTTGTTGATAAGTCAAGTCGCAACCAATATCGCCCATATGGACAATTTTATATCCCCCAGCATTTAAAATATGAATTTTATTTTGACCACGCAATTTACCATCTTGGTTATCGTGATATGTAGTAATTGATTTGCAATCAATCTCAACATAATTTAAAAAGCAAGGTACTCCATCAAAGTTATGATCGTCGTGTTGATGAGAAATATAGACCCGATTGACACTGATAGGTTTTAATTTTAACCCAGGTACGCTATTTGGGCGATAAGGATCAAACATAATCTTAATATTATCCCATTCAACAACAAAGCAAGAATGACCTAGCCATGTGACACTGCAATTATTCATTATTTTTCACCTTCTTATTTTTATGATATCTAAATACAACCCATTTTATCCAAAATAACAAAGTTAAAATCGATGATACTATCATTGCCATTAAAAAATAAAACGCAATAAAATACATAATGATAGTGTAAGGCTTATAAAAATTGCTAATATCGATATTAGGATTGCTTTTTAATGCCTCTTGATAAGATTGATAATCAATGCTTTGATTATAAATTACAGCAAAAATGATAAAAATAATGCTTGAAATAATCAACATTGAAGTCAATAAAAATGGATAAAACAAATTATTTAATTTTAATTTATTAATAAAAGAAAGAAATTTATTGTTTTTCATCATCTTTTCCTTTTTGTTTTTTTGAATAAATTAATTTTACTATCATGATAATCATCCCCAATGTAAACGCTCCAAAAACAAATCCAACAAAGTCGATAAATATATCTTGAATGGACGCTCCACGCTTAGCAAAAATTTGTAGGAACTCACTCATCCAACCGATAGTAAATCCAAATGCGCAAGCAATTAAAAGCGATCTAAATTCATTGTACCAGCGCTTGTTTTTAAATAATAAATACATAGTTAAACCACATAGAATGCCATCGACAAAAAACAAAAAGAAATGGCCAATAGCTTTTCTAACAAAAGAATGAAAATCATTATAATTATCCTCATTGATAGCTTGTTTTTCGATAATTTTTAAGTTCAATTCAACTTTTAAAGATGGATTGGACATCGATGTAATAGTAATGATTGCATCACCTTTTTTTAAAGCGCTTATAACAATCGTTCGACCACCACTTGAAACTTTTGCTAAATTTTGATCATTGATTGTCGCTATTAAATTTTTGTTAGTTGTATTAGATGGATAAAAAGTTGGAGTTATAGATAAGTTTTTGCCAACCATTAATTCAGTGATTGATTCGGTTGCCAAATCCATTTGATTTGCAATTACTTCTTTAACATCAATTTTGATATCTTGATATACTGTTTCATCCATATTTGAAGTGACACGAATTGTGGCAACTCCTATTTTTTTATATCCGTATATCTTTCCATCGCTATTGACGATAGCGCACAAAACATTGTCGATAACTTCATAAGAAAAATTAGTGTCGCTAGGTTGAATACCATTTAAAAATTCAATTTCTATTTGACTAAAATATTTGCTGTTATCGTTTCTTGCTTCATCGATATCATACACAAAATTTTCGCCATTGATATTTACTTTAAAATCGTCTTTTGTAAAACCGACTAAAGGATTAGGATTTTCAATAACTTCAATGTCAAATTTTATCTCGTTGCTTTCTAGATGATTAATATAAATTGTTGCTGTTCCAGCTTGCTTTGCATATATCACACCATCTTTACATATAGCAACTTCCTCATTTGAAGATGAAAAAGATAGTTTGGTTATATCATAATATCTAATTGCCAATAATGGGTCGTCGTATGTATTGTTGTGTCCTAAAACAATATCGATGTTTTGTGAAGTATTAGTCATCATCGTATAATCATTTATGCTAGCTTTAAAATCTTGTGGTTTTAATCTTTCCACAATATTAAAGGTATAATATGTTTCCTTTTGATTAGAACGAGCATAAATTTTTACTTGTTTATTAATAGCGTCTTCGTTGATAGCTTCAACATAGACAGTTTTGCCTTCGCTGACTAAGTTTACTGATTCGCTAGGTTGAGCATAATATTCAATTTCTTGGTCGGAAGCGTTTTCTGGAATTAAACTAACATTTAATGATTTTGTGGTCCCGATAACCAAATTATCATCTGAGGTTGAATTGCTAATTTGTATATTTTCTAATGGTACGATATCTTGAGAAACTGAAACATTGTCATTGATAAGCCCAGCAAACCAATTAGAAAAAAAATTAGATTGAAGCGATGATAAACCTCCTGGCAATAATGATTCAAACAAGATAAAAGCATTTAACAAAATTGTTATAGTCAAGCAAATAACAGCAGAAATCTTATGCTTTTTTGTCATCATCTTTTTTTATAAACCATCTATTAAAAATAACTTTCAATTTTACATAACCGATTGACAATGGTTTATAAAGCCAAACTACAGCAATTGCTAAAGCAAAGACGACAATACCCATTATCCAATCAGTAACTATATAATCAGAAACATTGACAAAAATATTGTTATTGGAAAGTAAATATATCAATCCAAATCCAAGACCATAACCAACAATAGTAGCACCCATGAAAACCATTGGAAAAATAAGTTTTAAAGGCTTTTGATTGATTTTTTCTTTAATTTCATCATATGTTGAAGCAACAACATAAACATGTATGAAGAAAAAGACAATATCTAAAACAATTAATATTGCAGCGATTACTTCACTGTTTTCTCTTATTAGATAAATTGATGAAAAAGAACAAACGCTTAAAAATATGGAAAATAATCCAACAAATAAGTAATACACTAATAATTCTTTTAGCATCGTCTTCCATCCATAGACAGTAGAGGCTGTTTCGCTTTTTAATGAAGGTTCAATATTATTTTTATCATGAGCAATAATATCAATTGTTAAATCATCTTGTTTTTCTTTGATTGATTCGATATTGGTTAATTTTATATCTTCAGTTGATGAATCATAAATAAATATTGTCATATTTTCTTTATGCTCTTCAATTACTTTTTCAATTAATTCACGATGTGTTTTATTGATTTCTTCATCATAATCAATTAATAAATAACAGACATTATATTGTTGCAAAACCTCGATTATTTTAGTAATTTTATCAATTTTTTGTTCATCATTTTGCAATGGCAGCTCTTTAAATTGGCTAAGGGCAGACTTTAATTGCTTTCTTGTTTTATCTTTAAAAGACAAAGGCAAAACAAAAATAGCGTTAAGTTTGATGATTTGTGAGTTGATATTTAAAACAAACGCATAGCGCAAGTCATCGTTTAAAGGATATAGACAAAAATCATCGATATAAAATTCGCCTCCCTTTACCATCTGGCCTTTGATTGACAAAACTTCAAAAAGCATTTTTTGATCTAAACGAAAATATTTTATACCTTTATCAAATTCAAAATTCAGTATAGCTTCTTGCTTTTTACTTATATTTACTTTAATGTTACTCAACTTGACCATGCTTATATTTTAGCGGATTTATTTTTAAAAATAAACAATTTAGCCATTCGAGTTATTTTGATGATTATGGAATATAGAAATTTTATTGATAGTTAAAATTAAAATATAACCAACAACACTGCAGCACAACGCTTGTATTAAATCAAATAAACTTGACATATAAGCGCCTAATCCAAAATAAATCCAATAGCAAATAAAATAAACGAAAACGCTGATTAATTCTCCAAGCAAAATAACTATAAGTTTAATATATTTTTTAAAGTGAACATATGTAAATCCTATAAATAAACACATTAATCCCTTTCCCACAATCGTAAAAGGGATATATTGAACACCGCCCAAAGTTAAATCGGCTAAACTGCCAGACACAATGCCGACAAAAGCGCCACTAAATGGACCAATAAAGACACAACTAATGATTGAAAATATATCACCAAAATTCAAATACCCCGCCCCATTTGCGTAAGGAATAGGCAAAAATATAGTGACAACATATCCACAAGTAGTCATAACTGATGTAAAAACAATATTAAAAATTATTTTATTTTTTGTTTGCATCAATTATTTTTTTAATTCCTTTTAAATAATGCCCGTTCAAGCAATCGATTAATCCTAAAACAAAATCGATTGTCATCCCTTGCTCGCTACCAAAAGTTACCAATCCTCTCATCGGCAAATCATTTAAAGATAAAAGCATAAAATTTAATGTTTCATCATCTTTGTCCGGGAATGATTTTTTTAAAATTTGGCAAATCCTTTTATATAAAATGCGTCCTAAATAGCAAGATCTAACTTCTTTTAATGTCGTATTTAAATCAAAATTACCTTTTATGGAATTATCTTTTATTGGGGTTGGTTTAATATTTAATTCAAAAGGATATGGTTTAATGTTTTCTTCACCGACAATATCAATATTATATCTAAATATAATATCTTGACTTGATGTTGCTAAACATATAGTGTAATTACCAGTTTTAATAACATAATCGTCTTTTACATCGCTATAATAAGTAAACATTTCATCGACAATGTCCATTTCAACATCGATTTTTTGATGCGGAGATACATAAACTTTTTTAAAACCTTTTAATTGTTTAAAAGGATTTTGATGATCATCCACATATAATTGAATTAAACATTTACCTCCCATATCAGATACATTTTCGATGGTAAATGTGATTTTATTTTCTAAAAATTTAAAATTGTGATATTTAAATTTTGAATAAGACAATCCATGGCCAAAGCAAAACAATGGATCGATATTTTGACTTTGATAATAACGATATCCGACATACATCCCCTCATTATATAAAACTGATTTATGGACATCTGGATAATTTGATTTTAAATATGTGTCATTTAATGATTTTGGCCAAGTTTCTGCTAAATGACCACATGGCGATGAAAAACCATAAATGATATCTCGCAGCGCTTCTCCGCCCATGCTGCCGCATAAATATGGAATTAAAACACCTTTTATTTTATTAATAAATGGCAGTTCTACCGGCGCGCCAACTTGCAAGACAATTACTATGTTTTGATTAACTTCATAAATCTCATCAATTAAATCAATAAACCAAGAAGATAATGACATGTTATGACGATCAAATCCTTCCGATTCTTGAGAATTAAATAAACCGGCAAATAAAATTACTTTATCAGCATTTTTGGCTACATCTTTTGCTTGCTTAAGCAAATATTCGTTAGTCGACTCGCTTTTAATATCGTATCCATCAGCATAAACAAATTCGTCATTATTTTTTATAAACGCTTCATAACAAGATGTTATTTTGCTATTGGAGATATAAGAAGAGCCACCGCCTTGGCAATGCATCTTTTTAGCGAATTGACCAATTACAGCCACTTTTTCATTTTTCTTAATTGGCAAAATATCATCATCGTTTTTTGCTAAAACAATTGATTCTAATGCCACTTTTTTAGCTATAGAATAAATATCGCATTCATCGTAATCTGGATTAATTGAATCGTTTTGATGATCCATTATAAAATTAAAAATTGGTAAAACTGCTTTATTTATTTCTTCTTCGCTTATCTTATGTTCATAATAAGCTTTTAAAATCGTTTTACGGACATATAAATTGTGGCCAGGCATTTGCAAATTTAATCCGTTTTTAAAAGACGCTACCGGATCAAAACATGCACCCCAATCCGAAACGACAAAACCATTAAAATTAAATCGATTACGAAGGGCTTTATTTAATAAATAATCATTTTGGCAACCATATTCACCATTGACCCGATTATAGCAACCCATCACTGCTTCAACATCCAAAGATTTGCAAATCAAAGCAAAACTTTTTAAATATAAATCATTTAGGGTTTGCATATCGACTTCGCTAGAATACACAAAGCGGTTTGTTTCTTGCGAATTGCAGGCGTAATGTTTTAAACATGCACCAACATTTTGAGACTGCACGCCTTTACAAAATCCTAAACCTAACATTCCACTTAAAAATGGATCTTCACTAAAATATTCAAAATTGCGGCCGCATAAAGGATGACGTTTAATGTTTAAACCAGGTCCTAATAACAAACCAACTTGATTATGATTTGCTTGTTTAGCAATGTTTAAACCTTCTAAATACAATAATTCTGGATCAAAACTGCAACTAGACAAACATGCGGGTGGAAAAACAACCGCTTCATGGCATCCATAACAACCAATGCCATCTTCTTTTAAATATTCTTTTCTTAAACCATGAGGACCATCGCTCATCCATATGGATTTAATATTTAATCTTTCAATCGGATTTGTTTGCCAAGAATTTTTCCCATCAAACAATGATAATTTTTCTTCAATGGTTAATTGATTAAATAAATCTTGGTATCGGTTGATATTGGACATATTAAATCTCCTTATATTTTAATTGACTTGCAAAAACAACTTTATCATCTACTTTGCCGACAATATAAGATGTTGTGTCTAGGCTATTTATATATAAATCTAATTTTTCTTTTTCTTTTACTTCGTGCATGTATTCTATATGCAATGATTGAATTTGATGCTTTTTATAAAAGTCTGAATCGAATACATTTAAAATATATTCAATATAACAAGTGTTATTCATGTGACCATTAACGTCACAATCAGTATATTTAATAATATTGGATTCTTTAAAAGTTAATGGGGCATCGATATTTATTTTTTTAGGTAACGGCAAATCATCATCAAATTTTTGATATGGTATATCTAATGATACATCGGCAATGTTTCTTGTTTTAGCATCTATTAATGCCCAAATAGAAACCAATTTTATAATGGCTTTGCCATTTTTATCAATTATTTTAGCGTACCGAGGATAAATAATGCGCATCGTTTTATGAGGATAAGTCATTATTTCTACCGTTTCTTGATAATCAGGAAGACGATCAAATTCGACATACGCTCTTGATACGACCCACATCAAGTTATGCTCTTGACCGTATGATTTGCCAATATGCAAAGATTCGCAATCAAAAACCGCAGCATCTTGAAACATTTTAAAAAAAGATGATATTTTTAATTTTGAAAGACAATCAGCATCACTACAATTGATAAACACTTTTTGTTTATACATATTATTTGTCCTTTTTAATAGCGCTCAATTTGCAAATATCATGATATAAATCAACTCTACGATCTCTAAAAACTCCCCAATTAACTCTTTCTTTATTAATATCATCTAAATCAAATTCAGCAATGATAAACCCTTCTGAATCTCTATCCATTTCTTTAATCTTATTACCATAGTAATCACTAATAAAAGATGATCCAAAAAAGGTCATAGAAGAATCATCTTGAATCTCGGTACCAATTCGATTGGAAGCAATGACAGGAATAATATTAGCGGCACTATGGCCAAGCATTGTGTTTTGCCAATGAGCCTTGCTATCTTTTGGCAAAACTGGTTCGCTGCCAATCGCAGTTGGATAAAATAATAATTCTGCTCCTTGTAAAGTCATTATTCTTGCCGCTTCAGGAAACCACTGATCCCAACAAATTCCGACTCCAATAATCCCATATTTAGTGTTAAAAGTTTTAAATCCGGTATCACCAGGAGAAAAATAAAATTTTTCTTCATAACATTGGCCAGTAGGAATATGAGATTTTCGATATAAATCAATAATTGTTCCATCAGCGTCAATAACAACTAATGAATTAAAATAAGCATTGCCATCTTTTTCAAAAAAAGAAATCGGAAGAACAACTTGCAATTCTTTAGCTAATTTTTGAAAATGCTTTATCGTAGAAGAATTATTTAATTCTTCAGCCAAATCAAACAACTCATATTTTTCAGTTTGGCAAAAATAAGTAGTTTCAAATAATTCTTGTAGCAAAATGATATTAGCGCCTGCATGATGGGCTTTTCTTATCAGTTCAGTTGCTTTATCTATATTTTCTTTTTTGTTTGAACAACACGCCATTTGAGTTGCCGCTACTTTGACTAAACGCATTATTTTTTTCCTCCTTTAGGAACTTGCATCGTTATGCAATGAATATTTCCACCACCTAATAAAATTTCTTTAGAATAAATTTGTATGACATCTTTATCTTTAAATACTTCTTTAAATAATTTAAAAGCCGCTTGGTCTTCTTTAACGCCAAAAGCTGGCATAATTACAAAATCTTTCCCTTGATAAAAATTAACATAACTCGGCAATAAATCATCTCCAGCTTGTCTTAATTTGGCACTATGTTTATCAATTTTTATTCCATTTGCCTCTTTTTTATTCATCAATAAACCTTGTGGGTTTTTTATTTTAATAATTTCTAATTTGCGACCTTGTGCATCTTTGATCGAACTCAAAATCTTAAAAGCTTTTTGACAAGCGGCATATTGTTTTTTATCACTGGTTGGCGCCCACGCTAGCATCACTTGTCCAGGTTTTGTAAACGCCACAAAATTATCAATATGTTCATTGGTTTCATCGCCAATAATTCCATTAGGAAGCCAAATAATTTCACTGACATTTAAATTGATCTTTAAAATTTCTTCAATTTCAGATTTATTGTATTGAGGGTTTCGTCCTTTGGATAATAAGCAAGCTTCAGTTACAATTAACGTTCCTTGGCCATCGCAAGCAATCGAACCGCCTTCTAAAACAAAATTTGAAAGATAATATGATTCCATCTTTAATTTTTTTGTTAAAGCTTTTCCTAAATTATCATCGTCTTGATAATCATCATATAGACCATCATAGCTGCCACCCCATGCATTGAATCTAAAATCGACGCTTCTAATATCTCCTTGATCATTTTTTACAAAAATCAAAGTATTATCTCTCGCCCAAGAATCGTTATATTTAACTTTAATAGGCCAAATATTATCAATCGTGTTAATTTGAGGCAAAACTTTATTGTAAATGCTAGGGTCAATACCTACCATCACCGTTTCATATTTAGAAATAGCGTTGATAATATTTATATATTCATTTAAAGCATTTCTAGCTTTATTTCTCCAAACATCTTTTCGATAAGGAAGCAAAATAATCGTATAATCATGCTCGTCACCTTCAAATGGCAAATAATATCCATCACCTCGCGGTGTTGTTTTTCGCTTAGTGACATAGTCATTTAATCTTTTTTGATAATTAGAAAATTTTCGCCATTTTCTTTCATCAATTATATCGATTTGATGAGTGTTAACATGATTGCATAAAACTGTGCAATCTTTGCTCAAACCATCTTTAATTTGAGCAACGATATCTTTAGTGATAACTTCACCAGGCAAAACAATAGGAATACCTGGAGGATAAATCATGACACTTTCCTTGCAAATATGATTTATTGCATCATCTAAATCTACGGTTTTTAAAGGAGCAAAATAAGCTGTTCGTGGTCTTAATAACATATATCCGTATTCAAAATTAAAACTGTGAGTAGGATATTGACGATTTTTCTTAAAATGGTCTTTTGAAATACTTTTTAAAGCCCTGACTAAATTATCGATATGCGCTTTAGTATTTCCTAAGGCTAAAATACATAAAATAACATATGTCTCCGCTAATTCGATTTGAATGTGATATTTAGTCTTTAATAAGCGATAAACCTCATACCCATTTAAATCTAAGCGATCTAATTCAATCAATAATTTAGTTTTATCATAATTAAATGAGCCTCTAGCTTTAAAATAATCTTTCCCTCTTGGAATAAACCCATCAATTTTTGATATTTCATTAAAAGCGTATTCACTTAAAGAAATAATGTTTTTTACACTTTGTTTACCATTGTCTTCCATCCATGCTCTTGCCGCATCTAAACTACCCAATAATAAAGATGATGGAGATGTCGTATTAATCAAGTTTAATGTTTCTTGAACTTTAATTGGCGACACGCGATCACCTTTTAATAATAAAACCGAAGATTGAGTTAAAGAACCACCAGTCTTATGAAAAGAAACTGCCGAAATATCAGCATCGGCATCCATGGCGGTCATAGGATTTTCATTTGAAAAATAATAATGGGCACCATGAGCTTCATCAACGATGACAATCATATTTCTTTCATGGGCCATCTTTACTAACTCTTTTAAATCGATGATTACGCCAAAATATGTCGGGTTAATTACCACTATCGCTTTAGCAGATGGGTAGCGAATCATCGCTTTTTTATAATCATTTAAAGTTGGTTGATTAGCAATTTCAATATTAGTATCAATATCAGGGTTAATATAAATTGGAATAGCTCCCGACAATACCAAAGAATTAGTAATTGATTTATGGACATTTCTTGGCAAAATAATTTTATCATCAGGGCGACAAATAGTTAAAACCGCCGCTTGTAAACCTGCGGTTGTTCCATTGATTAAAAAGAAACTATAATCGGCATGGCAAGCCTTAGCCATCAATTCCATCGATTCTTTTAAAACGCCATTAGGATGAGCTAAATTATCCAAACCAATCGGAGCGTTAACATCGCATTTATAAACCTGATGACCGATTAATTCGCTCATTTGATTTTTGATATTTCCCATGTGGTGACCAGGCACATCAAAAGGAGATATACCTTCATTAACATATTGTTTTAAAGCGTCCACAAACGGGGTTTTGGCTTTTTCATTTTCACTCATACTAAAAAACATTATAAATATAATGACGCTAATATCAAGAATAAAAAAGGACTAGAGCAAAACTAGTCCGTTTTGATTAATAATTTATTAAAAATTAAATATGAGATTTGCGTTTGAATAATACAAATGAAATCAAACAAATTGATGATATTGCAAGTATACTAATCACACTAATAATCATTGTAAAATCTTCTTCTTTAATAATAGCAATGTTAGAAGTACTAGTGGAATGAGCATTATATTGTCTTTCAAATTGATTTAACACAGCATCTAAAGTAAAAGAAGTTTCTCCGTTATATTCATTAGATACAACA
>CASDRB010000006.1 GCA_949283025.1 uncultured bacterium
GTGGTCCCACTTTTTGATTTCGCTAGTCCATGTATTAATGCACACTCTAATAGGAGCTACAACTAAAACTTTATGAACAAGAAAATAATCAAATAAAAGATCATTAATTGCAGTAAGAGCAATTGAACTCTTGCCTAAGCCTAAATCCAAGAGTAAGGCACTTTCTTTATGAGTTTCAACAAAGTCAATTGCATATTTTTGATATTCATGTGGTTGATAGTTCATCGTTCCTTCCTCCTTCAATTTCATCGAGTATCTTTTCTATTTCCTCTTTCTTATCTAGTACATACACTTTGAACCCTAAATTTCTTAATTCTTCATGCCTTTTAAGCTGTATAGGTCTTGCCACTTTATTAGGTGCTTTAAGTTCTACAAAACCAATATGGCCAAATGCGATAAGAACTAATCTATCTGGAACACCTATATAGCTAGGTGAGTAAAGCTTTAGAGCCAGTCCTTTCCTTTTCTTCACTGCTTTTATAAGCAATTCTTCTAGGTATTTTTCTCTCATATGACCTCCTACTTTTTCATTATTTTTTTAGCATCAAACAAGGTTTATACGAGGTCTACGAAGTCAATTCCTTAATATATATATAATTTATTTTTTTCTTTTTCTCGCTACGCGTAAGTATTATAGAAATGACCTCGTAGACCTCGTAAATTTACTAGTTTAGGAAGTCAAAATCCGCGATAATATCGATGTTTTTTATACCTAAACCTAGCACTGTGAGCTCTCTTTTATTTAACTCATTTTTGAACTCAATTCTCTTATAGCCTTGTCTTTCAAGCTCAGAATAGAAGTCAATTGTGGCTCTTGGACGCTCACCACGTGCTAAAGAAAATTCTCTATAAGTTTGGTATAGCCTAGACGAACTGCACTTAAAATCTTTATTGACTTCACAGCATTCATTTATGAAAATTCCAAACCAGTCATTTTGCTTTTTATAGTTGTTGATTGCTTCTTGAACTATTGATGGATTTCTTAACTTAAAGTTAGACTCATAAGCTTTCTTGGCACCTTCAATTACCCAAGTTAAAACAAACTCTCCTGCTTCTTCATAAAGGACATCACTATAGTTTTTAATGTCGGTATTATCCTTCGTAAATTTATGATTGAAAGGAATGACGATTATTCGTCTCCAAATGCCATCATCAGTTCCTTTAACTTTTGGTAGATGATTAGTGTATAAAACAAGTGTATGTGTTGGAGTGAAATCAAATGGATCTTTAAACTTCTTCTCTGCTCTAATATCATCAGTCGAACAAAGCTCCTTTATCTCACTATCATTAAGCCTTGCCCCCTCTTGGCTTTCTGAAGCAATAATAAGCCTTTTACCGCGAAGTTCTGCTAGCTCCGGCTTAACATTCCTCTTACAGTTAGTTGTCAAAGCATCGGCGCTTATTTTGCCATAATACGAGCCTAGAACCCTTGCTATCGTATTCCAAAAAGTTGACTTCCCATTACCGCCATCACCATAAGAAATAATAATGCCTTCTATATAAACTTTACCTATTACTGCAAGCCCACATATCTTTTGAACGTAATCAATTAATTCTTGGTCATTATCAAAGCACTCATTGAGAAAAGATAACCACTTATCCTTTCCTTTAAGTGATGGACTTACTGTCGTAGATTTAGTAATCATATTTTTAGCATCAGGATTTAGTTCGCCATCAATTCCTTTTCTTAAATCGTAGGTTTTAGTCGGTGTTGAAAGTAAAAAAGGATCTTTATCTAGGTCTTTAACATATACTTGCACTAAGGGTTTTAGTTCCTCTAACGAACTTTGTAACTTAGATGAATTTCTTCTCTTTATGATGTAATTTTCATACACTTTGGCTTCTTCAACTTCAGTTGCAATTTTCATTAACTTTGGATCGGTTCCACTTTTAATGGCAGCAGTAATGTCTACACTTTGACCTGCATATTGATTTAATTTCTGATTAGCACTAAAGAATTGATTTTTTGCTTCTTCTAATTGCTTATCCGTGATAATTTGAGCACATCTTTTGGAATACACAGGATCTTCTTGCCAATAATTATCTTTATAAACTAAGAAACCTGTCGCATTTGAATAAGCGATTTTGCCATTAAAGTATTTAGCCATAACTTCTGCTTGTCCTAAATCAGTAAAGTCTTTTGGCTTGAGTGTTTTAATGACTGCACTTTTTTTGAAATACTCCTGTGGTGGAATGTATTTCTTTTGAGCTTTCATTCTGGCTAAATATGCTTGGTTGCTTTTCCAAATATTAGTAAGTTCACCTTCGCTTAAAGGAGGATTGCAAAATTTGGCTTGTTCTAAGAAAAGATCATGAGCAAAGTCCGTATCATCATGGCGCCAGATAAACTTTCTAGCTAATTTAAACATTGTAGCATTACGATTACCCTCGCCTATTTCTTCTCTTATGATCTCCTTATTACTTGAAATATCATTAGAGTCTATGACTTCACCATTTTCATCGATTTCATATGACATATCGTTAAGTGAGTAGATACTAAGAAAATCGTCAATGCCTAGTTCACCATCGTAATGTTCAACTTTAGGTTCTTCAGTTCCATAAAAGAACCTAGCTGCATCTAAAGCATTATCATCAACATAAGGAAAGAACTTATAAAAGAGGTTTTTAAGTCTAATATAATCGTCTCTATTTGAGCACTTCTCACACTTAAAAAAGATATGAAACTTAGGTCTAGCCTTCTTCCCATCTTTTTCCTTCATGTTATTTCTCGAATAATGAACAAAGAACTCGACATCAGGAAATCTCCTAGCGACATCACTTGGTTTAATCCATTTCTTTTCATCTTCTGTGTGGTCATTATCAATATCAAATGGAAGGCAATCAGACTCAATAAAGTTGTCGTTTCCTCTTTTATTGTTCTTATATTTTGCACATACATAGTCATTTGAAACTGCTGATTTTAGGTCATTAACACTGCAAATCTCAACTTTTCTTCCATATATTGTATTCTTTTCATTTTGTCTAAAATTTGAAATATATAAGGTAATCATTTAGTTTAAGTTCCTCCTTTGATTAATCTTTTTGATAGAAATCGCACTCATATCCATCTGCTCTTAAAAGTAAGTCATTAGCCCATGAAGGCGATTTACTCATAAGCGAAGTTACTTCATCTAACTTAGTGTCTAAACTTGCTTCAATAACTACTTCATCGTGAATATGCATCACTATGTCGTAGGCTTTTAAGTTATGAATGGAATTGCAAAGTATATCCCTAGCTGTTGCTTGAACGATGTTTTCAACAAACTTAGGGCCATAAGATTCAATCTCTCCCCATTTATTGTTTGGAAGTTTCCCTTCATAAGTTATCGATTCATCTTCCCTTGCTCTAAAACGCACATAAGCGATACTTCTTCCACTAGGCAAGGTGATATACATTATTGAACCCTTATAATTGAATAAGAGGTTATTAAGTCTAACCGTTACTCGCTCTGAATAGGCCTTTTTGATTGCTTTATCAACATCCCACCAAAACTTAACAATATGAGGATTTGCGCTTCGCCAAGTATCAACTAACTCTTGAAGTTCATCTTCTTTTAATCCTGCATCAAGTGCTCCCATTGCTTTAAGTGCACCGACACTTCCGCCGTATCCACAGCTTAATGTAGCCTGCTTACCTTTCTGTCTTAAATCACCATTTATGCTGTGCTTTACAACAGGCACTCCATACATTTTGCTTGCAGTAGCACAGTAGATATCTTCGCCATTCTTAAAGGCATCAAGAACCCAAGTTTCACCTGCATACCAAGCCAAAACTCTAGCTTCAATAGCACTAAAATCAGCTACTATAAACTTATGATCTTTCTTAGGAATAAAGGCTGTTCTTATAAGCTGAGAAAGTACATCTGGTATATCGTCATAAAGTAAATTTAATGCTTCAATGTCGCCATTTTTTATAAGTTCTCGAATATCGGATAAGTTTGATAAGTGATTTTGCCTTAAGTTTTGAAGCTGAACGAATTTAGAAGCATATCTACCAGTACGCGTGGCACCAACAAACTGAAACATGCCTCTTACTCTACTATCTGAACATTTGCAGCTTTTAATAGCCTCATATTTTTTAATTGAAGATTTGGATGTTTGAAGTCTTAAAGCAAGAACTAAATTTATAAGATCACTTGGAGCATTCTTTATAATGTTTTGCACATTTTTCTTGCCTAGATCTTCTACTTCTAATCCTTGTTCTTTTAACCAATTTTTAAGTTGCATCACTGAGTTTGGATTTTCTAAATTAGTCAACTTTTGCAGGGTATTTTTAAGAATTAATGTAGTTTTATCGGATATATCAATAGCATTATTTACTAGTTTTTCGTCTATTAAGACTCCTCTATCATTAACGGATTCACTTTCTCCATATTCCATCCAAATTGTGCTTACTAGAGAGTGTGACTCTAATCTTTTAATAATCTCACATTCAGTTTCAACATCACGCTTGTTATAAGCCTTAAAGGTCTCCCATCTTATTAGATCATCACTTGGCAAGTTCCTAGTCCTATAGTTATTGGATTTTGTTGGTTTACAAGGAACGCTAAAATACTTAATTAGCTCTTTCCCTTTTTCTAGCTTTTGCTTATCGAGGTTTAGGATATACCCTAAGTCTTTAAGTGACTTTGGAAGAGATAAACAAGAGGCATATACCATCGAACAGCGCCATGAAGATGGATCTAAATAAGTGTGAATAGGTAAGCCTAGATATCTCGAAAGACAGACCCTTTCAAACGATGCATTATGAGCCCACTTAAGAACATCATTACTTTTAATTGCTTCTATTATTTCTTGAGGTATTACCTCACCTCTAGCTAATTCAACTACTCTAACTTCACCAAAATCTACACTATAGCCAAATAGTAAAATCTCAAAATCTTTAGCTTCTGCATAGCGATAAACACCACATTTTGAGATATCCTCACTAGAATACGTTTCTATATCAATAATTAAATTCTTCATTTACTATGCGCTCCTTTCATAAGGAAATAAGGGCGATAAGAGTCAGCCTCCTACCACCCTTATAATTTGATGAATTAGAAGAGTATATCTTCGTCATTAAAGACATCAGTTTCAAAGCCTTTAAAGTCTGATCTAGCACTTGCTCTACCAGATAGTCTTTCACCATCTTTAATTTTTTGAAGGTTATTTAAAGAACATGCGATGCCTTTGTTTCCATTGGAGTTATAGGCATAAAATGTAATTGATGCTCTACCATAGCACCCACTATAGACCTCTTCTTCATTAGTGATTTCTCTTAGATATTTATCAACAATGCCAGGTTTCTTATTTGTTTTAGCATTGATATAAAAAGCATTTTGATAGATTTCTTCACCTTGCTTTTCAAGGTCGCCATCATGAAGAGGAATTCTTAAAGATTCAAGAGTAGGGAGTTTTCCATTATTTCCTTTGAGTCTTGATTCACCTTCTTTATAAGCAAGTTTGATAGCTTCTTTAATAGCATTAACGGTTTGTTCATCATCTTTTGGAATGATTAAGCATAAACTATATTTAGCATTGGCCTCGTTCCCGTTTGGGTCATAAGGCTTAAAGACATGAACGAATGACCATCTTGTATTTGGTCCTGTTACGACTTTGGTTGATTGATTATTCATAAATTATATTTCCTCCTTGAATTCATCAAAATCAGTATTGGCTAGGCTAAGTTCCTCTCTCTTATCGCTTCTTAGAACAAGCGTCGGTTTGCCTTGAGGCTTATTCACATATTGTTCTAGAAGGGATTTAAACTTGGCTTTGCCCAGCTCTTTTTCTATATCGGTAATCGAACGAAGTTTGGTGTCATAAGGGTTGATGTTGTTGTCCTTCAAAACGTTTATGACGCTTCCTTCATCCGTGAACTTCCTGGTGCTTCTTCCCTCGACGAGCTTGAAGTTGATCCACTTCTTACCGTCGAGAGCCTTAGCGACTGCAAAGTCTTTGATGTCATTTAGATATGAAGATATCTCATCGGCTTTGAGTAAGACTTTTTCAATCTCATTATCACTAAGCAAGTTAGGGTTCCTGAATTCTTGATTTAAAATATCAAGAGCCACCTTACTTCTTTCTTTGCAGATTGCTCTAGCCTTACAAAACTTACACCAAGGACCACTTCTAAATATCCCTTCACCTTTATCAGCTAATTCGGCTGCAGGTCTTAAGACTTCCTCGCCCCATTTAAGCAAATCGGCTTTGGTGGTTTCCCAAGTCGAGACGTTGCCGATTCTAGGTTGATAGATGGTCAGGATTATCTTCTCGAAATCATATAGGCATTCAAGCTCTTGGATTGCCCCTAACGCATAAATCTTGAGCTGCGAGTTTTCGGTGGCGTCGACCTTAACCCCAAGCCCATATTTGAAGTCGATGATGTGAAGTGTCTTGTTTGTGGCGGCCAAGAAATCAATAGTTCCGAATCCGCCACCCACCCACTTGTCGTATGAGACTTGGTGTTCGACCATGACGTATGGAGCGTTACCGCCATCCTCTTCTTTCAACGCCTCGATTTGCTCCAAGACGAATGAAACATAGGAATCGGTATATTCATCCATTTCCTTATTGAAGATGGTAAGTTCCGGATACTCTAAGTTGATGCCGATAGCCCTATTGAGTTTGTATTCCGCTAGGGCGTGCGCATTGCTTCCTTCTTCGGCATAGACCGAAGTCACATCTTCCATGTCTTCGGTAAGCCTTGCGCTAGGCGGGCAATTGATCCACCTCTCACTGCTCGAACCGCCTAATAGACAGTGTTGTTTTTTATCTTCCATTGGCGATGTCCCTCACACGGCTCAAGACTTCTTCATAGTGCTTTGGGTCA
Source organism: uncultured bacterium (assembly GCA_949283025.1). Classification (GTDB taxonomy): domain Bacteria; phylum Bacillota_I; class Bacilli_A; order RFN20; family CAG-826; genus CAJOOD01. The sequence continues at coordinate 6,815 of CASDRB010000006.1, forward strand.
AGTTCGGATAACTTATTGGCCCCAAAGCCGATAATGACGTCTCTGATATCGCTAGTGAAGCCTTTTCTAGCAAAAGATGTAAGTTCTGCACGGATTTCATCTAAAGTTACTGCCTTTTTCTCTTCTTTCTTCCCATTAGGATTAAGAAGATTTAAGGCTTCATCGATCTTGTTTTTAGCCTCAATAAGAAGCTCGCTAATCTTTTGATTCATTTTTCTTTACCTCTTTTTCTTCTTCGTATGCATCGCGGATAAGTTCTTCATCGCGCCAAGCGTTCCAGTCCTCTTCCTCGCTTGCATAGGAAGGTTTGCATTTAAAATGGTTCATCGTTTGTTACCTCCGCATTTGCAGCCACCTGAGCAAGAACCTTGGCAACCTTTTACTTCGTTTTTTTTGTTTCTCTTGATAGCGACATCGACAACGACATCTTCAAGGTTCAATGAGAAACGAAGTGATTTAGGTTTAGGTTCAGTTCCAAAAATGGCATTGAGTAGTTTTTCTTGTTTACTTTCTTCCATATGGTTCCTCCTATCGATTAGCGAAGTAGTAGCGAGGTCTAGCTAGCTTTCAATTTGGCCTCACTACTTCCTTCCACCATCTTTAGAACTTGGACTTCCGGGTTTTTCGCCTATCGGTAATCTTTCAGGAGGACTTGGAGTTCTTTGATGACCTTTTCCTTCCTCCTGAATAGACTCGACATGGTCAAATGATGTTTTTTAGAGATGTCGGTCAGAGTCATTTCGCCCTTCAGGAACTTAATGATGTCCCTGTCAATCGGATTATTGAATTTGGCTACTGCCCTATCGACCGCTTCTTCTCTTTCGATTCTCGAAGCATATTCAATAGGAGATTCACCACCAACGTAGTTTTGGGCCTCGTAGGAAACATCGATACCATAGACGTCCGCCATATAATCGATAGAAATATGGTTCATTCGTCTTGAACTATAGAAAGGACAATCCGCACAAGATTTTCTGCACACGGCGGTGTTACCATTTTCAGTCGTGACGATGCATTTAGTTCGTAGTTCGTATTCCTTTTTGAAACGCCATTCATCACGAACAGTCGCATCATAGATTGATTCAGGAACATAAAGTTTTTGACCTTCAACATAGATGTAATAAGGACGATCTTTGCTTGGATATCTCCAATCCTCCCTGTGATCTTCAGGTCCGCCGAAATACTTAGAATCGGCAAAAGAGTTGTTGTGGCTTAAACCACGGTTGTGAATATTGTTCATAATTGTTCCAAAGCAAGGAGCAACTACGTCATCAGGTTTTCTTCCTCACAACCTTTCCGCCACTGGACGACTATCTAGAATCAGTGACAATTTTTTTCAATCACGTCTGATTGATAAAAAAAGTATAAAAAAATGGCAAAAATAATGATATATAGACAAATAATGTATTACATTTTAATAAATGTTATATTAAATATATTGTCTTATATTACTTTAAGTGATATATTTTTATTGTATCTTACATTTTGCATTACATTTTCTCGGATTAAAAAACATAAATTTAAAAAAACGGTAGGAGACACTATAAAATGAAGAAACAAAACAAAGAAAATTTTTTCTTAAATTCGCAATTTTTATATGAAAATCAAGCTGTTAACATTTACTCTCAGCAGTCACATTATAAAAAAATAGAATATAAGTTAATTATTGAACCCAACTACGCCGTAGCTAAAATTAAATTTGCCTATCAAGCAACCAATGGTTTAGTTCGTCTTAATGAGAATGGTTCAATTGCAGAAAATAATATACTTGGTAAGTTTTTAAAAATACGCAAAATTTGTAATAACAAAAAAAGATTGAATTCATATATAGATTTTTTTAATGATAATGGTTTTATTCTTACTATAAATACAAAAGAGGAATATGGATTAGAAGATCTTGATTTAATTGTTGATGAGCTCTTCTACACAGTGAATTTGATGAGTTTAATAGCAAGCAACAAAAAAACAAAGTATGAAGAATTAATTAAGGAAATTGAGTTCTTATTAAATATTAATGAGGATAGAATTAATGAATATTGGAGCATCATTAATGGAGAAAATATTGGTAATTTTTATAATATAAATACTAACGATATATATGACGACATATATAAATGTGCAACACACATTGATTTAAATACATTAATCGATATCAGCAGTAAGGCCACTGAATATAATGATTTATATAAAATTAGTTCGTTCAACAAATCTTTCATGCCATATATAAGTCCAAGAATAAATGATTCAAAATGGTATATATGGATTTGCTTTAATGTTAACTACTATTTAAATCTACATAACAAAAAAGAGGAGCCTCTTGATCAGCCCCTCAAAGAAGGATTAATAGTAATTGCAAAACTGCTCTACAAAGAACAGATTGATTATTATATACAAAATATAAAACCGGTTTATGACATAAATAAATTTAGCCCTTCATGGGAAATAACTAGTTTATTATCATCCTTATATCTCTCCATTTTCTATTTGAACCCAAAACTTCAAATTTATAAAGAATGTGAATATTGTGGTGAATTATTTTTAATGAAAACAACATCAACATATAAAAAATATTGTTCACGCGAGTGTTCGAATAAAGCCAATGTAGCTAGATATAGAGCAAGAAAAAAAGGAGCCATTATTTAATTATGGACTCCTTTGTTTTCTTCATAACTAGTTTCAATCATTCCCGCCAATTCTTTAATATATTTGTCATGGCTATTTGATAAATAATGATTCATTAAAAATTTTGTATCAATTAATATGCCTTGTATTTTAGCAAATTTTTTGTCTGATTTCTCACCATCGATACCGCTTTTCCATATGCCATAAGCTTCCCCGATGTAATCAATATCATTATTAATTCCAAAATCATTTTTTGCTTTGTTATATGGCATTATAAATGCATTGTATGGATCAATATCTTTCTTTTTATGTATGTATTCCCCATATGTAATTTGCTTATTTATGCTCGAAGAATCTGGCAAATGGCTAGGATCTGCATCCCCAAACAATCCATAGCGATAATACTTTGCATCTAATACATATATTTGATTATTCCAAATCATTATACTATCAGGTTCTAGAGCGTGTGTTGTTTTGTTTCCTTTACCAAATCTAGTCTTCCAAATTGCTCTAGGAAAATAATCATCTTTCTTTTCTTGAATACCAAAAACTCTATCTATCATTTTTTCCCAAATATGTTCAAATTTATCGGTACCAAAGTAATATTGATTTTTATCATTTTCAGTATTTTTATAATCCAACATTCTAAGCATTGCATTAAATAATTTTTTATACTTATCTTCGAATGTTTTATTTAGTTGTTTTCTAATTATATTTTTAAAATTTTCTATGTTAACTCGTATATGAGTATTTTCAGGTACCATTGAATTAAAAAGCCAACCCAATTTCAAAAATGCCTCATGAGTACAATACTTATGAATTTCGGTAATAAGTTGATTTTGCATTGGCGCGTCGTCGCGAACGATTTTTTTTAAATAAATAGGCACTCCATCCTTAATGATTGGGCGCATCTTTTCAACAGTTTTGGCCCAGTCAGTTTTGCCTCTTGTATCAGTTTTATATGTAACTTCTTTTTCAGCAAAAAAATTTCCGCGAGACTCAAAATAGTAGTCAATAATGTCTAGATATGCTTTTATAGGAAAATTAACTGATACATTTGCTACATTACTCTTCACTTTGAGTAAAATATCTTCTCCCTTGCTAAATTCAGCTAATATTGCAAACAAGCGACGAATATCGGATCTTATATCAACATCAGATTCAGGCAAATTATAACCACATGGAAAATAAACCATGACATTTTGGAATCCATTTTCATCTCCCATAGATTTTAAACCAACAAATCTATCACCATCATTATTTTCGTCTACGTGACAGAAATCCTTTAATCTTTTTTTTCGATGAAGTTCAGTTTCACTATTCATTTGCTACCTCATTAATCAGAAGAAACATTATCAATCCCTGGTTTATTTTTAGATTCATCAATAACTTTTTGTAAGTCTCTCTGAATATCTTCCTTAAAAATATTAAATCTCTCTTGGTTTGTCTTAAGAACAAAATCATTTATAACATCTTCTAGACTTTTATATTTAGATTCAAACAAAGAACTTCTATCATATTTGAATACATCATCCCAAAGATATTTAATAACTTTTTCAGCAAATAAATGATTTTGTTTCAACGCCTTTTGTCTTTTTTCTGCATTAGAGGATTGCCAATCTTTATCAAAATACAAATCAGTTTTTTCTACAAAATGCGTACCTAATCTCTTATCTTCAGACGATGATAACGTTTCTGATTTTTCTAAAATTAAACGATTAATTTGTTCGCAGAATTTTTCCCAAGTTAAGTCAGTATCAAGAATTTTAACGTCACCTATACCGCTCGTATCGTCTTTAAATGTATTTGGTACAAGACGCATTTTCCATCTTCTTTGAAATGCAGTATCTAAAGTAAAGACATTCTGATCGGACGTATTCATTGTACAGAGGATAGTTAAATTTGATGGTATAAAAACCTTCTCGTTTTCAAATTCATCTCCATAAACTATTTTAGCAATATCTTTATTTGTTATTTTATATCTGCTATTTCCATCAGCATCTCTATCTAAAAGTTGGAAAACATCACCAAAAATGGCTGCTGCATTTCCACGATTGACCTCTTCAATAACCAAAAAATACATTGATTGAGGGTTCCAAAAAGCTTTTTTCAAGATACGACTAAAAGGACCAGCCGTAAATTCGTAGCTTACTGACTTATCGGTATTTACTATAGGCATAATTTGACCAACAAAATCAGAATATGTATAGTCAGGATGGAAAACTAAACGTTCATATATTTCGTCCTCTTTTGCTCCCTTCAAATATTCTTCCTGAACTAAGTGACTCTTACCGGCTCCTGGAACACCATATATAATCACATTTTCACCATTTTTTATTCTTTCATTGTCATTTATATTAAATGTTGAAGAAGAATTATTATTAGCGATATTTTTTTCACTATCAAACTTACCGCCTAAAATATCATAAATAATTCTTGATAATACTATGGTGCTTATATTTGATTCTTTTGCTACTAATGTTATGCTGCCGTTTTGGACATATTTATTATCATCTTCCTCACATCCAATGGCGTTAAGAGCTTTCTTTTGCCATTCATCACTATAAAACGGAGAAAATAAATCGTAAAAAAGAATAGTGAAATATTTAAGTACCCAGCTTTTGTCAGCTAGGTTTCCTAATTTTTCGACCATCTCTATTGATAATTTAGAATATGCTTCTTGATCAGTTAGTTTATCCCTGTACGATTGAATCAAATTATATCCTAATAATAATTTGTCTAAAGTCTCAGATGCAATTTCTATTGCTTCTTCGTTCGTAATATTTCTATTTTTTCTTGAGCTTCCAGTAACCCAAGTTTGCGTGTTTGATCTAAAAAAACATGGATAAACATAGGTAGAACCTCCGCCAATGCCAGTAAATAAACGAATAGATGTTTTGTTATATTCCAATTCATGACATAAATTATCTTCTTGTTTACCTAAGAAAAGATGCGCAGGTAAATCCTCCTTTTTTATATGTTTTAAAGTTTCAGGCCCGTATTTTTCGTTAAAAAGAATCGAGTATGTTTCGGCATCTTTATCAAACGATGTATATAAAGGTTCTTTAGATTTAAACCACTCAGAAGATAAGTATTGAAAATTATTTGTGTGTTTATAAACCAAAAAACCATTTTTAGAACAAAGAAATTGAATATAATTTTCTTTTTCTATTTCATCTTTATGCAAATCGAAATTTAAAACTTTTTGTTTAATATCTTGTAGTTTTTCAATATTAAGCTCTATGCTTCTATCTTGATTGATTTTTAATGTGCTTAATAACCCTAACGCCTGATTAATCCTATTATCAAATTTCATCCTAAATTTTATCAATTTAGAATTATATTCAGGATTATCTCGAAGTAATTTTATTAAAATTAAAGTTTCTGCAAAATCTTCATATTTTTTGGTGGTAGTAACGATGTACCTATATTCATCAAAGGTAATTAGATACTTACCAGTACTGTATCCAATTTCCAGTAATAATTTATAAAGGAATATCACAGGGTAGATAGAAAAATCTTTTCTAACATCTTGTTTACCCTCATCAATAATAGAAGACACGTACAATTTTTCTATTTGTCTATCAATAATATGTTGGTATAGATTGATGTTTTCAAATTTGCCATTACATAATTCCTGAATTTCATAAAAAACATCAGTAATTGATGCCTCCTCGTATTTAGAACTCTTCATTTCAATTAAACCGAAGAAAGCAGCAATTCGAAGCTGTCTATAATTTTTTTCAATATTTAAGGAAGGATTTGACTTGTTTAATGAATCTATTGAATCGTTAATGTAGGACTCTATATTTTTTGATTTATCGGTTTTTTTATAAGAATCAAGAAAATAAACCTTATAACATAAACTAGTAAAATCAACAGATTGTTTTACCAAATACCAACATTCAAAATCCTTAGATTGTTCAAGTTGTTTAATTTTTTCACTTAAAATATCACGCATAATCATTTCCTCCTAAGTATATTATGTATAAGTTCTCCTAAAAAATAGCCTATTTTAGGTGGTACAGCATTACCAATAGTTTTAGCTATAGTACTTTTGTTTCCAATAAATACAAAACTGTCTGGAAAACTTTGTAATCTTGCAGCTTCTCGTGGAGTGATGGTTCTATTTGCTGTTGGATGAATAAATCTTCCACCTGCAGGAGTGTCAAATCTTGTAGTTATTGTTTGCGATGGTTCATCCCAAGACAATCTTCCATAAGAACCACTATGAACTGAATTAATTTTTTCATCTAAAACAGTAAAATTTTCTCCACAGTGTATTTTTTTAATTCTCTCTATACATTTCGCTGAGTGTTTTGTTTTGAGATGGTTATAAATAGTTTTTGAATTACTAAATAGTTCCCTTTGATATTCGGTTTTAGGCGTTGGATTATCAACTTCACCACTTTCTGTAGGAGCAGGTAAATTACCTATAGCATCTTTTACAGTTGTTCTGTCAAAAAAATGTGGCTTTATTTGTTTTACAATTTTAATTGTATTTTCCCATTCTTTTTCTAAATCAAAATCTTTGTCAAGCAAGCCAAGAATAATGATTCGTTCTCTTTTTTGCGGTATACCCATCTCTACAGCTTTTACAATCTTATAGTGTAAAAAGTATCGATGTCCATTGAGTAAATTTGAATTAGAAAATAAAGTAAAAATTTGTCTTAATATTTCTCCGCGCTGCATAGTTAATAAACCCTTAACATTTTCAATAATAAATGCCTTAGGCATAACTTCTTTTACTACATTAAAATAATGTTTAAATAAATAATTTCGAGGATCGTCTATAAACCCATCTCTAATCCTTGCACCGGCCATAGAAAATCCTTGACATGGAGGGCCACCAATAATTACTTCAGCACTTCCCTTTTTAAAAATTTTTTTATTATCAACATTTTTAATGTCATCTATAATCAAGTTAACCCCTTTATGATTAGCGGAATATGAAGCCGCAATTTTTTCATCAAACTCAACAGCCTGGATGATATTAAAACCTGCAAGCTCAAAACCTAAAGACAAGCCACCACAACCAGCAAATAAATCTATTACATTCATCTATTATTTCCTCCGCTAATGCGATACCTAAAAGCAAAACTTTTAATAAAATCGCTTTCTTGTTTCGTTAATGAAAAAATATCATTTATTAAGGCATCAATTATCTGAATTTCCTTTATACAGTCTCTATGTTTATATTCATAATCCGTTTGTTTTGTGGCTACGTATATTTTCGTTTCTTCTAGTTTCTTTTCTAGATTTATTGCCGCTTTTGTTAGCTTGCTTAATACAAGCGTATTTATATCTGGTATTTTAAATGCCAGCAATTCCTTGTTGGTTATATGCCAGCAATCAGAAACGACAACCCAAAACCACCAAAATAACGAGGAATTAAGAATACAAAACGCTAAAACAGCACAATCTCGATCTTTACATTCATATTGTGAATATGATTTTTGAAAATTATGATTATGTCTAAAGGCTTTAATCCAAAAAGTAGCTCTAGAATTCAAATATATTTTGTTAGTTCCTTTACTGGAAAGATAAGACAAAAGTGATTTATTGCTATCACAAGTAACCTTCTTATAAATTGAATTCTCAATAATATTTCCTATTTTTGGTATATAATCAGAGTTAACAAAATTATTTTTTATAACATTTGCCTTATCAAAAAGAAATGGCCTTTCTTCCTTATACCAATAATAATAATCACTAGTATATATTGTCTTACTTGCTGAATTTATCTTTTTCCCAATTAAAATACATAATTTTTGATGAACATTAGTAAACAAACAATCAGGCCTATCATTAAATGAAAGTATATGTTGTTCTGTTAATACATCATTTAATTCTTCACGTATTTTTTTCATTCTTAAGGTAGATACATAAGACAAAGGTATAATAAATCCCATTACTCCATTTTGTTTCAAATTGATAGAAGAATTTTTTAGAACATTTGCATATACGTTTCCATATTTGCCTAAAGTTTTATTCGTTAAATAATATTTTGAGTCTTCTACATAAGGTGGGTTCCCAACAATTAAATCATACGAAGATGAATCGATTGTCTTTTCAATATAATCATTATTTGTAAAATTGCTATTTAAAATCGCCGATAAATTTTTAGGAAATTTTATCTTAAGCTCAGAAATAAATTTTAACAAAAGTAAAAATAATCTTGCCTTACAAATAAATGTTGAAACAAGGTCAATATCATTACCAAATATAGTTTTTGCAACTTTAGCAACGTCATTTGAAGTAATATTGTCTTTTTGCGTTTTTAAAATTCTTAATTTCAATTTAGCAACTGAAAGCAAAAACTCACCACTACCGCAAGTAGGATCGAGAACATTACATTGAAAACAAATCTTATTATAAGGAATTTTACTAAAATCAAATCCATCATATTCGTCAGTATTAAGACAATTTAACCACAATTTAATGGCATTAGTATTAATAAAATCACAAACGTCAGAAGGAGTATAATAAACTCCCTTTTCTTTTTTTATTGAAGAGTTTTCATTAAAATCAGATAAGAAGTTTTGAAGTGATTCATAATCGTAAATTTTAGCTTTATCATTTTCATCTATAATATCTTTACCGTTAAGATTATTAAACTCAGACAATATAAATTCCACATTCAAATGACTATAATTGTTTTTTATAAATAAAATAATCGGATTACAAATTTTGTTTTTTGGATTAGTCATTTTTTGCTCACCCCTTGAGTACATTTTTTAAATAAAGAATCAAGTAAATATCTATATCTTTTGTTAGGAATATTTTTTTTATTTTCCCACCTATTAATTGTACTAAAAGATACATTTAGTTGCTTTGCTAATTGTTCCTGAGATAAATTTAATTTAGCTCTAATAATCAATATTTTGTTTGAATAATCCATAATTCACTTGCAAATTATATCATTTTATAGCATTTTTTAAAAGATAAACAGAAAATATTTTCTAATAAATCTATCGCTATCCCGTTCCCTGCCATCTTATAAAGCTGAGTGTTACTAAACTCATTAATAACTTTATCAATTTCATCATCATACCAACCCATTAGTCGCCAACATTCTCTAGGAGTCAATCTTCGAATAGATATAAGTTCATCTTTATCATTAGCGACTACTCCTATATCAGTTACTGATGTTTTGATGGTTGGAATCATTGACTTTTGGACCACTCCTCTTTTAGCTGGGCAACGATTGGTATAAACTCCATCGCCGACTTCGGCTAACGCATAGCCCTCTTTAGTCGCTTGAGGAATGATGATGTAATTGTCAGTCGGTCTATATCCTGCATGAGTGGTTATGGTAAAAGCATAATCAGCCGAAGACATATATTTTGGCTTAAACCTAAGTCCTCTAATCAAACCATGCCTATCTTTCATATCGGCAAAGCAAGTTATTAGTTTCTCACTTAGGAAATATTTCTCATCTACATCTTTTTCTAGGAGATCTGCAAGCTTTTTAGGTAAAGGGATATGTTTTGGAAATTCATAATGAGCATCTTTATCTCTTATAGAAATCATAAAACAACGCTCACGATTTTGAGGAATTCCATAATCTTTAGCATTTAAAACCTTATAGAAATTCTTGTATCCTAAGCTTTCTAAATAATCTAACCATACTTGAAATAAGGGCATGAATTTCTTTGAGACTATATTCTTCACATTTTCCATCAATAAGTATTTAGGAAGTTCATTATTTGCCTTGTTCACTTCAAGTAGTCTTTGTACTTCCCACAAAAGTGATGAATGGGTATTACTACCTTTATCAAAGCCTTTCATTCTTCCACTTATTGAAATATCGGTGCAAGGAAATGAATAAGTCCATAAATCAGCTTTTGGCAATCTATCTATATTTTTGATGTCACCTAAGTTATTAGTTGGTCCGTGAAGTAATTCATAGGCTCTACTTGCATATTTATCGTTTTCGCTCATGGCTACTATTTCATATTCTATATCTGCTCTCTTCAATGCTTCTCTTTGACTTCCGATGCCTGCAAAAAGTTCTATAACTTTAATCATCTATAAACACCTCTCAAAGTCTTTAGAACTTGAAAAGGCATTTATTTCAGTCATATCTTTAATTTTTAGGGGGTGTCATTTATCTAGTAGGGTGTCGTTTTTCTAGTAGCCTAACGTTTCTCTAGTAAGGGTATCGTTTATCTAGTAGAACTAAAATTAGAAAATTCATAGGTTCGAACCAATTTATATCTACTAGCAAAACGCCAAAAATTAAAAAATGCCCGATTTCTCGAGCAAATATCGTTCACTTTGATACCCTTACTTTGTATCAAAATGTTAGTTATAAGATGGCAGGGGTAGTAGGAATCGAACCCACATTAGCGGTTTTGGAGACCGTTGTACTGCCTTTGTACTATACCCCTAACGCGTGTTTAATTATAATCAAAAAAAATATTAAAAACAAGATTATTATATAGATAAGATAAAATGTCATTTTAAACACAATTAATAAAGCATAAAATATAAATGAGGTAAAATTATGAAAAATTTTAAATACGCTTGTTTAATTATTTTAGTAACATTGCTAATTGGATGTAGTACAACAGCCAATCCCACTACATCTTCTTTAGACGAATCCACAACTTCATTAACCAGCGAAGAATCTTCTTCAAATAGCGAGACAAGTTCTTCATCTATTAGTAGTGATGTTCCTTCTATTAATGAAACAGTTACAATTTATTTTGATGATATTCAAGAAATATCTGGCGGTTCTAAAGTGGCAGATCACAAACAAACATTTATTAAATTATTTAATGACGCTCGTCCTGATTTATTAAATGATATCAATTGTGAAGGTGTTTATGTTCAATCCATTCAAATGAAAGATAGTACAACAAAAAACAAATTGACGATTGGAACTGGTTCAGGAACTGGATATTTAGACTTGAATTTCAATGTTGAAGTAAAAGAAATCAATATTCACTGCCGCTCATATTTCAAATTTTTCTCTTATGGAGATACTTCTGGAGCAAGCATTGATTATAATTGCGTTTTGAAATTTGATGCTGATACATATTCCACCACTTTACAATTGCCAAGTGTCGATGGAGAGGAAAGTGAAATTCAAGTTTTAAATGAAACATTACCAACCCCTACTAATCTTATTACCTTGTCAAATGTCGGAGGCGGAAAAAATCGAGTTTTTATCGAATCTATAAGCATTGGTTTTTAATTATGGTTATTTTTGCTAATATTATTACTTTATTTGTGATTGGCTCATTATCCGGATGGATTATTGAAGTATTTTATCGCCGTTTATTTAGCGCTAAAAAATGGATTAATCCTGGATTTTTAGTTGGCCCTTATCTTCCGATTTATGGTTTTGGCACAATTATATTATATGGTTTAAGCAATATCGATATGTCGTGGTTTGGATTAGAAAGATATGGCGTTTGGGCTATTATTATAAAAATTTTATTAATTGGTATTTTATTAACATTAATAGAATTTATTGCCGGTTTAATATTCACAAAATGGTTAAAAATTAAACTTTGGGATTATTCAAAACAAAAAGGTAATATCATGGGAATAATTTGTCCTTTATATTCGCTGTTTTGGTTAATTGCGGGGTGTTTATACTATTTCTTTATTAATCCATATTTAGTAAAAGCTATCACATGGATTTCTTCATTAGAAAATAATGTTTATTTCTTTTTTATCGGAGCCGTTTTTGGAATGATGTTTGTTGACTTTTGTTATTCATTTCATGTTGCTAGCAAAATCAAAGTTGCTGCTAATCAATTTAAAGTAACTGTCGATTTTGATAAGTTTAAAGAAAATGTGAAGGAAAAAACCTTGACTTTTAAACAAAATACCCAAAAATTTAATCAAGACTTGAAAAACAATATCAAAAAGCCATTCTTTTTTCCATTTAAAGGCAATCACCAAACTATGCATGAAAGAATCAAAGACTATATGAACAGCGATGCTTATGATTATATTCAACGTCAAAAAGATTTAAAATTAGTACAAAAGCAATCCATAAAAAATAATAAAAAGAAAAAGGACAATTAGTCCTTTATTCCAATCATTTTTTTAAGAACTTTAAATTTAAATTTAGTATATGGTGGATATTTTAAATTTAGTTCTTTTTTATTTTTAAAAAGAAGGGACTTATAATGAGTGAAAGTATCAAATGATTTTTTGCCATGATATGAACCCATTCCAGATTTTCCTACCCCTCCAAAAGGCAAATTGTCATTGGTAAGATGCATGATGCAATCATTAAAACAGCCGCCACCATAAAATGAGGTTTTAAAAACTAAATCAGCTAGTTCTTTATCTTTGCTGAAAAAATAAAAAGCAAGCGGTTTATCTTTTAAGTTGATGATTCGAAGCAATTCAATTAAATTATCAAAACAAATTATAGGCATAATCGGTCCAAATATTTCTTCTTGCATAACTTTATCTGCAAAGTCAACATTATCCATCACTGTTGGCTCTAAACATAAGCCATTGTGTCTGCCGCCGATAATTACTTTTTTACCATCAATAAATGAGGTTACTTTTTCAAGATGTTTCTCATTGATTAAATGTGGGAAATTATTTGTTAATTTTTCATCTTGATAATAAAACTTTTTAATGTAATATTTGACTTTTTCAATAAACGCATCGTGAATCGAATTATGCACGCAGATATAATCTGGCGCCACGCATGTTTGACCAGCATTTAAATATTTTCCCCATACAATTCTTTTAGCGGCCAAATCAATATCAGCATCCTCATTGACAATGCAAGGAGATTTGCCACCTAATTCTAAAGAAACAGGGGTTAAATGCACTGCTGCTTTTTCTAAAACCAATCGTCCAACAGTTTCTCCTCCAGTAAAAAAGATGTAATCAAACTTTTGGTCCAACAAATCTTGATTTTCTTTTCTTCCACCTAAAACAACATGAATTAATTCTGGTCTATTTAATTCTAAAAACATATCATAGATAACTTGAGAAACATGACTAGTATAACTAGCCGGTTTTAAAACGACACAATTCCCTGCCGCAATCGCTCCCATAAGCGGCTCTAAAGTTAATTGCAATGGGTAATTCCATGGAGCCATGATTAAAACAACGCCATAAGGTTCAGGAACAATATATCCTCTTGATGGGAAATTAATTATTGACGTTCGTACTTTTTTAACTTTTGTCAGTTTTTTAATATGTTTTATCATGTAATTCAATTCTTGCATGACGAGTAACATTTCAGTCGATAAATAATCAAATTCGCATTTATTGAAATCTTTTAAAAACGCTTCTTTAAATTTAGAATTATACTTAATCAATAATTCTTTAATTTCTTTTAAAATAGTCAATCTAAATTCAACATCATATGTTTGATAAGAGTTAAAATATTGACGTTGCTTTAATACGATTTCGTTGATTTCCATAAATTTACCTCAAAATCATTATACAATAAAAATAAAATAAAAAGCCCGTTAATATTTTTAACGGGCTCTTAATTAGATATTAATTAGATTAAAAACGATATTTTTTAAAGGCGTGAATACCTTCAAAAACAGCATTTTCACCCAATTCGTCTTCAATGCGGAGAAGTTGATTGTATTTGGCCATACGATCAGTTCTAGATGCTGAACCAGTTTTAATTTGGCCTGCGTTGACTGCGACGCTTAAATCAGCGATGGTAGTATCTTCGGTTTCACCGCTACGATGAGAAACCATGCAAGTATAACCGTTAGTTTGCGCCATGCGAATAGCATCTAATGTTTCAGTCAATGTTCCGATTTGATTAACTTTAATTAAAATTGAATTTGCGACGTGATTGATAATTCCTTTACGTAAGAAATCAATATTCGTAACAAACAAATCATCACCAACTAATTGAATCTTGTCTCCTAATTCTTTGGTTAATTTAGCCCAACCTTCCCAGTCGGATTCGCCAAGGCCATCTTCAATGGTAATAATTGGATATTTTTCAATCATTTCTTTATACCAAGCAATCATTTCATCAGATGTTTTAACACCTTGGCCCGATTTAACTAAATGATATTTTTTATCGGTTGCATCATAAAATTCGGAAGCGGCAACATCCATTCCTAAGAAAATGTGTTTTCCAGGAACATAACCAGCATTTTTAATAGCTTCCATAATCATTTCTAAAGGTTCAGTATTGCCTTCGCGGCATGAAGGAGCAAAGCCACCTTCATCGCCAACACCTGTTTCATACTTACGATCTTTTAAAACCTTTTTTAAAGCATGGAATGTTTCAACACCAGCTCTTAAAGCTTCTTTAAAAGTATCAAATCCTGCAGGAATGATGAAGAATTCTTGGAAATCAACAGTTGAATCAGCGTGTGCGCCACCATTGACGACGTTCATCATCGGAGTGGGCAATACTTTAGCATTAGCGCCACCAATGTATTTGTATAATGGCATGCCATAAAAATTAGCAGCTGCATGAGCAACAGCTAAAGAAACACCTAAAGTAGCATTAGCGCCTAAGTTTTTCTTAAATGGGGTTCCATCTAAAGCTAACAAGGCGTGATCAATAGCAACCTGATCATCGGCATCCATGCCAATAATTTTTGGAGCGATGATATTGTTGACATTTTCAACTGCTTTTAAAACACCTTTTCCTAAATAACGAGATTTATCGCCATCTCTTAATTCAAGAGCTTCATTTTCGCCTGTCGAGGCACCGCTTGGAACAATCGCTCTTCCAAATGTTCCATCGTCTAAGGTTACTTCAACCTCAATTGTAGGATTGCCACGTGAGTCTAACACTTCGCGGGCATAAACATCAATGATTTGTAACATAAATAATCATATTCTCCTTTTGCGATTTATATTATATATAAAATGTTTTTAGTTTTAAAGTTTTATTAACATTTAAGATGTTTCATAGTTATTTTTTATATCTCTTGGGATTTGTTTTAATAATTTTTTATATGTTGAATCAATCAATAATGCACCGACTGGAGCACTAATCAATATTGAGATGACACAAACCGTTAAGATGATGCTTCCACAAGCTAAACCATTTGCCAATGCTATACCGCCTATTGATGCTTGCACTGTCGCTTTTGGTAGATATGAAAATACAACAAATAATCTTTCTTTAAAATTGGTATTGGTTTTGATAAGACATAAAAAAACGCCAATTGTTCTAAACGATAAACCAATTAATAAAACAAAAAGTGCCATCCAAAAATTATTCAAAGCGTAGGAAATATCAACATTTGCTCCGACTAAAACAAATAACATAATTTCAAACACTTTCTAAAGTTTATTGTATCTATCAGATATTTTTTTAGCCTTGATAGGATATTTGAAAAGCACTATCATACCCATGACCATTATTGCTAATAATGCTGAAATATCGAAATATGGTTTCAACACTTCTTCTCCAATAATCAATAAAAAAGAAAGAATTAACATTAAAATAATATTTAAATAAGTAGGCATTTTAATTTTGTTAAAAATGTAGCATAAAACAAAGCCAGATAAAACACCAACTAAAATTCCACCAATGATAGTAATAGGTATCAAAGCAATGCTTAAAACATCAAAAGTATTATTTTTAACAAGTCCTAAAAAAGCATAAAAAACAACTATGACATAAATATCATCAACACTTGATCCCGCTAATACCAACTTCGGAACATTTGAATTGTACCCATATCCTTTATCAATTAATTTTATCATTCTTGGTGACACAACCGCTGGAGAAACAGCCCCTAGAGCGCACCCTAATAAAATGCCTTCAAAAAGTGATAAATCTAACAAGTAATATGACGCTAATGTAGTACCAATTATTTCCAATGTGGCAGGGATAAAACACATCAATATGGCTGGACGACCAATCTTTTTTAAACTTGCAAGATCAAGATTTAGTCCTGATCTAGTCAAAATTATTACCAATGCAACTTGTCGCAAATATGATGAAATATATAAAATCCCAGAAGAAATAGCATTAAAGCAATATGGTCCAATCAAAAGTCCAACAACTATCATCCCAATTAATCCTGGGATTTTGATTTTATTCAGCACATATCCGACTACAAAACCAATAAACAAAATCAGCATTAAACTGACAAATGATGATACTATGTACAATTATTAGGTCCTCCTTTAGGCTTAAAAAAAGATGAGCCTACAAAAAATTTATAGACGTCATCAGCTTTTTAGCGGTTTAGGATTAAATCCAAGGGAGAACATCATTCCCAATGCTGATTATACTATCTTGATTTAATAAGTAAAATATTATTTATTATTTGATGTTACACAATCATCATTTTGCAATTTTTTAAAATTGTCATCATCACATGATTTATATTCAGCAAATTTAATTTTTATTTTTTTATAAACAATAATCACGGCAGGAATTAAAATTATGTTAGCAAAAAACCAGGCAGTTACATCGCTAAAACATAAACCTTGCCATTCAAAATATTTTGTAAACAAAATCGATACAACAATTCTAGCAACTAATTCGATGGTTCCAACCGCAATAGTAATATATGATTTTCCTAGTCCTTGCAAGCTTGAACGATATACATATATGCCGCCTAAAAAACAATAAAAGCATCCTTGAATAAGCAAATAATATTGAGTTGAAGGAATGCTTTCACTAGGTACATCGCTAGACAATAAAGGCACAATATAAGGTGACAAAGGAATTGATAAACTAGCTAAAATAATTGACAATCCAATATTGACAAATGTTGCTTGAATTAAACCGTTTTTGATTCGTTGAGCGTTTTTTGCGCCATAATTTTGACCACAATATGTCGCCATTGCTGTTCCTAACGCCATTAAAATCGAACTTGGAAAATTATTAATTTTGGAGGCATTGACATATGCGGTAGCGTACAAATCTTGAATGTGTCCGTCTACACCATTATAAATAGCATCTAAACTATTGACAGCACTTTGTTGAACAATTAAACCAATTGCTACAATTGAAAATTGAAAAGCCATTGGAATTGATAATTTTATATGATACAAAGTCATATCTTTTGTTAATTTAAAATCTGCCCATTTGACTCTTGTATAGGGGTATTTATAAAACATGTAGATGAAGCATGCAATACCTGCTAAAAATTGGGATAATACGGTTGCCCAACCAGCACCTGCTGTCCCCCATTTAAAAACAGCAATAAACAAAAAATCTAATCCAACATTTAAAATTGCTGCGATAATCAAAGCAATTAATGGTGTTTTTGAATCGCCCAAAGCTCTTAACATATGAGATATTAAATTATAAAAAATAGTGGCTATAATTCCAGCAAAAATAGCATTGATATATTGCTCGGCATTATAAAATAATGATGGCGAGGTATTAATCATTTTCAAAAGTAAATCAGAGCATAATAAAGATGCAAGTGTTAAAATAAGACCAACTACTAAAGCAATAATTATAGAAGTCGCAACCCCTCTTCTTACTTTTTCATAATCTTTAGCGCCAAAATATTGGCTGGCCGGAACAGCTAAACCACTTGCTAATCCATTGGCAAACCCTAAAACTAAAAATGTCAAAGATCCAGTTACACCGACAGCAACATACGCATTTGACCCCATCGTTTGGCCAACGATGACGGCATCAACAAAGTTATATAATTGTTGAAACACGTTTCCAATTGATATTGGAATTGTAAAAAGAACAATTGACTTTAATATATTTCCTTTAGTTAAATCTAAATTTTTTAATAGTTTCATAACAAAGCGATATTATAGACTTATTTTTTTAAAATAAAAGAGCAAAAATAAAAAAAGCGTTTATAACGCTCTTTTCTATCTAATTAAAGTTAGATTTTTAGTCATTTCGATAACGTCTTTTTTAATTTCGTCTTGCAATCGATTCTTTTTTAAAGCGTCATCTATTAAATGAGCGACTTTGATAAAATCTTGTTCTTTAAATCCACGAGTAGTCATCGCAGGTGTTCCAAGACGAATACCAGATGATACCATCGGTGGCAATTTGTCATTAGGTATAGAATTTTTATTGCATGTTATATTAACCTCACCTAATAAGGACTCTGCTTCTTTTCCAGAGATGCCTGTCGTCGAATATATATCAATCAACATCAAATGATTATCTGTTCCATTAGAAATAACATGATATCCCAATTTCATCATTTCCTTTGCAAGAGCATCCGCATTCTTAATAACCTGATTTTGATAATTTTTAAAACTAGTATCAAGTGCTTCTTTAAAAGCCACTGCTTTCGCAGCGATAATATGCATTAAAGGCCCACCTTGTACGCCAGGGAAAACGGTCTTATCTATTTTTTTTGCAATATCAGGATTGTTAGTTAAAATTATCCCACCGCGAGGACCACGCAATGTTTTATGAGTCGTTGAAGTAACAACATCGGCGTATTGGCAAGGGTTTTGATGCAAACCCGCCGCTACCAATCCAGCAATATGAGCCATGTCAACAAAAAGATACGCCTCAACTTTGTCGGCTATTTCTTTAAAACGTTTAAAATCAATAGCACGTGGATATGCTGATGCACCAGCAATTATCATTTTAGGCTTAATTTGCAGTGCTAATTGTTCAACTTGATCATAATTTATCATCTCTGTTTTTTCATCAAGACCATAAAAATAGGTTTCATAATCCTGCCCAGAAAACGACAATTTATACCCGTGGGTTAAATGCCCACCAGCATCCAATGACATGCCTAATACCTTGTCTCCGTATTTTAACAACGCACGATAAACCGCCATGTTTGCTTGAGATCCAGAATGTGGCTGAACATTAGCGTATTTAACATCAAACAATTTACATAGTCTTTCCTTAGCTAGTTGTTCAACAACATCTACATATTGACATCCACCATAATAGCGTTTATTTGGATAACCTTCGGCATACTTATTGGTCATAATCGAACCAGTCGCACTCAAAACCGCATTGGAGACAAAATTTTCACTAGCAATTAATTCTATATGATATTGTTGGCGGTTTTTTTCATTTTCAATCGCATCAAAAACTTC
This sequence comes from uncultured bacterium, assembly GCA_949283025.1. Lineage (GTDB taxonomy): Bacteria > Bacillota_I > Bacilli_A > RFN20 > CAG-826 > CAJOOD01. The sequence goes on from CASDRB010000006.1 coordinate 26,417, forward strand.
AAAATCGACTTCTTTTAATGTTTTCATTTATTTCTCCTTAAATTGCCCAATTGCCATTTTTAAAAATATCTATATCTTTTCCATCAAAACAATGTCCGACAATATGCAAATCCTTGGTTCCAATCATAAAATCAACATGAATCATTGAATCGTTAACGCCCATCTTTTTAAAATCATCTTTAGTGTATTTTTCATAATTTTTAATGCAATTAGAAAAACCTGCTCCTAACGCTAAATGGCAAGAGGCATTTTCATCGTATAAAGTATTAAAAAACAAGATTCCAGTATTATTTATTGGCGAATCAAATGGTACCAAAGCAACTTCTCCTAAATAGGATGCTCCTTCATCCATTGACACCATTTGTTTTAATAAAGCCTCGTTTTCTTTTGCTTTTGCTTCCACTACTTTGCCATTTTCAAACTTCACATAAAAATCTTTAATCAATTGGCCTTGATATGATAAAGGTTTAGACGAATAAACAATGCCTTCAGCCTTACCTTTAATAGGGGTCGTAAAACATTCTTCGCTTGGAATATTCGGTGAATATTCAACATTGCTATTTAATGTTGTTTCTGAACCAGCTAACCATAATGCTTCAGGATTGAGCCACACTTTAAAATTTGTTCCGTTGTCGCTAATGTAATGCAAATATTCAATTTCCATTGAATTTAATTTTTCAATCTTATTTTTTAAATTATGGTTATGATTGGTCCAACCTAAAATTGGGTCATCGCCATCCGCGTGAGACGTTTTTAAAATAGCTTTCCACAATTCTTCAATCGCTTTATTTTTGGATAAATTTGGGAAAACTTTTTTAGCCCATCCTGCGCCAGGTACTCCAGCAATACACCATTGGTATTTGTTTTCTCTTTGATCTTTAAATGGCTTATAAATTGGATATGTATTCATTCTGACCTTAGCCATTTTTTCTTGATTGATGCCCTTTAAACCATCTGGATCATCGCTTAATAGATAAATCATAGCAGGATTGGTAACTACTAGATGTTCTTGACGTTTAATTACCCAATCAGGAACAGCGCTTAATGAAGTAACACTACGATATTTATACGCTAATTTGGTCAAACGATCATCGCTCCACTCTATATGAACAGAATTTGCCTTTCTTTTATAACAATATTCAACAACGAAAGTGACGAACTCAATTTGATCAAACTTAGCATAGATAATAACATCTTGACCTTTTTGAACATTAGCGCCAACATCGACAATCAATTTGGCGTATTTTTTAAGCATTGTTTTTTTCATATTTGATACCTCGATTTAAAAATTGTAGCATTAAAAATGAGTTTATTAAACTCAATAATAATCAAAAAGAAAATATTAACGTTTTTTAATATCTAAACCATCTTTAAATGCTGTGCCAACACGATTTTGTATTTGATAATATCCGTGTGTAAACGGATCATATGCCAATATCTCCAAAGCATCAACATCTAGTTTTCCATCTTTGAAATATTTTTCATCAGCACTAACTCTAATTATTTTGCCAACCACTCCGATTTCATATTTATTTTCAATGAATTCGACAAATTCGCATTCAACACAAACTGGATATTCATCAATAATTGGAGCTTCAATCAAATCTGATTTATATGAATGCAGTTTAGCAACTGATAATTTGTCTTTAACTTCATGTCCAGATACAATGCCAAAATAATCTGCCTCCTTAACATATTGTTTATTAGCGAAACTAATAGTGAAAGCTTTCTTTTTTAAAATATTACTTACAGTATGATGAGTTTTAGATAAGTTGAGCAATACTAAATTTGTTTCTAGCATCATACCCCATGCTGCATTCATAACATTGACCGTATTATCATCGTTATATGTAGCAATCAATAATACTGGCATCGGGAAAATAGCGTTGGTAGTTTTAATTGCTTTTTTCATAATTTAAATTCCTTTCACTATTATCATAAAACAAATAAATGAATAATTATCTAAATATTTTTAATATTTTTTAATCGTGTTAGTATATATGTAATTGAGGTATGTGTTATGACATTTGAAGAATATAAGAATCAAATTATTGAATTTTTTATAAAAGAGAAAAAAGAAAGCGAAGAGCAAATTAAATCTTTTATCAAGGACCATGAACAAGATATTAAAAAGATGCATGATGCAGGTACTTCAATAAAAGAAGCTGCTCAAAGTATTTTTATGGCAATAGTATTTTCTTCATTAGCAAAGAAGAAACGATGAAACTAATTTTTAATCATAGATAACAATATCCACTATAACGTTAGGTGTATATAGACTTAAAATACCATTCACAAATTGATTAAAGCCTGTTGATGAATTACCGCTTCCTATCCAATCGTAGATTGGCAAAGATTGTCCTGTTCCATTTAATATGCCACAACTTATAGAATAAGTATGTCCAACATAATATTCAAATGAATATGAATTATCAATTATGTCTTTTAAATATATGGTTTGCAAATTATTTTGTGAACTTCCATAAATATATTGCATATCCATAATATTTATGTATAAATCAGCCATATCATAATTGGATTTATTTTCAAAAGATAATATCGCATTGAATGAGTCAAGTTTAACATTTCCATATTCAACTACATTAAATTTTTTTATCAACGTCCCAAGTGAGGAGTTATTAGGCTTTAAATTTACATAAATATACGTTTCGCCAACATTAATTTGTTTTAAATCTATAATTAATTTACCGCCCACGATAATATTAGAATTGCTTGATTTTGTTGGTCTAAATTCAATAGCACCGTCAGGAATAACATTTTGATTAGATGAATAAATAGTTGCTTTTACACTGGTTATATAATTTGAAGAACTAATATTAGGAAAAAATAAACCTAACTCTTGAGTCACATCCCAACTAACATTTTTATCTTCAAAACTTGCGCAAGATATAACACCATTGACACTGCTTGCCCAATCAAGATTGTCACTATCATTATTATATTCTCCTACGTGTTTTGTGTTTACGCTAATTGTGACATCATGCTTTGGCATAACAAATTTATATCCAAAAGAATCTTGTGTTATGTCTACTTGATTTGAATAAACATTGTCAATCTCATAAAATACACTTGTCGATTCAACATCAAAAAATATTAATTCACCGCTTTTTGCAATATCAGGCAAATTACTAAAAGAATAGATTTTATTTTTTTCATAAATAATACTATATGATAAATCATCGCTACTATTTTCAGTAGAGCATGAAGAAAATAATGATGTTGCGAATGCGAAAATAAATAGAATTTTATACATTTTTTTCATATTTGATACCTCATTTAAATTATAAAACAAAAAAAGAAATAATAGATGAAAAAATGATTTGATACAAAAAAACCGAACAAAGTTAAGTGTTCGGATAAAAATTCAGATGGTGACCCGTACGGGATTCGAACCCATGAGTGTATGCGTGAAAGGCATATGAGTTAAGCCACTTCTCCAACGGGCCATAGAAATGGCGCCTACTGAGGGACTCGAACCCACGACCGATCGGTTAACAGCCGATAGCTCTACCGACTGAGCTAAGTAGGCACCTAAATACTTGCGCTAATAAGCGCATAGTGAATAGTATCACAACGCTAAATTATAAGCAAGATTTTTTTATGTAAAAATAAGAAAAATTATATTTTAGTTTCTACTAATTTAACAATATCATTAAAACATTTTAAATTTAATATTTCTTCATTTGTAAATTCAATATTGAATTCTTCTTCAATGTCCATCATTGCCTCTACTAAATCTAAAGAATCAATATTTAGTTGGCTTAATGGCGTTTCGACAGTTGCGTCTTTAACATTGACATGTTTTGACATTATTTTTTTAATTTTTTCAGCAACATTTTCCATTTATAATCCTCCACGGAAGTTTTAAAAATCTGAAACATTCTTTCGTGAATATTATAAATTATTTTTAAAAATAGTCTAGTTAATAAAAAACGCCCGAAGGCGTTATCATTAATCAATAGCTTTGAAGTTGTTGATCTAATGAATTGTCTGCTGGTTTTGCTCTGTATTCGCTTGTTAAAATTTCACTAACTTTTTCTTCGGCTTTTTTTGTCAAATTAGTGAACATAACACCTAAAGCTGTTGCTACTGTACCAAAAATTATGGCAACTAATACAATTCCCAACAATTGACCTTTAATCTCAGACATTTTCTCCTCCTTTAATTATAATATCCGATAACCGTAGAACGAAATACGGAGACTAACACAACATGATTATTAATAATCAATGGATTATATTCGTCCTGCAGTTTATATTCGACAACATCACCAAATTTTGGATTGCAATTATTTAAACATGTAAACAAAACATCATATTTTTGTTCTATATAATCAATATATTCATCATCAAAACCACCGCGTTTTGCGATTAAATAACCAATAGTAATTGCTTTTTGATCTAATTCAGAATATGTTAATTGTAATCCGATCATATCAATTCCAAATAAGAAAAATAAAACGACAAAAAACATAGAAAGTATCAATCCAAATTTAAAAGACATCAATTATTTCCCCCATTATTAAAATTATCCCAATTGACAAAAAAACAACAATTAAGGCAGCGCCTATTAAAGGAAAGGTCGATAAAGCATCTAATTTTTGTCTTTTTTTATCCACTAATTTCATCTGATGGTTTTCACTATGTGAATGAAATAATAAATCGAAGCGGTTTAATTTATTAACGTCTTCTCCTTCGTCTATCATCTGAAATATAAAAATCATAATATCTTCATATATAGCAGTTTTAAATTGTCTTGCAAAATTGACAAAAGGAACTACCGATTTATCTTTATCAATTTCATTTAAAAATTGTTCTATTTTTTGTCTCATCCATTCCGAACAATATTTTTGAACTTCAATAAAACAATTATAGACGTTTATTCCATTAGACATGAATATTTCAAAATAATTGATTACATAAATAAATTCTTCTTCCCTTTCATTTTTTTGTTTTTCAAGTAATGACCAATAACGATAAAATATAACACCTATAACAACAATTAAAATCGCTATACCAATAAGCACCATCAACAAATCAAAAAATATCGCTAAAAATAAGGTGGCTAAAAATCCACATGCAATACATATTAAGATAATAAAAACTTCTTTTTTAAAAGATAGTCCTAGATTCTCGATTATGATTTTAATTTTTTTCATAATTTGTATAGCCTCTTATATCGACATCAATTAATGTTTTTACACTGATAAAAATGCAAATTAAAAAGAACAAATAATATATTGAAAGACAGATTGGATAAAAAACCATTTTAGAAATTTCTTCAAAAAATTGTGCAAGTCCAAACCTCATCGATATCAAAACAACAAAACTCATGGTCCATAAAACTATTAGTTCAACAACTTTCCTTATTGATAATGCTTTACATTTATAAATGTATTCCTCAATTAATCTAGCTTCTTTAAACAAATAATGAGACATCGCTAAAATATCACCGCCTTGTTCAATATATAGTTCAATGATATTTATAAAAATATGGTACACATTAAAACAAAAAAATCTCTGCAAATATTCAATTTTTTCCATGATAGTCAAATCTTTAATGCCGTTTAGTTCTTCTTGGAAGTCTTGATCTATTTTTAAAGTTGATGTTTCAAAAGATTCTACAATAGATTTAGACGACGATAAAGAAATTATATAAGTATTGATAAATGTATAACATTGGTGATATCTTTTCCATTTAATGGTGGTTTTCATGATAGTCCAATTCAAAACTGTTGTTAAAAATAGTCCATATGATATCAGCACACCCAATGAAAGGAAAAGGTTATTGCTAGTTATGTAACTTATCCCACCGACAAGTAATGAAAAAATAATTTCATAAACAATTAGTTTTTTCATTTTTTTATACCTTTTAAAAGATTGACTATAGAATCATTTATTATGACTTCATTCTTATGTTTAAAATAATTGTATATTTCAAATTTAAGGCCATAATTATTTACAAAAATTATATTTGTTAACCGACGTATTATATTGCCTTTTTTATCACACATTTTTGAAACATAAAAATAAAAATGAATGTGCGAATAAATATCTGAGATTATATGATTGTCATCCATCTTTTTATCATTCATTTTAATCATTGAAACCATTCTGGATACGATTGTGTCCGCACTTTTACTATGTAGAGTAGTTATGATAGGAGTTCCTGTCAATGCCGAATTTAAAACATCAATCATTTCTGCGCCTCTTGCTTCAGCAATAATTAACCAGTCAGGATTGCATCTTAAAGCATTTCTAATTAAAGATGCAGTGTCCATCTTTTGAAAACGTTCGTCGCATTGCCAAAAGTTAATATCGCAAGAAGACAAAAAAGATGTTTGATTTAACTCTAATATATTGTCTATGACAATAACTCTAGATTTTTCATCTAATTTAGACAAAATATATTTTTGTAATTCTGTTTTACCTGACCCAGTTAATCCTGCTATCACAATAGATTGTTTCGCATTTAATAGTTTTTGAATAAAGTTGTCGATTTTTTTAGGAAAAAAATGATTATCGTTATTTATTCTTAATTCAGAATGAGCTATTCTAATCGAAAAATGAATCGCCTTAATATTGCATAATTTGGCGATATATGGATGGACGGCATTTATGCGGTAGCGGGAAATATTAATATCTAAAATAGGTTCAGCAATAGAAAATGATTTTTCACAAAGATTAGCTAATTGTCGAACAAAATCATATGCTTGTTCATAACATAGTGTTATATTGCTGTGCCTTCTTCCAAACAAATTATGTTGATAGAATAAATCTTTGCCATTAAAAGATATATCAGTAATGTTGCTATCACTTAATAATGGTTTTAAAAAACTATTTTCAATAAAATAAATTGCCTTTTCGTGATTCATCGTCTATTATCCTTTATTTCATAAAACATAGTTTTTTGATAGTCAAAAAAATACATAATTTTACAATTTAATTTCACTTTAACTCCGCTGCAATATTCGCTTTTGCAAACAAAAGAATCTTCTGCATCATAATAATAAAAGCTAATTTGATAATTATTTGTGTATTTATGCAATGATATTTTTAAATATTCTTCCACGCTTTTTTCTAAAATATTTTTTTGAAAATAAGGGATAAAATTAATATCATCTTGAATGATTGGTATAGAATTTTCAAATAAGGTTTTAGGCATATTAATCATTGTCTTATTAATTCCGCCTAATTGATAATTCAAAGTGAAACATTGAAAAGAGAAAATAGCGATGCATAGTGAAATAAAAATATTAACCATTATCAACACCACCAATGACACAAATGCTTGAGTCATAGCAATCTCCTATCAAATTTTTGCTGCTATAATATCTTGTAGAATAAATTAAATTATTCTTATTCATTCCAAATTCTTCAAATAAAATATTAATGATATAGCCATCCATTTCTTGTTTTTTATTTCTTGGTAAATAAAAATAATTCGTTTCAATGAAGCCGTCTTTTCTATTTATCGACATTTCAAGACTAATCGGGTTTACATATAATTTACAATTGAAAGTTAATTGGAAAATGTTTTCTTGTGTTTTAATCAAAGTTAAATCAATAAATATGGTTCTTGAACTACTTATAAATGGAAATAATTTATTTTTGTCATCAATTATCAATTTAATTTGACTAAATATAGGATAATTATCATTAAATTCTAGCAAAAAACGATCTAATGTTAAACGATAATAATACTCGTCAAAATAATCTTGTGGAAATATAAATGATGCTTCGTCTTTAAAATATTTAGTTTCATTATTAGTTATTTTTGCAATATATTGTGGACAAACATAATATCCATTTTCAAGATTATTTATTTGGTAAGTTTTATTTTGGTAAGGATAAATCATACATGATGCTTTTGCATACGCTCTATTATCAATTGAATAAATTAATTTAAAAGATATTGTTAACCCACTGTCAATTAAGTAGGTAGTATTTAATTTAATATGATATTTTTTTGAAGTGATTGTATAACTTTCAAATGGAGAAGCAAAAAATAAAAATTCACCATAATCATTATTTTTTAAATATATATGTAAAGATAGACGAAAAGAGGTGGGTAATTTGGTATTTACATTTACATCAATATAAGCTAGTTGATTCGTTTCATAAGGCCCAATTTGAGATGTTGAAATATGAAAATATACACTTGGTGCATATGTAAAACTTAACAACGGAGCAATAAATAATAAAAATAATTTAACAAATCGCTTCATAGTATCTAACCATATTTAAAAATTGTTTGCTATATGTTTTTTTGCGCCTATAAAAAGTTGAAGCCGAATAAATATTTTTCCACCACCAGTGATACTTTTCTATAAAATATTCGTTATTTATATATTCTTTTCCTTCGTATGACATATATTGAAAAGCTAAAATAACATTGCACGCAAAATTTAAATCTTCATCGTCAATTTTTAGTGAATGCGTGGATAATTTGCATTCTATATTTTTTAAACAACATAAGTATTTTTGGCAAATTGATGATACATCGCTTATTAATTCGTTCATACTATTATTAGGCGATATCAAAGCAAAAAACCAAAAAAATATTTAAAACAATTGTCAATATTACATATAATTAAAATATGATTATTCTTGTCGGTGCTTCGGCATCTGGTAAAACTGAAGTAGCCAAAATGCTACATAAAAAATATAATATTGTGAAAATGATTACTACCACCACTCGTCCGATGCGAGTTAATGAAATAAATGGCAGAGATTATTTTTTTGTAAGCAAAGAAGAATTCATAAAACGTTTAAATAATAACGAATTTATCGAATACACATTTTATAATGATAATTATTATGGGTCAGGAAAAGATCAAATCGGGCCTAATAAATGTATAGTTGTTGATCCAAAAGGACTAAAAGCTTTTCAAAATTTAAATAATCCCTCAATTAAGACATTTTTTTTATTTTCAAAAGAAGAAACTAGGTTTAAACGAATGATTGCAAGAGGAGATAATGAAAAAGACGCAATAATTCGCATAAAAAAAGACCGTGTCGAATTTGGAAAAGATAAATACAGCAACATCGATTGTTACGTCGATAGTGAAAATCAAACAATTGAACAAGTTTGTGATTTTGTATACCAAAAATATTTAGAATTAATCAGTCAAAAATGAATTCAAAATATTTTTTGCATCATCGATAATCAAAGCATTTTTTAAAACTTTTTTAGGTATATTTATTTTTTTAGGAAATCCAGAAAAACGTCCTGGTCCTCTAGGAACCAAAACTGAACCATTACTATTATCATTACACATTAAATTTAAAGCCGTTAGACTACCTTTTAAAGCAGTATGAAAAGCAACGCGCATAAATATATCAGCAGGAATAATCATCCAATGTGGTAAATTATGATATATATTTGTGCGACACGCTCCAGGTTCTGCTAATAAATAACTAACATTGTGATTAGAATTATTTTTTGCTAATTCATAAAATAAATTTTCAATGCCGGTTTTTGATAAACTATAGGATTTCAAACCGCGACTATTAATTTTCATTAAGTCACCCTGCTTATAACGAATTTTACTAGACATTAATGATCCTTGAAAAATTATTTTTCGTTTTTTTGATGACTCATCCAAAAATGGTTTTAACAAGTACATCATATAAAAAACAGATAAAAAATTATCAGAAACAACTTTATAAAATCCTTGCTTTGATTTTTCCTGTGGTTCCGCTTTTAAAATGCCCGCATTGAATATCATCCCGTCAAAATTAGGATATTTAGCAATGACTTCATCGATAAATCTTTTGCAAGAATCAAAATCGTCTTGATCTAAATGGATAATATCAATTTTTGCATCATGAAATGCATTGACAATATCATGTTTTGCTTGCTCTGCTTTTTTTAAATTGCGGCACGCCATAACTATATGTCCGCCTAACTTAACTAAAGTTTTAGAAATTAAAAATCCGATGCCAGAATTCGCACCAGTAATAATAATCGTTTGATCATGGACATTTTTTAAATTAGTATCAATATATTTTTCAACATTCATATTTTTAAGAAAGCAATAAATAGAATAATAAAAAGCAACCGGCAGCAATAATTAATAAAATACAGACAGTGATTATAATAAAATTTACAATCTTTCGATCCGTCTTGTTATTTGGGTCATATTTAGGTTCATTTTCACCACGCGGTTCTAATTTATCTCTTGGGCTAATCATATATTGTAAATATAAAATATATTGATTGCTATTTCAAATAAAAAAACGCAGCGTTTGCTGCGTTATAGTTAATTATTCATCATTGCCGTCTTCATTTGCCTTGTTGTCGGCAATAGTTTTTAATTGTTCAACCCAATCAATATCCAAGATTTCTCCTTGTTCTAAGTTATCTTTTTCCATGACGGTTTGAATTAAATCTTTACAACGGCGCATGGATAATTCAGATCTAACTTTAAATACGAGCGGTATTTCAGCATAGATACCTTTATGACCAGCATCTTGAACTGGCATAGTTGTATCTTCGTAATCTTTTGGATCTAAAGCAAAATACAACTTCAATGATTTTCCAGCAATGGTGATTTTGACATATGTCTTTTTATGCAAGCGGAAAGTATCGCCAGAATTAGACACACGAGATTTAACACCATAAGATAATATTTCATTTTTCAAAATATTATAATTTGTGTGCATTTCTTCATCGCAACCAATCATACGATCAATAAAAGATATTCTTTCATAAACCTTAGCTGGTTTTTCTTCTTCAACAGGTGCAGGAACAACTTCGGGTTCGGGTGTTGGTTCTTCCACGACTGGTTGTTCTACAACTGGTTCTGGTTTAGGTTCTTCAACTGGTTGTTCTACAACTGGTTCTGGAATCGATTCTTCCACGACTGGTTGTTCATTTATTTCATCGTGAAATACTTCTTCCATTACTTGTTCTTCAACAACTGGTTGTTCTACAACTGGTTCTTGTTTGGGTTCTGGTTTAGGTTCTTCCTTTTTTGGCTCTGGGACCGGAGTTGGTACAGAATTAATTCCGCCTTGGAAATATTGAACAACTAATGGACCTGCAAAAGTTGCGCCTGTGATATTGCTATGAGAGTTACTTGGTTGGCAATTTCCATGACGACCACCCATATCTGAACGGGCTAATTCATCGCGAACAATATCTCTAACTGCATCGCGAATCACTGCTGCTAAAGTGGCAGCATCAATGCCACTTAATCCAGCACCATATCCTGGTTCGGGTGTTGGTTCAGGAGCTGGTTCGGGTGTTGGTTCAGGAGCTGGTTCTCCTTCCGGCTCAGTTCCTTCTACATATGTTGGAACTGGTTCTGGTTGTGGATCTTCAAATCCGACTCTTGGTTCTTCAATCGTTGGTTCAGGAATAGAATCTGCTAAAGAATTGACATCATCAATTTCTTCGGGAGTAGAAACTGGTGATTTTTTACCCATAGCAGCCAAACCGACAAAATAGAAAATAAAATATCCAATGGTTTCTAAACTTGCACAAGCCAAAACCAAAATAGTCATAATCAAGTCTTTTGGTTCTAAAGCAGAATTGGTCAATAAAGGTTTATACAATCCTTCAACATTTAAAATCGTGCCTATTAAAGGCAAAAATCCTAATATGACAAAAGGAATGAATCCTAAGTAGCGGGCTTTATGATTAGCAATAGAAACAATAAACCAAATTAATAAAAATAAGATGGTTAAAACAAAGCCAGCAAAACCTACATAGGCATATATTGTCCAGCTATTAAACGTATTAAAACTTGTGAATAAATTTTTAAATGGTGTCAAATAATCTTGAAATGAAACAGAAAAATTGCCACTGATAAAGCAATAAATTAAAACAGATGCTACCCACATAATAAAAGCGACGCCAGTGATGATAGCAAAACTGCCTAAAGCCTTTTTCATATATTTTCCTCCTACTATCTTTTTTTATTTTAAAATATAAAGACTTAAAAATCTATAAATTAATGCAAAAGCCCATTATTTTAATAAAATTGATTATTTATTCGAAAAGATTTTGATATGATTTGCTAATACATTAATAGTTGCATTACCTTTAGGACCTGGTTCACCATCAATGTCCCAAATATCGTTACAATTATTAAATTGTATATCAATATATTTGGCTTGGTAATGTTTAACAAGTTTTTTTGGAAAAAAGTAAGGAAATAGACCATTAAAGGGACCGGGTTTAGAATAAAAAACATCCATTTTGCCATCGTCATTTTGACTGTGAGAATTGATATTAAAACCACCGACATGAGTAGAATTCATAATCAACAAAAATCCTGTTTCAAAGTCTAAATATTCATTATTATCAATACATATTTTTCCAGATATTTTTTTTGTCTTAAATAAAACATCTTTCATCGCGCGACTATAATAAGCCAATTTACCCATCTGCAATTTTTTTGAAGCGCTGACAATAATAGGTATATCGGCATATGCCCCAATACATGCAACAAAAGAAAAATAATAATCACTTATTTTTCCTATGTCAAAATATCTCGTTTTTCCTTTTTTAATAGCTTTTAAACCTTGCGATATAGAACGTATTTTAAAGTTTTTAGCGGCATCGTTGACCGTCCCACAAGGTAAAACGCCTATAATTGGTCTTTTATGCTGATTGGAAATCGATTGGATAACCATATTGAATGTCCCATCGCCACCAGCAAAAATCAAATAGTCATATTCATTGCATGCATCTCGACATTTATTAATAAAATCTTCTTTTGATGTGGATGCATAAACATCAACGTTTCCTAATGTTTTTTCTAAACAAAAACAAATTTTAAATAATTTTCTTTTTAAAGTTCTTCTACCCGAATTTGAATTGTATATGAATAAGGTCTTCATTTTTTCATTCTAATTCTTTACTTTTTAAATAACAATAATAAAATATTGTTTGTGTCTGTCATATTAATCATTATTATATATTTGATTTTTGTATCATTAGGTTTACCAGATTCCCTAATTGGCTCTTCGTGGCCAGCGATGGTCGAATCTTTAAAAGTTAGCGCTAGCATGCAAGGTTATTTAACTTTTACTGTGGCCATATGCACAATAATTTCTTCTTTTTTAACTAATAAAATCGTTCCATATTTAAAAACAGGCGGTGTTGTAAGCTGTTCAATTTTTTTAACCGCTGGTGGATTATTAGGTTCATTTTTTGCTCCTAATTTTTGGGTTTTATTAGTTTTTATGATTCCTATGGGACTCGGTGCGGGTGCTATCGACACCACTTTAAATAATTATGTAGCAATCCATTATAAAGCTATTCATTTAAATTGGCTTCATGCCGCGTGGGGAGTAGGCGCTTCCACTTCCCCATTAATTGTTTCCGTTTTTTTAAGCGATATCAATGGATGGAGAAACGCTGCTTTAATATTAGCTATCATTCAGTTTTCTATTTTTCTTATTTCATTAATTGCCGTCCCGTTATATAAAAAAGTAGCGGATGGCATAGAAAGAAAAGAACTAGAAAGTAATCAACAAGAAATAAGAGTTGGCTTTTTTAAATCTTTTACCATTAAAGGAGTAATGTTTGCTATTATCGCCTTTTTTTCATATATTGCCATCGAACAATTGACAGGTCTATGGTTTGCTTCAATGGCAGTTTTTGAATTAAATGTCGCCAAAGATATTGCATCTCAATGGACTTCATTATTTTATATTGGCATTGTGGTTGGAAGAATTATTGCTGGTGTAATATCATTATATGTAAGCGATAAAAATATCATAAGAGGTTCAGAAATATTGTTGTTAATATCTATTATATTAATGATGATGACTTTTAATATAGCAATTATGCCTGTTGCTGTATTTATTTGTGGGCTTTCTAATGGTCCAATCTACCCTGCTATTATTCATGCTACGCCAAATCGTTTTACTAAATCACTTTCTGCAAGTGTAATGGCAATTCAAGTTGGATGTGCTTATATTGCAAATATTAGTGTTGCACCATTATTTGGCATCATTGCAAACGCCACTACATTTTTAGCCCTTCCCTATGTTTTATTAGCGTTTTTTATTATTATGTCAGTCGGCAATGAAATTGTTTTAATAAAGACAAAAGATAAAGCAACTTTATTAAAAACAAAATAATAAAAACGTTAGACTATTAACCGACTTTTCTATAAATTTGAAACAACTATCTCTTATGTTTAATTACATTAATATAGCAAAAAACAAAAAGCGAGATATATCATAAAATTAAAAAATGTCTGCGTACCTCTTTTGAAGTATCAGACATAAATGACCATAATGGTGACCCCACCGGGGGTCGAACCCGGGATTAGACCTTGAGAGGGTCTCGTCTTGACCGCTTGACCATGGGGCCTTTTCAGCATGCAAATGCATGCTATATATATTATAACGATTTAATTACTTTATCAATGCGACGATTCGATTCATTTTTTCCTAAAACTTTCATCACATAGTATAGATTAGGGGCGTTTTTCTTGTTAGTTAAAGCAATTCTTAACATTTCTGCAACATCGCCAACATGACCTTTATATGCATCCTTATTAGCCTTGTATGTCTTGTTATTAGGAGCAAATCCATGTTGTTCACCGATTTCTTTCATTTTAGTAAACCATTCTTCATTGCTTAAATTTGCATCCAATGATTTTAAATCTGAAAGAGTTTCTTTAATAATTGTTTTATCAATATTGGGATTAAAAGCATCTAAATTAAATTGTGCATCATATATTTCATGATAGAAAAACCCAATTAAATCCAAAATTCCACCAAACTTATAATAGTCCTTTCTTGGATTTTCTACCTCGCGTTCAATGTTAATTATATCCATAAAATATCCATGGTTTAAATTGATAAAATACAATAAACGAGAATCATGATTTTTGGCATATTCCAAAGCCATGTCTAACATTTCATGCTTGGTTTTGCGAGATAAAATCTCACGAGCAAAAAATTGCAATTTAACGATATCAAACAATGCACCATCCAAACTCATTTTATCAAAAGAAAATTGAAAATCTTGCATGTTTTTAAAGTTATTTTGGAAAATCCATTCTTCAAAATTAGAATTGACAATGGTCATTAAATACATAATTAATGCTTCACTTGGATATCCATCATCTAAAAAATAAGAAACGGAGGCTTCAACATCTTTTCTTTTTGATAATTTTCGCTTATTACCGTTTTCATCAATTTTCATGATGACAGGAACATGAGCATACATCGGTGGCTTCCACCCCATCGCTTCAAACAACTGCAAATGAATTGGAAGGGATGAAATCCATTCTTCACCACGAATAACTGTAGTTGTACGCATAAAATGATCGTCGCAAATATGGGCAAAATGATATGTCGGTAAACCGTCAGATTTATAAATGACAATATCTTGATCGTTTTCAGCAATAGAAAAGGTTCCTCTAATCAAATCACTAACTTTAATTTTATTGTTGTGATTTCCATTAGAACGAAATCTTATTACAAAAGGTTTTCCTTGTTTAATCAATTCAGCCGCTTCATCAATAGTCAAACCGCGGCATTTAGCAAAAGGCCCATAATAACCAGGCAAAATTTTATTTGCCTCTTGAGCTTGGCGCAATTCATCTATGTCTTGTTGGGTACAAAAGCATGGATAAGCAAGTCCTTTGCTGAGTAAATATTTAATGCAAACCTTATAAATATCAGCGCGTTGAGATTGCACATAAGGACCATAACTACCTATTTGATGGTCGCCTAAATATCCCTCATCAGGAACGATATTAAATTGATGCATCTCTTCAAGCAATCTTAAGCCAGAACCTTCAATTTCACGTTTTGTATCAGTATCTTCTAATCTAATATAAAAAACACCATTTGTTTGTTTTGCTAATTTATGACAAATCATCGAGGTAAATAATGAACCGGTGTGCAAAAAACCGGTTGGAGAAGGAGCAAATCTAGTTACTTCAGCCCCAATAGGGAGATTTCTTGGTGGATATTTTTTTTCTAAATCATCAATGCTGACACTAATTTCAGGAAAGATGAGTTGAGCTAATTCTTCATAAGTCATTTTTCATACCTCTAAATTTTTTTGTTGCAACTTTGTTAATGAATGCTATAATAATACACGCTGAATTGATGCAGGTGTAGTTCAGTGGTAGAACACTACCTTGCCAAGGTAGTTATGCGAGTTCGATTCTCGTCACCTGCTCCATGTGATTATTAACACTGATTATATCAGTGTTTTTTTACTTTTTGCAACAATAATGAGATAAAATTGAGATAAAATGAAGAAAAAGAGGCAGCTCGTGCCAGTCGAGGGCACTTCAGGAGACTACCTCTTTACCATTATTATAAACAAGATTATCGAATTAGCAAGACGAAAGCAATTATAAATTTTATTATTTTTTGATTAAATTGTTGTTTTTTATAAAAACATGATTTTTATTTATCATCGTTTTGATGATTTTTATCATCATTAGATGGTTTAACTTCCGCATCAATTATTTTATTTTCATCATTATTTTCTTTTTTTGGCGCATCAGTTGGTTGAGATTGTTGATTTTGTCTATTTTGTTCTTCCATTTCTTTTTGTTTTCTTAAGGCATCCATTTGTTGTTCTAAATTCGACATTTGCGAATTCAAAATTTGTTCCATTCTTTTTTGAAATGCTTCAGGGGCATTGGCAAAACTATTTTCATTATAAATATAAATTCCTTCTAAGTTATTAATAAAAAACGGAAAATACAAAACCATGGCGCCAAAGCCAATAATCATCGATACGATATTGGCAACTGTATATGTAAAATTAATCGAATAAGATAGCCACGCTCCACCAGCATAACCAATAATAAATAAAATAAATATAGGCCAATTTGTGCCCCAATATTGCTTAATCAAATTGCGACGAATGCTATTTCTTCCCACCACATAAACTTGATTAATAAAAGCTGGATTAATATTTGGGTTTTTAATTTTAAAGTAGGTGGAAATAGAATTAAATGATGATGATAAGAAAAACATCAATGTTCCTAAACCATAGCTAGGCAAATAAGCGATATACGCCACTAATCTAAATTCTTCATTTGTAAGCAACAAATTTTGTGCCTCATTAATAGAACCTTCGCTAATTAGTTTAATTAATTCATCGATAGTCGTAGAAAAACTAGGATCAATACTTTCAACAATTGGAATTGCAATTGCTCCAAATAAAAATGTGGCACCATAAATAACTAATAACGTAAAT
Source organism: uncultured bacterium (assembly GCA_949283025.1). Lineage (GTDB taxonomy): Bacteria > Bacillota_I > Bacilli_A > RFN20 > CAG-826 > CAJOOD01. The sequence continues at coordinate 43,634 of CASDRB010000006.1, forward strand.
AATGCGCTTACAATAAAGCGAAAAACCCCACGATAAAAACGATTAAAATACAATTTAAAAAAACGGAAAAATAGCCTTCCATTTGGAGCCACATTTTGTCTCAATCCAAAATGCGTTACTTGAATAGCAAATAATACTGGCATCAACAAAAATGGAAAAGCCAAATAAGTACCAAAACCATATCCCACAAAATCTATTGAGAATGTTAACACCATCATCATGACAGCCATGATAGATAAAATGAGTGAATATAGCCAATTTTTTCTTAAATTTTCGATTGTATTTTTAAAAATTTCTTTTAGCATGTCTACTTTTTCCTTTTTTGTTCATCCTGTCTAAATCTTTAATAACTTTTTGCAATTCATCTTGATTAATATCTGGTATATCTCTAGACTCAATTGCTTTGATTAGTTTAGCGAATTTATTCGATTGTATCAAATAATATTGTTTAGAAGTTTGATCGACACTGATTGCGCAATCATCATTGACAATAGAAATTCCAATCATCAAAGATGGATCAATATTAGTAATCATAGATAAACGTTTAATTACCAGTTGAGAATCATATAAAGGATTATCAACATATGAACGTCGTCCAGATTTATTTTCGACCAAGATCAAAGATTTATCGCTCTCTTGCCCTACTAATGAACCCTTAAAATAATAATCATTAATGATATAAAAGTATTTTTCGCCACACATAACATGATCGATGCGTGCATACTTATTATCTTCGTAAGCAAATAAAAAGTCATTAATCAAAAAATAATCGCCGTATAAGGTTACTTTGTAAACTTTGCTGCCATATATATCTTTAAATTTATGCTTTTCAATTTTTCTTAAAACTGGACGATATAATAATATGCCCACAATAAAAATAACAATAATCGGAACTATAATTATAAAGGCAATTTGCAATGTGTCTAAATAAATCATGTTACCCCCAAATCAATTAATCAAAAATCGTCTTATCATATAAACATGCATCAAGCATTTTATACATTTCTCCACGACTCACCTTTTTTACATCGTAAGGTATATCATTAACATCAAACCATCTAACTTCATCTGTTTCGTATTCGTGTTCATGTAAATCGCCTTTCAACTTTCCTAAAAAAACTATGACATATTCAGGAACTGATACAGGCTCTTTGAAAGGTGTTCTATTCATTAAACCCACTAATCTGATAATTTCAACATCCGCACCAGCCTCTTGAAGACATTCGTTTTTAGCTGCTTGACTTGGCGAATCGTATAAATCGCACCATCCACCTGGGTAAGAATAAGTTTGTGATTTTGCCTCCCTAACCATTAAAACTTTTGTTTTATCATCGTTTAAAATAATTGTTCTAACTGAAATATTGGGAGTTGGATAAATATCTCTTTCAAAATAATTATTGCGATCAAATTGAACTTCTAAAAAATTTTTTAAAAATTCAGAAGATAGTTCATTAATCTCTTTATAATTAGTAATCGCATATGGGTCTTTTGAAAAAACTAAACCGATTTTGGCAATGGATTGAATTTTAATAATGTAATCGTATATTTCCTTTGAATTCATACAAATTATTATATTATGTTTTGAAAAGAATGATAACTAAAAGTTATAATACATATATGAGTGAAAAGGGGATTGTTATTTTAACAACATGTATAGTCGTTGCGTTCATTGCTATTTTCTTTTTTGTTTTAGCGTCAGTATATCATGTAAAAAAAGGACACGCTATAGTGATGGAAAAGATGCAAGAATATTATGGAATATATCAAAGCGGGTGGTATTGGTTTTGGCCATTTTTATATCATCGTGTCGGCTATTATAATTTAAAGCCAACTAAACAAATAAGGCTGTCAAATGGCAAAAAAGCCGAGATTACATACGAGATAGTTGATCTAAAAAAATATCATTATTCAAAAATTAGTGTTGAAACTTTTATTAATAAAATAACCATAGATAAAACCAATGTTGACTTAGAATTTTTAAAAGTAAATTTAGCGCAAATCGGCATTATTTTGATAAATATTAGGCCAATTAATTGTTAAGTTTCTTAATCGTTTTGATTATTTTATCAACATATTTTTGGCAAGTATGGCTGTCTTTTGCTTCAACCATAACCCTAATTAGCTGTTCAGTGCCACTAGGTCTAACCAATATTCGCCCATCGTCACCTAAAAGCTTTTCTACTTCATTTATATCATCTAATAATGATTGGCAAGACATAATTTGATTTTTGTTTTTCACAGGAATGTTTTTTAACAATTGCGGATATGTTTTCATATCCTTGACAATCAAGGATGGCGACTTTTGTTCTTCATCAATAATATTCAAAAAGTGAACCGCACTCAATAAACCACATCCAGTATTCAAATCGCTATAAAAAATAACATGTCCAGATTGTTCACCGCCTAGTGATAATCCATTTAGCTTCAAGGATTGCTGAACATATTTATCTCCTACACCAACTTCCTCATAACCAATGCCATATCGTTTCAAAGCCTTTTTCAATCCTAAATTAGACATGGTTGTAATGACAATTTTATTTTGATTTAATTTATTGTGCTTTTTTAGATTTAATGAAGATGCAAACATTAAAAAATCGCCATCAATTATTTGGCCATTTTCGGCGATGCACATCAAACGATCGGCATCACCATCAAAGGCAAAACCAACATCATATTTTTTTGTTTCCATTTCTTCTATAATATGTTGCAAATGCGTTGAACCACAATTTAAATTAATATCTGTCCCATCAAAATCGCCGTTTATGATAGTAACATCTTGATTTAACTTTTCTTGAAATAATTTTTTTGCTACGACGCAAGCCGAGCCATGGGCGCAATCTAATAATATCCGATATTTATTTTTCACATAGCATTTACTAGCAACAAAGTCGATATATTTATCTATTAACAAGGATGAATCATGATACCTTTTTTGATAATCATCTTCATATATTTTTAAATAGTCTTTCTTACTATCAATATATTCTTCAATCAAATCTTCAATATCAGAAGAGAGCTTTTCACCATTGTTTGAAAAAATTTTAATGCCATTATCAGTAAACGGATTATGAGATGCAGAAATCATAATCCCAAAATTAAAATCACCATTTTCAACTAAATATGAAATTGATGGCGTAGTAGTAATTCCTAATTCATATACAATTGCACCACTTTTTAATAATCCATCAACAAGTGCTTTATCTAAAGAATCTCCACTTAATCTAGTGTCACGACCAATTAAAATTTTATTTTGTGCACCATTTGGATATTGTCCAATGTAGCGACCAATACGATATGCTAATTTTTTTGTAAGATAATTTGTGGCGTCACCTCTAACGCCATCAGTTCCAAAATATTTGCTCATCTTTTTTATTTCTCATCGACATTAAAAGCCATATAATTTTCAAAAACTCTTAAAAAATTATCAGCAGAAACACTTTCGATTTGACCATTGATTGCAAAAGATATTCTTCCTGTTTCTTCACTGACGACAACTGTCACAGAATCGCTTACCTCACTAATACCAATAGCTGCTCTATGTCTAGAACCATACTTACCAGTAAAAGCTTTTGTCGAAGGTGTAAAAAATACCGAAGCAGAGACAATCATATTACCATGAATGATAACTGCGCCATCGTGCAATCTAGTTCCTGGATAAAAAATAGTCATTAATAATTCTTGAGAAATTGGAGCATTTACACTAACACCATTTTTGCAAAATTCAGTCAAAGATGTCGACTTTTCAAAAGTCATCAAAGCACCAATCTTAGCTTTAGATAAAGCTTTTACTGTCGATTCAATTATTTGATAAGTAGCGTGACGGTCAAAAATTCGTTCCACTTTTTTTCGATTCAATTTAACGGCCGTTCTTTTAAAAGGATTTGCAATAAAATGACGAAAATCTCCAAGATTAGCAAACATAATAACAGTAATAATCGCACTAGTAATGCATAAAATAGCAATCAAAGATGCGTCTAAGCAAAATAAATATGACAAAATTGCTAATACATAAGAAACTATTAAAAACCAAAATGCAATCCGCCTTTTTATAACCATAATAAAAATCAATAAAACAAAAGCGTACAATAAAGTCATTAAAATTATTTCAAATACAATATTTCCAATACCAACATTAGGTTGTTGCCAAATAAAATCCATACAAAAATACCCTTTTGATAACATCAATATATTAACAAATAAACCATTAAATTTAAATATCTTTTGCAAAAGATAAACATTTATATCAAAAATAAAGTGGTAAATTATTTATTTTTTGGAATATGAGCAATTGATTTTAGAAAAGTTTTGTTATGCTGTTTAAAAATAACGTGATGGGTTTTAAAATATTCATTAAGATAATTTTCACCAAAAACTGTTAGCGTTAAAAACATATTATCTGTTTCACTATCATATTTATAAGTTAAATATTTGTATCTAATTAGCATCGAAATTTTGAATGTTATTTTTTTAGAAACACACGAAACTAAATTTGAAAAGGTTGGTAAAAAAACAAAATTGTTTGTTTCCTCATCTTTTATACCTTTTAATATTTTATATACTCCAAATGAATTTGGAAAATAATCCATTTGATTCAAATCATGAATAGTTTTTAAAATTTTTAAATCGGAAACTGTTGGTTTAAATTCATTCATATAAAAAGAATATAAGATAAAACGATAAAAAGCACAATTTGTAATCTTAATTTTTTTTAAAAATATTTTACGATATAATATGATTATAAGTTAGAAAGGAAAAAAGTTATGCCCACACCCCATATCAACGCAAAAGAGAATGATTTTGCAAAAGTAGTACTAATGCCAGGAGATCCTTTAAGAGCTAAATGGATTGCAGAAAATTTTTTACACGATTATCGTCAAATAACCAATGTTAGAGGAATATTAGGTTATACCGGCTACACAAAAAACAATAAAAAAATATCCGTAATGGCTTCAGGAATGGGAATACCTTCAATCGGTATATATTCATATGAATTATTTAATAATTATGGAGTAGAATTGATCATCCGTGTCGGAACATGCGGAGCTTATCAAGAAGAAATTCAATTAGGAGATGTATTAGTGTGTACCACCGCTTCAACCGATTCAAATTGGAGTGCTCAATATGGAGTTCACACCTATTCTGCTGGTGCTGATTTTGAAGCAGCGATGGGAGCATACAACGCTTTAAAACAAAGAAATTTGCCAGCAAGATGCGGACCCATTTTATCTGCTGATGTTTTTTATGATGAAGATAAAGATGTTTGGAAACGTTGGGCAAAATTAGGAATCATGGGCGTAGAAATGGAATCTTATGGTTTATATTGCAATGCAATGAGACTAAAAAAACGTGCTTTGTGCTTACTGACAGTCACTGATCATTTTGTTCGTCCAGAACATATGTCGAGTGATGAAAGATTAAATGGTCTAGGAAAAATGATCGAAGTAGCAATTGCAACCGCTGAACCATTTTGTGAATAAACGTTAATATTATTAAAAAAGGCACTAAATAGTGCCTTTTATTTATATAATTTATTTTTCAGTAGCAGTTCGATCACCAATTAAGTGATTATTAATATCTTCAAAAATTTGTTTGACAGACATTGGCTTACGACCTACCAATTTTTCAAAATCATCAGTGAATGTTGGGATTTGATATAAGCTTCAGTCCAAACATGGTCATTGACTTCATAAGTGTTGATATTCTTATCACCAGCTCCAACAATTGATGTATAAACAATTTTATTAACACCTGCTTTTACGCAAGCATCAATTGCTCTTTTATGTGCATCGCGTCGTCGCGGTCCAACAAATGGCATAGAAATTAAAATTACAACGTCTGCACCATCAAATGATTTCGCTAAAGTAGATTCATCATTAAAATCTGCTGTTCTTAGTTCAATCCCTTTTCCCTGATATTTCTCAAGTCCTTGGTTAGTTGGTGCACAAAAAATCAAATTTTTAGAATCATATTGTTGTAAAAATATCTCGGCCGGCCTTTTTCCCAAAATTACCATCGACACCATTTAAATAAAAGAATTTTTTGCATAAATAACACCTCTAGAAACATTGTACATAAATTAATATGAGATGTTAATTGAACTAAATAAATTTAATTGTATAATTTTCCGCCGGATACATTACCATAATTTTTATTTGAATCCCATAGTTCAGCATTTGTATTGACGTAATTTAATGCTTTTCCAACGATTCCACCAGCATAATTCCCACCACATTCAATGTCTGCATTATTGATGTTTCCACTAATTTCAACACATACATAATAATCTTTCGCACCATAGTCTGGATTATAATGTTGATACATTCCTGAGACACTTCCTGCGATACCACCAGCATAATCTCCTGAAGAAGTTATTTTTCCGTTGTTAATATTATCAGTAA
>CASDRB010000007.1 GCA_949283025.1 uncultured bacterium
TCCTGTTAAATTAATTTGGTTGCCGAACCGAATTAATTCTAACACGGAGGTTTTTTCATTACTAACCTATAAGGTTTTCAATTCTCTCGCGCATAGCGTGTGGTTTTTATCTCGCGATACTCGCTTCGATAATAAAAAAGTCATATCATTTTGATACGACATTTTACATAGTGGCACCCTCGAGGCGACTCGAACGCCTGACCCACAGCTTAGAAGGCTGTTGCTCTATCCAACTGAGCTACGAGGGTATACCTTATATATTAAGCATTAAAATTAACAATAATGCAAGTTTTATTTATGAAGTTTTTCATAAATTGCCGCCGCAACTTCTTTAGGAACAAGTTGTGATAATTCATCAATTGATGCTTGCTTTAAAACATTAATATCGCTATATGCTTGTCTTATTAATTCTTTTCTTTTGTTTCCTAGACCTCTAATGTCATCTAAAATCGATTTTGAAAGACCTTTGGATCTTGAATTTTGATGAAAAGTAATGGCAAAGCGATGAACTTCATCTTGCATTCTAGTTAAAAGGAAAAATAGATTTTTATTTTCAATAATATATTTTTCGCCGTTGCAATCAATCACGCCTTCGGTTTGATGTTTATTATTTTTATATAAGCCAAAAACATTGATATTTATATGCAATTCATCAACAACTTTTCTAGCTGCTTTAACTTGTGTTAAGCCACCATCGACTAAGATTAAGTTTGGTATTTTGCCATTGTCTTCTTTTACTCTTTTATAATGACGGTAAATAACTTGTTCCATTGATTTAATGTCGTCTTTAGAATCTTGTCCTTCGATTTTAAATTTACGATATAGTTTTTTACAAGGTTCGCCATTTATAAAACTAACCATGACTCCCACTGGATACGTTCCTTGGATATGAGAATTATCGAATAAATCAATATGAAAAGGCGTATTAATTTTTAAGATATCTGCTAATAGTTCTAATAATGCTAATTTATCTTCATCTAGCCGTGCTGAAACAAAATATTCATCCAAGGCATTATCAGCATTAATTTTTGTTTTTTCAACTAAATCTAAAAGTCTTCCTTTGCTAGCAAAAACAATATTAGCATCTAATAAATTAGATAAATCATCTTTCACTTCTTTTAAATTAATTACAATCTCTTTGGGAGATGGGTATTTTTGATAAAATTGACAAATCATATTTTCAAACATGTCGATTGGATTATCAAAAATTTCATTGACGAAATGATTTTTACCTAAAAGAACGCCATTGCGGTATATTAAAACCGCCATTGCAAAATAATGTTCGCGTGTTGAAAAAGCAAAAATATCACGATCTATTCGATCATTAAGTTCGACAGTTTGCTTGGTGTTAATATGTTCGATAGATTCTAATATTTTTTTATAAGATAACGCTAATTCATAATTTTCTAGTGATGAGGCGTCAAGCATTTTTTGTTTAATCTCATCATATTTTTTCTTATTATTCCCTTTTAAAAAATCATTGATGTCAGAATAGATTACTTCATATTCAGATATTGGGATATTTTTATTGATGCATGGTCCTAAACATTGCCCTAAATGATAATACAAGCAAGGAGTATTGGGAATATTCTTGCATTTTCTTAATGGAAATAGCTTATTGAGTAATCCTACCATATCATATGCTGCACTAGAATTAGGAAAAGGTCCAAAGTATCGATATTTATTATCTTTGTTGTTCCTTTTAATTGATAAGTAAGGATCGCTTCCTTTTTTTATAGCAATATATGGATAATGCTTATCGTCTTTTAACAAAATATTGAATTTAGGATAGTGAGTTTGGATTAAATTCATTTCTAATATCAATGCTTCTTTTTCATTAGACGTGATGATGGTTTCAAACCATTCTGCCTCTTGCACCATCTTCATCACTTTCCCAGACTGAGGTCGCAAAAAATACTGACTGACTCTTTTTTTTAAATTTTTTGCCTTGCCAATATATATGATATTGTCGTTAGCGTCATGCATCAAATAAACACCAGGGGCGTCTTTTAAATTGTTAATTAAATTTTTGATGCGCGGTTTCATTATTTTAAATTGACAATAGTGGCTCCTAAACCACCCTCGTACTCATTTCCACTGCGATACGATGCAACAAAATCACATTTTTTTAAATATTGGGCGATTGCGTTTTTTAAAGCTCCGCTGCCCAGTCCATGAATCAATCTAACTTGTTTTAAATTGCGAATGCGACAATCGTCTAAATATTTTTCTACATTTCTTAAAGCTTCATCTACTCTTTGACCAATCACATTAATTTCTAAACCGACTGAAGACCGAATTTTTTGATCGACATTAGTTTTTAAAGCCTTGCGAACTGGTGGTTCATCAATCAAATGAAGTTTTTTTAAATCGATATTAAAAGACATACCTGAATCAGTATTAATCAAAGCTTTATTTGCGTTGATGCGCATTACTTTGCCGTTGATATTTAAAGAAGGAACGCTGACATAACACCCCACTTCAATTTTTTCATTGTAGTCCATTGGCTCAGGATTTTTAATGATATCTTGCACTTGCTTTTTGATTTCAATAACTTCGTGGAGTTTTAAATCTGGATTATTTAGTTTTTTCATGATGTCGTTGATTTGATTGAATGTTTTTTCTAAAATTTCTTCTTTTTCTTTTTCAACATCAGCTAATAATTTTTCTCGCTTTTCTTTCAATAATTGTTTTTCTGCTTCAAATGATCTTCTTTCTTTGTCTAATGTTGCTATAGCCTTGTTTAGTTCTTGTTGCTTTAATTCATTATCCAAAGCTGCTTTATGTAACTCATTCATCAATGAATGGATATCGCTAGATTTAATATTATCCAAATGTTTTTTTGCTTCGTTTATAACATCTAGGCTTAATCCATAGCGTCCAGCGACATCCAAAGCATAGCTTTGACCTGGCACACCTTGTTTGTAAATATAGGTAGGTTTCAAATTGTCTTCATCAAATAGCATTGAAGCATTATCAATATTTTTAGAAGTAAACGCATATTCTTTTAAACGCGAAAAATGGGATGACACTAGCGCAATGCATCTTGATGTTTCTAATTTTTTAATAACAGCAATGGCAATCGCTTCGCCTTCGCTAGGATCTGTTCCAGTCCCCAATTCATCAATTAAGACCAAATCATGGCTTTTAACTGCTTTTAAAATCTCGCCAATGTGAGTAATATGGGCCGAAAAAGTTGATAAATTATTTTCGATTGATTGTGAATCGCCTATATCGACAAAAATATGATTAAAAAGTGGAATAGTTGCCTCAATGCAAGGAACGGCCAAAGCGCACTTATGCATATATGATAGGAGCCCGACTGTTTTTAACGCAACTGTTTTGCCACCTGCATTTGGTCCTGAAATAATAACAATTTTCTTTTCGTTAATAAAATAAAAACTATTAGGTATAACTTTATCTTTTGCCAATAATGGATGGCGTGCACTTTTTAATTTCATCGAACCATCTTTTGATTCTTGAGCGACAATTGCATCAATTTGACAAGCATATATAGCTTTGGCTTGTATGAAATCTAAATTAGCTAAAATGATATTGTTATTAATAATTTCATCTTCTTGAATCAAACATAAATTAGTCAACATTTTTAAGATTTTTCTAATTTCTTCGTTTTCTTGCGCTTTTAATGAAACAATATGATTATTTATTTCCACTACTTCTGATGGCTCAATAAATGTTGTGTAGCCACTATCCGAAACATCATGAATTATGCCACCAACCTTACTTTTATAAGTTGTCTTAACTGGAATGACAAAATGACCATCACGCAAGGTAACATTTTCATCACTTAAGTAATTTTTATATGTTAAAGCTACGGATGTAATAAGCGAGGTTAATTGTCGCTCACATTTTAATATTTCTTTTCTTATTTGATATAATTCGGGACTCGCTTTATCATCTATTGTTTGCGATTTAGTGATGACGCGATGTATTTCTTTTTCTAAATTTGATAAGTCATTAAATTTATGGCAAGTTTGATGTATCAAAACATATTTTGCATCAATTTTATTCATAAATCTTTTGACAGCACCTGCAGTTAAAATATCCTCTCCAATCATATCTAAATCACGAATGGATAAAATTCCGCCTTTTTTGGCGTATTCAATTAATGGGAGTGCATTTTCAGAAAAAGCAATTGGAAAATACCCATTGTATTGGTTAATTTCTAACATTTCTTGAAGCAAATTAAGTTCGATATGGTGTTTGTTAGAATCATCAATTGATGTCAACTCATCACAATATTGTTTGCCTCTTACCGTTTTAGCGTTTTCTTTAATTTGATTCTTAATTAATTCAAATTGTAAAATTTGTTCACTATTTTGCATATGATTATGATAACACAATTTTATTAACGAATATATTAAGTTTAAAAGTTTAAAATAATTGGTAAAATATAATAGATATGATTAGTGGCAAAATTACATCTTCGCAATACCAACAAATTATTCAAGAATTATCAAAAAATAAAATTGAATTTAAGGGTGATTATATTGTTTTTAAAGCCGATTATTTAAAAACTATTATTACTATTTATCAAAATAAACGTCTCCAATACAAAATCTTGCTTGATGGTCTAAATGAAGAAACAATAGCTAGAAATTGGCAAATTGATGGCATAAAAAAAGAAAGAAAAATCAATGATGACCCACAATGGATTGAATTTGATAATCAAATCGGTAGCGACGAAGTCGGGGTTGGCGATTTATTTTTACCAATGATTGTCGTTGCTAGTTATGTAGACAAAAAAGATATTCAAATGCTAAAAGAATTAGGAGTTTGCGACAGCAAAAAACTAAATGATGAGAAAATAATGTCCATCGGTCCTAAATTAATTAAGCATTTTGATTTTTCTAAACTTACTTTAACAAACCAAAAATATAATCAAATGATTGAAAAAGGCGAAAATTTAAACACCTTAAAAGCCAAAATGCATAATCAGGCTCTCAATAATATGATTTTAAAACATCCTTATGTTACAAAAATATGTGTTGATCAATTTGTCGATCCAAATACGTATTATCGCTATTTATTTGACCAAGCAAATATCGTTGATCGTATTATGTTTAAAACAAAAGGAGAATCTTATTATCCTTCGGTAGCATTATCTAGTGTAATTGCTAGGTATGCTTTATTATTAGAAAAAGAAAAATTAGAAAAAAAATATAACTGCCAATTTCCATTTGGTTCAGGAAAAAAAGCAGATGAGTTTTTATTGGCTTTTAAACAAAAATATGGATTAACTAAAATGCGTTCATTAGTTAAATCTAATTTTAAAAATGTAAAGGATGCTTCTTAATTTAGGTTATTAATTATTTGTAAAAAATAATCGGGAAGTGGGCATTCAAAACTCATTTCTTTTTTGGTTTTGGGGTGAATAAAAGTTAATTTATAAGCATGCAGCAATTGACCATTGCTGTATAAATTATTTTTGCTTTTTGAGTAATTGCAATCTCCTTCGACAGGATGACCGATATATGAAAGATGGACACGAATTTGATGTGTGCGACCAGTTTTTAACTTGCAACGAATCAGCGTGTAATTATTAAATCTTTTTACAACATTAAAATATGTGATTGATGGTTTACCATTAATGGAATCTATCGCCATTTTTTGACGATTTTGTTTACTTCTTGCAATTGGTAAATCAATTTTTCCTTCGTTTTCTTTAATAATCCCTTTAACTAATGCATAATATTCACGATGCATTGTATGATCTTTTAACTGCGAAGCCAAAAATAAATGACTTTGATCGTTTTTTGAAACAACTATCAATCCAGATGTATCTTTATCAATGCGATGAACAATACCGGGACGCATCACACCATTGATGCCACTTAAATTTTGACAATGTGCCAATAAAGCGTTAACTAATGTTCCTTGATAATGGCCGTGTGCAGGATGAACAACCATACCTTGTGGTTTATTAACAACTAATAATTCATCGTCCTCGTATATAACATTTAATGGAATATTTTCAGCACAAATATCTAACTCTTTTAAAGGAGGAATATCTATGCTTACAATATCATTTAATTTTATCTTATAAGATGGCTTAACGATATTATTGTTAATTAATATTTTTTTATCATCGATTAATTGAACAACAAAACTCCTAGACAATGTTTTATCTATCAAAGGTATAACTTTATCTATTCTTAAACCAACAAATTCTGTATTTTCAATCTTATAATTATTCATCGTTTTGATTTTTATCTAAAAGGTGGCTCGCTTTATCATCATCGTTTTTATTTTGGCTAGAATCATCATTTTGTTTAGTTTGATTATCAATAAATTGTTCTTGGTTATTTTTCTTTTTTGCTAATTCAGCTTTAAAATCGACGATAAATAAGTAAATAATAAGCATTAAAGTACCAATTACCAAACAAGAATCTGCGACATTAAATCTTGGAAATTGATAAGAGCCAAAATCAAAGGCAATAAAATCTACAACAAAGTGAAAACCTTTTTCAGGATCTACGTAAAATGCACGATCAATTAAATTTCCAAATGTGCCAGCAAGCATTAGCATTAATGCAGCTTTACCGACACCATTAAGTTTTTTATAAAATTTCCAATAGACAATACAAATTGCAATAGTTCCAATAGTGGAAACAGAAATCAAAATAATCGAATTTATCAAATAATTAGTTTGTTCAGCAAAATTAAATCCCCATGCCATTCCTATATTTTGAACATATTGTATGCTTAAAAAATTGGGAATTAAACTAATAGTCTCGCCTACATACATATTATTTTTAACAATTTGTTTGCTAATAATGTCTATAATGAATAGCAATATTGCCAACCAAATAAAAGAAAAGAAAAACCACTTTAAACTAATAACAATATTTTCTTTTGTAAACCAGTTTTTTATTTTTTTAAAATCCATATTATTTTCCTAACACCTTTTTACATCTTGGGCAGACATATTCACCATCTTCTAATTGGTAAGAATCATCCGTATAATTCCAACAACGAGAGCATTTATGCCCATGATGATGATAAACTTTTACTTGAGAATATTGGTAAGTCTTGCCATCGTTTTCGACTTCTTTTATTAAAGAAACGACAAATAATTTTTCTTTATCACCATCCAATTTATCATAGACAAGTTTCATTTTTGGGTCAAATATATTAATTTCTACAATTGCTTCTTGGCTAGAACCAATTATTTGAGAAGCTCTTGCTTCTTCTAGCGCTTTTAATATATCACTTCTCAACACTAAGAAATCGCTAAAATCTTTATCTAATTGTTCATCAAATGCATTTGCTTTTGGATAGTCGAGCAATTGTGATGATATTGGTCTATCAAATGGCATATTGTCATTTACTTCTTCCATTGTAAAAGGAATAATAGGCGTCAATAGACGCATTAAAGTTGAACATAATTTATATAAAACATGTTGAACAGTTTTACGGCGGACACTTGGACCATCACAATACAAAATATCCTTGTTTATATCTAGATAAAATCCAGATAAATCAGTCGACATAAATGTTACGATACTTGACATCGCTGTAGCAAAATCGTATTTATCAAAACTTTCAATGTTTGTGTTAATAATTTTTTGTAAACGATTTAATATAAATTTATCAATAATTTGATAACTATAATTATCATCTTGGTTGTAATCGTTTAAATTTCCAAGAATAAATTTAAAAGTATTACGTATTTTTCGATAAACTTCGCTGACTTGCTTAATAATTGATTCAGATATTCTTACATCTTGTTGGTAATCAATAGTCGCTGTCCACAAACGCAAAATATCTGCCCCATAATTATTAGCAATTTTTACTGGATCTATGCCATTGCCTTTTGACTTTGACATTTTTTCCCACTTATCATTTAATACCCAACCATGAGAAACAACATCTTTGTATGGTGCATACCCTTTTGTAGCGACACTAACAATCAATGACGAGTTAAACCAGCCCCGATATTGATCGCTACCTTCTAAATATAAGTCAACTGGCGTTTTTAAACCGTGTTTTAAAATGCAGCCGCTCCATGATGATCCAGAATCAAACCAAACATCCATAATATCTTTTTCTTTGCTAAATTCATCATGAGGAGAGGAAGGATTATGATATCCCGCAGGCAATAATTCTTTTGCTGTTTTCTCATACCAAACATTAGAACCGTATTGCTCAATTAATTTAGCAATATGATCAAATACTTCTTTATCGATGATTGGTGTTTTATCTTCATTATAGATGATAGGAATAGGTACTCCCCACGCTCTTTGACGAGAAATGCACCAATCACTTCGATCCTTAATCATATTGACCATGCGTTGTTCGCCCCACTTTGGATACCAATTCACTCTGTGAATTTCGGAAATCAATTTCTCTCTAATCGGCTCAATTGAGCAAAACCATTGATCAGTCGCTCTAAAAATTAATGGTTTATGAGTTCTCCAATCGTGCGGATATGAGTGAGTGAATATGCTATGCTTCAATAAAGCGTTATTTTCTTTTAATATTGCTAACACAACATCATTAGCCGCTTCATAAAATAATCCTTTTAATCTATCTCCACAAGACTCATCCATATATCCTTTGCTATCGACAGGACAATATGGCTTGATGTTATATTTCAAGCAAACTTGATAGTCCTCAACACCGTGTCCTGGTGCAGTATGAACAAATCCTGTACCAGCATCATTTGTAACATGTTCTCCAACAATCAATAGCGACTCACGATTATAGAAAGGGTGTTTTAAAACAACATATTCTAAATCTGAACCCTTGAAAGTTTTAATCAAATCACATTGTGTTAAATTAAGTTCGTCCACCATTTTATCTTTAAATTCATTTAAAAATACCAATTTTCCTTGATTGGTATTAAAAACACCATAAATAAAATCAGGGTGAGCTGATACAGCTAAATTAGCTGGCAAAGTCCAAGGTGTAGTAGTCCAAATAACAACCTTGGCGTCTTTATCTAAAATTTCTTTTCCATCCTTGACATCAAATGCAACATATATAGAATGAGACGAAACATCTGCATATTCAATTTCAGCTTCTGCTAAAGCCGATTCACTCGATGGCGACCAATAAACTGGCTTAAGCCCTTTATAAATCAAACCTTTTAGCGCCATATCCGCAAAAAGTCTAATTTGTTCTGCTTCATATTCTTTATATAAAGTCAAATAAGGGGTATGACTGGCCACAATTCCTAAACGATACATTTGTTGTTTTTGGTTTTGAACTTGTCCAAGAGCATATTCATAACATTTATTTCTAAAATCTATAATAGGTGTTGTCTTGCGATTAACTCCAGATTTGGTAACCATGTTTTCAATAGGTAATCCGTGCGTATCCCAACCAAGATGAAACGGAGTTTTAAATCCAGACATATTTTTATAACGAACTAAAAAATCTTTCAAAATTCGATTCATCATATGGCCACAATGGATAGAGCCATTAGCGTAAGGCGGGCCATCATGAAGAATGTATTCTTTAGCATCTTTGCGATTTAAATTCATTAAATCATAAAGACTAATTTTTTCCCATTTTTCTACTAATAATGGTTCTTTCATCGATAAATTACCTCTCATCTCGAAAGATGTTTTGGGCATCGTCAATGTTTGTTTTAATTCCATAAAGCCTCCTTGAAATAATAAAAAGCGTCCTAATCTAAGGACGCTTTATAAACGCGGTACCACCTTAGTTCCAAATATAAATTTGGCACTCAATTAGTCTATAACGCAGACTAGCGGAACACTTACTAGATTCAGCATTCTTAGGAAGGAGTGATATTCAATTTTAAGATGCATATCGTCAAGCTTCCACCATCCTTGACTCGCTTAAGACGCTGTCTTATGAACTTGTCTCCTAACGTCAAATATTCTACACAAATATAATCAGTCTTGCAAGAATCTTGGAATAATAGATTCGCTATCTAAATCATCAGCATCATCTTCATGCTGCGGATTATCGTTTTGATTATTTTCAAAATTATTAGTTGAAGTTTGATTTTGTTCTGAATTTGATGAAGTTGATCCTACGAATAAATTTGGTTTTACTTTACTGACATTTGGATCGGCAAAGTCGTAATCGGTTTCAAAATCACTAGCAATTACACTTGCTAAAATTTCATCATCTAGCTGATCATTAATAGAAATACCAAATTTAATATCAATCGTGCCACCAGCTGCTTCAATTAATCTATTGACAGTTTCTTGAGCTTCAAATAGCGACACCTTAGGGCCGCAAGTAATTGCGACAATCGCTTTTCTTGCTCCATTAATAGACGCTTCAAGCAATGGCGAATTAATTGCGTTATTGGCAGCATCTTTTGCGCGTTCTGGACCGCTTCCCATTCCAAATCCAATCAGCGAAACGCCAGAATTAGTTAAAGTGGATCTAACATCAGCAAAATCTAAATTTATAACTGCTGGCAATAAAATTAAATCTACAACCGTCTTAACTGACCTTGCTAAAACATTGTCTGATTCCCCAAATGCATTTCCAATTGGAGCAGAACCTGCCATCATTAACAATTTATCATTGCTTACAACAATAATAGCGTCTACATTTGCTTTTAAATTATTTAATCCTTCAACAGAATTAGCGATGCGACGTTTGCCTTCAAAAGAAAACGGTCTTGTAACAATGGCTACCACTAAAGCACCGGCTTCTTTTGCTAATCTAGCAATAATAGGAGCGGCTCCAGTACCAGTTCCTCCTCCCATTCCAGCAGCAATAAAAACCATATTAGCACCTTCGACAATTTCTTTAATGTCGTTTTGACTAGCCTCAGCGGCAGCTTTTCCAACTTCAGGATTTCCGCCTGCACCTAAACCACCAGTAATCTCTTGACCAAGAATTAAGCGATTTCTTGCTTTTGAAGTCGATAGAGCTTGTTTATCAGTATTAGCCACATAGAACTCAACATTTTCAATTTCCTCGTCAATCATGCGGTTTACAGCATTATTGCCTGCTCCACCAACACCAATGACAACGATTCGTGCTGCTGGTTCAAAATTATCTAAATCATAATTTTCCATAGTGCCCTCCTATTTTGATTCGACGCGTCCAACGCTAGAAATTTTTGGATGAGTCTCATCATAAAGACTTTGATTTTTAATAGATGCTTTCATGGCACCGATACAATTCATATAAGACGGGTGACGAGCACCAATAGTTTTAGGAGCCGCAAGCATCACTTTTTCAGCGGTAATTTTAGGTTCTACATATTTGACTAGACCATTTAGCAATGATCCGCCGCCAGTAAAAATGGCTGGTAAAGATTTAAATGAAGCATCATATTCTTTAAGCAATTCTTGAATAGCATATGTCAATTTAGAAACAAATTCATCCAACTGAGTTTTGATGATTTGATTTAATTCTGTTACTGTGTGTTTAGTTTTTAAGCCATTTTCATCTTGAATGGTGCAAACAACAGGTTCAAAATCCATTTTTCGATAGTCATAGCCATACATCATTTTATATTTTTCAGCATCAGATAAATTAATTTGAAATTTTGTGGCTATTGCTTCGGTAATATTATCTCCACCCCATTGGAAAAATGTTGAAGAAAACAATGTTTTTCGACCAACAAATGAAACAGTTGTCATTTTAGCGCCAATATCGACTAAAAAATAATCGCTTGGATATTCTCCATATGTTCCAATTAATTCAACAGCACCATATGTTCCGATTATACATCTTGATAAATGCATATTAGTCAATTTTATAGCGCGTTGATATTCACTTAGCAAAGCATGAGGCAATGTGTGTAATTTTGCGCTCATTGTCAATGTATTAGATATTTCTCCAAGAGGAGGGTTTATGTAAACTCTATCTTGGTCTAAAACAAATTGATCAGGAATCACTTCGACTAATTCATTGTTGGATGGTATTCTTTCTTTAGAAATTAAAGAATTTAAATTCCTTAAATCAATTAAACCGACTTTCCCTTCTTCTGAAACAACCGTCGTAACTTGTGTGGTTTGAAAAATTTGAATACCATAACTTGGTAAAACCAATATCACATCAGAAATGTTAATGCGAAGTCTTTGAACAGGATCTTTAATCGATTCAATCTTTTTTAACTCGTTAATCAATGATTCCAAGTCAGCGACAGCTCCATTGATAACAACATCATCAGGAATTGGATTAGTTGTCGCATAAAGTATGTATACTTGTTCATCTAAAATGTATCCAACTACAAGACGAATTGAGTTAGATGTGATTTCAACTACAGCTAAATTCTTTTCCATATCTAGTGTTATTTTAACGATTTTTACAATAATTAACAATATTAATTTAAATAAATTAAACAAACTACTTAAAAACTACTAATTTACAACTAATAGCGATTTTGCTTTATTCAATTCATTTTTAAAAAGACGAAACTTAAATAAATAAAAAAAGGACACAAAGTGTCCTTATTCGCTTCTCCTAATGAGAAGTTTTATCGATTGCCTAATTTTCTTTCCACGTTTTCCCGTTTACGTGTTTCAGAATTTGAAATCCTAAATTCATTATATTAGATAGAAGGAGGGTTAATGAATGGATTCCAATTATTAAATAGGCAATTAAGACCATGTTGGGGATATATTTCATCAATATGATGCTTCCTATAATAGCTAATACGCACCATATTGTGATGAATAAATTAATAACTTTCCAATTGTTCATCAAGTGTTTCATTGTTTTTTTCTTCGCTTGTATTTTCATTCGTATTTTCTTGAGCGTGAGGATTTTCTGCCTTTGCATTTGCTAATTCAATTGAAACAGGTAAAGCAACGCTTACTGAAAGCCCTAGAAAGGCGGCAAATGATATTGAAAATTTTCTTAAGCGATAATATGGTGCTTTGTGATTGAATTTGACTAGTTTGTCTTTTGTCATATTTTGTCTCCTTTCTTTTTATATTTTTTCTATAACTCGCAGTTTAGCACTTTTTGAACGATGATTGTTTTGAATTTCTTTTTCGCTAGCAACAACTGGATGTTTGTTAACTAAACGATATTTTAATGAAGCAACTTGATCAGGAATGTTTAAACGATTTCCTACAATCTTGGTTTTAGAATTAAATATTGTTTTCACAATTCTATCTTCGCCAGAATGGAAACTGATTATTGCTAATCTTCCGTTTTTGTTTAATACATCTAGCGCATCGATAATTGTTTTTCGCAAAACATTTAATTCGTCATTAGTCTCTATCCTTAAAGCCTGAAATACTTGCTTTGCCGGATGACCGATTTTTGTTAATTCTTTCATTGGTTTGCTTTTTTTGATAATATCAACCAATTCAAATGTAGTTTCTATAGGCTTATTCATTCGCGATTCAACAATGTTTTTAGCTATTGAATAAGCATATTTTTCATCGCCATACTCTTTAAATATTCTCGCCAATTCTTGCAATGAATAGCAATTGACAATTTGATAGGCGTCTAATTTTTGATTTTGATCCATTCGCATATCAAGTGGACCATTATTTTGATAAGAAAAGCCTCGACTAGCAACATCAAATTGCGGTGATGATACCCCTAAATCCATCAATATTCCATCAACTTTATCGATTTTTAAAGATTGAAGGACTGATTTCAGATTTTGGAAATTTGATTTTATGATGATGACATTTTTAAATGATGATAAACGCTTTGAGCCTTCTTCGATTGCTGTTTGATCTTGATCTAAGCAAATTAATTTGCCATCATTTAATCTTTTAGCAATTTCAATTGAATGTCCGCCTCTTCCGAGCGTTAAATCACAATAGATACCATTTGGTTTGATATTAAGACTTTCTAGACATTCAGTTAGAAGAACAGGGATGTGCGTTTCCATTATTCCTCGTCAAGATTTTCGCCTAACTCATCAAAATCTTTGATTTTTTGGTTTTCGTATTCATCATATTTGGCTTTGTCCCATACTTCGAAATGGTCACTGACACCGATGACTACTACTTCTTTTCCGATTTCATAACGAGATAGCAATTGAGATGGAATTTGAACCCTTCCTTGCTTATCAATTTCTAATTCACAAGTTGAAGCAAGTTGAATTCTAATATATGCTCTAGCGTCTTTTTTGTTAAATGGTAAAGAGTTGATTTTGTTAACGAGTTTTTCAAACTCGCTTGCTTTGTAAATTGATAATGAGCCATCAAATCCTTTAAGGATATAAGCAATATCGCCAAGTTCATTTCTAAACTTGCTTGGAATTACTAAGCGACCTTTCGCGTCTATTGAATGCTCATAATAACCAAAGAACATCTTCTACTTTCTACCACTTTCTACCACTTGGTAATTAAATTATATATCAATCTATAAGTAAATCAAGCATAAAATTAGAATTTTTTGCATAAAAAAACTCGCCTGATTTTTCAAGCGAGTAAATATCTAGTTTTACGCTATTTTTTATCGATTAAAATATCAAATGGCGAAGACTTATCTTTTTGCTTTTCTAAATTGTATTCTTCTTCGGATAAAACTCGATATCCATCTCCACTACTTGGCAATTTTACCCCATTTTTGACTATTTTGGTGGGTAAGCTGGCGCAAATAAGCGTTAAAACATAATCATCAATATCGACGTAATTACCTTTATAAACGATAATGTCGTCATCTTCACCACCTTCGTTTTTAGAAAACAAAACTGAATCCTTATACTCAAAAACATAGTCAACATCTTCAAGTGTATAAGAGCATGCCAAAGTTGCAACCCCACTGACAATTATATCGATTGAGATTAATTCTCCGTACAAGCGATATGATAAATCGACATGACATTTAGATAATTGACGCAAATAACTTGTTTGATATTTTTCAATATCATATTCGACGTCGTAATTATTTTGATATTGTTTTCCTTCAATTAAAATAAGCGGATTGATTTTCATAATTAACCTCTTAATAAAGCATGAAATTTTTTTTGCAAACTTTCTTTTATTTTTGTTTCGGCCTCGATAACTTCTTGATCTTTCAATGTGTGATCTTTAGCGTTATAAATGATTTTTAAAGCGACAGATTTGCAATCGTTTGTAACATTTTCACCTTCATAAATATCAAATACGTCGACATTGCTTACGATACCTTTCCCTGCCATTTTTGCTTCTTTAATTAAGTCTTTTACCTCAACTTGGCGAGCAACTACAAAAGCTAAATCTCTTTCCACGCTTGGGAATTTAGAAATTTCACACATCTTGACTGCTCCAATTTTCATGTCATAAATGTAATCAAGCCTTAATTCTAACACTGCAATTGGTGTTTTATCGATATCCTTATTTTGCATATATGTCGGATGAAGCATACCACAATATCCGATAACTTGCTTGCCAATTTTGATTAATGCCGAACGTCCAGGATGCAATTCTTCAACCAAATTATTTTGTTCAATTGAATATCTTGTCGGTGAAATTTGAAATTCATTCATTATTCCTTCAACAATACCTTTAACATCATAAAAGTCAATTGGTTTACATTTTAAATATCCTTGTTGTAAATCTTGACCAGTTAATACTACAGCTAAGCAAATTCCTCTTTCTTGTTTAGACATCACATCAGACGTTTCAAAAAGCGACAAATTTTTATTTTGGCGTTTCAAATTATATATAGCTGACTCAATCAAAGATGGCAATATTGATAAACGAACATACTCATGATCTTCACTTATTGGATTGATTATGTGATATGGTTCACCTTTAAATAAATAATTAAACTCATCTAATTTAGTTTTACTAACTAATGTGTAAGTCAAGCATTGATCTAATCCGCATTTTGTCAAGTATTCTTCAATATATCTAGTTTTAGCTAAATGTTGATTCAAGCTGCCGACAGATTGGTGAAGCGAAGGCAAATCGGATTTGATATATTCAAAACCTAAATAACGAATTATTTCTTCGCTGATATCTGCATCACAAGTAATATCTAATCGATAATTAGGGATTTTTATTTTTAAATTGTCGCCATCGGTCTCGATATCAAAACCAAGTTTATGTAAAGTATCAACGACGGTTTTCAAATCAAAATTGCTTCCTAATCTACCATTAATCTTTGCTAATGTTGTTTTGATAAACTTATCTTGGTATTGTTCGCATTGATAATGAATGTTTTTGTAAAAACAATTTCCACCACATATTTCTTTAATCAATGAGGCAGCATAATTTAAAACGAATTCAGCTTGAAAATGATTGGTGCCTTTAACAAATCTCATCGACGATTCGCTTGATAATCCTAATCTGGCTGAAGTGTGACGAATCGTCGTCGCATCAAAACTAGCGGCTTCTATAACCAAATTAATAGTATTTTTATCAATTGCGCATTGTTTAGAACCCATTACTCCACCCAAACACATTGCTTGATTATGACACGAGATGACGATATCACCTTTTTGTAGCTGATATTCTTTATCATCTAAAGCGACAAAGGGACTTGCAAAATCATCCCTAGCTATAAGTTCATTAGAACTTAATTTATCCAAATCATACATGTGCAATGGTTGACCACTGACGAGCATTACATAATTGCCAATATCTACTAAAGCATCAATGGAACGAATACCCATCGCCATCAAATAAGATTTCATCCAATGGGGGGATTCAACATTTTTGATGCCTTGAATCACTTTTGCGGAGAATTGAACGCATTTATTGGTGTTGCTTCCGACTTTAAAGTCAAACTTATCTACTCCTATTTCGCTAGATTTAGGCAAATGTGTAGGACGATTTAACAAAGCACCAACTTCTCTAGCAATATTAATGACTGATAATAAATCAGGACGATTAGCCAAAACTTTTAAATCCAAAACCACATCATCTAATCCTAAATATGTCAATACATCCTCCAAACCAATAGGAGCATCATCATTGAGTTCTTCAATACCAGACATTTGCTCATCTTTTAAATATTTTTTATCGACGCCTAATTCTAATAAAGAACAACACATTCCATCAGATTCAACGCCGCGAATAACACCTTTTTTAATAGTGACTTCTGGGAGTTTGGCTCCCACCATTGCTACGATAACCTTTAAATTTTTTCTAGCATTTGGAGCACCGCACACGATTTGCTTAATTCCATATTTTGGGCCTATATCTACTTGCAATATGTGCAGATGGTCACTATCAGGATGATCTTTGCAATCAATAATTTTTCCTATAATTAAATTAGTTCCGCTGGCAATTGGCTCTACAGTTTCAACTTCGACGCCAGCAAATGTAAGTTTATCAGCAACTTCGAAAGCCGAAATATTATTTAAGTCGACAAATTGTTTCAAACAATTAAATGATACTTTCATATTATTTTCCTCACTAACTAAAAAATATTAATCGGATTTTTTGAATTGATGTAAAAATCTTACATCATTAGTGTAAATACGGCGAATATCATCAATTCCGTATTTTAAAATAGCAATTCGTTCAATGCCTAAACCAAAAGCAAATCCAGAATAAACATCGGGATCATATCCATTCATTTTTAAAACATTAGGATGAACCATTCCACCACCTAAAATTTCAATATAACCAGATCCTTTGCACATTGGGCATCCTTTACCATGGCAATTAGCGCAAGAAATATCAACTTCAACGCTAGGTTCAGTAAAAGGGAAAAAAGAACTTCGCAATCTAATTTGGCGATCTTGTCCAAATAAACGACGCAAGAACAATTCTAAAGTGGCTTTTAAGTGACCCATGTTGATATTTTTATCAATCAACAAGCCTTCAATTTGAGCAAATTGATGAGAGTGTGTCGCATCATCGTTATCTCGTCGATACACTTTACCAGGACAAATGATGCGCAATGGTTTCCCGTTTGCTTCTTGCATGGCGTGAGCTTGAACTGCAGAAGTATGCGTTCTTAGTAAAGTATTTGGATCAAACCAAAATGAATCTTGCATATCGCGAGCTGGATGGTCTTTGGGGATATTCAACAATTCGAAATTGTTATGATCAGATTCAACTTCAGGGCCTTCAACAACTTCATAGCCCATATTAAGAAATATATTTGTAATTTCTTTTTTGATAATAAAAAATGGATTAGTGTACCCAGAAATATAATTTTTTCCTGGCAAAGAAATATCAATTTTCTCATTGACTAGTTTTTGATTTAAAGCATGTTTTTCAATTATTTTTTGTTTAGTATCAATCGCATCTACTATTTGCCTTTTTACATCATTAACTTTTTGGCCAACATTTTTTCTTTGTTTTGGATCTAAAGAACCTAAAGTTGCTAAAATCGACATCAATTCAGATTTTTTAGCCAAATATCGATTTTTAATATCTATTAAATCAGACATCGGTGCGTCATTTTTTAAATCATCAATTTGCTTTAAAGCACGATTTAATATTTGGTCCAAATTTTCGTAATTCATAAACCCTCCTTAAAAAATAAAAGGTCGCACCTAAGGGCGTTTTCAAACGCGGTACCACCTTATTTCATCAAATTATTGATCTTATTATTTGCCGTTAACGCCGACATACGACTT
This sequence comes from uncultured bacterium, assembly GCA_949283025.1. Lineage (GTDB taxonomy): Bacteria > Bacillota_I > Bacilli_A > RFN20 > CAG-826 > CAJOOD01. Next base: position 18,455 of record CASDRB010000007.1, read on the forward strand.
GCGTTTAGCTCAAAAGGTGAATTCAATAACATATCGTGTAAGATGGTTCCACTATCCATCTCTCCCTATCCACGTTGAAGTTATTTACTACTTCTTTATCATCGCTAAAAATATTCTAACACAATTCAGTAATTTTAAAATAAATTTTTAAAATAAAGAAAATGTAAGTCTAAATAATAGTATTCAATATTTCATTTTGTAATGTTTAATCATGTTAGATTAAAAACACTGTTAATTACTATTGGATAACTATTAAAAAAGGTGATATATAAATATCACCTTAAATATTAATATTCTAAAATTAAATATTACGCTTTAATTATTTCCAATATTTCAATCCTTAATGATGATCCCGTTTTAGAATCCCTAATATATAGATAAAAATCTTGCACTGTTTCATTATATTCCATCAACCATGATAATTGGCTAGCGTTGGAGCAATATAAACTCATGAATGAGCCATCTTCAGGATCAACAATTCTCATATTGGAGTAATAACCAGCGTTATAATTTAAAATTTCTCCTCTAACTTTATAAATTTTACCAATCATATCAATGCTTGGATTGGAGTTTAAATTTGAAATAGTTTGTTCACCGGCAACAATGGACTTATCCCATTCGTGTGTCATGTTGTCGTGATACAATAATTCAGCGTTTATTAATACATTGTGACCTTCATAAACTTCTTCAATTGCAAATGATTTTTGAATTGTTCCTTTAAATATCATTTTTTCGCCAACTTTATAATCACCGATGTTTAAAGATACATATTCAACGGTTAAAATTCCTGTCTCATCAACAAGATATATTCCTTGAACATTAGCTGCAAATCTTACATAAATTCCTTCGACTGTCGCTTCTTGACCATCTTGCATTGCCATCACTTCAGCGATAGTTAAACTTTCAATATTTGGAGCTTCTTCAACGGTTATCGTAACATCGCGCGAATAATCTTTGCTTTTATAATTTAAATTGATGGTAACAACAAATTGTCCTAAGACATCTCCATCAATCATTAAAGTGGCGTGGTCGTTATCTACATTAATTTTATGCGCTTCATTATTAGAGGTATAACTAACTATTGATTCATCTAATAATTTTTCATCGTGCAAAACTAGTTCAACATTTGCTGTTCCTTGATAAACAGGTAAAAATTGGTCTTCTAAACGATCTAGAGCAAATTCGGCATTGTCATCATCGCTTAAATTTACATCGCCAGGTATTTGAATAGGAATAATTCTCCATTCCGTTGTTTACAGCTAACTCACTAAGGAGGTGATTTTATGCTTTATATTGGAGTTGATATATCCAAATATAAGCACGACTGCATCGTCATCGATGATGCTGGAGTCATCATTAGAAATGTGTTTTCTTTTGATAACTCAA
>CASDRB010000008.1 GCA_949283025.1 uncultured bacterium
CACTTCCTGCGATACCACCAGCATAATCTCCTGAAGAAGTTATTTTTCCGTTGTTAATATTATCAGTAAAATAAACATAGTTATATCCAGAAGTTGAAGGTCTGACACTATCGACTAATCCTGCAATTCCACCGACGTAAGTGAATCCTGAAATATACCCATTATTTGTATTATATTTAAACGATTCCGATGCGGCTGAGATAGTAACTTTTCCTACAATACCACCAACATTTTTATATGATGTGATAGTTGCGTCATTAACATTATTAAAGATTTTTGTGGAATTGGATAGTCCAATTAATCCACCTACATTATTTGAATATTCGCTACTTATGCTACCGCTAACTCTACAATCGCTTATTTCGCCATTGTTTGTTCCAACAATAGCTCCAACGTTATTGGCACTACCAGAACCAGAAATATTCACGTTGTCTATCACTAAATTAGAAATTTTTCCATTTAATACGCTAATAAGACCAACATTATCCTTAGATTTAATACTTAATTTTAATCCAGAAATCTTATAACCGTTGCCATATAATTCACCATTAAAGGTTTCTATTGGTTCCCACGAAGAAAGTAGACCCATATTTATATCATTATTCAAATAAAATATCTTATCTGAACCAGATATATTTTTTAGGTCTTCTTCATTATTAATCAAATAATGTACAGATACAGTTAAAATATTAGATATCAAATCGCCTTTATTGTCATCGTGATTATAGTTATGATTGCACATTTTCGCCCAAAAGGATAAATTGTCACCATTTTGAACTTCATATTCAAAACTTGCAACACCACTACTAAGACGTGTTGATGTTTTACCAATAGTAACAAAATATTCAAGGTCTTCCAAAGAGTAGGTTGAGCCAGTATAGTTATAATTTAATTCAACATAATCACCCACTGCCACACTATTCTTGTCTGCGGTAATTGTCAATTCGCCTATTTTAGATGAATCATTATCGTTGTTGTTATTTCCACCACCAAATAAGCCAAAGCAACTACACAAAGATGAAGCAAACAGCAAAAAGGCAGAACTTATTATTGCAAATTTAAATATTTTTTTCATAAACGTACCATTCTTTATTGATATTTAACAGAGACTTCAGTCGATAAATTTGAATCTAATAAATAAACACCATTTGAATTAAAAGTCATTCCAAGTGCTTGGACTTGAACTTTATATGTTCCTCCAACGGTCGTCATTACATAAGAATACTTAATCGTTTCTTCGTCTTCGCTGATAATATTATTTCTTTCTATGCCACCAACAAACATTTTATATCCGGTAGCATAATTTTGTTTTTTAATAGTCACAATAATTTCATTGCCATTAGTCTCGACTTTAAATGCATTTGAATTAGTCAAAGAATTATCTAAGACTGGTTGAGATAATCTCGAAACATTTTGAGCGAACGAATACACATCTGAATCAGCGATAGTAATCCCATCACCTACAGCACGTACACTTACCTCAAATTGACCTTCGCTAGTAAATGTTGGCTTATATGAATTAGTTTTAACTAAAGTCCATGTAGCGTCTTTGCTCAGTTTAATTTCATATCCATCTGCTCCAACGACTGGATCCCATGTAAATGTGTCACCATTTTTGACAAAGTTAGTTATTTTATCAAGTTTAGTAAAAGTAAATGTATCAGATGAAGGAGAATTAATTGTCGATACATAATCTCCTAACGCAACAACAGAGACAGAATATGTGCCTGGTTCAAAATTTGATAATGAATATGAGGTGCCTGTTACGTTTACATCTTTGCTAATACCATTATTTGCGATTGTTAATTTGTATGAATTACAATTAATCGAATTCACTGATGATGAATTCCATACAAGATTATCACCCATAATTTTAAGATTGGAAGGTCTTGTATATTTACTATAAGTTTTTGTATTAGACACATCTGAATCAATGATGTTAGAACCATTTCCAATTGCATAAACACTTATTTGTGTGCCAAAACCTTCTGAAATATAACTTTCATAACCTAATAAATTAAATTGGTTTGTGTCAGTGTTAAATGTTTCTGTACCTAAAATTACTTTATACGCCGTAGCACTAGGTACCATATCCCAGGTCAATAATCCATTAGATATAATAAGATTTGTCGGTGTTGCTAATTTTTTAACTGACAACTCATTTGAAAAACCACTTGTAATCACATCTTCCCCATTTCCCATTGCTTGAATAAAAATGGAGTGAGTTCCTGCTGATAAATCAGTTAGCGTATATGATGTTGTAGTAACTTCGGTTCGTTTTCCATCAATTGTTAAAACATATTTGCTAGTATTATTGACAGAATCCCATGAAATTTCGTTTCCATTAATCATTAAATTTTGTGGGGTAGCTAATTTTTTTACATTGAATTCTAATGGATTAATTGTATCTAAAATTGCACCTCTGTCATTAACGCCACCAATAGCAGTGATTTTAAAATTCACAACAGATTCTTCAGCTTTACTAGTCATTTTTGACAAGTCAACAGAGAATGTTGTGCTATTTGTTGTTGATGCTATTTCAACATCATCAGCAAACAATTTATACCCAGAAGCCCCAACAACAGGATTAAATGATATTGAAACTTGGTTTTGTTCTAAAGGTCTATTTGTAATAAGAGGATTAGAAGGCGTTGATAAGCGTTTAACAGAATATGGATTGCTCCATCTTGATTCGTATATACCACCAATACCTAACGTGGTGGCTTTAACATAAACTAAGTAATCTCCAGAATCTTCAAAAGGATAATTGTATACAAATGTTTCTTGACCTACAGACGTTGTGAAAATTACTCCGCCAGATTTTTCTATTTTTAACGAATAACCAGCAGCACCACTAACTTGATTCCAGCGAATAACACCATCAGAAAATGAAACAACCGGACTTCTTAAAATATTAACAGTTATCTCATTGGACCAATGTGAAAAGTAAAAATCGCCCGAACCTAAAGGAAGAATCTGAATTCGATAACTTTGCCCGCTAGCTAATGCATCGTATTCATTTTCAACAAGTTCCTCATCTTGAATGATACCATTAATTTTTATTTTATATTTAACAGCATTTTCAGGGGCAGACCAAACAAGTTTTCCATCAACTACATCTAAATTTTCGATTGGAGCGATATATTGATAAGTTTTCTTTTCAGACCAAACCGAATCATAAATACTTTGTTCTATATTTCCAATAGCTTTAAGACTAATATCGAAATCTTCATCGCCGGCAACATAATCATATTCATTTTTATTTGTTTCATATTCAAAATTACCTATTTTTATGACATATGATGTCGCACCTTCAACACGATCCCAAGTAAAAGTTTCTGAATCATATTTTAAATTTTCAACAGATTTTAATATACTTCCAGTTAAGGCTTCGCTCCAAATAGAATAATATGGATTATTTCCATTAGTAATTTCGGTATTAGTTTTGATACCTCTAACTTGATATTTAAAATCTCCAGGGCTAGTTTCATAAGAATTTGTTCCAACAAAAGACGTTACAATATCACCGTTATAAAGTATTTGATATTTATCTGCTTCGTCAAGCAAATCCCATTTCAATAAACCGTTTTCAATTTTTAATCCAGTAACTTGACCAATGTTTTCAAAATTGATGGTGTAAGATGGGTTTTTATCACTATTTTCTTTAATGACAGCCTCTACAAAAAATTTAAAATCCAATCCTTTAGAATCGTATTGAACTGTTATTTTGCCATCATTTTGTGAAATGAGTTGTTCGGCACCATCATCAATCCTATAAATATAATTTTTTGCATTCGAAACGCTTTCCCATGAAATGGTTGTGCCGTCGTATGTCAAATTCTCAATGTATTTTTCTCCTTCAAACACGTCGCAAGACGAAAATGTTGTTAAACACATCAAGCCGACAAACGCAAACATTGAATTTAAAAATTTGTTTTTCATTTTAACACTCCTTAAATCTATAAATTTATGAATTATAACTCCAAATTGGATAGATGTTCCAATCATCGTTGGTTAAATACATATTTAATACTTCAACAGTGTTATCTATGTATACAGCGAAATCACTTCCTACATTTTCAAAAACATCTATACCCAAAGCTGGAGGATTACATCTTAAAATAACTTTTTGCAAGTTTAAGCAATTTGCGAATGCACAATCTTTTATTTCACTAATGTACTTTGAAATAAAAACCTCATCCATATTAGAAAAAGAGAATGCATTGCTAGATATTCCAATAATTTTCTTTGCATTTATTATTTCTGGAATTGAAACAGAGTCATCAGTTCCAAAATACTGTTTAATGTAATAACCATCAAAAGCCTCCTCGATTGCAAAATCACCATAAATATCTCCTAATGAGAAAATGCAATCGCTCAATTCTCTCCAATTTGTAGCTGTCTTATAATTAGAAATCATTGAAGAAGAAACATAAATACTAAAGGTGCTTGAGACATTTAAAAACACAGATGAATTTAAAATTGGAATAGAAGAAGTATAAATTAGCAACGCCTTTAAATTGGTACAATTAGAAAAAGCATAACTACCAATTACTAAATTGGTCGATGTGGTATTTATGGTGACATTGATTAAATTTTTACACCCTTCAAACACATAATTCTCGATAGATGATATTCTTGAACCAATAACAATTTTTTCTATTTTAGAACCACTAAATGAATATTCCATTAATTTGACAGTAGATTCATCGATTTCGTAATTTTTAGCCTCTTTTGCAGCAGGAAATTGCACTAAATATGTTGAATTAGCCAATTTATAATACAAGACATCATCAATAGAAATATAATTTACATTATTCGGTTCTACATAAATTTTTTCTAGATTCACCATATTTTTAAAAGCGCCAGCCCCTATTAAATTGACATTTTCTGGAATATTAATTTCTTTAATCGAAAAGCAATCAGAAAAGGATAAATCGCCAATTGTTTCTAAATAATATGAAAAATTAATTTCTAATAAACTGGAGCATCCAAAAAAGCACTTTTTTGGAATAGACTTTAACTTAATAGGAATATTAACTTTTTGTAAACTATAGCAATTTTCAAAAGTAGCTTCATCTAAATTAATAATAGTTTGTGGCAACAAAATTTCAACGACAGAACTTGCTTCAATTTTTTCGATTTTGGTTATTTCTTTTCCAAAATATAAATCAGGTATGACTAATTTTTGAGAATTTCCAGTATAAGACACAGAATATTCTTTGTCATTATTGATAGATTTAAAATTTAAGACATCAACGCTGCCATAAACAAATTTGGCATACAAAATTATATTTTTATCTTCGTTATCGCTAATTTTATACGGCAATTTAAGTTCATCAATCAAACTTTCATCAAAACACCAGGCGACAAAGCAATAATTATTTTTTTTGCTAATAGGTAAATCGTGTATCGTATCACCAGTTTGATAAACTATAGAAGAAACAGGACTTCCGTCAGTGACAAAAGTTAAGGTAGTCGTCTTGGAAGTCCACCTAGCAAAAAGAGTAACGCTAATATCATTAATTGGATATATTGGCTCTTTAAAAAACTTGGCATCGTCAACAACTTCTCCCTTATTATCTGTAATTCGATTGCCGTTTATTTCATCAGTGAACCAACCATCAAAAGAATAGCCACTTTTCCCTGGAACAGGAAAAGTAGCAGTTACTTCTTGTCCATATGTTATTTCCATCGAATTAATATGATTGTTAGATGTTGCTCCACAATAATCAAATTTAATTAAATAATCCTTGACTTCCCAATGTGCAAATAAATCTGTTTTATTTTCTTTTTTCCATATAAGACCAGCACTGTTGCCATTCGAATCAGTGTAGGCAGAACCACCATTTGAATCGGTATACCATCCCTTAAATGAATACCCAATTTTTGTTGCTGTACCAAAAGAATATTCTTCGTTTACCTTAACAGTAACAGCTCTAATGAATTCATTTCCATCATATAATTTTACACTTATTTTATCTGTGGAACACGACGATGATGAAGTCGAAAATAAAATTAGGCATAGCCCACATAATATTTTTTTAAATATTCTCAAATCATTATCCTCCTTATACAACAAAATAGATCTAGATAAGACCTAGACCTAAAAGGTATAATAAGAATAATATTACCCCCCCCCCGCATTTTTGCGAGAAGAGAGCAAGGTTTCTAAATCAATGTTATTTTTACATTTTTTTATATTAAAATCAATATATAGTGTAAATGAAACTTTACATTTCAAACAATATAATATCGATAAAATTTTTATTGGCACCCCAAGTAGGAATCGAACCCACAACCCTCAGATTCGAAGTCTGATACTCTATCCAGTTGAGCTATTGGGGCATACAATATATTATAATTAATTAGAATTAAAAACAAAGTGTTATTATTTAAAATAACAAAAATATTTGTTATGATATGAACATGGAAAAATATCAAAACGGCAATTGTTTAGTAAATCTATCAAATTCCATACTGAAGCGTTTCAAAGTCAATACATTTCATCCTAGCATCAAAAAAATTGATGATTTACTAATTAACCATAAAAAAATTGCCCTATTTCTTTTTGATGGCATGGGAAAAAACGTTTTAGACCTTCACAATTTAGAATCAAAAGATTTAAACAAAAATGTTTTTACTACTATCACATCTATAAATCCTCCCACCACTGTCGCTGCTACAACTGCATTATTAAGTGGAAAATGGCCTTGTGAAACTGGCTGGTTAGGTTGGTCATTACCTTTTTATGATTTAAAAAGAATAATAAATGTTTTCCAAAATGTCGATTCTATAACTGATGAAGTCATACCAGGACCAAACATTATGGAAAAAAGAGCAGGATATTCTAATATTATTGAATTAATTAATAAACAAAATCATAAAGAAATTGCCTTTCAAATTAAAGAATATCCAATTGATTTAGATGGTCCAAAAACTTTAGCTGAATTGTTTTGTTTAGTTTCAAATAAATTTAAAGAATTAGATGAAGGATTTGTTTATGCTTACTACACAAATCCTGACCATGACGCTCATGAGTTTGGCATCGACTCCAAAGAGGTTAAAAACCATGTTAAAAATATAAATGATGGTTTAGTCAAATTCGCCAAAGAAAATCCAGATTTATTAGTATTAGTTATCGCCGATCACGGACATATTAATGTCACAAATAAATATTTAAGTGATTATCCAGATATTGTTGATTTATTACAGCACCCTATTTGCATTGAAGGCAGATGTGCTAGTTTTAAAATTAAACACGGCAAACACAATCAATTCAAATTCTTATTTAAAAAGTATTTTGGTGATGATTTTGAATTATTTACAAAAAATCAAATCATCAAGAATAAGTTATTTGGTGATGCTGAATTATCTCCATTGGCTTATTCTTTTATCGGCGATTATGTCGCAGTTGCAATTAACGATGTGATTTTAATAAATAAATACGAACCTCATGTATTCAAAGGTCATCATGCTGGTGGTACAAAAGACGAATTATATATTAATGTCATTGCGTTTAACAAAGGAGACACAAATGAAATATAAAGCTTTATTTTTAGATTTAGATGGAACAATTTTAGACACTTTAAAAGATATCAGTGAGGCTGTTAATTATTCTTTAAAAGTGCATAATCTTTGCCTTAAAAGCGATGATGAAATTGTCAGTTTTTTAGGCAAAGGATCTTCTTATTTAATTTCAAATTCAATAGGAAAAAATGCCAATGATAAAGCATTGTTTGACGATGTATTTAAAGTTTATAAACAGTATTATTTGTCACACCCATCCGTATATACAAAACCATATGATGGTGTTTGCGAGGTATTGCTTAAATTTAAACAAAAAGGCGGCAAAATCGCCTTAATTTCTAACAAACCGCAAGATATAGCAATCAAATTATTAAATCAATTTTTCCCCAATACTTTTGATGCCATATATGGGCAAATGGACCAAATTAAATCAAAGCCAGATCCGGAATCAATTAATTTGGCACTAAAAGATTTAAATGTAAGTAAGAAGGATGTCTTATATATTGGTGATTCTTTAGTGGATTATCAAACTGCTTCAAACTCACAGCTTGATGTCTTGTTATGTTTATATGGTTTTGAAGAAAAGAGTAAATTATTAAAAACTAATGCGAATTGTATAAACACATTTAAAGAGGTTGAGGAATATATTTTATGAATGTTTTATTTTTCTTATTGCCAAAAGCAAACTGCGCATATATTGACGAGAGTTTTTCTTTAAGACAAACACTTGAAAAAATGGAATATCATCATTACTCATCTATTCCTTTATTAAGCAAAGACGGAAAGTATATTGGAACTGTATCAGAAGGTGATTTATTGTGGTTTATCAAAGATCATGATATGTCATTATTGGATAGTGAAAAAATATCGATTAAAGATATTAAAAGGCAAAGGGATATAAAAGCTATTTCTATCAACAATGATATGAATGATTTAGTAAACTTGATTCTAAATCAAAATTTTGTTCCCATCGTCGATGACAATCAAATATTTATCGGTATCGTTAGACGTAGTAGCGTCATCAATTATTTAGTCGAACAAGTAAAAAGATAATATCACATTAAAGGTGCGAATATACGCAATAGTGCCCACCACATTCTTTTAAAAATATTAGTGTGTTTAAAATCATTTAATGTCCATTGCTTTGATTGTTTAATAGACGACTCAAAGTCTTTTTTCATTTGCAAAATACTTTGATCATTATATAAAAATACGCCACATTCTAAATGTAAAAACAATGAGCGATAATCCAAATTGGCTGTGCCAACCGTCCCAGTATTATCATCACAAATAAACATTTTTGAATGAACAAAACCTGGTGTATATTCATATATTTTCACACCTGCTTCTAATAAATTTTTATAATAACTTCTCGTCACAGAAAAAACGGTTTTTTTATCAGGAATTCCAGGAGTTAAAATAATGACATTTATGCCTTGTTTAGCTGATGTTTTAATTGCGTTTTCTAATTCTGGAGACAAAATTAAATACGGGGTCGTAATATATACATATTTTTTTGCTCGCATTAGAATGTGAATGTATATAGTTTCTGAAACAGCTTCATAATCAAAAGGATAATCAGTATATGGTTGAACAAAGCCATTGCTTCTAGGCACAAATCCTAACTCAGAAGCATATTTTATATAATGAAAATCGTTAAAATTTTCCACCGTATTATAACAAAAATCCCACATGCTTAAAAACATTGTTGTCATACCCCAAACCGCCTCGCCTTGGAGCATGATTGCATTATCTTTCCAATGTCCAAATCTAGTTTTTAAATTTACATATTCATCGGCAATATTTATTCCGCCAGTAAAACCAGTATGTCCATCGATAATTAATAATTTTCTATGGTCGCGATTATTCATTTTAATATCTAAAAATGGTTTAAAGCGGTTATATGATACACATTTTATTCCTTTTCTTTCTAAATATTTAGGATAATTAGATGGCAATGTAGAAATAGAACCAAAATCATCATACATAATTCTTACATCGATACCTGCTTTTGCTTTTTTTATCAATAAATTTATGATTGAATCAAGCATTTTTCCTTCAGCCAAAATAAAATATTCTAAAAAAATGTAATGTTTAGCAGAGTTGATTTTATCTAGCATCACGGGCCAAGCATTATCCCCTAAAGGAAAATACGTAGTTTTAGTATCGCCAAATAACGGGGTGCCAGAAGCATGAAATATATATTGAGCCATCCTAGCAACATCAGGTGAAATTTTGTCAATATATTGGATTGCTTTAGTATCATAACTAGCGTTTTGCAACGCTTCCATAATTGGCTTAATCTTTTTTTGTTGTCTTTTTGTAAACTTTTTATTGCCAAACATTAGATACGCAATTACTCCTAACATCGGGATAACGCCTATAAAAAACAACCAAGTTAATTTATAGGCGACATTTCCTTTAGTTGAAACAATATAAAGCATTAGAATAATTGCTAAAATTTCAAATACAACATAAAAAATTGTCGAAATCATCAAATTATAGTTAGAAAAAGAATAAATAAGACCAAATAAAAGAGTTAGTTCAATTAATAAAATTAAACAATTCCAAAATAATCTTGAAGTTATAAAACGATAAATTTTCCTCATTGACAATTAAAATTCTTCGACAAAATATTGTTCATTTATTGATTCAATATCCCCATTATCACAAGCATTTGCTAATTTATGATCAAGTGGTATGCGACCTAAAATTTTAACATTGTATTCAGCCGCTACTTGTTCTAATTTTGAATGTCCAAATACTTCGATATGTTCATTACATTTAGGACAAACAACATAAGACATATTTTCCACTATTCCCAATACTTTAATATTCATTTGATTCGCCATTTTAATAGCCTTACCAACAATCATTGAAACTAAATCCTGCGGAGTAGTGACAATAATAATACCATCAACTTTTATACCTTGGAAAACAGTTAAAGATACGTCTCCAGTTCCTGGTGGCATATCGACAAACATATAATCGACATCACCATAATTGACATCGGTGTAAAACTGTTTAACCATAGATGCAATTAAAGGCCCACGCCAAATAATAGGGTCGTCTTCATTTTCTAACAACAAATTGGAAGAAACGACTTTAATCCCGCGTCTAGAGACACTAGGATAAATGCATTCGCCATCGCTTTCTAATGCATCGTTAATACCAAAACATTTTGGAATTGACGGACCAGTAATATCGGCATCTAAAATCGCAACTTGTTTACCTTGATGCATCTTAGCAACAGCTAACAAAGATGTAACCAAAGACTTGCCGACTCCTCCTTTTCCAGATACTACACCAATTATTTTTTTAATATGAGATTTTGGATTTGCATCTAAAAGAAGCGATTTGGGATCGCGAGAAGCACAATTTTCACTGCAATGATCACAATCATGATTACAATCAGGCATAAATAAACTCCTTTAATAACTTTAAAATTATACAATATATTTTTAAAAATATACAATTATTAGATATATGTTTTGTCGCTGTTGAATAGTTTAGCGATGTTAGAACAATGTGAAAATACCCTTTGATAATCACTAATTATATCGGCGTAAACCAAATTTAAGTAAGAAATTTTCTTATCGGATTGATTAGAAAATGTCTGATAATATTTTTCTAATAAAGCATCGGTTTGCAGGATATACTCTCTTCGCAATGATATGATTGACAAAGATAATTTTTTGTCTTGGTTAATGTATGTTTGTTGAGTCATTTTTAATATATCAAGGCATTGTTTGTTCAATAAATTAATATCTTCAAATAAAGAACTATGGAACTTATTTTTCCTTTCGTATGCTGATTCAAAAAAATTAATTAAATTCTCACCATAATCTCCTAGACGTTCTATATCTTTGCAACCTTTTAAAACGCAAGTAAAAAGTTTTAAATCATTTTCACTTAATTCGCCTTTATCAGCCAATAATAAATACTCATTTAACAATCGGTCAATTTTATCTATTGATATTTCTAATTCGTGAACATAAATCGCATCGTTTTGATTTTGAGATTGTAAATACTTATTAATATTTTCAAACATTTCTATGACATAAGAAAACATAATATCCACTTCTTCTTTAGCAAGTTGAATACCAGCAGAAGGAAATTCTTTCATGGCCTTTGTATCTAACTCTTTAATTTTAATTTCATGTCTTTTAACATCTTCACCTTTAATAATAAAATGGAATAATTTGTCAATAGGCTTTAAGATGGGAATAACAATAAAAGCGGTAATACTATTGAAAATTAAATGGAATAAAGCAATTTGTAATTTTGGGTCAATTGGCCAAGAAGAAGACGATTTTAAAAAATCCTGACACGCATATATTAGTCCCATAAATATCAATGATCCAATAACATTGAATAATACATGAAATAACGCCACTCTTTTTGAGTCTTTATTTCCACCAATAGAAGCTAAAATAACATCGATAGTAGTACCAATATTAGCGCCTAAAACTATTGGTGCAATACCAAAAAAAGTAATGCCAGAAAAATCTGAAATAGCATAAATACCCTGCAAAACCCCTATAACTGCTGAGCTAGATTGAAAAATAGCAGAACTTAGTGCACCTATCAATAAACCAAGCCAGGGAGAATTATTCAAGGCAATAAATGTATCTTTAAACCATGGGTATGAAGAAAGTGATTCCAAATTAATATCAATCAGCCATAGACCAAAAAATATGCTGCCCAATGCAAAACAAATATCACCAACGTTGGTTAACTTTTGCCTAGTTGTCAAAAGCAAAATGATTGAGCCTATAAACAAAACGATTGGCATATATTCTAAAATAGGAATAGAAATAATAAAAGCGGTAATTGTCGTTCCAATATTTGCGCCAATAATTATCCCTGCAGCTTGAGCAAAAGTTAATATCCCAGCGCGAACCAATCCAACAGTCAAAGCCGTTGTCGCAGAACTAGATTGAATAATAGATGTAAATCCTGCGCCAGTCAGCAATCCTTTAATAGGATTGTCAGAACACTTAGATAGAAATTTTTTTAATTTGTTTCCGGCGATTCGTTTTAAAGTTTTGCTTAACGAAACAATACCAAACAAAAATAGACCCAATCCACCTAAAGTAAATGTCCAAAATTGTATTTGTGTATAATCAAACATGTTTTTATTTTATAAAAATTTTTTTATAATCAAAAGAAAAAAGTATATATTATCTATTTTTATTACTTTTTTTAATGATGTTTAACACAGTTTGATAAGAAAAACCGGCCATAGTGATGTTTCTAATTGGAGCATTTTTAAGCGTTGTCTCTAACATCTTATAATTTGGGTTTTTTCTTAATAATTCAATTTGCAAATAAAGATTTATGCAAAATTTAATTATTTCTATAATAAATATTTTTTTATTCATATCATAAATTCTCGTATCTAAATCGTATCTTTGCTCTTTGAATTTTATTTTTTGGTCAGCATAAAAATCATACATCAAAATTGGCTTATCAATTTTTTCGCCATTAATATGTATAGTTTCACGCAATGGAGTATTATCAACACTATTTCCAACAAAAATTTGATAATCACCATCAATCAAAACATCACGATTTAATCGTTTATAAAAATACTTTAAATTACAATAATAAACAAAAATAGAAACATTTTTAGATTCGCCTACTTTTAAATTTATTTTTTCATAAGCTTTCAATTCCAAAAACGGGAATACGCTCTTTATATAAACTTGAACCACTTCTTTTCCAGGATAATTTCCAACATTTTTAACATTTAAATTAATGATAAGACCTTCATCGTTTTTAGATACAACTAAATTACTAAATGTAAATTTGGTATATGAAAGGCCATAACCAAAGCAAAATAATGGTTGTTTTTTATTAAACAAATAATCGCGATAACCAATTAAAAATCTTTCGCGATAATAAGTAATCATGTCATCGTTTTTAGGAATATATTTATCTGCCAATATATCATTTGCATGCACCGGAAAAGTTTGAGCTAATTTACCACTTGGCGAAATAATACCAAATAAAATATTTTTTAAGGCTTCTGCTACAGCTTCACCGCCTAACCCCGCATATAAAATAGCGTTGCATTTATCAACAAAAGGCATTTCAATCGGATTGCCGCTATTAATTATTAAAATTAAGTTTGACGAAAGTTGATGTAACACATCAATCAATTCTATTTCTTGCAAAGGTAATTTATTATTTTGTAAGTCTACACCTTCAGTTTCCACATCAGGTAATTGTATAAAAAGAATGGCAATGTCATCGGGTTTAATATTTTCCTTAATTTGCTTTATTAACTTATCATGGCGTTTAGAATTGTTTAAATCATAACCATCATAATTACAAAATGGGATATTAGCTTGTTTTAAAAAATATAAAAAATCAAATTTAAAATATGGTTTAACATAACTTGATCCGCATCCTTGAATTTTAACTTTGTTTTGACCGATTACTACTACTTTTTGATTAGTTAAAGGCAAGATACCATCATTTTTTAAAAGTACAATTGATTCTGAAGCGATTTTTAAAGCCGTTTGATAATTATGATGGTAAATGTCTTTTTTTGATAATGAAATTTTTGAAGGGGTTAAATCCAAATTTAAATGTTGTCTCAAGCATGAATTTATATCTACATCATTGATTAATCCTTTTAGATATTGATGATAAATATAACGATTAAGACCCATAACATGAGGCATCAGCAAATTAACCCCACACTTAATGGTTTTAACAATATCATGAAATGCCCCCCAATCAGAGATAATCATTCCATCATATTTTAACCTATTTTTTAAAATTGTGTTGATTAGATAATGATTTTCGCCAATATGTTCGCCATTAACTTTGTTATATGCAAACATGATAAATCGAGGTGAGGATTCTTTAATTACTATCTCAAAAGGTTTAATATATAGGTTAATTAAAGTCTCTTCATCAATAACCTCATCAACAATCATTCTATTTAATTCTAAATTATTTAAAACATAGTGTTTGACACACGCACCAACACCCAAGGATTGTACACCATTTACATAGGCGCTTCCCAATCTACCACTAAGAATTGGATCTTCGCTAAAATATTCAAAATTTCTTCCCCCAAATGGATGACGCTTTAAATTTATACCTGGCCCCAATACCACATTTACATTATTAATAATTGCTTCAGATGCAATTCCTTTCCCTAATTCATAAATTAGTGCATCATTAAAACTACAAGCGCTTAGGCAGGCGCAAGGAAAACACGTCGCCTTTTTGCTATGCCCATACATCTTAGAAATTCTTAATCCATGCGGTCCGTCACTGAATCTTAACTTTTTGATTCCTAATTTATCATTATGTAAACCAGACCAAAAATTTTTTCCATTGATATATTTAATTCTTTTTTTTATATCTATTTGCATTAGCAAATAATCTTTTGCTTTTTTATCGTTCATTATTTTTTAGATACATTTCTTTTAATTTGTTTCCATTTTGGTTTGCTCAACGCACCTAAAGTTATACCAATAGCCCACAAAATCATAAAAAACGAAGACATGAATATGCCTGTATATAAACCCTTTAATGATTTTAATCCTAAATGTTTTTTGCTTAAAACCATCGCTAACCAAGTCTGAATAATGTAAACAACAATAAAACTACCTAAAATATATCCAATCAAAATACCCATCTCATTCAAATAACTTAATGAGAAATCAGGACTCATTGGATATGGTAAAAAATTTGGTCCAAAGGCATTGATTAAATGCGAAATAATCAAAAAAGCATAATAAGCTGGAAACCATAGGCAGCATAAAACACCAACTGGAATGAAAAACAATTGCATGAATAGATCAACATATGTAAATTTACCGGTAGTAAAAAACTTACCAATAAATACAAAGCCTCGTTTGAAAAAGACGCGTGTGAGTCCACATCCCATTCTTTTTAAGCGATTCATGTTGTCAACAAATGTAGATGGTTGATCTTCATACACAATTGCATCGGCAACATAATGCACGTCGTGTCCATCAATCATACGATTCAATGTATATTCAGCATCCTCGGAAACGCTCATCGCATCCCATCCGTATTGATAAATAATGTCTAATGAAACCATCATTCCCGCACCGGTAAGCATTGAAGACATACCAACTTTTTCTCGAAAATTAGATGGAATTCTTGAATCTCTTACATAGTAAGTAGCAGACACTTTTGTCCAAATATTTTGTTTGGCATTTTTGCTCCATTCAAATGGTCTTGCAATTTTGACCCCGGCATTTAAAGCATCATTCATTCGCGAAATATAATCACTTTTACAATGGTTATCAGCATCAAATCTAATAATCGCATCATAGCCATTGTGATTAGTTATAATTTCATCTAATAAAAACTTTAATGGATATGCAACACGCATATGGGAAGGAATAAAATCATCGTATTTATAAGCAATCGCTCCCGCTTTTAAAGCTTTTTCGTATGTATTATCAGTGCAATTATGGGCACACACAAAAACATCATATAATTCTTTTGGATAATCCTGCTCTTTTAATAATTTTGTGACAGTTTCTTCGATTACATCCTCTTCATTTCGCCCACATATAACAATAGCAAAACGCTTTTTAACATCGCTTATTGGAAATTTTTTGGGTTTTAGCCAAATAAAAAAGATATAAATCAATTGGAATAAAAATCCAATTGTTGTTATACCAATACAAATATAATTAATAATTTCTAGTACGTATAATAAAGTGGCCACAAGATAACAATATTGAACTAATCAATATCCTTTCGTTAATAATAAACAAGATATCCAATATTTATTATAACTATCAGAACAAACATTATCAATCTATTAAACTTTTAATTTTTGTTTAAAATTTTTATTGTTCTTTTATTATAAACGCTTCCGTTTTCAATATTTCAAATAAAATGTGATAACGATTATGTATATTATTTTTCGTATATTTTTTTGCTTAAAATAGCAACATAAGGTAAATTTCGATATCTTTCATCATAATCAAGACCATATCCAACCACAAATCCACCTTCAATTGTAGTTCCGACATATTTTGGCTTAAAATCTAATCGCCTTCCACTCGGTTTATCAATTAGACACGCGGCTTCAAAAGATGCGATTTTTCTAGTTGCAAATAATGACATAACTTCATTCATAGTTATCCCTGAATCAACAATATCATCGACGATAATTACATGTTTATTCATAACATTAATTTCTATATCTTTTTTAAAGACGATATTTGCACTAGTAGTTCCACCATGATATGAACTAATTTGCATAAAATCAATTTGAATGGGAATAGTAATTTCTTTTATTAAATCCATCATAAATGGCATAGCACCTTTTAACATGCCGATGACAACCAAATCTTTTCCTTTATAATCTAAAGAAATTTGTTTGCCTAGTCTTTGTACAATTTCTTTTATTTGTTCTTTAGTGATTATGATTTTTTCAAACTCGTTCTCCATATTGCTACCTCACATATAATTTTTTAGCGCTCATAACTGGTTCTTCCGTTACATCGATTCCTAATCTTTTTAAAGTATCGGTGTCACTTTTTGAAAGAATAGTAGTCGAATGGGCTTGACAGCCTTTTAATTTATGGAGTTGATTTAAAGCCAAAGAAGATAAAGAATTGGTCGGCGCTTGAATTGCTAATGCAGTTAAAACTTCTTCCGCTCTTAAATAAGGAACGGTGTTTTTAGAATAACTGCGTTTCAACTTTAATATTGGTTCTAAAACATTGGGGGTAATTAAATAAATAGAATCATCAATTTTAGCTAAAGTTTTTAAAGCATTAAGCAACAATCCAGCAGGAGAAGAAAATAAGGATGATTTTTTAGCAGTAATTATTTTTCCGTTGTTTAGTTCTAAAGCGATGCATGGTGCGTTGCAAAGTTTAGATTTTTCCAAAGCATATGAAACACATTTACGATTAGCAATTGAAATATTTAAACGGTTCATAAGCATTTCAATTTTTTCAACACAATCATCGTCAAATTTGCCATAAAAATTACTTTTTTTAACTTGATAATAACGGCGAATAATCTCATCCTCACTAGCTTTTTTTGCTACTTCTTGATTTTTTATAGCAAAGCCTGCCATATTAACTCCCATGTCGGTGGGAGAATAATAAGGGCTTTCGCCATATATTTTTTCAAAAATAGTTTTCAACAATGGAAAAACTTCCACATCTCGATTATAATTTACAGCAATTTTGTTATAGTGTTCTAAATGAAACGGATCTATCATATTGACATCTTTTAAATCGACTGTCGCAGCTTCATAAGCTAAATTAATAGGGTTGTCTAAACCTATATTCCAAATTGGAAAAGTTTCATATTTTGCATATCCAGAACGAATACCATTCTTGCTATCATGATAAAGTTGAGATAAACATGTAGCCATTTTTCCACTTCCTGGACCAGGTGCAGTTATCACAACTAAAGGACGAGTTGTCTTGATATATTCGTTTTTACCAAGCCCCTCGTCAGAAACAATTAACGAAGCATTTTGCGGATAACCATTTATTTTATAAAGGCGATAAACATTTATGTTGTTATTTTCAAGTTTAGTAATAAACGAATCAACTAATAACGATGGAGCATAAAAAGAAAAAGCGACACTAGAAACATAAAGACCAGTTTCTTTAAAAGCATCAATTAATCTTTCAACTTCTGATTGATATGTTATGCCACTATCGTTTCTAATTTTATTAGAATTAATATCATTGGTGTTAACGACAATTACAATTTCTACCTGGTCTTTAAAACCTAACAACATCTTAACTTTTGAATCAGCTTCAAAACCTGGCAAAACTCGGGCAGCATGATAATCATCAAACAATTTGCCTCCGAATTCAATGTAAAGTTTATTATCAAAAGAAGCGATTCTTTTAATGATTGCATCTCTTTGAATTTTTAAATATTTTTTATTATCAAACGCTATCTTTTTCATATCTAAATCTTTTCGACAAACATATCATATACAATCGTAAGTGGCATGCCTAATTCAATATGCTCAATAATTTTTGCTAGCATTGGAGCCAACGATAAAACTTTCACTTTTTCATCATCCATTTCTTTTTTTAATGGTATTGAATCAGTGATAACAATTTCTTTAAAAACATCACTATCAATCAGTCGTTCTTTTGATTTATTTGAAAAAACACCGTGAGTTGCAGCGATTCGCACATCTTTTGCGCCTTTTTTTAATAACATCTTAGCAGCCTCATAACACGAACCAGCAGTATCAATAATATCATCAACAATGAGGCAGTGTTTATTTTCAACATCACCAACAATATTAACAACTTCAGCCTCATTAGGACCATTTCGACGTTTATCAATAATTGCTAAAGGAGTATTTAATCTTTGAGCAACTTTTCTAGCACGATTAACACCGCCATGATCTGGAGAAACGGTAATCCATTCGTCATTAACTTTGTTAAGAAAATGAGTAGCTAGAAGAGGGATTGCAGTAATTTCATCAACTAAGCAGGAAAAGAAGCCTTGAATTTGTGAAGCGTGTAAATCGACGCAAATAACTCTTGTCACCCCTGCAGTCTTTAATAAATCTGCGACCAATCTTGCAGTAATCGGCTGCCTTGGCTTGGCCTTACGATCTTGACGAGCGTAACCATAATAAGGCATTATGACTGTAATATTTTTAGCCGATGCTCTTTTTAATGCATCTACAAATACAAAAATTTCAAATAAATTTTCATTGACAGGACCACATGTGGACTGAATGATGTAACAATTTTTTTCTCTGACTGAATCGATTGGTTCGCATATGGTTTCACCATCAGCAAAATGAGATATAGATACATCGGCGACATTTATTCCAAGGATTTTTGCAACATCGCTTGTTAATTTTTTATTAGCACTTAAAGCAAATAATCTAGCGTTTTTATCAATTGCAATATTCATAATTAATTACCTCTATTAGATAAACATATGACTTTATGTTTTTTTTATTTAGTTCCAAAAATGCGATCACCAGCGTCACCAAGACCTGGAATAATATAACCTTTATTATTAAGGTGAGAATCTAGCACAGCTAAATATATATGAACATCTGGGTGTTTAGTTTCGACATTTTTAACTCCTTCTGGACACCCAACAAGACACATTAATCTAATATTTGTATATCCTCTTTTTTTGATAGCATCAATTGCTGCTATTGCACTACCACCAGTAGCTAGCATCGGATCGACAACCACCACTAAAGGATTTTCAACTTTTGGCAATTTAAAATAATATTCGTGAGGAATCAAAGTCTCCTCGTCGCGATACATGCCGATATGCCCTATTCTGGCAGTTGGAATCATATTTCTTATACCATCAACCATTCCTATTCCTGCTCTTAATATTGGAGCAAGAATAATTTTATTATCCAATTTAACTTTTTTTAATCTAGCGCCAGTGGGAGTATTATATTCTTCGTCAATTTCATGTACTCCAACATCTTTAAAAACTTCATAACTCATCAATGAAGCAATTTCATCTAATGATTCCCTAAATTCTTTTGATTTAGTTTTTTCATCACGCATGATGGCAAGTTTAACTTTAATGAGGGGGTGATCCACAATTGTTAACATATTATTTTATCGCTCCTTTTATTTTCATTTTATTTTACCAATATGTTTGGTAATAGACAATTGAATAATTTGTCTTTTCATTAAAGAAGCCTTGAAAATCAAGGCTTATTGTTTATATAGAAAATTATTTGGTTTTAAATCCTATATTGTTATCAGAACATGGCATATTTTCTTTTAAATTATGATATTTGGAATTGTATGTTGCAGGATATGGAAAACCAGTATCTCCAAGATTTCCACATGCCACATATGTTCTAACATCTTTAAAATAAGAATTCCCCTTTAAAGAGATAGTGGCATTTTTAAATTCGGTATTTTTTGGATTTAGACATAAATCAGTTGCCTCATGTAAATAGACAGCGCCACGAGTCAAGGATGTTGTTACCTGAGTAGAAGTGCCATCTGTTAATTTCTTTTTAATAGCTAATAATGTTCCTAATGCTAAGAAAAAGCCAGGAATATAATCCAATGGAACTCCATTTAAATTAACAGGATTATCTAAAGTTCCATTTCTAACCGATAAGCCAGTAATGTCTTCAGCACAAGGAGCCCATCCAGGATAATTTCTCCAAACCGAATCAGAAAAACACATCAAATGTGAATAAATAATGTTAGGGTTAATTTTTTTTGATATCCTCAAATGGTATATCTATGTAAAACTATAAACTCATCGTTAAAATTCGAAAAAGATATATTTAAAGTGCTATTATGATATTTATCTAGTATTAGATAACTACATAACGAATGTTTGAGATGTGATTACTTCTTCAGGGCTATACGAGATTACTACTAAAACATTTTCTTTTGTTGGCACGTTAGTAAAAGCAAAAGTACTAGTATTAAACTCGATAGTTTCAACAAGCGTTGTATATTCTCCGGCGACATCTGATTCCTCATACAATGATGCTGTTAAGGTGTTTTCGCGCGGATTATCGAAACTGAACTCATTTCCTCCAGGTTGGATTTGCTTTATCTCTGGAGCTTTTGAAGTAGTAAAAGGAATTCTATCTGCTTCGAATTCTAAATCGATTCCAGACTTGAAAACGAATATATAATTTGTCGATGGCATCAAATAATGGATTACATCTTGCCCACTATTATTAAATCCACCTGAATAATATTCATCAATTTCGTTTCCTTCTTCATAGATGAAAACATAGGAAATTTGATCTTCTGGCGTGCAATTATATGAGAACAACACTCCGTCCCAATATATTTCATCAATAGATGCCGAAGCAGATGGAATCTCTGCCGTTATAAAATCAATATCGTATAGCAGGATTGGACCTTCTACAATATCATTATACATTATCTTGATAGTATATTTTGTCTCGTCTTGCAAGCCATCCACTTTCAAATTAAGATAACCATAATTATCGAGTTCAAAATTGAAAGTTTGGGTCACTCCGTTAATGATTGCTTCGGCATATAGATTTTCTACTTCGTAAGTTTCCAAACTATCAACAGTATATTCAAACGAGCGATAAGTCACAAACTGATATTCTTCATAAAGTCTGGTTCTAAATTCGTAAGTGGCCACATGGATTGGTTCAGATAAATTTTGACTTTCAAAAAGAACCTCAACATAATAGTCATTAACAGGCATTAATGGTTCAAATTCGCCAAATTCAATTTTTTCATAAAAGACGAATGTTTTTTCGACTTGTTCATTTGTCTTTTTGTCATATAAATATGCACTTAAAACCAAATCGCTATCGGACGGCCAATTCAATACATCGAATTCAACTTTTCGACCAGTATTGTTTGATTCAACAAACTCAAGATTGTCAGGAATTGGATCGCTTTCAAACCTTATCTCTTCAATGACGCTAGTGCCATAATTAATAAGTTTAAGAATGTAAGACCTTCCAGGAATTAAATCGTTATAGTAATATCCAAATCCATCTTGGTGAACATAGTCAATAAAATTATTATCGCTATCAAACAAACAAAGTAAAAAGGAAGCTTCGCAATTATAATCATAATAAATAAACACACCAATATGAGTTGATCCTTTTTCTGCGATTTCAATTTTGTATTCAGGGACGATAATGGACGTTGCAAATGTTTTATTTCCAACCTCAAATCCTTCTTGAAATAAAGTCAATGTATACATTTCAGTCGGCACTAAATTATCAAAATACAATGTTCCGCCAGCAAAATATTTAGAAGCAATTAAGTTTCCGTTAGCGTTATGAATGTTTGCTTCTATGTATGAATTTTCAGCTCCATTAACATTGAAAGTCATTGCATATAAACTACTTTTTTCAAAATCAATATCGATATTATATTTAGGAATTTCAAGAGTTGAATATGTACCCAATTTAAATATTTTACCATCGTCTATTGATTTGGCGGTGATTGCATAAGATGTGGCGGGTTCAAGTTCTTCAAATAGGATGTATGGTATACTTTCATCGTTTAAAAAGGCGGTTGTTTTATATGATTCGGTGGTATCATCAACATTTTCGGCATAAAAAAGTAAATTGTCATATGAAGTATTTTTGATATTCAATTCGCATTTTATATATGATAAACCGGTGTTGATTTGTTCAAACGAAACGCCAATGAGCGTCGCAGTTACAGCTGTAGCAGTTAAAGCGACTACACCAATAGCGGTAACCACCACTCCCGCTGTGCTGACTGTACCAAAAGATAATCCCGATTTAACAATTAATTTATCTCTAATTTTATTTTTATTATTTCTTTTTTTGGAAGAGAAATCATTTTGATTAAATTCTTTTGATGAAATTAAAGATGGAAATTCAACTGACTTATTTGATTTGATTTCTTCGACTTGGATAAATTCATGATTAAAAGATTCTTTTTCAAAAGATTTGACAAATTCATCATGTCTATTCGTTTCTTTTGGCAATTTCATAAACAATTATCTTGTTTATATTATTTCATTATTAATAAAAAGTGTCAATGTAAGCAAAATATAAGTATCATTTTTTATGGCTTTGAAACAAAATAAACTGTTATTAAAAATTATAAGTTTGTAATTTCGCCAATGAAAATAGGAATATCATTGAAATCTTTTATTACATAAATAAATGGTGAATCTAATGTGATAGCATAACCATCGTTTGGTAATGGCGCGACACTTCCAGCAGGTAGCGAAAATGTTAAAGTTTTAATTTTGGTGCCGTCTTCATTAAAAATAATTCGATTTTGCTGTTTACAAATTGATAGATAAATAGGAACATTAACAACATTAAGTGCTTCATTAAAAATATAATTATCTTGATTGAATAATTCTTTTCCAAATTCGTTTTTTATCAATAATTCATCACAGTCGACCATTTGGCTAATATTAAATTTAGGTATAGATAATTCAATAGGAGTATTGCTGATTAATTTATTTTCGTCTTCGTTTAAAAAATTGATATCTTTAATTAAGTCAAATATTGAGTCGTCTTTATTTTTAGGGGTTAAATATTGAACCTTGTAGCCATTAAAATAATAATCATAAAATGAAACATAATCCCCATAATCATAAATATCGCCTAAATAAATATGCGACATGAAATTGGCTTGAGTTATCGTATTATTTAAATTGGTAAAATCTTGCAGTTTCGTCTCATTTTTATCATAAGGATTCATCCATTTATTAACAAAATACATTGTTGAAAATAAATAAAAAATCGCTGCATCATTATCATCAATTAAATTGAATATGTCTTGTAATTCTAGTGATGAAAATGGAGAATGTTGAACAATCCATTCCTTCATAAAATCGACATGATCTGAATTGGTAAAATCAACTTTAAATGCCTCAGTATAACGATTGGTCAATCCATTGATGTAATAATTGTCGATATCTAAATCGTTATTCATAAAAAAACCATTGTATAAATATGTGCCAATATCTTTTTTATTATAAAAATTGTTTTTAAATGTGTTAATAAAATTGGCCTGTCTTGAACTGACGTCGCTTCCTAACAAATTATCAAAAATATACTGATACTCTTCCCCTGCTAAAGTCGATAATATATCTAGATGCATATATAAACTAATTGGTGAATATCCAAAATTTTGTTCATCTAAACCATTTAAAAATATTTCATAAGCAAAATTATTTACATCGCTTATGTAATCATCGTTTACTTCAAAACTTCCTTTTTGGTCAGGATAGTTAATCGTGTTTAATTTAATGATGCCGCTAGTGGTAATTTCTTCCATTTCCTGTTCATTAAATAACTTTTTTTCATAAGAAAATCGTTCGCTAACTTTTAAAGAGGCAATTAAAAATCCAACGATAGGAATTAATATGATGCCAATGCAAGAACATCCAAATACAACACCAGCAATTTTAAATCTATGCGCTATTTTTTCATGCTTGGTGCTTTTTTTATAATCTTTTTCTAAATGATTAAATTCAAAATCATTAAAAGTTTCTTCAAAAGGTTTAATTGGGTGATTTTTTTCGTAATCTTTAAAAATCTTTTTCATAAGAATAACTCCTTATTTTGTCTTAAAATTTTTCGAGCATTAGAAAAAATAACTCGACATCGTGTTTCATTTTTATTAATTAAAGGAGATATTTCCTTATAAGATAATCCAAAGTAAGCATGATATATAAACACATCATATTCTTGTTTGCTTAATACTTTTTTAATCTCGCCAATTAGACTAGTTTCTTCGTCATGACTCATAAGCATATTATCGTTTATTTCTAAATTTGCTTCTTTTTGTTTTTTCTTTAATAAATCTAGGCAAAGATTTTTACATGTTATACTCAGAAAAGCTACAAACTTTTGGCTATTTTTTAATTTATTAAAATCATATGATAAAACTTTGTAATAAGTCTCACTTACCATATCTTCAGCGTCCTCTTTATTTGAAAGCATGGAAAAAGCAATATGAAATAATAAACGATATGTCTCGTTATAAACTTTTTTAACTATGTTTTCGTCTTTTAAGAAGAAATAACGAATGTCTGTTTTAGAAAACTTGTCCATTTATCTCCTTTCAAAATATATGACGATTAAATTATGATAAATGTTCATAAATATTTTTATTCCAATTCATTTTATTATTTACTAATTAATTTAATTTAAACAATATCAAAAAACGAATCTTAATTTTGATTTATATCAAAAATATTAATAAAAACTTAAATAAAACTAATTGAGTATTATTTTTCTTTGCGGCGAATTAAAAATCCACATAATCCTGCAAGACCAAACAAACCGCCAATCAAGAAAAACAAAGCTGAATCAGGTTTATATTCTGTTCCTGAAGTAAAAACAATTGTGCCACTAAGAATCAATACACAAGAAATTAATATAAGCGAAGCAAAAAATAAATCATACTTTCTCATATTCTAAGCACCATTTAAACTTAAAAAAATTTCATAGACTAATTTAATTATATTATTGACTATATCAGTGTTCAATATGCCATGGTTAATGTTGCTCGATATTTTCACACTTTTATACAGCATCATTAAACGATACACATTTTATCAAATTTTTGTTTTTTACAATGCATTGAATTAACAACATAAAATTACACTTTTAGCAATTTTTTATCACCCGCATCTATAATAATCTTCCCTTAATTTGATAAAAAGGTTAAATGATAGAATTATTATACTAATTTAAATACACAAAGGTTTAACAAATAAATATTTTTCCGATTAATTTTAATGATGACGCTATTAAACTATTAATATATTTAATTTTAAAAACTTTAATAAAAAAAATGCAGACAAGTCCACATTGTTCATCAGTTTTCTTATTTCTTAAACAAACTTTCTATTTTGCTATACAAGGGCTAAAATAAAATATAATTTCGAGTAAACACACATCACAGTAATAAGAGTTCGTTTTCAATTTAGATTGGAGCACCTGACGGGAATCGAACCCGCATAGCCAGCTTGGGAAGCTGGAGTTCTACCACTGAACTACAGATGCACGTATAAATATTATAAGGCAAGTTTTAAAAAAAGAAACAAAAACCGGATAAATCCGGTTTATATTTTAACTGGTGGATGCTGAGGGGATCGAACCCCCGACCTCCTGTACGTCAAACAGGTGCTCTCCCAGCTGAGCTAAACATCCATACTGGTGCCGGCTATCGGAATTGAACCAACAACCTACTGATTACGATTCAGTTGCTCTGCCAGATTGAGCTAAGCCGGCGTCAATAGTAGAGCAAGCACCTAATAATATAACTATATTATAAAATAATTACAAGAAAAAAATGCAATTTATTCAGATTTTCCCCCTGCTGCAATAAATTGTTTTAACCTAATATTTTGACATTGATTAAAAATATAATCGGGACTACCTGATTCTAATATTATCCCTTGGTCCATAAAAATTACTTTATCTGCAACATTTTTTGCAAAATTCATTTCGTGTGTAACCACCACCATCGTCACTCCTTCACTTGCTAAATCCTTCATGACTTTTAAAACTTCTTGGACCATTTCTGGATCTAAAGCCGATGTTGGTTCATCAAATAAAATTACCTCTGGATTCATCGATAAACTTCTTGCAATAGCGACACGCTGTTTTTGGCCACCTGATATATCTTTTATTTTATAATTAATACGGTCGCTCAAACCGACTTTATTAAGATTGTTTATCGCTATTTCAGTTGCTTCTTTTTTATTTCTTTTTAATACTTTTGTTTGACCAATGACACAATTTTGTAAAACATCTAGATTATTAAATAAATTAAACGATTGAAAAACCATAGATAATTTGCTTCTAATTTGATTTACATTATTGTTTTTTTCTAAAATATTCACACCATTGAATAATATTTTTCCACTGGTAGGGGTTTCCAATAAATTTATGCATCTTAATAATGTTGATTTTCCGCTTCCGGAAGAACCAATAATAGCAACACATTCACCTTTTTCTACTTCAAAGCTAATATCTTTTAAAATCAGATTATCTCCAAAAGATTTTGCTAAATTTTCAATTGATAAAACTGACATAATTATGCCTCCTTTTTTCGATAATGGAAAAACGAGAATTTGAATTTTTTGCCATCCATTTTTCTTTCTACTAATTTTAAAATTCCAGTAGCACCCAATGTTAAAATTAAATAAATAAGTGCAACAATAATATAAGTGGCAACATACTTATAATTTTTTGAGGCTGCATCAGCAGCTTGAAAATATAATTCAGTGACGCCGATCACATTTAAAACTGATGAATCTTTAATATTGACAATCCATTCATTTCCAATGGTCGGTAAACAATTTCTTAAAGCTTGAGGCAAAGAGACATAAAATAGCGTTTGCAATTTGCTCATACCAAGCGATGAAGCGCCTTCAATTTGACCATTGTCAACACCATTAAGACCACTTTTTATAATTTCGCCCATATATGCAGCAGTATTAAAAGTAATGACCACTAAACCAGCAATCATCCAGCCATCTAAAATAGGAACACCAGGCAAAATAGCGTTCCAATTAACACCTAGCATCTGACAGCCATATTTAAATATCATAGCTTGAACCATCATCGGCGTGCCCCTAATAACGATGGAGTAAATATTGCAAAGCCATACGATAGGATATACCCATAATTTATGATACCAAGGATCGCTTTTTTTAATAGTTAAGCCCTTTCCAAAGGCTAAAAATATTCCTAAAAATAATCCGACACCTGTACCTATAATCGATAATAATAATGTTGATACCAAACCTAATAAATAAAAATCATAGTAATTTGATAACAAATAACCTATATCTGAAAACATATTTTATCCTTTATTAATTTATTAATAAGAAGCACTTCTTATCACAGCTTCGCTCATTAAATTTATGCGCGTTGTTTCATCGATTTGCGATAAACCTTCGTTTAATCGATCAATCAATTCATCATTTTGTTTATTAACGCCAATTGAGACACCTAATTCCGATTGTTTTTCGCCAAGTATTTCTTGATCGATATGAATAATACCTAAATCGGTGTTAGCTGCTACAATAGCCTGCGCAACTGGCAATTCGGCTGTCATAGCAAAAGCAAGACCATTAGAAACATCTGTGGCAGCATTAGCAAAAGTGTCAACTGGATTAGCATGTATAGCGCCATATTCGCTTGCAAAAATATCAATAACATCGTTAGTGACGGTCGATGTTTGCGAAACAATAATTTTTCCATTTACTAAATTTGCAAATTGCTCAGATGTCAACGCATCAACATAATCGTCAGCAATATCTTTTTTACTCACTAAGACTAATTCGCTGCGATAATATTCATTTGTAAAAGAAATTGATTCTCTTCGTTCAGGTGTATCGGTCATTCCGGCAATAACGGCATTAATCGTGCCCATTTGCAAATCGGTGACTAATGATTCCCAAGCAGTTTTTACTATCACCACTTCAACATTTAAGCTTTCGCCTAATAGTTTGGCAATTTGAATATCGTATCCATCGGCATATTGATTGGATTTATTAGAAATTGGAAGAGTGAAATCATTTGATGTATTTTCAGTCCAATTAAATGGAGCATAATTGCATTCCATACCAATAATTAACTTAGAATTATCAAATTGTGTCGGTCCGCAACTTTGCAATCCAAAACCGGCAATGCTGAGTAAGGATATCAATCCCAAAAATGTTTTTTTCATAAAAAAATGTTCCTTTCTTTAGACCGCATTACTATCAATGCGATCCCAAGTTGGAACTGACATCAATAGCGCCTACCGATGAGACACATCGGCGAGTCTATAAGATATTTTCTTATAGCCCAACTCGGTTTTTTTAGGCCATTATTAACCGGTTTCGGCACTCTTACTTTTCCTTTAGATGCGATTGGCCATGTCATCTAGAGTACTTGTTTGTAGTGCTCCTCTATTCGATCTATGCTGTTTTTATACTATCTTATTGTTGCTTTGTCAATATTTTTTTATTGTAATAAACAAAAAATGATTGTTATAGTTAAAATATGAAAAACAAATCAATTTCCATAATGCACACCAAGCGTTTTCAATCTATTTTTAATCGTTATTCAATTTTTTGTTCCACGTTAACTTTACTGCCAGCATTATTATTGTTGAGTGTTCCTGTCATAATTATATTTAAAATATTTTGGATTTTAATTTTGATATGTTTTTTATTGATGACCTTTTTCCTACCATTATTAAATGAAGATTTTAAAAATATGTTGCAAAACTTCACCAGCGACGACACATCGATGGAAGTGGTAAAAAATGTTTTAATTGCAACATATTATTTGCCTTTGATTTTAATCATATTTTCAGGTGTTTTTACAATTGTTTCAGTTATTGTTTCTATATGTAATCGCAAATATACTAATTCAAAAAGTGGTCTAATCGGAGCAATAGTAATGTTTATTATCGCTTTGATATTTTGTATTTTTTATTATTCGTGTTTTGATATGTTTATCGGAGGTAACAATTAATGTTTTATCTTCGATTAAATAATCTTGATAGCAACATCGTTATAATGTGTAATAATCAGCCATTGAAGTTTAAAAAAATGCATGGAAAGTATGTAGCATGCATTGATGATATGCAAGCAAATATTTGTTTTACTTATCATCATGAATTAGTTGATAATTTTTGGTTTTTAAAAGCGCTTGGGTTTTATTTATTGTCTTTTTTTGGAATATTTATGAAGCGCTATCCTAAAACCTTTTATACACTTGATGTAAATATTCAATTTGCTCCTCAATTAAGCGAAACATATTATGACATCATTTTAAATCATAATCCAAATGCTGAATATCCAATCACTATTAGTGGTGGCCAATATTATTTTTTAAGTGCGAATAAATTTATAAAAGATGAAAATGCAAAAAAGAACTATCGCATATTTAAAACATTTTCTATTTTAACTAGATTGTTTGTCATTATTTTAGTTGTAGTAATAATTATTGTATCTTTTACAAAATAAATCAGTAAACTGATTCTTTATGCTTTTTTACTTTTTATTCTTTTAATTATGAATAAAATTAAAGCGACTATTTCATGAACAAATAATGGCGCTAAAGATAATAAAGCGATGTATAACCAATGAATATCATTAAATTGATAACAACTGAACACATCATTTACACCTGGTACTTCTACGACAAAGATTTGTAAACCTAGACCTACAGCAAAAGCAATCCATAACATCTTATTTTTTGTTTTGAAATTATGTATGAAACTTTTCCTAATAGAAGTCATTCCTAACATGTGAGTCAATTCAGAAAGAGCTAATACCGTAAATCCAGCAGTTTGAGCTTCTTTTAAAATCAAAGCTGTCTCACTAGCGCTAAAAGTAACACCATTGATGATAGCTTCGCTACCACCAAGCACCGATCCAGCATTCAATAAAACTTGAAGATTGGATAGACTAATGTCTAAGCCGTGTCCTATTAATTCTTCCATAGGAATTAATAAAAAAGCGATAAGAGTCACTAAAGTAATCAATGCTCCATAACCAAAAGTCAGCCAATAGCCACCTTTAGCAAAAAGCGATTCTTTAGGATCACGCGGTTGATCGTGCATGATATCTTTTTCTTTTTCATCTGCTCCTAAAGCGACAGCTGGCAATGAGTCAGTAATTAAATTAACCCATAAAATATGGATGGCAATCAAAGGTTCTGGTAAACCCAAAACAATCGCGATAAAAATCGCTAATACTTCTGCAATATTAGAAGATAGCAAGAAAATGACAGTCTTTTTAATGTTGGCATATATTCCTCGCCCTTCTTCAACCGCTTTTTCAATAGAAGCAAAATTATCATCGGTCAAGACCATATCAGCCGCACCTTTAGCTACATCAGTGCCAGTAATACCCATAGCAATACCAATATCAGCAGCTTTTAATGATGGCGCATCATTGACACCATCCCCTGTCATAGCAGCGATATTACCATTTGCTTGAACAGCTTTGACAATAGAGACCTTATTTTCAGGAGAGACTCTAGCAAAGACATGGACGGTCTTAACTTTTTCTTTTAATTCTTCAAAACTTAAAGCATCGATTTCGGCTCCAGACATAGTTTGGTCAATATCTTCAACAATTCCCAATTCTTTAGCAATTGCAAAAGCTGTTGTCTTATGATCACCAGTAATCATAATAGTGGTAATCCCTGCCTGTTTAAATATCTCAACAGCACTCTTAGCCTCAGGTCTTGGTGGATCAACCATCCCAGTTAATCCGACAAAAATAATATTTTCTTCATTTATTTGATTATCTAAATGATATCCTAAAGCCAAAACTCTTAAGGCTCGATGTGACATATCATCATTGACACGATATAATTCATCAATATCTTCTTTTGTGATTTTTCTAACTTTATCACCATCTAAAATATGAGTAGTGTGTTTTAAAATGGAATCGATTGCACCTTTTGTATATATGATATGTTCGTCGTCATTTTTATGCATGGTCGACATCATTTTACGAACAGAATCAAAAGGTAATTCATCCACTCTTGGTAAATCAGATTTAATCTTAGAATGGCTTAATCCTATATTTTTAGCAAATTCTAATAATGCGATTTCAGTTGGATCGCCGTGTACACCATTATCAATGCTGGCATTAGAACAAAGCGCCATACCTTTTGCTAATATTTCTAAATCATCTTTGTTGAAACTATCATTTTTAATTTGTTTATTTAAGATATATGCTTCAACAACTGTCATTTTATTTTGTGTTAAAGTACCAGTTTTATCAGAACATACGACTTTAGTTGCGCCTAAAGTTTCAACACTAGGTAGCTTTCTTACAATAGTGTTTACTTTTACCATTCTTCGCATACCTAAAGCTAAAACGATTGTAACTACGGCTGGAAGACCTTCTGGTATGGCAGCAACCGCAATAGAAATAGAAAGCATAAATGTATTGGCTACTCCTGGAATAGATAAACCTTCATTCAATCCCATTTGTAACAATTCAACACCAAAAATAATTACGACGATAATAATGACCAATAACCCTAAAAATTTAGATAACTTTGCCAGTTTTTTTTGTAAAGGAGTTTGTTGATCTTCTTCACTAGACAATAGTTTTGCAATCTTGCCTATTTCTGTATTCATTCCCGTAGAAACAACTATACCTT
This sequence comes from uncultured bacterium, assembly GCA_949283025.1. Taxonomy (GTDB): domain Bacteria; phylum Bacillota_I; class Bacilli_A; order RFN20; family CAG-826; genus CAJOOD01. Next base: position 32,168 of record CASDRB010000008.1, read on the forward strand.
CCCCATGGCCATATACAACTGGAGTAGACATGTATGCAATGTTGACTCGATCACCCACTCCAACTTCTTCACTGAATACAAAATTAGCATCCTTTTCAACAGGTAATGATTCTCCAGTTAAACTAGATTCATCAGTTTTTAAATTTACAGTTTTAATTAATCTCAAATCCGCGGGAACAACTTGTCCTTCCTCTAAAATAACAATATCGCCAACTACTAATTCTTCCGCTTTAATAGTTAATATTTTGCCATCACGTTTGACAGTCGTGGTCGGTGATGACATCTTTTTTAAAGCTTCTAAAGACTTTTCCGCTTTACTTTCTTGAACGGTTCCGATAATCGAATTTAAAACGACAACACCAAGTATGATGACAGTATCAATCCAATCAAAAGATTCACTTAAGCCAGAAAAGTAAGAATAAGCAGATACTGCAATACTTAAAACAGCAGCAGCCAACAAAACATAAACCATCGGATCATTAAATTGACCTAAAAAAACTAAAATCCAATGCTTTTTCTTTTTTTCTTCGAGTTTATTAAAACCATTTTTTAAAAGTCTATCGCTGGCCTCACTAGTTGACAGTCCGTCGCTTGTCGATGCATTTAATTCATTTTCTATTTGGGCAATAGTTTTATTTTCAAACATAAAATCCTCCTAAACAAGGTCTTGTTCGCCATTAAGCGGTTTATTTCCGGATGTTTGACATCGTGTTGTCGAAAGTAAACTACACTACTCCCCTTTGTCGGTGATATTATATCAATTTTTTAATAAAATTAAATCTTAAATTTACTAATTTGATAAATAAAAAAGGCTCGATGTATAAATCAAGCCGTTAATATCAATGGTGCCCACGGCCGGAATCGAACCGGCATGGCTGTTAACCGATGGATTTTGAGTCCATTGCGTCTACCAGTTTCACCACGTGGGCGATAACGAAAAATACTATATCATTTTTTTATGTTATTTCAACAAATATTTATTTTATCTTGTCAAAATTTTATCGTCATTCTTCATCTTAATACTTAAACTATAAACTAATCCAAACGAAGCAGCTAACAATGCAAAGATGATGCAAGCAATATAACTATAAAAACAATCAAATCCAGTTAATACAATTCCAAAAATAGTGGCAAAAATGCAACATATTGACATTATAAAGTTAAACAATGAAGCTAAATAAATTTTGTTTTTTATAACTAATATTAATGAGGCAAACGATAATGCCCAACAAACAAAATATATAATGAACAATGGAATGAATGTATTAGGAGTTAAAAACGCTACAAAACCTAACAAACCACTATAAGAATAATATGTATCGTTGTTTTTAATGTTAACGCCAATGATGGACAAAATATTTAACAACAATCCCACCATGAACAAACTATAAAAGATTACATTGATAGTTTTTGTGCCGTTCACATTTAATATAGAGTAAATAGCATAGGTAATTAAGTAAGCAAATTGAGCAATCATCAAAAGAACGCCAGCATAATTTGTAGCGCCTAAAAAATCAGTCAAAACAAAATTAAGGCTAAATAATATAATTAAACTGATATAATGCCATTTCATTTTTGTCTTATCAACAAATGGTATGATGCTAAAAATTAAGCAAACAAATGACATTATAAACATCAAAAATATAAAAACTATATAAACTAAAGAAAAGACCGCTGAATAAGTATTGATTGTTCCTCCATTAATAAAATAAGTGATAATGGAAATAATATTTTTGTTTAATGTCATTGAATTGGGAGCCCAATCTCCAAATGCTAATCCAATATTTAAAACAGAATAAACCATTCCAAAAATTAATGAAAAAACAACAAACCAAGCCTTATTTTCTTTTTTAATTAGTTTGATTCCACATTTTTCACAAAAAACATCACTATTAGATGCGGTGTGTTGACAATTAGGACAAATTTTCATAGTGTTCAATCTCCTTTGTTTATTCTATCAAATTCTAAGTTTAATAGGAAAACTTTTTTATTAATTCCAGCGACATATCCTATATTTTTATGATTAATTCCTACCACTCGATGGCAAGGCACAACAATCAACAAAGGGTTTTTCTTTAAAGCTTGGCCAATTGCCTGACACGACATGTTTTGATATTTTTTATTAGCGCAAAGTTGATTCTTAATATCTAAATAAGTCATCGTTTTTCCATATGGTATTTGATAAGCTATTTCCCACACGTCTTTTTGAAACGTGGTTCCTTGCATTAAAATAGGGAAATCAATAACAGGACTAATTTTGCCTTTAAAATATGAATTAAACCAGTCAATGGCTTTGCGTAAAGTTGAATTATTTAAATTTTCATCCATTAAATCATCATTTTCATCAACAAAAGTTGATTCAATCAAATATTGATCCAAACATGTTAATTTTATTAATCCAATCGAAGTTTTTACATACCCCACAAAAATCATTTTTTTCTTACCGTCATCAGCAATTCTCTTGTTCCGCTATAAGGATGCTTATAATCTATTTTTAAATCAATTATTTGAAAATCATTTTCATCCAATATTTTTTTAACGTATGACAAATCTAACGCGCTGTAATAAAACTTTTGGCCAAACATTTCGTTTACCTGTTCATTGTCGTTTTTACCATGCGTAAACAAAAGATAACCACCACTTTTTAATAAATTAGACAGACGCTTATAAATTATTTTTTGATGATGATAATTTATATGCCATAAACTATCAAAAGCAATAATGCCATCGAATTTTAAATTGGTTTTGTATTTTAAAAAATCGCAATTAATAAATTGAGCATTTGATAAATTCAACTGGTTAGCTTTTTTAATCATATTAAAAGAGATGTCAATTCCAATCACTTTAAAATTAAGATTACTTAAATAGTTATCAATCGGATATCCACTGCCACAACCAACATCTAAAATAAGCCCATTAGGTTTAACGAGCTTAACAAAATCAACAACGCATTCATCGATTGGTTTGCTATGGCGATAATCATCCCATTGCTCGTAAATTAGATCGTATGATAACTGATTGATTTTGTCTTTCATATTCAATATTTTACCAATCTAAGTAATAAATAAAAGGTTGATTGATTTTGATTTACACTCCTTGTGTTTTAAACAAACTTGAAAATATCTTTAAATCAATATATATTTTATCAATGATATTATTATAAAATAGAAAAAGAGGTTTAATATGGATAAATTTTGTACAAAATGTGGAACAAAAATTGTTGATGGCACATCATATTGCCCTAATTGCGGAGCCTTTGTAGGCAATAATCCTCAACCAACTCCTATGTCTCATTCCAACCAAAAATCAAAAATTGCGGCAGGATTATTAGGTATATTTTTAGGTGGCTTAGGTGTCCATAATTTTTATTTAGGATACACTGGTAAAGCCATTGCACAATTGCTTATTTCTTTATTGAGTTTTGGATTTTTATCGCCCGTATCAAGTTTATGGGGATTAATAGAAGGCATTATGATATTAGTCGGGTCTATTAATGTCGATGGAAACGGCATTCCTTTAACTGAATAAATTTTTGTTTTTGATAACAATGTTAAAAAAGCGGTTAGATAAACCGCTTTTTTACATTAAATTTTATTAGTTTTATTCTTTAACATCGCGTTTAAAATAATGCCCAAAATCATTGCTACTGCAATAGATGTTATCGTAATAATAGGGTTTTCAGGATTACCAAATTTAAATGCCAGGCCACCAATACCACTGACTAATATGACAGAAGCAATAAAAATATTCTTTTGATTATTGAAGTCGATTTTTTCTTTAATCAGCATCTTGACACCACTAGAAGCAATAAATCCATATAGTATCAAACTTATACCACCAGTTACTGCAGCAGGAATTGTTTGTAGCAAAGCAGTAAAAGGTGTAAAAAACCAATTACAATACTAAAAATTGCCGCTAATAAAACAACTTTTGTTGAAGCAATTTTAGTCATGCCAATAACAGCAACATTTTCTCCATATGTGGTGTTGGCAGCGCCACATAAAACACCGCTGACAGCCGTGGCAATTCCATCTCCAGATAAAGTTTTTGCCATTCCTGGTTCATCATTTAATAAATCGCGATCAATTATATTTCCTAAGTTTTCATGATCTCCAATATGTTCGCACATAGTAACCAAAGAAACTGGAACAAATAATAATATGACGGTGCCTATCGTTGCCCAATCAAAATTAGCAATTTCTTCAAATCTTAAAAAAACAAAACTCTCGCCATCATTTGGAATAAACAATTTATAATTTAAAAAGCTTGCAAAACTAATATTTTCTTTTGAAAAGATATTGATAAATGGACTAAAATCAACTATTTTGAAATATTCATTGCCGCATCCATAAAACCCAATTAAAGTCAAAATAACCGCAAAAACATATCCGCTGCTCATCCCGATGACAAAAGGAATTAATTTGGCCATTTTTTTACCATAATGACTAACGAGTGCGGTTGTAAAAAGTGCAATCAACCACAAGATAATGCCGCCCAATTATATAGAGGGCTGTTTGAAATATTTGCAGAAGTAATATTGCTTATAGCGCTTCCAGCCAAAGATAATCCGATAACCATGATGATTGGACCAATTACAATTGGTGGTAAGACTTTATTTAACCATTTAGTTCCGACAGTTTTTACTATCAATGCAAAGATACAATATATTAATCCAACTAATATCATGCCAATAATCAACGCTAAATAATTCATGCCACTGGCCTTTCCAATTAAGCCAATTGATAAAGCGCTACTCATCGGCGATAGATATGCAAAAGATGATGAAAGAAAAACTGGTGATTTTCCTTTAGTAATTAATATGTAAATAAAAGTTCCGATACCAGCACTTATAATAGTTGCTGCGATTGGCAAACCAGTCAAAAGTGGGACCGTGATACATGCTACAAGCATAGCTAACACATGTTGAATCGAAAAAAGAAACCACTCGTGAATTTTTTTAGGGCTCTCTTCAACGTCTAGAATCAAATTCTTGCTTTTTTCCATAACCTTTACTTTCCAAAAAAAATTCGGCACTGAAGCCGAATTTTATAAATGAATTATTAAGATAAGAGGATAAAATGACAATTTCTTTGTTATTATTTTTTTAACAAATTGAAATCTTTTTATTCTTATTTTCATAACTCTGCGTATCACTTTATCTAATTAAAAGAAAAAGTAAACAGGGAATTTAAATTTTAAAAATTTTTTTATTATTTGTTTAATTTTCTTCTTGTTTTTCGATATTAATTTGTTCTTCGTTTTTTGCTTTTTTTTCGCTTTTTTTATCTTTAATATAAATGACTAAAGCAGGAATATCGATCAATCCACAAACGATAAGTACATAAATAAAAAATGGTAATAAGGTTAAACAAATAGTACCAATTGTAGAAACAACAAAAACTAATAGCAAAAATGCTGTTGCTAAACTAACAATAATACCCGCTAATTCTAGTTTTTTATTATTTATCAAATAGCGAAGCACGTACAATGTTAAGCAAGCAATCAAGAGCATTGATGTAAAAAACAAAACTATCACTGCCCAAATCGCATCAGCGTTAGCATTATTCACATTTGCAATAAAATCTGCGTTGTCGCAAAAAGAAGCGAAAAGTTGTACAGCACCTACTAAAAGTGAAACTCCAACAATTGCCAAAACAACATTAATAAACAATGGTAAATTAATTATCTTTTTCATAACCATTCCTCCGTTTATTTAATTGTATCATGTAATCAAGCATTTGTTGATATATCAAAAATACTTTCATAAGGGACTGTGGTAATATAACCAAATTCGTTCTTAATTAAATATATTTTATAACAATCATTCAACTCCATTATTTCTAAATTATCTATGTCATCAACATTGTTAATTGAATCACCTAATAAATATATAAATTTGATATCTTCATTGCCTTTAATTTTGACCAATATATCAATTTCATATTTAGTATAAACAACGTTTTCATAGGTAATTAAGTCCAATCTTGCTATTGTTTTAATTGTATAAACTAAATCGCTGCTATCAAATAATTCTTGTCTAGAATCAGTCGGTATAGTTTCACTAGAACTAATCGGGCTTTGATTTTCATCACTATTTGTGTGTTCAAAATTCATAAAAACAGCATTTAATGTTAAAGAAATAATTAAAGCAAGTACCCCGCAACCAGCAAAGGAAATAGAGAAAGGCAAAATCCATTTTTTCTTAATACTTGATGACTTATTATGTTTTAATTCATCAAATTTGATGTTAGTTTTAATATCATCATAGTTTAATTGCTTTTTACATGATTTTTTGATGTGATCATCAAATTTATTTTTCCTCATTTTTTATCCTTTCTTTTAGTTTTTTTATCGAGCGATGATATACGCTTTTAATAGTGTTATATGGTATATTCTTTTTAATGGCGATATCTTTTAAAGATTCTCCAATAAGAATGTGGTCAATTAAAATGTGTTGTTCATCACTAGTCAAACACTTATTCCAAATATTTAAGAAATTATCATCAAATAGTTCATATTGGTCATAATAAGATGCAATTTCTTCTTGCAGCGGCAAATTTGATTTATTTATTTTTAAAAAATCTAATGATTTATTTTTAGCCATAGTGCATAAATATTGCTTAATATTTTTAATTTGATAGCAAATATCATTTTTAAGTATTGTATTAAAAAAATTAATAAAAACTTCTTGGCAAATATCTTCACTATCGGCGTCGTTTAAAACATATTGGTACGAAACAAAATATACCAACTTGTAATAAGAATTAAAAATTTGTTTAAAAGTTTCGTCAAGTTCTTCGCTTTTCTTTGTCTTCAGCGCATAAGACAACTTTTTTTCTAATGTCATGAACATCCCTAACATTAATGATAGGCAAATCTATCAATATAAAAATTATCGCATAAATTTGCCTAATCATTAATAATGACTTTATAAAATATATTTTGGTTGCATTGTTAATAAAAATATTTAAATTAAAATAACAATAAAAATGAATTGAACATTCATTATTAACCATGTTTACAAAACGTAGAAGCTGTGGCTCTAATATTTTTAAAGTATAGACAACCCAATATTACAATACGTGGCAATTGTTAATTATATCAGTATTAACATTTTTTATATCATTGAACGAAAGTCAATTCCATCTTTAAATGATGTCTTTGTGCTATCGCTTTGATACAAAACGCGACCCCTACTAGAGAAATGATACCCTTACTAGTAAAACGATACCCCTGTAAAAATGCCTACATAAATATCGCTATATGCTTTGCTGTTTTCTTTAGACGAAGATAATGCCGGAATGTGGAACTATTATACGAAAAATAGAAATCAAGATGGATATTCGCTTACTTTCGATTTAAAAGAGCTAATGTTCAAAATAACTGGTGTCCAGTCGAAACCTATATACTATGACGCTAATGCTTTCCCTATAATTTATACTGAAGAAGAACAAAATGACATTATCCTTAAAATTCTTAATGAGTACTATTCGCTATGGGATAAATTTGCTGAATATAGAAATGAAATTGTGGATGATTGTTTCGATCTACTTATCTCGATAAGGTTTTGTTTTAAGCATCATTCTTATGATTATGAAAAGGAGTTTAGAGTTGTCCTCAAAGTTGAAAACCATGAATATTATGAAGCCATTAAAAAGAAAGTAATAAAGTTTGAAGAATCAAATGGTTTTTTTATTCCTTGTGTTTATTTAAATTGCATAAACGAAAATTCACTTTGTGAAATAACGGCATCACCAATGTTAAAAGACGAAATTGATATTCAGAGCCTAAATTCACTTTTATACCAGAATGGGTTAGAACACGTTCATACTAGGGCCTCAAACTGTCCAAAGCGATATTAAAAAAAGACCTGCCATTTAAGACAAGTCAATTCCTAGAAAACACCTTATTGGCATTCAATTTTGCTTTTTCTACATTTCTTTGAACCACTTCTATTCGATCGTGATCGCGTTGAAGTTTTAAACATACTTTTTGAAACTCTGGAGAGTATTCGAAATTATGGATATACATAAAATCAATGTATGCTTGATGACACCAGTAATTCCTCTTTTCTCTCATTTGGTTAAGAAAATTATAATCATCTTTAGAAATAAAAGGTGTTCCAGCAGAATAATCTAGTTCTTTTAGTTCTTTTATAACGAAACCAAGATTCCTTTTATCTAAGCTATCATAATTTTCGCTAATATCGCCTTTATGCATCAGCGAATAAATCCATTTTAAATCTCCTTCTATAAGTTGAAAACATCCTATTGTTTCACTGTGCAAAATCTTAAATTCTTGAAAATTCATAGTTTATTCGACTTCTTTTTCAAAGACTACGACACAAGCACCGAGCCAATCAGAAAAATCAAATTTAACTAATTTCCAACCTTCATCAGCTTTTTCGTCAAGAGTGTCTTGCAACTTTTTTGTTAGTGACTTTTTGCTAAGAGCATAACCCAATGTCACCGTCTCATATTTATATTTTTTCATTCTATCATCCCCAGCTCTTTCATCTTCTCTTCCCTAAGTTCAGATAATGTTTTCTTGTCATCTGCTTTTCTCATAAAGGCATAGCTTTGAATGGCTTTCCACCCTGTAACTTTGCAGCCGAAGACATTCGCAGACATCGTTTCCCCTTTGTATTCGACGTGTTTTCCATCAAGTATTGTTGCTACTTCATCTGGGTGAGAAATAACACAAATCTTATCACCCGGTTTAACTAATCCTTGTTCGATCATCCAATCCAATTTAGGAAGCTTAGTTTGAGTTCTTTTAGTTCTTATTTCTTCTGCTTCTTCTTCGTCTCTAATTTGTTTTGCAGATGGTTCTACCAAAACTAGATGATCTTCTAATCCGTTTATCTGAGCAATGGTTTCAAGAATAGAATAAGCATCAGCAGGTGTCATATTATAAAATTCACGTTTCCTAGTCTTACCATCAAACTCCTCAATACTTCTAAGATTAGGGTTAAGCTTATCGATCATTTGATGCAGCTTCATGTCAGTGAGTCTTTTTGGAACTTCATAATAGGCATAAAGCCTAAAAGCGAAAGGAATGCATTCACTCCTATTAAGTTCTTTTAACCTTTTGTTAACATCGTCCGCATATCCTATCTTCACATAGTCTGGGAACGATGGATTGGTAAGTATGTAGATTACGCCTTGTGATTTAGTTTCCATAGATTAGTTGTCCTTACTTTAATTTCCAAGATAAAAAATCTTGTGTAAATTTGTCCTTATTTTCATAAAGAATTTTGTTAACTTCTTTTTTAGAAACGCTCAACGCTTTAGCTATCTTTTTAGCACTCATCCCTTTAGCATTAGATTTTAGCAAAGAAACTATTTTTTCTTCTAGACTATTATCATCGCTAGCAGTTTCACGTTGTGGCGTTTCTTCAACATCTAAATCAGCATCAGCATCTGTGTCTAACTCATTGCTATAAGATGTGATTTCGTCTTGAACGGCTTTAGCGTTTATTTCGTTCACATAGTCTTTGACTTCTTGCTCGATTTTATTAAAACCAAACCAACCAAAACTATTGCGATATTGATTGTTAATATCAGGATTATTAGTATCTAAATTTTCGCCGATAGATTCATTCACAAAGAACTCGTGGATATAGTTGTTTAAAGTTTTTTCCTCAAAAATATGATATTTATTCAAAGCTTCAAAATCTTCTTTTTTAATACCAACTGCCTCTAAAAAGACATCAGGATCAGCATTTTTAAAGATTTCTCTAAATGTTGTTTCACGATAGACGCTAATAAATAAAAATTCTATAAGTCTTGATAAAATATGCCTCAAAGCGTTGTTACAATCAGCAACCGACGTGTCATTAGGTCCAGCAGGAATCTTAGGTGCTAAGGTTGTTTTAACTCCAAGTTTAAATGAATCACAATACCATCTCTTATATAGCATTCCTCTATATTCTTGTGGAATATGGTTAATGTCATTTAAATATTGATTAACAAAATTATAGATTTTTGGTCTTGTTTCTTTTGTAAATACAATATTGTTGCCAAACTGCGCTTTTACTTCATTATTAGCGAATTTGATGCCATCTTCTTTTCCACATTGAAGTCTTCTAATTGGAACATTAACGCCCTGTTCATATCCTTTTTTAAAGCCGTTTGTGTACCAAACAACCTCATTATGACTATAAGTCTTAGGACAGTTCTCAATTACATAGTTTTCTATCTTCTCTTCAAATGTTTTTTGAACAACTTCATCATCTAAATCAAAATAGAGATTAGAATCAGCTAATCCCAAGTTATAACCCTTGTCTCTACCTTCTTTGGCTACTTTAGTTTCATATCCTTTTTCAGGATCGGATTCTACTGGTTTATATCCACCTTGCTTCTTATCTTTAAATTTAGAGTGAGCAAATATCTTTTTGAATATATCATTTATTTCCGGATCATTGAGCATTGCAGCAAGTGTCTCTTCGTCCGCTACGTGAGTTGTATTCGCTAGATTTGTAATCTTTCTGCTTAAAGGGAGCTTTGATTGATCGCCTAATGTCGCTAATTCATAGAACACCTCATAAGCAATCGGGCTAGACATATCACCATTCATGAAAATTGGTAGATATTTAACGATTAATTTTGCTGTTTGAAGTTTTGTATAAGCTTCGTTCTTGCCACTTTCCTCAGCATATCTTAAAAGTAAAGCTGCTGCCCTATCGATATTGAAATCATAAACATATCCCTCTTTTTTTAAAATAACACCATTTTTAACAAGAGGGGTTTGAATTCGAAACACGGATTGAAAATATTGTTCCGGCGAAGATAAATCTTTTAAAACAAAGACACTAAACCAATCTTTAACAGTAACGCCAATAGTTAATTTGTTTACTGTAAGGGCGATACTTCCTAGTTTATTAGTGTTATTGGCCCTAGTAATGCCTTCCATTAAATGGTCGAATGCATCAACACCACTTCCTACACTTCTATCAGAAAGATTGATGATTTCATATTTAGAAAAATAGTCGTCGCTTTGAAGAAGCTTAGTCATGGCTATACAAGAATTAACTGATGGCATGAGCCATAATGTGTGCTTGTTATTGTTGAGCATTTTGTGGTTTGAATATGGGAAATCCATGCCGAATGTGGATCTACCTTTTATGATTTCAAACCACGTTTTGATTTCGTCCTCATAGACAAACACTAATGGTTCGTCAGGATTGGAATCCTGTCTAGTTTCAAAGAATTTATTTAAAGAAAAATATGATTTGCCCAGAAATTTATCAGTTGAACTAGTTTGATCACTTAAACTTCCAAACAAAGTAGACATGTTGTAGCCGAATATCTTCATGTCTGGGAATTGAGCGTAAAGAGGATCTATACGCTCAAAACTAGGTGGTTCTTTATCTGAGTCAGGATATTTATTTTTTTGCTCATCAAAGTAAGAATATGTAAACGTTGTATCTTTAGTAAACTCGCCCCTAGCTAATACTTTAAAAGGGGTCCCAGATAAGCAAATTATCTTATCGGTTTTGATGCCAAATCTATCGATAACATCCTTTGTTTTGCTTAATTCTTTACTGTAAGCTGAGTCCAAGTCTTCTAACTTTTCTTGAGTTCTTTCATTCCAAGCGCCGAAATGATATTCATCTAAGATAACTAAATCAAAATGTTCTCCTTTTAGCTTTGCGATTTTCTCTTTTACATCGCCATCTTTTTCTTTTCCTAAGAAATTCTGCAACGACAAAAACAGAACGTATGGCTCATTGAGATTTTCCAAATGGAAAAATACATTTCTTAAATTTTTATCAGTGTAATATTTGTAATCTTTTTGAATATGTAAAAGATCATCTTTCCATGAAGCCTCAACTGCAGGTATGAATGTAAGAATTAAAATCCTATTTATGTTTGCTTCTTCGCAGTATTTGTAAGTGGTATAGGATTTACCAAAACGCATTTTGCAATTAAGCAAAAAACGTCCGCCTTTAGGCTTTTTATCAAAATAAGTTTTAAGAGCATCGATACAGGCTTGTTGTTCTTTTCTAGGTGTATAGATTTCCTTTTTCGAGCCTTTATTTCTAACTTTTTCAAATATCTCAATTAATTCATCTTGAGGAACATTAGTGAACCACTCTTGCTCCTTTTCGGTAATACCAGCATTGATTTTTAATATCTCATCATGAACATGATAGTCTTTAAACTTCTCATTCCTTGCATCTAAGCAAACGCCCCAATATATGACTTCTCTTTCATTTCCATATTTAGCAAATTGATCATCAGTTAGAGCTAATTCATGGACTTGTTCACCTATTCTTTTCTTTAGAGCATGATTAAATGTCTCGCCGCCATGACAGGTAGCCATACCAACCTTAATTCCGTGAAAAGGAAATTTAGGTAAGATATACATATACAAAACGATTAAATTTTCGTCAGTATCATTTGTTTTGTTTAACTCAAAAGTTTGAGTCTTGTCGTCATAAGTAACAACGTCAGATTGATTGATATCAGGAGAAAATATAACTCTGCAAGACATACTAAATCATCTCCTGAATATTCATTTGAATGAATTTGATTTCTTCACTATTTAAACCATATCGAACAAATAATTGTTCATCAATACTGCTAACACTCTTTGACCAATCAATATCTTTCTTAGACTTAAAATCTAAAAGAGGGACAAATCTATATACTTTTTGAGTGGTGTGTTGTGTTTGTTTTTGAATACCTACTAAAGCTCTAAAAAATTTGGTCTTTATATATTTTATTACATTTTCTGCGCTTTGTGCATCATTAAAAGGGCCTATCTCGAGGAATGTCTCAGTGCATAGTTGTCCTGGCGTGCTTAGCACTGGCGTGCTAGGGACCTCTCCAATATTTCCGCAGCCATAAGCCTCAGCAATAAATACTTTATATTTATCAAGGCATGGACTTTTCTTTGGAATTGGATAGTTCTTAGGCAAATATTTCCAAGTCCTTTTCATTTTATCACCTAAGCCAAAAATTTCATAGCCGCCATCAATTTTTTCAGTTAAAAATTCTGGGAGCCCGAACTTCGATGCAGACACCATAGTCTCAGCACGAAAACCATATGGTTTGGAAGCTGAGACTATGGTGTCGAACGTATTTTCATTTCGCGCTAAAACTTTGTCTAAAATTGAAACCAAAATCTCGTCGCGAATAAAAATATCTACGCCATCTTTTTTTAAATACCTTGTACTCTTTCTAACACCGTTTTGGGTATACGATGTAATCTTACATGGTCCGGTGTGATCTTTATCCCACAAAAAGAAACAAACGCCGCCTTTTATATCATTATTAGGGAAACATTCTTTTGGATTTAAAAAATCATGTAGACTTGAAAAATGTTTATCTTCAATCATTTTTTGCCTAAAATCATCTAACCCCTTCCCACCTATCATCCACCTAGATGGAACAATCATGCATAAATATTTTGGATTTAAAGAAATAGCATTTTCAACAAACAATTGATAGATAGGCCTTGCGCTAGCTTGTGCCCCTCCATCACTTAATTGGTATGGCGGATTTCCGATAATTACATCAAATTTCATAGACCTGTCTCCTTTAAAAAATAAATCTTGCAAATGCCTCTCTAAAGCCAATTTCCCATAGTGGATAAATTCGTAGGCATAATGTTCCCTTTGATCAGATGAATTGTACTTAGAATTACTCTTTACACGACAGTATATACATTTACCACCTTTATCAAATGTATGCTCGATTCGTGGAGTTTTTATATTTCCTTCTTCATCATCAAACCATGTTCCATTGCCAATCGCATATCCATTTACATAATGTCCATCGGGCGCTTTAATTCCATCGCATTTTCTATTCGCTTGAGAGCAATAATAAAGGGTTCTTCTAGCTACGTTGGCTGTAAATTTAGTTTGCCCAATAGCAAATATCATATTTTGAAGAATGTGTTTTTTTCTTATTTCTTCATTTGGAATAATATCTTTTAATCCTTTATCTAATCTCAAGGCAATTTCTCTTTCAAAAATTCCGTTTTTAGTTGCGGGGTTTAACCACTTATAGTTTGGGTTATGCCATACTTCCTCAGGTAAGGAATCTAGAATCATGTCGCATGTTTTTCGAGGAGTGAAAACCTCATCATTGCCGACATTGGTAATAGTTTCCAAAATATCGAAGTGTTCTAAATAGTCATAGGCACTTTCGACAGCGCTGGTATGATCTTTTTCTGCCTTTATAGCTACATTCTTATTTTCTTCCATATTAGATCACTCCCCTTAACAAACTTATAAACCTTACTTTTTTATTCTTTTCCCAATCCATGATGTAGCAATATTTGCCATTATGTTCATAGATATTGTCCTTAGCACATCCCGGGCATTTCTTCTCTGGCTCACCTAATACCTCTTCTTCGCCAAAGATATTGGTCATCACGTATCGAGTAGATTTGACATTCTTACAACTGAATGGAACCACGTATTTAAGACCATCCATTTGGAAAACGTTATAAACGATGATTTCCGCAATTTCCTTTAATAATTCGTTAGATGGTTCCTCATTGAATTTATCCTTGTAGGAATCAATAAAAGTAAATAGCAAATTCTCTCTTGCAATTAAAAGATTGTCGCCTTGAAATTCATATCCATAGATTGCTTTATAGGCATTCTTTGTCCATTCAATCCATTCTTCTTTTGCATCGCAGTTTTCACTTACGACTCTTAACTTTCTATCCAAAAGACCGATGCGTTCAATTAAAGGAATAAATTCGCCAGTAACAGTGTCATATCTACTAGTTAAATAAGGCGCTTCACCACAGGTTATTTCTAGTCTTATATCCTTAACGTAGTCTTGCCATGTTTTATCCGTAAACTCAATTTTATTAGTATTGGCTTGCCATCCTTTTTCTTCTTCAAAATTAAAAACATTCTCTCTTCCGAACCACGCATTATCGATTAAATTATTTTGTTTGTTGCAAACCCATGATGGAGTAAAGACCTCAGCCTTATCTTTGGATCTGATTCTTTGTTCTTCTTTTGATTTATCAATACGCGCTCTAATAAGTGCTCTTTTCTTATTTTTAAGAAACTCTAATTTAATTTCAGTAGTTTCCTTATATCCTCTTTTAGCATAATTATCAGTAGCAAAAATAATGTTCTTGTTGGTGTTTTTATCTTTCAACAAGAGCTCTATTATTTCATCATCGATATTATAGATAAGGTCATTTGTTTGAGTAATTTCCACTATCTCCACCACCCATTAATCATCTAATTTCATGCCAATCTCATTGAAGAGAGCGACTAGCTTTTTCTTGGTTTCCATGTTTGGTTCGAATTTTCCTCTTTCCCATCTAGAGATAGAAACAAAACTAACATTTAATATTTTAGCAAGATCCTCTTGGGTTAAGAATTTTCTCTCTCGATATTCTCTAATCTTTTTAGCGTAATCAAACATATGGTCACCTCATTAACACTGAGCACTATTTTAACACAAAACCCTTAAAATTTCGATATTTTAAATAAACTTTTATGAGATTTTTTCTCAAAAAACAAGGGGTGTCGTTTATCTCGTAGGGGTTTCATTTTTCTAGTAGCCTAACGTTTCTCTAGTAAGGGTATCGTTTATCTAATAGAGCCAAAAATCTAAAATCCGTCTGTTCGAACCAATTTTCATCTACTAGCAAAACGGCAAAAACAAAAAAATGCCCGATTTCTCGAGCAAATATCGTTCACTTTGATACCCTAACTTTGTATCAAAATGTTAGTTATAAGATGGTGCGGTTGACAGGACTTGAACCTGCACGAGTTGCCTCATTAGAATCTGAATCTAACGTGTCTACCAATTACACCACAACCGCATCTTGAATGATTATAACATTGTAAAAATATCTTAACTACTTTTTTTATTATGATATAATACGTAGAATGATTAATTTATTAAGAAAACTGTTTATTAAAAATTACCAACAAATCAATGATCCAAAAGTAAGAGAAAAACATGGTATATTGGCATCGATTGGTGGAATAATTATTAATTTAATTTTGTTTGGTTTTAAAATTACTATTGGAATTATTTCTTTATCAATGTCTATTATTTCTGATGCTATTAATAATTTAACTGATCTATTTTCGTGTTTTGTCAATTTGTTTGGTTTTAGAATTGCGTCTAAACCAGCTGATGAAAAACATCCTTATGGCCATGAGCGAGTCGAATATATCGCTGGTATGATAATATCTTTCATTATCATTGCTGTTGCTATTGTTCTTGGTTATTCATCAGTTATGAAACTGATTAATCATGAAGACGCACCTACATATGATATATATGCGTTTATAATTTTAGCGGGGGCAATTGTTTTTAAAATTTTATTAGGATTATTTTATTATGGATTAGGAAAAGCGATAAATTCAGAATCTTTAAAAGCCTCTATGAAAGATAGTTTTAATGATGTTATATGCACGTCTGGAGTTTTAATAGCGGCAATAATTACTCGTTTCGTGTCGGGATTATGGTGGCTTGACCCATCTATTTCTTTGTGCATCGCTTTATTTATTTTATATTCTGGTATTAAATCAACAATCGAAACTGCTTCGCCACTTATTGGATTAACTCCCGACTCCCAATTTGTGCAAAATATTGTTAAAGATATCGTTTCATATGAAGGTGTATTAGGAATTCATGATTTAATATGCCATTCATATGGCCACACTAAAATTTTTGTTTCGGTTCATGTTGAAGTTGATGGATATGAAAACATGATGGTCGCTCATGATTTAATTGATAATATCGAAAGTGACATTTCAAAAAAATATGGTATTAGTTTAACAATTCATATGGATCCTGTTGATACTAAAAATGTTTTATTGCCAGAATTAAAAACCAAAATAAGCCAAATTGTACATCAAATTGATAAGACGTTAACTATTCATGATTTAAGGGTAGTAAGCGGTCCAACTCACACAAATGTATTATTTGATGTTTTAGTATCTCCTAATTTAAAAATGAGCGATGATAAACTTATTCAAAATATAAAAACACAGGTAGAAAATCTTAATTCTACTTATAATGCTGTCATCAAAATAGATCGCAACTATAATAACTAATCTTCTTTAATAATTTGATATGTAACATTTCGTTTTTTTAAATGGGTAGAAAAATAATTTTCTATCTCTTTTTGAATTTCTGCACTTAGCAAATGGTTAACTACCACTTTCATTTTAATAGTGTCAACTTGATTTTCATCATTAGAAAAACTAATCATTTTAACACCTGGAATTGTATCAAAAAATTGTTTTAAAAATTTAATATATACACCGCGAACCAAATAATTCTGGTTGCGTCGATCAAAATGGATATAAATTCGCTTTTCTTTATCAAAAGAAACTATAAATTGACTATTTAAATATCCATTATAATATAGTTCATCCGTCTTTTTGGGCTCTTTATAATAAGCAATCATGTTGCTATCAGATTTTAAATATAATTTTCCTTTTTTACTTAATGGATTAGTTTTAACTAAGATAGCATCAATCCCTTCGATTAGTTTTCCAAATGTCTCATCGCTTTCAACAAAGTACTGTTTGGTTGCAAAAAATCCACATGTTTCAACGCTTCCTAACACCGAGTAAAATCTTGGTGTTTGTCGACATTTTGATGATGCTAAAGACCATTTGGTTTTTAAACGATATCTTTCATAATCGTTATAGACAACCCCTGCTTTTAATTTGTTTAAAAAACGATGCAATAATTTTTCATTGCTTTCAAAAAGTAGATCATAACTTTGATAATCACCACAAAAAACACCTATTTTTCCACTTTTTAATATTTTTTTAGTTTTGTAATCATCTTTATAACGGTCCATGCACAATGTGATTCCGTTCAATAATGGCGAATGATAAAAACTAATTAGTCCAGGAATTGACATCAATGAAAAATCGCTCCACACTATTTGCCCATTAAAAGAATCAAAAAATTTAGACTGATTAAAACTAGCGGCGTGCAAGTTTTTATTGGAAAAACAACAAATATATGGCGTTTCATTATATCTTTCATTAGCGCCAATAACGGCAATAACATCTAAATTATGAAAATCAAAACTTGAAATCGCTTTGCGTTTTGATACGCGATAAGAAAAAGGAATACCTACTTTTGGAAGTCTATAATATTTGATATTTTTGATTAGTTTTTTAAAAGATATGTTCGGATTAAAATCAAATGTTTCATTGTCAATCACTGTAATTTTTTCTTTAATGTTACTAAACAATTTGTAATTTTCAATGTAGATATCTTTTTCTAAAAACATAATCCTAGAATTACAAATGCTATCAAACATTATTATTTCATCACCGCTTAATGTAGGATTAATTAAATGAATGATAATTCCTAAACGATTGCATGCATAAATTAACGCTAATGAAAAAGGTGAGTTATCAAGACAAATAGAAACAACATTGCTTTGGTGAAGTTGCAATCGAGAAACTAGATATTCACTCAATAAATTAATTTGATTTAAAAAATAACGATAAGTATAAAAATGGCCACGATAGAATAATGCTTTTTTATTGGGAAATTTTTCAAAAGCACAATGCAAATCGTAATATAAACCCATATTAACTATAAACTCCAAGACAAATGCTGATTAATATGAATATGGCAACAAAAACAATTTGATGACCAAGATAAAACCATAAAGAATTTCTCCCAATAAAACAAACCGGTCTCATCCATCGATAATTATGATTTAAATGTAAGCTTGGATCTTTATACCATGTCTTTGCCACTAATGCACCGATGAAAAATCCAATAATATATGGAAACAACGACATATAATCACTATGAAGATATGGATGATTGTTTATTACAATTTTATCTGGGGCCCAAAATGGCCAATATAAAAATGCTTGATCCCCAATTTGTTGATAAAAGGCGGGCAATATAAACATAGAAAACATCAACAATGAAAATGTTACCCAAAAAATACCTTTAGCGTTAAATTTTTCAAAAACACTATAAAGTAAGACACAACAAGAGATGACTGCGATTATATTAAAATTGATAAGTAGAACTTGACTATCACTAAAAATTGGTTTACCGGTTAACAATGGAGTATGCAAATAAGCATTGATTAAGTTAGTAATTAAAGCTAAACCACTACTAAACAAAAGCATTTTAATTGCTCTTTTTGCATTATTTTTTGAAAATGCACAAGAGATACCACTTAAAAAAACAAATGTCATCAACGCCATTTCACGAACGATAACATAATACCAAGCATTAAAGTAATATTTATAAATATATGAATGCAAAAAATCAGTCCAAAATCCGCTTCCATAATCAATGGCATATAAAATTCCGGGCAAATAATCTCTTAAATCATACATAATATGATCAAAAAAGACCAAAATTAAACAAAAACCTCTTAAAAAATCTATAATTGCAATTCGTGAATCAAATACACTTTTATATCTTTGTGATTTTATTGTTAAATTTGAAGATATAGCCCTTTCAGAATTCATACGAATAATTATATATTATTTTAGTTCCATTGAAAATAATAAAAGGATTGCATACGCAATCCTAATTAATCTAAATCTTGGTGGCAGTTTTAATCACAGTATTTATCTCATCATTGCAATGAGCTGCAATAAATGTATCCATTACTGTTAAATCCACTTCGCTACCTACATCAACCAAATCTAATGATGCGGAAATTTTTATCGTGATGCCAACGCTGATATTTAGATTAATATCTAATCCTGAGAGCATAGCCGTTTCACTATTGACGCGAACTTTAACAGTCAGCGATTGCAAATCAGGATTTTGTGCTAATTCAGCAATATTAATATCGATAAAGAAATAAGAGCCTTGTTCTTTATAATAGAAATCTTTTAATATAGTTTCATATCTAATTTGTCCGTTAGCAGATGTATTTGAAGATTGGATTTGATCCATAACCCAACTTCTTAAGCCCATTACAAATTCACACAAATAATACATGATATTATCCATAAAATAATCCAATTGACAAACAGAAGTATAATTAACATCGTATTGAGTTGTAAAAATAATTCCATTAGAAACGCGATCTGTTCTTCTCAAATATACCAACCCGTCCCGATAATAAATGCTAGCAGTTCTGGATTTTGTAGAGGTATAATCAGGATCACCATTTGCAAGCCCAACGATAGGTATATCTGTTAAATCCAATGATAAAGAAACATTTCCTTGATTATTTTTGATTCTTAAATCAATAGGTAAATCTTTATCAATAATTCCAAGGATATTTAAATTTGCTTTCCCAACTAAACGATAATCATTAAATTCAGCAGTGTTAATACCTAATGAAAGTAATAATTTTATATCTGAAAAATCAAAATATGTATTCATAGGATCTAATCTTGTAGATTCTAAGGAAGGATCAAAGTCAGTCAAATTTATGTTAAAATTAATAATAGTGTTATTGAAATTTATATTACTGAATTCGATACCATACAAATGCGTAGAATCATAATTGATAGTTAAATGCATAATGCAATCTAATCCAATTAAGGCGCCGCTTAAATCTAAATCAATAGTAGTAGGTGTTATTTGAATATTGCTAAATGTATTTGTGGCAAACAAAATACCAATGTCACCATTTAATGCCTGATATAATGGCGTCTCGCTAATTTTTTGTAATATGTCACCAAATAATTCCATAAAATGATCATCTTTATTGTTAATGATATCTCCAACCATAGTATAAATATCATCAATTGCAGCACCATCAAGTTTTCCACGAAGTGTTTGGTTATATGCAAAAAGCAAAGTTTTATCTTGGCGATAATCAGCTTTCAAATTATGCGTATAATTAGTTTGATCAACAATTGTGACTTCACCATATCCATAGGTATCTAAAACATCGAATTGTAACCCTCCATTAATTGACACAGGAGCAGCTTCTTCACTAGAGGATGTAACTTCACCGTTAAACTCTAATCTAAATTGTTCCTGATTAATTAAGTTAAAAATAGTTGGTACTAATTCCATAGCAGGATCTAAAGCAACATATTCTGATGTGACTGGACTAACTAAATTGAATGGCTTGACATCAATATCGACATTGACAATATAACCATTATATTCATAATCATCTAAATGAATTCCTAACAATGTTTGATAATCAATTGAAGCATAAATAGTAATTTGATTAATTTGCAATCCAAACACCGATAAATCAATAGTAATAGAAATTTTATCTTCTAAAACATCTATTGCGACTATCCATGAATTTAAATTTTCTAAATTTGCAATCAAATTAGACAATTCTGGTCCACTCACAGTTGTGGTTAAATCATCTAAAAGAGTTTTAATCGTGTCATCACTAATTTGATTTAACAAATAATCAATCAAATTTGATGTAGTTTGATTTTGAATTGATAATTTGTTTATATCAGCTTGATTGATAAACAAAGTATTATTTTTTAAATATAAGCCAAATTGATGATGTCTATTATTTTCATCAATCCCAATATCAAAAGATGCAGCATTATTAGTTAAATCATACGATAGATCACCATTGATGCTGATAACATTTTCAAGACCATTTAAAGTTTGTTTATCCAAACTTACGTTTAAGCCGAAGGTGTTATTTTTATTTTGAAATAAATTATAAAAACCATTGATTAAATTAAATGCTGGTCTAAATGATTGATATGTAGGAGCGCCTTCTATAGTTTCTGGATTTAACAAAGCATCAGTAGGTACATTTTCGCTACTAATATCACAATCCAAAAATACAAATAAATCATCGTAAAAAAACTTATTAGTTCTTAATCCAGTAAACTGATAATTAAAATCGCTCTTGAAGAAAACTGAAATTGTTTCATTTAAATCCAATTCAAACATATACCCATCAGGACAAGATGTTGGTTCCATATTGCTCAGTTTTGATGTCACGTCATTCAAATCTAACGTTTTGATTTCTTCCGGCATCGAAATATTGACACCCATAGAAGGGAGCATATCAATAAAATCAAACAAATCAGCTTGTTCTAATTTAAGATGGCTTTGATTGTAATCAACATAAATTGTCTCATCAAAATATCCTAAAGACCCTGTGATAGAAGAAGCGCCATAATTAGCGAATAAATCTCCACTAATTTTTAAATTAGACAAATCGCTGACATCGGCTACCCCTTGTATGTCGATACAACCATGTGTCATATCTTGCTGATAAGTAAACTCTAAATTAGCGTCAATATTAAACTTATTCAAACTCATCAATGATGTAAATAAGACTTCTGATGGTTTTAAAGGTGTGTCTGGATTATCGGTTGGCAATTGTTCTGTTGATTGTGGCGTATAATTGCGATAGCAAAGATAATATGTAATCGCACCACTAACTCCAAACAATGTGGCAAATAACACAGTTTGCTTTAACAAAAACGAATGTTTCATAATAAAAACTCCTTATTCATAAATGCAATTTGTCGATAAGTCTGGTATATCGATTTCAACATCTTGATAATAATATTCATTGATAACAGAATCGGATTGATGGAATCCTAATTTATAAACTTCATATTGTTCGCTCACACAGCGACTAATTAAATTTAATTGATTGTCTAAAATAAATTGAATATGAACTTTGCTAAATGTTGGATAGCGTTCTAAATTAGACATTTCTTTCATTTGCTTGACATATCTAACTACTGATAAAACTGGGTCTAATTCAACATCAATTACATAATTTTGTTCATCATTTAATGAAAAAGAACTATCCAAAACTGTTTTGGAAGAAATGACATAAATCGATGATCTAGACAACTGTTTCCCCCACAAATCTTCATATTCTTCGCAATTTAAAACATCGCTAGGAGTCCCGTTCCATGTCGCTGAAGAACCATTTTTAATTGAACTGCCATTAAATAAATTAACTTGATTAGGTTCATCTTGATAAAAACGTTTAGCAACTTTAACAATAGAAGACGCAGAGATAGATTCATTAAAATAATCGTTTTCTTGGCGAATAGATGTCCCTTTAATAGTTTGAGTAATGCCAGTTGCTTTGACCCACCCATCGGTAACACTATAATGATTAGTAGTTTCATCGAATTTGTATATGCCAATATTTGCCAATTCGTAACCTTTAAAATTTGTATAATCACCATTAGCCTTGCTGTAGCGATTCATCAACGATTGATAATCATCTTCCAACGCTTCAGCAGAATAATTATAATTGGGGACCGCTTTTAAATATTTCATTCCAAAAAAGATGCCAAGACCAGTGCCTGCCATTAATGCTAGTGAACAAACTATCGAGGTAACAATAATATGATTAGTTTTTGAAGTCAGCTTTTTCATACATGGTTATTATATTCTTACATGCATATATATCACGCTATTGTGTAAAATATTTAAAATAGAGATTAATCGCCAATAATTAGAGCAAAATAATCAATTCTACAAAAAATAGAATCATAATAATATATTTGATTAGTGCTGATAAAAAGTTATAATTAATAACATGAAAAATATCAAAGAAATTGTAGGAGAAAACCTTCAATTATTAAGAAAAGAGAGAAAATTAACCCAACTAGAAGTGGCAGAAATGTTTGGCTATTCAGATAAAGCAGTCTCAAAATGGGAAAACGGAGACACTTTGCCAGATTTAGAGACATTATATAAAATTAGCGCTTTTTATGGTGTGACATTAGATTTTTTAACACACGAAGGCGATGAAAAAATTAAAGCTCAATTTAGAGTTAAAAAATCCAATAAAATTTCAATCGTTTGCTTATTAGTGTCGTTAATTTGGATGTTAGCCACCATTATTTTTGTTTGGATGGGAATGACTGCAGATAATTGGTTTTGGCAAGCTTATGTTTGGGCCGTGCCCGCTTCATGCATTTTATTATTTTATTTAAATCATCGCTGGGGACGCCGCATCTATATCTTTTATATTATTACCGTTTTTATTTGGTCATTAATTGCTGCTTGTTATTTACAATTTTTATCATATAATTTATGGCCGCTTTTCATCTTAGGAATCCCGGCTCAAATTTCATTGTTGCTTTGGGTCGGAATAAAAGATAGTATCTTTCCAAAAAAAGATAAATAGTTTCACTTTGAAAGACGTTTCTTACACCATTTTATTTGTCCACAATTAGGACATTTTAATCTTCTTTTTGTTATAGTGTGCATTCCTTTTACATATTCTTTAGCGTTTGGTATAAATAAATGATGGCAATTAGGACATTCATAATAGCCCGTCTCAATATCTAACGCACAACATACAATAATACCTAAAACAATAATTACAAATGCTATAACAATCAATAATGTTTTTATTGCAATGTTATTAATTAATTCCATTGACGCTAAAACAATCAACGGAATAGAACCTAATGAAAACATAATTGAAACGATAATTGCTAAGATAATTTTCTTTTTATTTGATTGTCTTTCTTTTAAAGAAAAAAGCAAGTTTTTTTCCGCTTCAGTTTTGAATTCGTTTTCGTTTTTAATTTCTTTCCCTGATAGCAATTCATTGACGCTAATTCCTAAAATGTTGCACAATTCAACCATTAATGAACTAGACGGCAAACATTTACCACATTCCCATTTAGAAACGCTTTTAAACCAATGTCTAATTTTTCGGCTAATTGCTCTTGCGTTAATCCTTTTTCTTTTCTTTTTTGTTTTATAAAAACACCGATTTGTTTTAAATTCATAATTATGTCCTCATCAAAAATAATAGTTTTTAAAACAAATACCACCACTTAAAAGTCGAATTTTAAAAAATACAGGAAAAATTATATTCGCTTTTTATTTGATACATCGTATTCATATATGAAAATCTGTTTTTAGAATAAATATAAACAAAATCTATTAGTTCTTTTATAACATAAACAGGAGCGATTTCATCATAAATATCTTGTGTTGGCCAAATTGTAAATTCAATTAAATTTAAATTTGAAATAGTATTGACTATAGAATCGCTTTGATAATCAAAGACGTCGTATTTAAATTGATAATCAACAAAAGAATACCTGTGTTCACTTTTTTTAAATTTTAATAATGGATATTCGTCAATGATTCGATAAGTTTTATTATGAATATAAATGTAGCCATTACTAATACGAATACTTTTTTCTGTATTTGAATAATAATAAGTTATTTCATAATAATATCCGCCAGCAATATTTGTTATTATTGAATCGATAAAAACAACTTTGTTTTTTAAAAATGTACATGTGGTAGCAATATCGTCTTTATCATAAGAATAATAAATATCAATTAATGAACCGGGAGCAACTCCGTTGTAACCATTTTCGATTCTAACCGTATTAACATCTTCGTTTTTTATATCATTAATCCATGGATAAATTTCATTTAATCCATAATAATAATTTTCCCAATTAGAATCTTCATCATCGCATATTACATCAATTGTAGCTGAAAAGTCTAAATATGAAAAATCAATAATATAATTCCCTTGTTTATAAAAATATATTAAATATGTAGTTTCTCCACCATTTTCAAAATAATCAATATAATAATTGTGATTATCTTGACCAAATTCACAAATATCTCCAACAAAACTCATAGATTTTGAGCCAATCCATTGGGGATATATTGTCAAAGCAAAAGTTAAAAACGTGTTGCAAATGTATTTATTATCTTTTTTTATAATTGGTTTATATTGGTTATCCTCATATAAATTAAGTTCACCATAAATGCCAGTGAGTTTTGGCTCGTCTCCGCCTAAATTTATCGACGAACATCCCTCACTAATTAAACAGGTGCAAATAGCTAATAATAGTTTTAAAACTTTCATAAATTAATCCTTTGTTATTAAGACATTTCTTTTTTATAAAAAGGTGCAAAAAAAGCATAGATATTCTCTATGCCTTTTTATTTTAATAAACTAAAAGACTATAAAAGTTTAATTGTAATTGTGCAATATCTATTGCTTGCATCAATGCTAACTGTAAATTGATCTTAATAAGTAAATACATCTTTGCCGCCGCTAGAATTTAAAACATAACCTAAATCAATTAAATCTTGACTAATAGCGGCATAATATCCTCTCTCATCAATATTGTCAGCATAATTTTGAGCCATTAAAATGTAAGAATTTGTCGAACTACTTGGCATATAATAATATTGTTTTTCAAAATCATAGCAAGGTAATAAATTAGCATCGCCAATCAAATTATCTAATTCGGATTTGACATTGGTATTATATTTAACATCATGTTGTTCCCAAGTAGTTTTTGTGGGCATAACGTATACTTTATGAGAATATACATAAATCATAAAAGCATTATATGCTTCATCTTTTAATAATCCAATTTCAATTTCTTCTCCTAAAAAATACGAATCTTCATCATAGCCATTTTTTCCTTTATATTCATATCCAGCATCCAATAGCATTTGAACATAATCTGAGCGATTCCAATGCCCCCATCTTTATTGTAACAAATCCACGGACGACTGGAGGTATTATTTATGTTTAGCTTCCTGCTTTTGATAGCGCATTTTGCTGTCCCATCGGCAAGCCTACTAGTGGTTCATGGTTTGAACGGGTGGCAAATCCAACCAATATTATTCGAATAAAAGGTAAAAATACGAATTTATTTCTAATAGAGTTGAATATTTTTCTTTAAACTGATAAAATTTAATCGAATAAAATTCGTCTATACGAAAAATATTCGACTAGAGGACTCAACAATGATTGAAAGAAACGACTATTTGAAGCAGTTAATCTCAAAAAAGGAAAATGGGATGATTAAGGTCATCACAGGTATTCGTCGATGTGGCAAAAGCACTCTACTTTTTGGAATATATCATAATTACCTTAAGTCGATTGGTATCAATTCCGATCAAATCATTGAATTATCGCTAGATGATGATGAAAATATACGCTATCGAAACCCTTTAGAACTCGGAAAAATAATCCGTAGTTTTCTTATTGATGAAAATAAAATTTACTATGTGTTTTTAGATGAAATACAAAAGGTCAAAACCATTAAAAACCCTTATCTAGATGGTGAAACTGTGGGGTTCGTCGACGTATTGCTTGGTTTAATGAAAAAGAAAAACGTTGACTTATATGTCACTGGAAGCAATTCTAAAATGCTTTC
Organism: uncultured bacterium; assembly: GCA_949283025.1. Taxonomy (GTDB): domain Bacteria; phylum Bacillota_I; class Bacilli_A; order RFN20; family CAG-826; genus CAJOOD01. Next base: position 59,247 of record CASDRB010000008.1, read on the forward strand.
GACAGATATTCTTACCGAATTCAGGGGAAGAGGGGACGAAATTCGTGTCCATCCATTAAGTTTTAAGGAATACTATAACGCCTTAGATGATAATAAAAAGAATGCCTGGGCAACCTATTTCACATATGGAGGAATGCCGTTTCTATTGTCTTTAAATACGCATCAAGAAAAGAGCAAGTATTTAAAAGATTTATTTAAAAACATTTATATTAATGACATCTTGGAACGTCAACACATCAAAAACAAGAGCTTACTGGACGATCTTTTGGATGTGGTTTCTTCTTCTACCGGTTCCCTTACTAACCCCAAAAAGATATCTGATACTTTTGCTTCTAAAAAGCAAATTAAGGTAACCGATGATACCGTAGCCCGATATCTTGATTATTTCACCGATGCCTTTTTAATAAACAAAGCTGTTCGCTATGACGTGAAAGGTAGAAAATACATAGGTTCGCCATATAAATACTATTTCACGGACATCGGTCTTAGGAATGCTCGACTCAACTTTAGACAAAACGAAGAAAACCACATCATGGAAAACATCTTGTATAACGAGCTTTGCCTTAGGGGGTTTGATGTCGATATTGGTATTGTGGAATGGAATCGCAAAGACCAAGAAGGAAAAAGTAAAAAAAGTAACCTCGAAATCGATTTTATTGCTAGTAGTGGAAGCAAAAAATACTATATCCAATCCGCATTCTCAATAGGAGAGGAAGAAAAACGACTTCAAGAAATTCGCCCCTATAAACTCATTCAAGACTCATTTAAAAAGATAGTCGTGGTAAAAGACAATATTATCCCTTGGCATGATGAAAACGGCATTCTTTATGTTGGCATAGAGAAATTCTTGCTAGACACTACAATTATCGATTATTAAACGCTTCAAACAATAAGACATATATAGTTTTGCATCAAGACTCGCAAAGCTTTAATAGCAAATATTAATTAAATTAATAAACGGTGATAAACCTTGAGGTAATAAACACCATCTAATTGCTATCACATAAAATTAAAAAATACTTATGATTAAATAATCACAAGATTAAAAAATGAGTCAAAACGACATTCATTAGACAAAAAGGTTTTTGTGCAAACTCACTACTCCTAATTGAGGGTTCACTGAGGTGCAGAACACAGTTTCATTATTCACAATTTAATCATTTTAAGGATAAAACCCATATTTTTGGCACAAAAAAAGGTTTGATCAGCGATTTTTACTGTATCAAACCCATGCTTTCAATTTGGCAATAAATAACAATTTTGATGCACTTGCGACCCCCATTTACGATATGCAACCCCTGTCAATCTTTAGCAAAGTAAGTTTTGCCAAATACTTGTTCACTTAAAGGAGCATAGCTATCCAACTCATCTCTAGGATAGAGACTAAGCTATTAGATATAGTCTCAGGCTATTCTTCTACTTTCTTAACTTCATCCTTGACTTTAGGAATAAATCCCTTTTTGAAAGACCCTTTCGTCTCAAAAATAAAAAAGAGGCCTTAATGGTCTCAAATTCATTATTTTAATCTTATAGGCGCCTATTTAAATCTTCGTAATCAATATCATCTTGATGTTCTTTTAATTCATCCATTAAAGCCGTAAGTTTCACTAATTTAGCTTCATCTTCAGTAGATAATTTATTTTTTTCCTTTAATCCTTGAAATCCCATCATAATAATACTGACACCCATTGCAAACTCCAATAATTCATCTTTATTAGTAATCTTAAAAGGTTCTTTATCATCTTTTTGAATTTCTTTTATTAATTCAACTGAATCATCACTTAAGATATATGCCATATTCAATACCCCTAATTTGAAAATAATTGTATCAAAATTTGAATATATACACAAGAATTGCAAAATAAAAATTATTTTCTCATTTTATAATTAGTTAGAACAGCTCCTCTTCTATAAACTGTCTGCTTTATTATTACCTTATAAGTATAAGTAAAAGATATTCACACTTACATATATAAATGTCTATTGAATTATCATCTCCTAAAGGAGGTGATTTTTTATGGGATACGGCCACAGATATTATTCTGATGCTGAGAGGGTTAAAGCCGTTAAAGGCTATATGAATGCAGGTATGCCTGTTTCTAAATATGCTGAAATAATCAAAGTTAACGCTAGAACTCTTAGAGATTGGATACGGGCTTTTAGAAGCTTTAATGGGGGGTTTATTAATATTACCAAAGCCGCGAATGATCCAAGTAAACTAGTTACTAATTACGGAATGGAAATGGAGGTTCTTGAACCTGACTAAGTGAAAAAGAAATCTTCTAACTTCACTAGATTTGATCGTGATGTTGTCGTTATTGAGATTGGTAAAATAAAATTAGCAACTTCTTTAGGATGTGCTAGAGAATTATTAAGTAAGGAAATTATGCTTTTTAACGTTTTGTACTAGCTAACGTATGAAATTAAGAAAATGGTAAACTTGTTGATTTTCTTATAATATTTAGTGTTTTGTTATTATTTTATCGACTCATTTTTTAAATTGGTCCCAATAAAAGGAACTTCGAAAAAATCTTTAAAATTCTTTCTTATTATATAATCAATATAATTTCCAATTGCTAAAGCAAAGACATGATACCCCATTGGATTAGGATGGAACCCCATTGCAAACTTTTTTCTAGCTTCTTCATCATAAATGGGGCCATAATTAGTTAGATCAATTAAATATATATAAGAAAACATCTTAACTACTTTTTTCATCTCTTTAGAGACATAATAAGCCATTTCGTCTTTTTCTTTAGACAAATGATCTATTTGTAAGGATACTAAAAAAATTCTTGCGTCTTTTTGTAAAACTTTTAATTTAGATAATACTTTTCCCATATATCCAAAATATGTTTCGGGGTTATTTTCAGGGTGTAACGGGTCAATATCTTTACTACTTCCTACTTTTTGATTAAAAACATATAAATCGTTATTTCCTAAACAGACGATATATCCTTGCCTTTTTTCCCAAAATTTATTTGCATCAGCCCAAGAATCGTAAAATTCTTTAAAAGTCATTCCACCACGCGAGTAATTATAATATTTAGTGCCAGTTAATCTTTCTAAAATAGAGGGCCAAGAATACTCATACATATCATGGTAAGAGATATTCCCATCTTTATCAGTTGATTCAAATTCCCCACTTGATAAAGAATCACCAATTACTCCTATTTCTTTAAAAATAGATGCGAAACCACAATTTTCTTTAATAATATCGAGTGGTTTTTCATTCTTTCCAATTTCAAAAATCTTGCTATTCATGATTTTGATTACCTCTTTTCTTATCCCATTCTAATCCAGTAACTTTTGTTAAATCTAATCCTTTAGTTTCCCCGATTCTTCTTAACATTACAATAACAGCTCCTGCCAAACCAGGAATAGTTAAGGAGAGATAAAAATATCCAAAATACTCAACAGGAATTAAAGGGACAACAATCATCATAATAATTGATGCAACACCACCAATAATACCATTTAAAAGTGTATTAATAACTGTAACTGAACTTCTTAAATTAGTAGGTGCTGATTCTGAAAACATAATAGAACCAATTGTATCTCCTGCTCCCCAATAAGAACCCATAAAGCCACCTATAAAAAATCCGGTTAAGAATGGTGTCCAATTTAACATTGAAGACGCTATAAAAAGCGAATAACAAATTAATGATGATAATCCCATGGTGATAATGGTTGTCTTTCGACCAAATTTATCGCTAATAATACCAGTTATAAAGGTAAATAAAGCATTACCAACAGGATAAAGATATAAAGCATAAGTAATCTCTTCTTCGGTCATATGAGCACTTTCTGCCATAACTGTGTTATAACTTGAAGTTGCTAGTGAAGCAAAATAAAAGAAGATACAAGCAATGATTAGCCATCTCAATTGATGATGTTTGAAAGCAAATTTGACAGCGCTAATAATTCCACCTTGAGAATTATTTAACTTTTCTTCTTTGCTTTTTCTTTCTCTTTCTTCAATTGGTGTTCTTAAATATTTAATTCTATTAACTAAGAAAGTATTGGTTTCTTTTGCGCATAATAACGCGATAAAAGAAAGAGCAAAACCGATCAGTGCAGGAACTAAATAAACCAAATGCCATTTAGAAGAGATGTTTTGCATTAAAATTTCACGTAATAAAGGAATGAGCAAAGTTCCTAAAATAGCAATCGACTTTACAAGCGAATAATTTCTTGCTCTATTTTTTTCGTTAGAACATTCTAAGATATAAACAGCTTGCATATCGTGAGAGACCATAAATCCCATAAGTGTTCCACCTATCATATAAACAACTATTTCTTGCGATAGATAAACAATAAATAAGCCTAACGCCATACAAAATGTATTAATTACTAAGAAAGGTTTTCGTCCAAATTTATCTGCCAATGGTCGATAAAGAACCATTAAAAGAGAAACTGGGTAAGTTATAAAGCCTAGCGCTGAGAAAATGGATAACCCTTGCCCATATTCCATCCCCATATTTTGAACAAAAAATTCATTTACAATGTTAGATTGAAATTGAATTGAAATTGTTGAAGCGATTTCATCGGTGATAAAAACAAGAGATAAAATCATAAAAAGATAAATTAAATAAAATTTATTCTCTTTGAATTTTGATTGTTTTTCTCGTCTTTTAAGTTCTTTTGCTTCTTTAATTCTCAATTTTTCGTATTTAATTTGATCCATTTTTGTTACCTCCGTATTGAAAATTAAAAACCATGAAATTTTTTGTCATATTTGGTGTGATATCCATTTCTTTCCTTAAAACATTTAAAACTTCTAAAAAGCCTTCAGAAGTTGAACACCTTTCCAAAAGGGAATTCTTTTTAATCAATTTAAACCAAAAAATATTCAGGACTATTTCATCTATCGCTAAGCTTGAAATTGCTTGATTCTTTGTATAAATAGAAACAGATTTATCACCGATATTTTCACCAATAAAAGTATCGTTATTGTCGATAATCAAACTAATTCTTCGATATGGAAATAAATTAGAAGCATCTTTAACTTTATAAGTAAATATTTCTGCATTATCTAAAATTATATCTTCAAAAGAAAAGATATAAACCTTAACTCCTCTTCTTAACGCTTTTGAAAGATCATCTCTAAAAAAAGCAAAATCTTGTTTCCAAATAGATAAAGATATTTCTTTTTTTGCTAACTTTATTTTTTCTTTTGCTTTCTCTATAAATTTATCAAAACCTCGAATATTAAAGATAAATTCATTATCGTTATCTTTTTTAGAAAGCAGTTTTAAATTTGTTTCAGCATTTAAAAGATTTTTGCGATTTTCATTATCTATTTTTTCAAGCGCTTTATTATAATCAAGCGCCACATAATAATTTACTGCACCCTCGCTTTTAATGATAAAACCTTTGTTTAATAATCTTTCAATAACATCATAAACTAAAGACCTAGATACTCCAGAAAGCTTAGCAATTTCATAGCCATTTAAAGCATTATTTTGAAGCAAAGTGACATATACTTTAGCTTCGTTTAAAGAAAAGCCAACTTTAATTAAGAATTCGTATGTGTCATTATTAGTAATACTGTTCATTACAACTAATATAAAAATTAATTATGCTTCTTGCAATAGTGATAATGATTATAACTATAAAATATTTAAAATAATCGTTTGTAAAATAATTAAAGACAGAACTATGAGTTCTAAGCGATAATGTCTTAAGTAGTTATAAGGGAAAATGTCTCAACATGCATAATCTTTATTAAAGAAGATTAACCAATTGTTATGAAAAGAAGCATTTAAAATTATTTACAGGTATTGAGGCATATTTTTCATCAAGGTTATCAAGTGTTTTTCAATAAGCAGATTTTGTTCCTTTCTAATTAGATATTTTTTTGTTAGCAAACTAACTTTTTTAGATGATGGCCATATTGAACTTACAAATAATGTAGCAGAACGTGCGGTTAAACCTTTTGTTATTCAAAGAAAAGTATTTCAAATTTCTTCAAGCTATGATGGAGCAAAATACACTACAATATTATTTTCCATTATAAGAAGTGCAATTATTAACTGCTTGAATGTTGAAGCATATCTTTTATGGGTATTAAATAATATTAATACAATATCAATTGAAGATTTATTGCCGTATTCAAATAAAGCTAAACAATTTAAAATTGAAGTTGACGGTTAAAATTTGCCACAATCCACCGCAAGGAATAATTAAACCATAAAAATAAAACCAAGGCTTGTTGCTTGGGTTTTAAACTAATCTAGTGTAAAACTTTTACTTATACCGTAAGCCTAATAGAATATAGAAAAGTTTGTACGAGTATAAAAAAATACCACCATTTTGAACTAGTGTGAACTATTCTAGTCTATAATAGTGGCTCTCCATCAATGTTTTTAAATATATTTGACACCCCTAGTATATATAGAGGTAATTAATAAAGATGGTGCCTCAACGCAGAATCGAACTACGAATAGATCCTTACCATGGATCCGTTATACCACTTAACTATTGAGGCATAGCACCAACGTGCTTAAATGTAATAACATAATCTTTATGAAGCTTAAATATTTTTTAACTTAATCAATCTTGATGATTGAAGATTTAGAAAAAAACACTACTAAATTAATTTTAATAATATATAATCAATAGAGTATTTTTATTAAGGTGATTCTATGGATGAGCGTTTAACAAAAATTTATAATGGTACTTCTAGACAAATATATGAAGAACTCAAAACAAGTGCACATGGTTTAAGTGACGATGAAGCAAAAAATAGACTCGCACAATATGGAAAAAATGAAATAGAGAAGAAAAAGAAACAATCTAATGTAAAACTCTTTTTTAAGAATTTTATTTCCACTATGGCAATTCTTCTTTGGATTGCTGGAACTATTTCAATTATTTCATGTTTTATTGCTAGTGAAAGTCCAAGTAGTATTGGGATTTTAAAAGACCCTGGGATGCTTTATTTAGGTATAGCGATTTTTTTAGTAAACATCATTAATGGTGTTTTTTCTTTTATTCAACAATTTAAAGCAAATAAATCGACTGAAGCTTTATCTAAAATGCTACCAACTTATGCTAGAGTTATTAGAAATGGTGAAGAAAAGCAAATTGAAGCTTGGAAACTTGTTCCTGGTGATTTAGTTATTCTTCAAGAAGGCGATAAAATCTCAGCTGATGCTCGAATCATTAACTGTAATGATTTAACTTGTAATCAAAGTGCTTTAGATGGAGAGGCTACTCCAAGTCGTAAACAATTTGAAGGTTTAAAGGAATTACCAGAAAATTCAGTTCGCGCTAAAAATATTGTTTATGCAGGTACTAGTGTTTCAACAGGTACTGCTAGATGTATTGTTATTTCTACAGGAATGAATACTGAATTTGGTAAAATTGCATCTTTAACTCAAGAAATCAAAAATAAACAATCTCCTTTAGAAAAAGAGATTGAAAAAATGACTAAAACGATTGCTTTAATTGCTTTATCAATAGGTGCAGTTATTTTAGTCTTAGGATTAATTGTTACTGGTGTAACTAATCCAGATAAATTTAGTAATCCTACAATGTATTTAAATCAATTCGTTACTGCTTTAGGAATGGTTGTTGCTTTTATTCCTGAAGGTTTAAGTCCAACAGTTAGTTTATCTTTAGCTAAAGCTGTACAGCGTTTAGCTAAAGAAGGTGCTTTAATTAAAAACTTATCAAGTGCCGAAACTTTAGGTTCAACTACTGTTATATGTAGCGATAAGACTGGAACATTAACTAAAAATGAAATGACTGTTAAACATCTTTATTTAATTAATAAAGAATTTGATGTAACTGGTGATGGCTATAGTTTTAAAGGTGAAATATTAGATAAAAATAAAGTAAAACAAACTGCATTAAATAATTCTGATTTAAAGAAGTTATTAATGTGCGGTGCATTATGTTCTAATGCTAAAATTACTACAAATGAACATAATCAATTTGTAGTTTTAGGTGATCCAACCGAAGCTTGTTTAGGTGTTGTTAGTGAAAAAGGATTACTAAATCCTGAAAATCAATTAAGAATTACTCCTCGAATTAGAGAATTACCTTTTGATAGCACTCGTAAAATGATGACTACAATTCATCAACTTGAAAAAGAATATAATGGTGCTCAAAGATTAGCTCTAACGAAAGGTTCGCCAAATGATTTAATTACTAAATGTAAATATATTGTTGATAATGGTAAAGTTAGAGAAATTACTAAAGAAGATATCGATAAAATTAATAAACAAAATGACAAGTATGCTAAAGATGGTTTAAGAGTTTTAGCGATGGCTTATCGCTTAATTAGTAAAGAAGATAAAACAATTCCAATTGCTTTAAGTGCTTATACTCATGAATTAATCGAAAAGAATTTAACTTTTATTGGTTTAGAAGCAATGCAAGATCCACCAAGAGAAGGTATTAAAGAAGCAATAAATGTTTGTCATCGTGCTGGTATAAAAATTATTATGATTACCGGTGACTATTCTCTTACTGCTTTAGCCATTGCTAAAAAAATAGGTATTGTTACTAAAGAAGATCCAAAAATTATTTCTGGAAGTGAACTTGCTGAGCTCGATGATAATACACTTAAAGAATATTTAAAAGGTGAAGTAATTTTTGCAAGAATGGCACCTGAACAAAAATATCGTGTAGTAAATGCTTTACAAGAATTAGGTGAGATTGTTGCAGTTACTGGAGATGGTGTTAATGATGCTCCTGCTTTAAAGAAAGCAGATATTGGTATTGCAATGGGAATTACAGGAACTGATGTTGCTAAAGAAGCAGCTGATATGATATTAACTGATGATAATTTTGTCTCAATTGTTAAAGCAATTGAGGAAGGTCGAGCAATTTTTGCTAATATTAGAAAATTTGCTACATACATCTTTAACTCAAATATTCCAGAAGCTGTTCCATTCTTAATTCCAATTTTAACATTAAATACTATTCCACCAATGCTTACTATTCTTGAAATTTTATTAATTGATATTGGAACTGATATGTTACCTGCTTTAGGTTTAGGAAGTGAAAAACCTCAAGCTGGTGTAATGGATAGACCTCCTAGAAAACTTAATGAACATCTTATTAACAAAAAACTTTATGCAAACGCCTTCTTCTATGGCATTCAAACTTCAGTTCTATGTTGTTTAGCTTTCTTCTTATTTAATTATTTCCAAACATTAAATCTTGGTATTCCATTCGATTTTAGTAATTTATTCAGTCAAACGAATAATCCTGAAATTTGGATGAGTGCTACTAGTGTAACCTTTATATCAATTGTCTTTTGTCAGATTGGTATTGTCTTTAATTGTCGTACTACTAAAGAAAGTGTCTTTAAAATTGGTATCTTTTCAAATAAAGAGATTAACTATGGGGTCATTTTTGAGATATTATTATTAGTAGTAGTAATATTTGCTCCATTCTTAAATACCGAAGTATTAGAAACAAATATGGTTACAGATTATCGAATTTGGTTAATTATCTTAACATTCCCATTTATCTTAATTGGTACTGATGAACTTCGAAAATATATTTATCGTAAAAAGGACTTAAAGGAGACCCAATAATATGAAAATTCTTATTGTCGGATGTGGAAAATTAGGTGCAGGTTTAGCTCTTGAACTTTATAGAAAGGGGCACACCATTTCTATAATTGATAAAGATGAAGATAGCTTTTATCGATTAGGTGCTGATTTTAATGGCACACTCGTTGTTGGAAATGGCTATGATCAAAAAGTTCTTGAAGAAGCTGAAATCGAATATGCCGATGCTATGGTTTGTGCAACAGGAAATGATGAAATTAACGCTGTTGCTGCTAAAATCGGAAAAGACAAATATTATGTAAAATATGTTATTGCTAGATTATACAATCCACGTAAGGCTAAAGTATATGAAGCATTAGGAATTAAAGTTATTTCTACTACAGGTTTTAGTATTAATAGAGCTATCGAACTTCTTTCTTACAATATGATGGATAGTTTAGCTTTACTTGGAAATGATGCTAGTAGTGAAATTGTCCGTATTAGAGCTACTCCTAATATTGATGGAATGCTTGTTAAAGAAATTAATGATGAGAAATTTAAGTTATTCTCAATAGTTCGTGGAGAATCTTCATTTTTACCAAAAGATGATGATGTAATTGAAACAAATGATATCCTCTATTTTATTATTAAAACAGAGGCTAAAAGAAAACTTAAAATTTTATTAGGAATCTAACGGAGGAATAAATATGTACGTTGTAATTATAGGTGGCGGACAAATTGGTTCATATATGGCCGATTTACTCCGTAAAAATAAATGCGATTTTGTAATTATTGATAGCAATCGTTCTACTGTTTCTAAGTTAGTAAAGGATTTTGGTGATGAACATATTTGTTTTGGAGATGCCACTGATCCTAATATTTTAGCTGCAAATAAAGTTGAAACTGCTGATGTTGTTGCTTGTATTACTGGTAGAGATGAAGTTAACCTAGTTTGTTCTACCATTGCTAAATTTGAATTTCAATCTCCTCGTGTCGTTGCTAAAGTTAATAATCCAAAAAATTCTTGGTTATTTAATATAAGTAATGGAGTTGATGCTGCAATTAACCAAGCTGATATTATTGGCCATATTGTCGTAGAAGAAATGTCAATGAAGAATTTTATGACTCTTATGAAATTATCAAAAGGAGATCACTCTATTATTCAATTTTTAGTTAGTGATACTTCTATTTCAGCTGGTAAGAAATTAAAAGATTTAACTTTACCTAAAGATACATTATTAATTGCTATATATCATGG